>NZ_JBWDNU010000006.1:0-482254 GCF_056269365.1 Paenibacillus sp. JT22N12 | reverse complement strand
ATCCGGGGCAGGCAATTGCAGTCCAACGCGATTATGTCATAGCTTTCTTCGACCGACACTTGCGATACATGTCCGGCGATTTACTCCAAGGTCCTTCACCGGAGCACCCGGAAATTGAATTCATCCGTTAATTAATCTAACAAGCCAATGTGGACAACCGTTTCTGAGGTACGGAAACTTCCAAACCGGAGACAATAACTAGCTGCAGTGAACCAGTCCTTTAAGGGGGCTGGTTTTTTCGATACAAAGATATAAGGCATGTGTTGAAACTGTCGTTACGAACCGGCAGGATACCCTAATTACTACGCATAATTACTTTATATCGTAAAAACCATAACGAAGGAAGGAGGCTAATCCCTCCAGATTGTGCTCAAAAGTATAGTTTGTCGATTTTAAAAACACACGCCACGACCCTTCAGTTTGCTTACGCAATAGTTACCAACAGCAAATTTAAGAGTGGCATTGGTCACTGCATTCACACGTACAACTCAGAGCAGAATGCTGTACTAAAACCATTCGAAGGCGACCCTTTCGAAGTACCACTATTCGATTCAATTAATGATATAGCAGACTTTTACTGGGAACGTATCAATGCTGAAAACAAAATCGCATTGTTGGTAAAGTTTATCCATGTTTCAAATCAAGCTATTCAATTCCAAATTCGAAATACGATAGCGGAGGAGCTTGCTTCGGGGCAGCGCTTCTTTTAATTTAATGATGTAATAGGCAACATAGTTAAAAAACCTTCCCCAACGCGTTATTTCAAAAAGGAGCAGTCGATAAGAACTCATGACATATATTACCTGCTATGATAGAGAGAAACTTGCAATCATCAATTCAAGATCGAAATTCACTACTTAAGGAGAAGGGAGAAATGGCGTTGACAAATATCAATGAACCAAAACCTGAAAACGACCTTCCGACCGGGATAGGCAAACCAGCACAACGAGCACTCGCCGGAGCTGGATACTTTCGGCTTGAACAGTTCACGATGATCAGCGAAGCCGAGGTTCTGAAGCTGCATGGTATGGGACCAAAAGCGTTAGATATTATCCGTCAAGAACTCGCCGCTAAGGGACTTTCGTTCGCTGACAAATCTTAATTTACGGGAATTATGCACATTCATTTTTCCGCTAAGGATACGATAGTGGAGGAGCTTGCTTTCTGGCAGATAGAAGGATGATCAGCAGCTGGTTACATCGATCAGCTGCTTTTTCATAGAAGTAACGGGTTAGTTAAAGATCATTTGCAGGGAACCGAGGGCGAAATTTTTGGCGGATAAATGGCGAGGAAACAGGATGTCGGCGACAAGAACTTCCTTACAATTACGCCGACAAGAATTTATATACATTCCTCCATCTCATGCTATCAACGAATACAATGACAAAAAACCTACTTTTACCGCCATTGTTCCTCATTTGCTCTTCCGTTAGATTATCGCTGTCCAAGAGACAACTCATGCCGGCTGTCCTTTATTGGGAATATGCAAGGTAATGTACCCGAAATAGAATCTGTCTTTTGCTACAATTTCGGGTTATCCATATCTCTCCGGTTGACAATATTCTTTTATATGTGTAAATTTTAAATAGCGTTTACAGGTGTAAACGATAAGTTTGGGATTGAAAAGAGGTTAAGACTATGAATAATCCCCCTCACATTACCGATGCCGAACTTGAAGTCATGAAGCTTCTTTGGCAGAAAGAGCCTTTATCCGCTAATGAGATCATTCTCAAGCTGACGGAACAGATGCAATGGTCGGATCAGACAATCAAAACCTTTCTGAACCGCTTGCACAAGAAGAATGCGATCCGTTTCGAAAAGTCCGGCAGGAATTATCTCTATTATCCGTTGGTTTCACATGAAGATTACTTAAAAACCGAGAACCGATCCTTTCTGGACAGAGTTTATAACGGTGCCGTAAGCATGCTTTTTGCGAAATTTCTTGAGGAAGAGACTCTTTCGGAGAAAGATATCGAAGAGCTCCAACAGCTGCTGGAAGAGAAGAAAAAATCATGATCATCATGAAAACGATATTCTCCGTTATCTTGCACGCATCGTTGGCATCGTCGGTAATCGTCTTGCTGCTGCTCGGCATTCGGAAGCTGTTCCTTGTGCGGCTGAAACCCAGATTCATTTACGTCTTATGGTTCCTTGTATTAATTAAGCTTCTTATTCCTGTCGGTCCGTCGAGTTCCATCAGTTTGTTTAATCTGGTGCCGCAAGCGACAGCCGACAAATGGACAACCGTTCAAAGCCATCCGGCCGATCATTCCGAATCCGTAAATCAGAGCGGGGATAACGGGTCTTCCTCTCCTGCTGTTTTGGCACCCGGTAACGAAACGAAGGCAACTTTGCCGCAACGAACAGAAGAAAACCTGCCTTTCAATTTATCGGCAAAGCAGCCTGAAGAACCTGTTTCAGCAGGAGCAACTTTTCTTCCTCCTACCGTTGAGAAAAAACAGTTGTGGTCCAATATACTTAAAATCGGTTTATGGATATGGCTTGGAGGTTTGGCCGTACTCGGGATGTATTATTTGATTGTGACGCTCAGATTCAGAAAACAACTCAAGCACTCCCGTCCGATCGACGACGAAGAGGTACTTTCCGTTCTTAAAGCGTGCAGTAAACAACTCGGAATCAAACAAATCATTCCGGTGTATGAGATAAGCGGTTTTTACAGCCCTTGCATCTACGGAGTGAGAAAGCCGAGAATTTATTTGCCGGAGGATTTTGCTGTAATCGCCGATTCCCGGCAGCTGGCGCATGTTCTTTTACACGAACTAGCCCATTATAAACGTAAGGATTTAGGGTTCAATTCCTTGTGGACGTTAGCGGTATGGCTGCATTGGTTTAATCCTTTCGTGTGGCTGGCCCGGCGCAAAATGGCCTCCGATCGGGAAATGGCCTGCGATGCGGCTGTGCTTGAGCTGCTGGGCGAGCGGGGATCTTCTTCCTACGGCATGACACTTCTTATGCTGTCGCGTTTATTTTCCCGAAGCTCTTCGCCGCGGGTTCATCTTTCCTATTATTTCAACAACAAGAATGAAACGAAACGGAGAGTTACCATGATCACAAAGTTCAAACAAGGTTCATACAAGCTGTCTGCCATGGCTGTTGTGTTGATCCTCCTCTTGGGCGCAGTTTTGCTCACCAATGCTAAAGTCGAATCAAACGCCTCCTCCCTGGCGGAGAGTCCGGAGGAAGAGAATCCGGTTGCCCAATTTGAGGTCGACAGACTGATTCCCTCGTACAAATGGTTTAATAACCTGAACCGGGCAATCAATTTTTCAAAGTTTGAATTTAAAGTACCTGATTATATGCCTGAACGGTATCAATTGGAAAATATAAATTTGGGCGAGAGTTTCGCGAAAGCGCATAAAGCGGACTTGATTAATTCAGTTTCCATCACTTTCGTATCCAACTTTGGCCAGAAAGACGAACACTATTTCGAGATGGTTGCTGCCAAAGGAAACGGCACGCTGCTGGAGCATAATTTTTTGTGGGGTGCCCCGTATCCCCAAGCGCTGGACCGCGCGCCTTCCGACAAGCAAGAAGACATGACAATCGGCAATATCAATGGTGTTATGTACACGACTACCAAGATCTGGTCCAAGCAAAAACCTGAAACGGCCAAAAGCTTTGTATGGCAGGATAACGGTGTCATGTATACGATTAATTTCTTTAGCAATGATCTTTCCCAGGATGAACTGGCGAAAGTCGTGCAATCCTTTGTTTCGCCAGGCCAGGTTCAACATGTCGACTATAAAGGTGAGGGCAATTCATTCGCTTTATATGACGAGACGGACCTGCAAGAAGCGAAGCGTATTCTTGGCTTTCCAGTGAAGATTCCGGTTGATGTCTCAGACTATGGTCTTAAACTTTCCGATTCATCTCTGATGCGGGCTGACGATCAGAACACCAAGTTCTATTTTAGACCGGACACGGATGTTTTGTGGAATTCATATCGAGTTCCTTTCAATTCTCCCATGTATGAACTAAATGACAGTATTGAGTTTTATCAAAGCAAGGCACCTGTTGTGGACGTGAAAAGGCTGTCGTTCCTGCGCAAGTTGGAGATGAACGGGATCGGAATTACCGCCTATGCGGATAACGATAATATCTATACGGAGCCTGTCCATTCCGATAGCAATCAATTGAAGTTCAAAACTCAAACGTTTTACGTGTGGCAGCAAAACGGTGTTTATTATACGGCTCATTTCTATGGGGTGGACAAACATCAGGAAGAAAACCTTAACGCCTTAGTACTCGCTCCCGTTGAATGACCATGAAAATAACAAAGCCACGATTTACGCTTGAAGATTCCGACCAATGAAGAGTTTTCATATAACCGCTCTATAAATTGGGAAGGAAATAAAAAAGGAGTCACAAACAGTGAATGACACTCAATAGGGTGCCATTCAAAATTCGCCGTTAGAATGATACGGGGACCGTATCACAAGTAACTGCGAATTTTTTTTGCCGTGGAAGTCGGTCTGGCTGATCGTCGTTGCGCTCCCGATTTGGGCATCCGCTCAGATGGAAGACGTCCGTCTTCCTGCCGGGGACGGCCTTGATGTAAACCACAAGCGCGTTCGATCAAGGGACATGGGTGGCTAACTGGCAGGATAATGAAAATGTAAAATCCGTGTCAGAGCAAATGCTATTGACAAATAAACTACTACGTGTTACTTTATAGCAGTAGTAAGTAACACTTCATACCAGTGATACAGAATAGCAAGGGGTGATTGTGCTGGAAAATCTAACGGAAATGCTCAAAGGGGCGCTTGAGGGCTGTGTCCTTGAAATTATAAGCCGCAAAGAAACCTACGGCTACGAAATCACGCGGCGGCTGAACGCCCTCGGCTTTACAGATGTTGTGGAGGGAACGGTGTACACCATCCTGATCCGGCTTGAAAAAAACAAGCTGGTGGAGATCACCAAAAAGCCCTCCGACATGGGACCGCCGCGAAAGTTCTTCGCGATCAACGATGCAGGGCGTGAGGAGCTGCGGAGGTTCTGGGAAAAATGGGAGTTCGTATCATCAAAAATTAACGAGTTAAAGGAGAAAAAATCATGAATTTTTGGGAAAAGATCACTGGCAGCGACATGACTAAAGAATTGAAATCTTTTGAATCGCGAGTCAAAAAGCTGCCGGATGATTATCAAGCGGCATGGGGAAAAGTTTTTGCCAATCTTTGGCCATACTCAGACTTCACCGGTCGCAACCTCATGCCAATTCTTGACGGTGTGCTTGGTCTGCTCGAAGAAACGGCGGCGGACGGTCAGAGTGTCCAAGAGGTTTTGGGTGAGGATATCAAAGGCTTCTGTTCAGCGCTGGCCGGCGAAGAAGGGGCAAAGTCTTTTCGCGACAAGTGGCGCGAGCAACTCAACAATAATATCGCTAAAAAATTAGGTAAATAGGAGGGTAAAATGATGAGAATACAAGATATCATCGAAGGCAAAAAAGAGTGGCGAGCGCACATGGCGCGTGTCAAGGCGCTCCCGCAAGATTATCAAATTGTTTATAAAGAGATTCAAAAATATCTTTTTAAGGTCGGCCCTGTTGAGCTGACCGACGGTACTGGTTTGCTCTCGGGGATTATCGATCTTTTTGAAGAGGGCGCGGCCTTGGGGAATGGCGTGCTCGAGGTGACGGGCAGTGACGTAGCGGCTTTCTGCGACGATTTAATCAAAGATTCAAAAACTTACGCTGACATCTATCAAGCATCTGTTGACCAAGAAGGTAACAAGGCCATGAAAAAGGTTACGGATAAAAAAAAGTAAAAGGGGGATATCGGGATGGAAAAAGCAATTGATGTGAAAGGTCTGCGAAAGTCTTTCAAGGACACAGAAGTCCTAAAGGGCGTGGATTTTGAAGTGAAGCGAGGTGAGATTTTCGCCCTGCTTGGCTCCAACGGCGCGGGCAAGACGACGATTGTCAGAATCCTCACCACGCTGCTCAAACAGGACGGAGGCACCGCCACCGTAAACGGATTTGACGTCGCGTCAAAACCCGACCATGTGCGGCATGCGATAAGTCTGACCGGGCAATTTGCCGCCGTGGACGAGATATTGACCGGGCGGGAGAACCTTATTTTGATCGCCAAACTGCGGCACCTTAAAAGTCCGCGTCATGTCGCGGATGATTTACTGAATCGCTTCGGTTTGAACGACGCCGCCGACCGCAAGGTGTCCACCTATTCGGGTGGTATGCGCCGCAGGATTGACATTGCCATGAGCCTGATCGGAAAACCGCAGCTCATTTTCCTCGACGAGCCGACCACCGGGCTTGACCCCGAGGCACGCATTGAGGCTTGGAAGATTGTCAAGGAGCTTGCCAACGGTGGCACAACGGTATTCCTGACCACTCAGTATTTGGATGAGGCTGAACAGCTTGCCGATAGAATTTCCATTTTGCATGAGGGTAGGATTATTGCCAATGGAACGCTTGAGGAACTGAAAAAGCTGTTCCCGCCCGCAAAAGTGGAGTATGTGGAAAAACAACCTTCATTGGAGGAGATCTTCCTCGCAATCATCGGTAAAAAGGAGGGTAAGTAACCATGAATAAATACTTTTTCAGCGACATGAGCGTGATGCTCGGGCGTTCCATGCGCCATATTTTCCGCAGCATGGACACCATCATCACGGTCTGCATCACGCCGATCGCGATGATGCTGCTGTTCGTCTATGTGTTTGGAGGCGCCATTCAAACCGGTACGGATAACTATGTGAACTACCTGTTGCCCGGTATCCTGCTGATTGCGATTGCAAGCGGTATATCCTATACGGCTTACCGCCTGTTTATGGATAAGCAACGGGGTATCATTGAGCGGTTCCACTCCATGCCGATTGCGCGTTCCGCTGTGCTGTGGGGGCATGTGCTGACTTCGGTGGTATCCAATGTTATCTCGGTTGTCGTCATCATTCTCGTAGCGCTCATTATGGGCTTTCGCTCGTCGGCAGGGGTCCTGCCGTGGCTCGCCGTAGCCGGTATACTCGTGCTGTTTACGCTGGCTTTGACTTGGGTCGCGGCGATTGCAGGACTGTCCGCGAAATCGGTGGAAGGTGCCAGCGTGTTTTCCTATCCGTTAATCTTCCTGCCGTTTATTAGTTCTGCCTTCGTGCCCACCGACTCGATGCCGAAAGTCGTTCGTGCCTTTGCCGAAAACCAGCCGGTGACCTCTATCGTAGAAACCATCCGTGCACTATTGTCAAGTCAACCGGTAGGCAATGATATCTGGGTCGCTTTAGCGTGGTGCTTAGGGATAATGATCGTCGCATATCTATTTGCGGTGCGCGCATATAAACAGAATGCAGCTTAATGTTTGTATGCATTATAATGTTTATAGTTTTCTTGCTTTGACTACAAAAGTTACAGGAAGCATCTTTGCTTTTTTTGCAAAATCGCTGTTATCGTCCCGCGATTGCATAATTTCATCATCAGATTGCTCAATCATTTGCTCAATTACAAATCCCGCTTTTGCCAACGCATTCACAAAGGTCGATAGTTTACGGTCCGATAATGTTAGCGCACCTTCATCAAGAGATACCGAATACCAAGATTCATCGAAATAACATTTTTTAAAAGCAAGTATATTATTTTCTGCCACAACACATTTGTGTATAGGGTGAGACCAACTGAAAATAAATACACCGTCTTTTTTAAGGTAAGAAGCGATCCTGCAAAAAGTGCCCTCAAGATCGGTGGTACATCCTATGGCATAAATCGAATAAACAAAGTCAAAATAATCCACTGATCAAGTTGCCGGCGGCAGCTATTACCTGGATAGTATGGGTTTTGAGATGGCCTTGAGTTGCTTTACCCGTCGTCAAAAAATAATATTTTTCACATGATGTAGAAATCCATCGATCTGGCTCGTCATTATTGTGAAGACGTCGTGAAACAACCCACTATGAACGTTGAGAGGAGCAATAAACATGAATTACACATTGTTAATGTATGAAACGACAGAGGACTTCGCCAAACGAACCGATCCGGTTCACAAGGAGGCATATGCCGCAAGCTGGGCTCATTATGTCACAGCGTTGCTCGATTCCGGCATTGTTGTAAACGGTGCAGGTCTCCATCCACCGGATACCGCGACCACGCTTAGCCTCAGGGGGGGTGAATTGCTGGTTCAGGATGGCCCGATCACCGAAACCAAGGAGCAAATCGGCGGTTTGATGATCATCGACGTGCCAGATTTGGACACCGCATTGGAATGGGCGGCACGTTGTCCCGGCAGCTCGGTTGAGGTCCGCCCCAACTTGCATCCGATTTCGAAATGAGCGCCATGCAAACTCACCAAATAATCGAACAGACGGCCCGTGAGTCCTACGGCCGTCTGGTTGCATTTCTGGCTGTTCGTTGGCGCGACCTGGCCGCGGCGGAGGATGCGCTTGCAGACGCCTTTCTGGCCGCGCTGGAAAAATGGCCTTCGACCGGAGTGCCGGACAAACCAGAGGCATGGCTGCTCACCGCTGCGCGGCGTCGGCTGATCGACGGCACCCGGCATGCCCGGGTGCAAACCGGTGCGGAGCAAGCTTTGATCACGATGGCAGAAGACGCACAGCAATGGGCTGAAACTGAGACATCTTTCCCGGATGAACGGATCAAGATGCTGTTTATTTGCGCTCATCCCGGAATTGATCCTGCTGTGCGCACGCCGCTTATGCTCCAGTCCGTGCTTGGCCTTGACGCGGTCCGCATTGCTTCGGCTTTTGTCGTTAAACCTGCTACGATGGGGCAGCGCCTTACCCGGGCTAAAGCTAAGCTGAAGAGCGATGGCATTAGATTCGACTTGCCCGGTAAGGATGAATGGCCGGAGCGCCTTGATGCCGTGCTTGAAGCCATCTATGCAGCCTATGGAAGCGGCTGGGATGATATAGCCGGCATAGATCCGCGCCGGAAGGGTCTGGCCGAAGAAGCGATTTTCATGGGAAGGCTGATTGTGCGATTCATGCCGGGGGAACCGGAAGCGCTCGGATTGCTGGCTCTTATGCTGCACTGCGAAGCGCGCCGCCATGTGCGGCGCGAGGAGGCAGGCGGCTATGTGCCAATATCCGATCAGGATCATTCACGTTGGTCGATCGGGATGATCGAGGAAGCGGAGCATTTCCTTCGCACTGCTGCTCAAGGGAAGCGCGTCGGGCGGTTCCAGCTTGAAGCGGCGATTCAATCCGTACATTCTCAGCGTGCCTGGACTAACCGTACGGAATGGGAAGAGATTGCTCTTCTGTACGAGGGGCTGGTGGGCATCGCTCCGACGATCGGCGCAATTGTCGGCCGCGCGGCAGCTGTTGCCGAAGCGCGCGACGCCGATTCCGGGATGGCGCTGTTGGATGAAATACCGGCAGAAGCGGTTATGAGCTATCAGCCTTATTGGGCGCTGCGCGCCCATTTGTTCAAAAAGATGAAGAGATTCGAGGAGGCTCGCGCTGCATACAGCCGGGCCATCGGACTGTGCATGGACCCATCCATTCGAGCGTTTCTGGAGAAGCAATCCGTCGAATGTTAATTGTTTCGTTTAAATGTCAGGCAGACTTCTCGCTTGCCGCTTCTTCAATATGGCAGGACAACGGAGGATAATAAAGTCATTAGACGAATATTTATATGTAAATTAATACGTCAAAGGGGTCAGGATTATATGAAAAGAGTAGATGTTGCATATGTACTTCTCTACGATGAGATTGGCGAGAATATATTGATGGTAAAAAATAAAGGAGATAAAGCTTCATACTACACACTCCCTGGAGGAGCGGTGGAACAGGGCGAAACATTACAACAGGCTGCTATTCGGGAGGTTAAAGAAGAAACAGGATTAGACGTTGAATTAGATGGTATCTTAACAGTGAGTGAAGCGTTTTTTGAGGAAAGTGGACATCACGTTATTTTCTTTACTTTTAGAGGAAGGATAGTGGATGGGGAAATAAAAATTTTATTTCCAGAGGAGATTGAGGAAGTTACTTGGCTGAAACCCCAAATAGCAGAAACGCACATGCATATACCTAGTGAATTAAAGGGGGAGATTAAAGAATGGTCAGCCCCCTATATCTTTAGGGGAACTGTTGTTCATAAATCTTAATATTTGTTTCTCGCTTCTTGGAGCAGTTTGCCAGCCGCAGCTGCTCCTTTTTCGTCGAACTGCTGCGGGTTCCATCAGACGGGGCGACGGAAGCGCCGCATTTGGGGATGCTGGAAGAACTACGCCAATGGATCGAGCAGCATTACGGCAGTGACTGCTCAAACGCCGCACTGGCGGCGCGTGCCAATTGGAACGAAGATTATCTGGCGAAGCTGTTCAAAGCAGCATTTGGACTTACGCCGAATAAATACGTGCAGTCGATCCGTCTAAGGAAGGCTAAACGGCTGCTGCGGGAATCCGCTCTTTCCGTCGAGGAAATCGCCGGTTTGACGGGCTATGCCGATCTTCATTACTTCAGCCGACTGTTGCGCCAAAGAGAAGGGCTGTCGCCCAGGGAATACCGCAGAATGGCATCCGTCTATTAATCGCAGCGAGTCCCCTAGTCTTTACTGAAGCTATATTGTTTGTTTCTTGCTATCATATATGAAGATGAAAGCTGCGCGGTGTTCGATTATGGCAATACAAGCATCAATCTGGAGATTGCGCAGCTGCTGAAATGACGGGGAGAGGATCTGGATGTTGAACGATTCTATGGTTATTATCGAGCAGTACATGCGGAATCTGGACAGATATTCGATAGAGCAGTTGCGATTTAAATGCAATGAAGACGTATGGTCGGTCGGGCAAATGTATATCCACGTGATCGATGTGGCAAAAGAGTACATCGGGCATATTGAAACATGCACCAAGGCAACACACGAAGAGCCTGAAGGCAAGACGGAAGACGGGAGGAAGGCGCTTGCCGAAAAAGAGTGGCCCAATATTCCTGTGAAACTTGAGGAATCGCCCAACGCGACAAGCAACCCCGAGAGCAAGGATGAAATCATAGCTGGCCTGGAACAGGTGTTAGAGAAGTTGGCCTACTGGGCGGGTTGCGTAGATAAGGCGAATCCGGCTTGCAAGGTGCGCCATGGCTGGTTTGGCTGGCTTAACGCGCGTGATTGGTTTGAGATGGTTGGTATGCATAGCAGGCACCATTTGCGCCAGAAGGCGAAACTAGATGAGAAACTGGCGGAGGCAGGCATAAGATAGCTCGATTTTCTAGGCGCAGCTTTAACGGTTATAAAAAAGCTGCGTCTTGTCCAATCAGGGATTGAATCAGGATGCTTCTGAAGTGGCCAGTGTAACGGTGAATCCAAGGTGCTCTAACTTTGAAGACCGTGTGTGTACGAAACGTCTTCAACTCCTTTCCTTCAGGTGTAACGGTGCAGGGCAAGTGGAATTGTAAAACAAAACGTTGTTCTAACATCGGGCATACTTTCAGCCCATATCGTACCGCCTTGATTTTCGACTACTTTTTTACAAATGGCGAGACCAAGCCCTGCGCCGCCATAATTTCTTGAGCGAGATTTTTCAGAACGGTAAAAATGTTCAAATACATGTGACAAATCCTCTTGTGATATCCCTGCACCATTATCTGTTACGGAAATCTTTAAGTAATCACCATCAACATTTGCCTCAATGGTTATCGTTCCATTTTTATCTACATACCTTTTTGCATTGCTGATTAAGTTATCAAGAACCTGTGCAATACCATTTTCATTGGCAAAAAGTTGTACCGAAGGAAATGGCTTTATAACGTTTAGATATACAGACTGATCAGCAAATTCAATTTCAATGGGATTTATTACTTTTTCAAGCAACGCTTTGGAATCGCGGACACAGAACTCCTCTTTTTGGTCATTTATGTCCAGTTGAGAATATTGGAAAAGGCTTTCTATCAAATTATCAAGGCTTTCTGTTTTGTTCTTTATGACAGTGATATACCTGTTGAATTTCTCCTTGTCATGTATGATACCATCCTGTAAACCTTCCACATAACCTTTAATGGAGGACATGGGAGTACGCAAGTCATGTGAAATACTGGCAATCAGTTCTTTGCGAGAATATTCAAGAACTGCCTGTTTTTCCAGTGACATTTTTAATTGTTTTCTCATCAAATCAAAAGCAACACATAAATCGCCCATTTCATCTTTTTTTTTATAATTAAATACAAACTCAAAATTTCCATCCATTATTTTTTTTGTCGCTAAATTTAATTCTTGCAGCGGTTTTAAAATGCTTGAAGATATAATCCAGCCTAAAATAAGAGCGCAAATGCAAAATGGAATTAATAGAGCCAATATGATTTGGACAACAGTCAAAACGGCAGGAGTGTTTTGCGTATTAAATCCAGTAACCAATACTGCAGACATAGGGAGAATCAACAAGGAGAAGAAGGATATAATCAGCTTTTTCCAAATTCCAATTCTCATTTTCCGCTGCCTCCAAATTTATAGCCAACCCCCCAAACGGTTTTAATAAATTGAGGCGATGAAATATCAACTTCTATTTTTTCCCTGATTTTCTTAATATGGATTGTTACCGTGTTTAAATCTCCATACTCGTTGATGCCCCAAACATTTTCATAGATTTGCTGGCGGGTTAAAACTTGGTTAGCATGTAACGCCAAGAACCGTAAGACTTCAAATTCTTTCGTTGTAAAATCCACATATTTATCGTTCAATTCTACAGAATAGGCTTTCAAGTTGATTTTTAAATTTTGAAATGACATGACATCGCTCTTGTCGGCAGGTACAGAAAGTTGATTATATCTTCTTAATTGAGCTTTTACCCTTGCTACAACCTCTCCCGGACTGAAAGGCTTAACCACATAATCATCGGCACCCAAACCCAAACCTAAAATTTTGTCAACCTCTGTTTTCTTTGCACTAAGCATGATAATAGGGATGGATGATTCAGCCCGTATGGTTCTGCATACTTCCATGCCATCTAAACCCGGAAGCATAATATCCAGAACAATAAGTTGTGGCTGGTACTCTCTAAAAAGCTTAATGCACTCTTTTCCATCGGTGCTGATGATTACATCATATTGTTCCTCTTCAAGGTAATCTTTTATAAGTTCGGCGATTTCCAACTCGTCATCTACGACTATAATTTTAGTATTCTGCATAATACTTCCTCCTTATATTTAAATATTATAGCAACACATCCTTTCTTTTCATAAGAATGGCGCTGCCAACGTAAAACAATACGATATATATTGCGATTATTCCGGTCTTAGCAGATATTTGAAGCAACGTAGCGCTATTTATAAACATTTCATGAAAGGTATTCATTAAATAGATGATGGAATATTTGCTTATGTTTCCATACCCCTCAAGTAGAGGCGAGATAAAAAATAATGACAACGCTGAACCAATGGTTATACCTATATTTTCGGTTATCAAAGCGATAAATATGACCACCATGCCAAATCCGGCACTTGGCAGTATGGAAGCAATCGCCGATATTATCGTTATAGCAATACTATTCCTGGCAATCGGAACACCTTGAAACAGAAGATGATTACCCCAGTCAAATGTGATTGCCCCAATCATGTACGAGGTTATTACCGTAAAGCAGACAATAGCCATTATGGATGCCAGCAGTGCCACAGCTTTAGCACCGATAAACTGAATACGATTGACCGGACGTAAAAGCACCAATTTGAAAGTGCCATTTCTATATTCATCCGCAATCATGTCCGCCGCAAGTACAGCGATAAACATAACCATTATAATAGAATTGTTTGCAATCATTTCTAGAGGAAATGATTGGCCGTTGAGCGAAAAGGCAATTTTCCCTTGTGGCATTAATTTATAGTGAAAAATTTCTACTGCTTGAAGTGCTAAAATAACTCCCATGAAAAGGTAGAATTTTTTTAGGCGAAAAACTTTATATATTTCATTCTTTACCAAGCTTAACATTCAGCCACCTCTTAAAATTTTTTTGCAATATTAATACAAGATCTCTTTTGTCTTGAATTTATAGAATGTAAATAAAGAGAATGCTGTCAGATAGATTGCGATAATTCCGGTGCTTTGAAGTGCGAGCTTCCAATCCAAAGTATGGACGAAATTTTCATGGAAGTACGCAATGTGATACGCAAGGGAATAGGGAGCGATTTCTTCAAAGACGTTTAAATTTAGCCCAATAGTCATAACTGCCAGGGAACTGATAACGGTTAAACTCATGCTGCTGGATAATATGGCAATAGAAGTCACAAACAGACCATATGCCATAAAGGGAAAAATTAATAGAGCATTGGCCCCTAATGTGAGCAATACACCTTCTATAGGCGTGTACAAGTGTCCGGCATATTCTGTTCCACTGCCCCATCCCAAAAAATAGATTCCTATTGCATAAGAGGCGATGATAAAGAAAAGCACCATAATAGTTATAAATACAAGCAGCGAAGCAATTTTTGCTCTCAAGAGTTGATTTCTGGTGATAGGTCGCAGCAAAGATAACTTTAATGCCCCTTGCCTATATTCATTCGTAATACTATCACCAATGAATATAGGAATGAAAATAATCATAAATTGAGAAAGTATATTGATTAAGATCAATGGGGCAGATTGCCCATAAGTAAATGTCCAGATTGTCCTTTCTGATCCGGGCTGGTAGTTATGTAAATTCAGAATAAGAACAACTAAAATGATTGCCGCAAAAATATACAGTTTTTTCGTTCTAAAGAGTTTATAAAGCTCATTTATTAATAGCTTCATCATTATGAACACCTCACACTCTGGTAGCTTCAAAATAGAGCTTTTCCAACGAGTTTTCTGTTGAATTGCCGACCAATTCATTTACATTGCCTTCAACAAGAAGATTCCCATCATTGATAATGCCTATACGATTGCAAAGCTGCTGCATTTCATGGAGCAAATGACTGGATATGAAAAAGGTGATGTTCTTTTCAGATGAAAGTTGAACAATCATTTCTTTAATCTCTTTCATACCTTGTGGATCAAGCCCGTTGGTTGGTTCATCAAGGATGATTAGTTGGGGATTATTCAAAAGCGCATTGGCTATCCCCAAACGCTGCTTCATACCCAAAGAATACGTTTTGACCTTATCTTTCGCGCGGCTTTTTATTCTGACGATTTCCAGCACTTCATCAATTCTGCTTTTGTTGAGGCCGGGTACAAGGTTTGCCATCAATGAGAGATTTTCATATCCCGAAAGATAGTCATAAAAAGTTGGTGATTCCACGATAGCGCCAATTTGTGAAATGGCAGGTTTGAAGTCCGTTTTTAAGTTGTACCCATTAATCACCACGTCTCCCGAATCAGGGATAATTAGGCCAGTCATCATGCGTATTGTGGTTGTCTTTCCCTGTCCATTTCGTCCAAGAAAGCCGTACACATCGCCTTTCATAACTTTTAAATTTAGATTGTTAACGATTTTTCTGCCACGAAACGATTTTGTGAGACTTCGTGTTTCCAATAACGTATTTGAAATCATAAGATATTTTCCTTTCTTTTCATATAATCAGTTTGTTGTCTTATTTATTATCCATCTAAAAAATAAAATAAAGCATTTGAAAAAATAAACTCATGATAGGAATTTTATTAAAAATTCATAAACTTTTAAACAAAATAAATAGGGGCTGCCGCGGCAGCTCTTTTTGGCTTTTTCGCGAAATTAGGATTTTTGTACAGATGTCTGCTGGGCATTGAACTAACGGCAATTTAGCGCAGTATTAGCTCCTTATATGGGATAAAGGGAATCTAATTTTGCGAGGAGAAACGTGGAAGTGGAGTCGGAACAATCAAGTATGGTTGAATTGGGAAATATACTTACTTCATTGTAGAGATAGGTACTTTAAAAATAATTAAAAATCCGACAGTTATAATAATTGATAATCCATATGTCAATAAGGGTTTTTTGTAGTGAAGGCGAAGCATTAAGTAGATGGCAACATCAAATAATACTGACCACAAGAAATTCCAACCATTATGGTATGTGAGTGCCCCTAATTGTAAAGCTATCCACTCTAAAAAGGACTCCAAAAATATCCAAAATGTAATCCAAAGAAACTGATTCATCTTTTTTTTTGGATAACGCCCTAAATAAATGAATATTAAGCTTGGATAACCAAAGACGATTAATGTCAAATTCGTTAAGGTGTGATTTGGAAATATTACGGTAGGTTGGTATTCCCACAAAGAGTAGTTATATGTTAGCAAGTTGTAAGTTAAATCAGTTGTAATCATATATAAAAAAGTGGACTGATATTTAGACCAGTTACGCCAATCTCCCCAACGCCAAGCTATAAAAACATGACCAAGTATCGTCAGAAGCATATACATTCGAAATCAACTCACTTATACAATTTTATTGAAGCTGATTTTAATTAAAGGAAAATTGGTCTGGTATTATATTTGATTCTAGAAAATTTGGTTGCAAATAGTATGTGTATTTTTTTCTTTAAGTAACCTCCCTCTATGGAGAAAAGTATGGGTCTGTCAATAATTTTGGGTCAACTCATTTTACAAGCAATCCCCCGAGGGGAAGAGGCTTGCCGTAAAGGAAAATTACAAAGCAAGCTATTGGACTTCCGTCAGAACCGAGCAAACGCCTACATCGTGTATCTCGATCAGAAATCCGGATTTCCGGTGAGGATTCCACCGGCAACCAGCAAACGAACGACGAATCCTAATTGACCAATAAATGAAAAACAGACCGATATGAAATAGATATCGGTCTGTTTTTTACACAGGAATGGAAGAAATCACACGGTTATATTTTATACCACTACATTATTGTTATCAATTAACTCATCTGGATCAATCGCCAATTTTAAATCTCAGAAGCTCTAAGCAAAGTACCCAAGGCAACTTTTGCTTCCAATCGGCCGCCAGGGGGCTGACCGTTGGGTGTCGTGGGTTGAGGGCGGGCGTACCAGGCTCGGTATTAGTCTTCGATTGCCTGATAGACCGTGGTCCAGAAGTCGTGGATAACCCGCGCTGAATCCGGGGTGGTCATCCCGACCTGGGTGAGCAGGATTCCGATGAGTTGTTTGTCCGGGTCGGCGTAGGTCGAGGTGCCGCTTCCGCCGTCCCAGCCGAACTGGCCGATGGACGCGTAGTCACCACGGTAGGTGCGCACCGCCATCCCGAAGCCCCAGCCGCCGTGCTGCCCTTGGCCGAATGACACATGGACGTTGTTGCTGGCCATGGCGTTTCGGGCGGCTTGCTGCTCGGGCGTGAGGCGGTTGGTGGTCATCAGCTGGACGGCGGGCCGGGACAGGATCCGTTCGGTCCCGTGCATCCCATGATTCAGCAGCATCCGGAAGTAGGCGTGGTAGTCGTCGACGGTGGAGGAAAGTCCGCCGCCGCCGCCCTGGAACGCCGGAGGCTGGCTGTGGATTCCCCCCTTGGCCTCGTCCCACACGATGAACTCTCCGGTTTGCGGATCAGGGGCGTAGAGGGGAGGCAGCCGATCGATCTTGCCTTCAGGTACGTGGAAACCGGTGTCCTTCATGCCCAGGGGGTCGAGGATGCGTTCGCGCAGGAACGTCTCAAACGACTGGCCCGTGACCCTGGCGACGAGCACGCAGAGTAGATCGTTGCTGATGTTGTATTGCCAGTGTTCTCCTGGCTGGTGCGTCAGCGGAAGCTCGCCAAGGCGGCGCATCCACTCATCTGGATCGGGCATCGGCGGTTGATTGGCCGCGAGATTCTTCTCGAGGATCGCGTTCATGATCGGAGTGCCCAGCAACGTCATATCCATACCGAGCCCGAACGTGGAGGTCAGCAGGTCGCGTACGGTGATCGGCCGCCGCGCCGGCACGGTATCGTCCAGCGGGCCGTCGATCCGCTTCAGCACCCGCCGGTCGGCGAGTTCCGGCAGCCACTGCTCAACCAGGTCATCCAACCGCAGCCTGCACTCGTCGAGCAGGATCATCGCTGCCGCGATCGCAACCGGCTTGGACGTCGAGGCCATCCGGAAGATCGTGTCCCGGCGCATCGGTGCGCCACCATCATGGCGCATCGTCCCGATCGCTTCGACATGCGTCTCACCGCCCCGGCTGACCAGGGCGACCAGCCCGGGAATCTTCCCGGACTCGACATGCCGTGCCAGCACGTTGCGCATTTTACGCAGCCCTGTTTCGGAGAAGCTTTTGTTGCTATGTCCCATCATGAATCTCTCCTTTCCTTCATATTTTCTGACGAACTAAAATTTTCTGTTGTAATCTTCTTCATTGGTTTCCCTCTCTTTCCTTTTTTATCAGCCCTATTGTTTTCAACTACTAATTCGTTATTCATGCTGGAAAACCCTTTGTCAAAAAAGGTGTGTTCAATGCATCAAAGAGAATAAATAATTGTAAACAAAAGTTGGCTCACCTCCTGTTCTGGGTGATATAGGCTATGAGCATAATTCCGATGCACCACTCGGTGAGCATTTAAGAGCAAAGTGATTCTCCATAGAGGGAGGAGGTTACCTTAATGAAAAAACCGGCACAATTATGTGCCGGTTAACTGTGCTTAGATTACATTTCTTTTATGATTTCTAAAAACTGATTGAAATCCTCGGATGGATGTACGGGATATAGCAAACCATAGGGTATTGTGAAATCCAAATCGCTAGGGATGGTCACTAAGGACGGATGAACATCTACCCATGCATCCAATGTTAGCAGGACAGTATCACTTTGCTCGCAACGATTGAATACATCAATATCATAAAGGCGCGGAACATCTTTAATTTTGATTTTAGGATGGTTTAATATCAAAAAATCACGAATTCCATCAATTACTGCACTTTTTCCGCCTTTCACCACAGCCAACTTCTCTCCATACAAATCTTTGACAGACAGTGTTTTTTTAGAAGCCAGCCGATGGTTGCGAGATACGGCAAAGCAAAAGCGGTACCTTCCCAGCTCAAGCAAACGGAGATAATCCTCCCAGTCCTCTGTAAGGTATGGCCCTACGATGACATCGAAGTGACTGCCAAGGGTACGATAAGTGGCTGGGAGAGTATAAGCATCATCCTCAAAATGGACGATTTTTATTTTAATCTGCGGATATTGGTCGCTGATTTCATTCCACAAATCCAGCAAAACCTTGCAGGGATTAAGTATAGAGGTGCCCACACGAATAACATGCTGACTTTCCTGTGCGCCTTGGCGAATACGTAGCACGGCTTCTTTAAAATTCTGCAAAAATAATGCTGCATCCTTGTTAAATGATTTCCCTGCCTCAGTGAGCTCAACACCTTGGTTAGTACGAATCAAAAGAGGCACTCCTATATGCTTTTCCAACACATTAATTTGCTTCATCACAGCGGTTGGAGACACAAATAGTTTCTCAGCTGCCTTGGAGAAGCTACCCGTCTCTGCCACATGAATAAACGTATTCAATTGTTCATTCATTCAATGAACCCCTTCATTGTATAAACTTTTAGTTAAAGCCATGCTAACCTATTTGAACTTCCGTTTCAAGTGCAAAACGTTTAAATTTGAGAGGCGCCAAAAAGAATGGAAGGAGCAAAATAAATGTATAATATCAAAGGTTGTACGGGCCTTTTTGATGCGCCTGCTCAAACACATGCCTCGGAATCTTGAAGACAACCCTCCAGCGCCTTGACGAGCACAAGCAGAGCGCCTTGATGCCGATCTATTTTGCTCATTTCATTATCCGTTTATTCTTTCATGAACCTGTTTGACCGATTCCTCCCATAAACAGTTTGGCCACTCTTCTCAAAGAAAGGAACATTTATTATGGAAATTCGTGACAAGGTCGTTCTTATTACTGGAGCATCCGCTGGTATCGGCTTAGCCACAGCACGCCGCTTTGCCAATGCTGGTGCTAAATTAGCACTGGTAGCCCGATCTGCCGATGCACTCAACCATCTCGCCGAGGAATTGCAGAGCCAGGGAAGTGAAGCCGTCGCTCTGCCCGCTGACGTGAGCGATCCGAAGCAAGTTCAAAGAGTCATTGAAGAGACGGTGCGCCACTTTGGTCGCTTGGACGTGATCATTAATAACGTAGGACAAGCTGCCGTTGGCACGATCGCTGACCTCAATCCTGATGACTTCCGCAAGACCCTGGACCTCAATGTGTTTGGACCATTGGCAGCTATCCAAGCTGTGATCCCTATCATGCGAGAGCAGGGGGGAGGGCTGATCATCAATATAAGCTCAGTGGTCTCCAAGATGCGTATTGCTGGAATGGCAGCCTATGCAGCTACCAAAGCCGCTTTGAACATGCTTTCCGATACGGCACGAGGTGAATTAGCCTCAGAGAATATCCGGATAATTACTGTCTATCCGCGCTCAACCGCAACGGATTTTGGCAAAAACGCTCTTGGTGTTCGGCAGCAGCAGCGACAAGGTTCTTCCACTCCTGCTGATACCCCTGAATTCGTCGCTGAGAAAATCTTGGCTTCCGCTTTACACGAGCCAGATGAGCAATATATGGATTAATGAGCTTTACTGTTCTTGCACATGAGATGCGCGGAACATATTTGCCTGCTGGACGCGCTTACCCCCTCGGGATTTGCCGGGATGTCAAGAACCATTTCAAACGCTTGACCGCAGAGAGCAGACTGCTTGTCTTACGATCGATGGCAATAGGCCGCACTCAGAAAGAAGGATGCACAAGAGACTTGGCTTGTGCATCCTTCTTTAGCGTTTCTTTTAAATCCCATTGCAGCTGCACTCCAAGAGCAGTTAGTCTTAATAACCAGATCTGACCTAGTTCAAAGAGAATAGGCTAATCTGTTAAACCTTCTTTGAGCAGGATTTAATTTGCTGTTTTCCCCTGTGCCTGTGTGCATATAACTGACCGCGCATCCGTAACGGACGTCGCTTGTTACTCGAATTCTTCGGTGAGACTATCCACGAGGACGCTGCGCTCTTGCTCCGGCTGCCCTATGGGGAAAATTCTCGCCGATTTCGTCTGTTCATCGACGTGTTGAATATACACCTGTGTCCCTTCGCAGCTGACTTTCACCATATCAACTGATTTGGAGATTGCAGTTGCCCGCTGAATGTTCATTGTTTTAAAGCCTCCAATTTATTCAAAGTAGAATTATTATTCCCAAAAGGACTTTTTCTATTTTTGACGGATTGTCAAGCTAAGTGCGACACCTCACCCACGAACGATTGGTGAGAAAATATCCAGCCCGTGCATTTCTTGGCCGGTGGTTGATGAGGTGAAGGGCATGGGCCACTGCCGCCTAACCCGGTCCTCCAAAAATAAGCGAATAGCGAATGATGAAGCATTGCGAGAAACCCGCAACATTCGAGCTTGATGATAGCCGTTTGATATGTGATGACTGCGCGCAAGCTCAAAATGAATTTGCTCCTTAAATGCTATTCCATATCTGAATGAACTGTGCAGCTTCTCCATCCAGGGCGAGCAGGATGTCCAGATCATCCTGATCTTCTGAAGCAAGATATAATTTATTTTTATTGACATCGAGAATGGAGTGCATCGCATCGGTATTTGTATCCGATTTGGTGGATGCTACCATAAGCGCCAAGGCTGTTTTGGATCTCCTTTTATCAATCGGATCCTGCTTGAAATAAAGCTTAACCAGATGAGGTTGTTCGTTTATGACCAGACCTAATTCAGCGTGGGATTTAACCGACAGATTTTCGAACGTCCAAAACGATTTACCTGGATCGAACCATTGAATCTCTTTTTTGCCAAGAAACTTTTTATATGCGTTTACTGCATCGGTATAACGACTTTTTCTCTTGTCGTTTGCACTGGTAGCTATGCTCTCTAAATAATCAAATGTTAATCCCTGCTCATGGAATTTTGGAATAGCATCACGAAGTCCCTTCCAGTAATCCGCCGCCACAGAGTATTCGTTGTACTTTATTTTACGGATCGAGGACACCTTCCCAGGTCCACTCGGCTTCAACGAGAAGTCAAGAAACTGAGTTAGGCTGATCGATATTTTTTCGATAGTGTTCATCTCCTTTATTTTATAAATGACAGTTTCCAACAAATTTCCTGCACCGAAAGATGGCTGAGATTACTCTCAACCGCATGGTTAACAGCAGAGGCAGATTGCACCTCTTAATGGGATATGCCGATTTGAAGGCGCTCATGCCCTTCTTCCTTAAAAATCCTCTGGTTCATGGCCCGGACGATGTACGATTGGAGCGGCGCTCCAGCGGCGTACAGGGAGACGGTGGAGGAAGCCGTGGAACGTACCCTTTCTCTTGCCGTCAAATTCCAGGGGGAGGACCCGATGGTTACGGTCTATCCGGCGCCACACAATCCGCACGGGGCTATGCCGGAAATGATTAAGGCCGGTCATCGTCTGGCGGTCGATCTGGATACTATTTCCATATTTGTGTCGCGGAAATAATAAGGGATTACGGCCTTAGGCCGATTCATTATTTAGACTCGTTAGGTGTATTGGATAATTCGGAGGTCGGGTGGATTGGCAGCCGCGGCGGCTCGCTGGCTCATTGTCCCTCCAGCAATATGTTTCTCGCAGAGGTGTCACCCGAATCCCTGACCTCTCCGGCGTAAAAGTTTCCTTGGGAACGGGTGGAGGGTGCAGCCACAACCGGATCAGCGTATTAGAGAAATGCGGATGTGCGCTTTGCTGCAAAAGGTTTCCCGGTTGAATGGGACCTGCATTACCGCAAATGATGTGTTCCGGATGGGAACTGTGAGCGGCGGAGCAATCGATCTAAGCCAGGTGGTTTAACTAGAAGAGTTTACGTCCGAAGAAGAGACAGGTGAAGGATTTGCTCTAGAAAGGAATGCTGGGATTATCAACATATTTTCCTTTCAAGAAATTAAAATGCCGACACTCAATGAGTATCAGCACGAGCTTACTATTTCCGATAGATAGGTGTCCTTTTATACTTTCATTATTGCCGCTGGTTGGATTTTGAGTGTTTGATTCACGTCAGGCGCGTGTCGTACGCGTGCTTTCCCCGAAGCTTACCTTAGTAGATAAGCGAATGACCTCGAAAGGTCTGTTTGGGCGCTGCATCCGGTACAGCAACTCCTCTGCTGCCCGCATCCCAAGTTGAAACTCATCATTCATAACCGTTGTAAGCGAAATATCCAGAAGCTTCGTTTCTTTCATTTGGTCAAAACCCGATATGGCGATATCTTCCGGAACCCGCATTCCATTTTCCTTTACGAACCGGATGGCGTGAAGCGCCATAAGGTCGTTACCACATATCAATGCGGTAGGAAGCTGATCGAGCGCTCCAAGTGTATCGGCCATCCCCTCAAAGGATTGATAACTGGTAGAATGTGTGCTCGTTATGCAGTAATTTGGATTTTGTGGAATATTCGATTCATGAAGGGCTCTGCTATATCCCATCCAACGTTCGAACAAGCTGCGGGAATTAATATCTCCTATAAAGCCGATCTCCCGGTGCCCCGACTCAATCAGATGGCGGGTAATCTGGTATACGCTTTCTTCGCTCTCCATTAAAACCAGATCGGTTTTGAGGTCGGTCAGCGGCAGCTCGGCATTCAAATCGATAAAAACCTTCGGCAGGGAGTGCTCCAGTAATTTCTCGGTGTAGGCTTTGTTCACCATTCCCACTACGATAAATCCGTCAATTGTACTGTTCAGCATGGGTGGTACCATGAGGGATATAATATCTTCATCTTTGATAAAGGACATCTTCATGTCGTAACCGCTTCCTCTGAGCACATCTTCGACGCCGCTCATCAGGTTCATCCAATATCCGCTTGCACTCACGTCGATTCGAGTTAAGAAGGCAATGCACTTCGTACTTCGGGAAATAGCGGGTCGTTCGCTGGAGCCGGAGATTATCTTGTTGTAACCCATAGCAATAGCCTGTTCTATGACTTTTTTCCTGGTCTCTTCCGAAATGCTCGCGTGATTATTTAGTGCCTTCGATACCGTGTTTCTAGAGATTCCTAATTCATTGGAGATGTCGTAAGTTGTCACTTTTTTGGTCACAAGTTTCCAATCCCTCTTTGTACGATTCATAGTTTAATTTTAATAGTTGAAGAATATTTGTCAACTATTGTGCAAACTTTGCGATATTGTTTACTTTACGAATGATTGAGTCATTTAGATTGTAACATTATTTTCAGTTTAAAAATTTGTCGAAAACAACAAATAAGACCTGTTAACACCTGCATAAAAATGATATTTACACCAAAATGCTATGGTGTTATAATCTACGCAAACAGATTGGTGTGCATAATGATGATAATGTAACGTTCGTAACAGTGCGTGTTTATCTACTTTGGTACAACAATCTTTTTTTGAACATGGTATGTAAGCGCTTTATTTCAACTGTTTTCTGTTTGAAACCGGATCGGCCTGGATTTTCGCAATGAATAAAATTTCTTTATGGGAGGCGTTACGATGGCAAAAGTTCGTTTTCTTATGATTGGTGTAGGGGGTATGGGAAGGCAGCACATCCGTAGACTTTTGAATGTGCCTGAGGCTGAAATCGTCGCTTTGGCGGATCCGTCCGATACGGCAATCGGGCTAGTGAAGGAAACTTATCCTGAGCTCGCAAACATAGCCGTCTATGCGGACTACCGGCAGGCGATCTCGCAGTCCGGCGCGGACGCAGCTGTAATTGTTTCGCCTCACAGCATGCATTTTGAACAGGGAATGGCATGCCTTGACGGCGGCCTCCACGTGCTCATGGAGAAGCCGTTCGTAAGCGGCTCCGATCATGCGGAGCGCATTATTGCACATGCCGAGAAGCAGAACCGGCATTTGGCTGTCGCCTACCAGCGTCACCTGATGAGCCCTTATATCTATATCCACGACTTGATAGAGAAGGGGGAATTGGGGAAGATCAACTACATCTGCGCTTATCAAGCACAAAGATGGCTGATCGGCGCAACCGGGTCATGGAGGCAAAACCTTGCTTTATCGTGCGGCGGGCAGTTGAACGATTCGGGCAGCCATCTGCTGGATGTCGTGCTTTGGGTGACTGGTCTCGAGCCGGAAAGCGTGTCTGCAGTCATTGAGAACCACGGCAGGGAAGTCGATATCGATTCCGCCGTGACCGTCCGTTTCAAGGGGGGCGCAATCGCGACCTTTAATGTGGTTGGCAGTGCCAGCATCAGCTGGCATGAGGATGTTTCGATCCACGGTGATAAAGGATCGGTCTTATACCGCAACAATAAGATACTGGTCGCGAGGGAAGGAGAAAAGTCCCTTACTGAGGTGTCGGTAGAGGAGCTTCCAGCTTCGAGCGATCCGGACATCGACTTCGTTGACCTCGTACTTGGAAGAGTGAGTGAAGCAGCTGCACCATCCGGCTGCGGTTTAAGAATCGCCCGATTAACGGAAGCGGCATGGAAGAGCGCCGCTAATGGCAGCAAGGTTATCTCATTATCAGAATAATTGCGGTTGAGGCTTGACTGACGATCTAATTCCCCTACTTGAGTAAATGGATACAGGAAGCGATAAGGAGGCAAGTACATGATTAGAGGACTGACCCGAGCCGGATTGGGATCAACTTGGAGCAATGAGGAATTTATCCGTAAAGCGGCAGAATACGGTTTCGAATCGGTGGACATTGATGCGAAAAGTTTGATAGGTACTTTGGGCTTGGAGGGCGCGGCAAGCTTGCTTGCCGAAACCGGCATTGTGATCGGCGCGATCGGTCTCCCGGTTGATTGGCGCAGCACAGATGCAGAATTCAGGCAAACGCTGCCTGCTCTCGCCGAGTCAGCAGCGGCTGCGGCTGCGCTCAACTGTACTCGCTGTGTCACATACATTCTGCCTTCCACAGATAATCCGTCCGCCCGCTTTATGGCGCAGGCCATCTATCGGCTTCGTGTCTGTGCAGAAATTCTGGGTGCATATGGGCTGCGGTTTGGTCTGGAATTCGTTGGAGCTCACCATGCACGCACGTCCAGGGAGAATCCATTTATTTGGACAGTCGAGGAAACGCTCGATATGGCCGCCGCAATTGGCCTCCCCAATGTCGGACTGCTGGTTGATTCCTATCACTGCCATACGACCGGATTTAAACCGTCCCAACTGGACCAGTTGAAGGCAGAACAAATTGTACATGTTCACATCAACGATGCCAAAGATTTGCCGGTTAAGGAGCTGAGAGACAACGACCGCCTATACACAGGTGAAGGCGTAATAGATTTGAAAGGCTTCCTCACCGCATTGAAGAAGATCGGCTATGACGGGGCGGTAGCACAAGAGGTGTTGACTCCAGAGCTGCCCGCAGGTGATCCTGAGGAGCTTCTGAAGCGGACCAAAGCAGGCTTTGACCATGTATTTCCGGGTTAATCGGATTCACTTATCGGAATTTTGGAGGCGATTACAAATTTGGTCAACCGTTGAACATTGAGGAGGGATTGAAGATGAAGAAACAAATCAAAACGAAATGGCTGGGGCTGACGCTGGCCGGCATGATGCTGCTTGTCGCCGCTTGCTCGAACGGCGAAAACAGCGGAAACAATGCACCAGCGAACAACGGGACAGCCAATACCGCCGCGCCGAAGCCGCTAGATCTCAGCATTACGCTGAATGGCGGCCCGAAGACGCCGGATTCGTGGGCTGAGAAGACTTTAGAGGAGCAGCTGACAGATAAACTCGGCAGACAGGTGACGATCGATCCGATCTTCCTGCCGGCTTCAGAGGTAGATACGAAGATCAACTTACTGATGAGCGCCAAGAACACCCGACCGAATATACTATGGACCGGCGATACGAAGGAATATACGAAGTGGGTCCAGGCGGGCATCGTTCAGGACCTTACTCCATCGCTGCAGAAATACGGCAAGGAAATTATCGATTACTATACCAAGGATACGTTGTTTTATCATTGGGATTCCAGCGGTAAATTGTATCAAATCCCCGGAGATGTCGCGGAAGCTGGCACCATGACCACAATCATTCGCAAGGATTGGTTGGATAAATTAGGGCTTGAGGTGCCGAAAACGCTTGATGAATTCGTCAACACCCTCCGAGCCTTTACGAACGATGACCCGGACGGCAACGGCAAAAAGGATACGTACGGCTTGTCGGGTGATTACTTTTTCCGCAGTCTCGCTCCGTTCTTCTACGCATACGGGGTGGATCCCGATGCGTTCATCAAGCAGGATGACGGATCGATCAAATACGGCGCCACTATGCCGCAGGTCAAAACAGCGCTGCAGCAGATTGCCCAACTGTATGGTGAAGGCGTTATTGACCCCCGAATGGCCAGTGCCGCGAACATTACAAACGAAAAAGTCGATGAAATTTATGCTTCTGGCAAGGTCGGGGCGTTCTACCGTTGGGTCGCCAACTTCAATCCGTCAAGCAATGCAACCATTAATTTTAAACAAAACAACCCGGACGGCGAATATATGGCAATTGATCCGGTGGCGGGACCGGACGGATTCAAGTCCGACATTCCGTCTGCCCCAAGAGGCTGGTGCTACCTGGTCGTGACCGACACGGGCTCCGCCGACGACGCGGTGCAGGTGCTCAATGTTATTGCTTCGCCGGAGGTCAACTCCTTGCTCCGCTTCGGCAAGGAAGGCGAGCATTATACAATGGATAACGGTATATATAACAGATCAGTCACGCCAGACGAAGCCAACAAGCTTGGACTCGACAATTTCTCCTGGGTAATCACGCGCAAGGACGCGTCCAACCTTTCCAATCTGCCCGAAGTAACCGAAATGTTCGAATACAAAATTAAAACGTCCCAGCCGATGCGCGACAAGATCGCTGTATTCAAAGCAACGAACCGTCCGCAATGGGACAAATATTCCACGGATATCGAAAAAGCCCGCGACGAGACGTTCTGGGGCATCATTACAGGCAAGCTCGGGATCGATGAATTCGACAAATTTGTAGCCCAATATCAGCAGCTTGGCGGTAAAGCAGTCGATGAAGAAGCGAACACGCTTTATAGTGCCCAGGAAGAGGAATACGCCAAGTATGACAAATGGTACGAGGAAAACATCACTCCTTATAAGTAAGTCGCTGCACAAAGCTTAATGGCAAAAAGGTGAAGAGTAAGCTCCGGCCAGGAGCTTCTCTTCCATTTCAAGAAGAGATGAGGTGTCCGAATGAAAACCTCTGCAAAAACCTTGGCCCGGACAAATATGGGTTCTTCCAGTCAACGGAAATTGTGGAAGGACATTTTGCGCGACAGGTATTTGTATCTGCTGTTATTGCCCGGCATGCTTCTGATTTTTGTCTTTCGCTACGCCCCGATGTACGGCATTGTCATCGCCTTTCAGGATTACAATATTTATAACGGAATAAAGGGCAGTGAATGGGTCGGTTTCGGGCAATTCAACAAGTTATTCCACTCGCCAGATTTCTACGAGATATTGCGCAATACGCTGGTGATCAGTGTGTATAAGCTGGCGGCGGGCTTTTCCGTTCCCATCATCCTTTCCCTGCTGCTCAATGAATTAAAGAACATGGTCTTTAAACGGATAACGCAATCGATTATTTATTTGCCCCATTTTGTGTCGTGGGTCATTTTCTCCGGCATCCTCATTACCTTCCTGAACCCGGTCGATGGCCTGGTCAATTATATAATCAAAGGCGCCGGCGGAAAGCCGATCGATTTTCTCATCAATGTGGATTACTTCCGTTCCATTCTCGTGGTGAGCGATCTGTACAAGGAAGTAGGATGGGGAACGATCATTTATCTGGCGGCCATGTCGGGAGTAAACCCGGAGCTGTACGAGGCCTCACGAATGGACGGGGCGAATAAAGCGAAGCAGATGTGGCATGTGACGCTTCCGGCGATTCGGCCTGTTATTATCATTCTCGTTATCCTCAGTTTGGCCAACATTCTGGAAGCTGGATTTCAGCAAATCTTCCTGCTTTACAGCCCGCTCGTATACGATGTCGGCGACATTATCGATACTTACGTCTACAGGGTGGGGATTGCCGACGCCAATTACAGCTATGCAACCGCGGCTGGCGTATTTAAGTCTTTGATTGCGATGATCTTAATCGTATCGGCCAATAGAATCGTGAAGAAATTCGGACAAGACGGGCTCTGGTAGGAGGTGAGGACTTGATTGGATTATCAAAGGGTGAACGGTTGTTCCATGTGCTGAATTATATGTTTTTTATTTTGCTGATGGTTGCGATGATCTACCCGTTTTGGTATATCGTCATGGGCTCGTTAAGCGAACCGGAAAAGACAATGGGCGGCGGACTTTTTCTGAAGCCTGAAGGCTTCTCGTTATACGCTTACAAGGCGGTATTGCAAAATATATCGCTGCTGACCGGCTTTCAGGTGACGTTTATCTCGACCTTGGGCGGCGTGCTGATCGGGACGTTATTCACCGCGACGACGGCCTATGCCCTCTCCAGAAAGCGGCTGCGCGGGCAGAAGACCTTTGCGCTGCTCATTCTGTTCACGATGCTGTTCAGTGGCGGGCTGATCCCCACATATCTTCTGATCAAAGGGCTGGGCATAATCGATTCCTACTGGGCGCTGATTCTGCCAAATGCAATGGGGGCATGGAACATTTTTGTCATGCTGAGCTTCTTCCGCGGCATACCGGATGAGCTGGAGGAGGCGGCCAAGATCGATGGGGCGGGCGATTTGACTGTATTTTTCCGTATCGTGCTCCCGCTGTCCAATGCCGTTATTGCGACGATCTCCTTGTTTATCGCCGTCGGGTACTGGAATGATTTCTTCAGCTCCCTCCTTTATATGACGGAAAAGAATATGTGGCAGCTGCAGTTGGTGCTCAATGATTTAATCAGCAACACGAGCGCTGCAGCCGGGCAGTCGGGACTTTCCATCGGCTTTCAAAACCAGGTGAATGTATTTACGATTCGCATGGCTGCAATTATGGTATCCACAATTCCAATTTTGATCGTCTATCCGTTTTTGCAAAAGCATTTTGTGAAAGGCGCCTTGATCGGTTCCGTCAAAGGATGAGATCGACCAACGAATGATATACAATGACAGCTGAATTTGGATCGCGTTGTTCATCTTCAGACTCGTTTTGAATAACAGTAATGAAACATGAAATACATTTCTTTACAATGAGCTATCCCAATAATATGATGAAGGTGCTGTTACAATTTAAATAGAACCTAAAGCAACGGGAGGAGGATAATGTCTTTAAGCGGTTTTGTGAGCGCTTCCTTTTTAAGGCCCAAATAAAACAAACGCTCCATGTCATTCAGGCTGCCAGACGGCAGTCTTTTTGGCAACATTACAGAGATTTGCAGACGGATAAAGGGATGGCATTCGGATTAAGGGAGTGATGATTTTGAAAGCGATTACGATCAGCGGCGGAGAGAGTCAGGCGACAGTGTCGTTGACGGATATCCCGAAGCCGGATTTGACTGGTCCGCAGGACGTTTTGATTCGGGTGCTTTGCGTCGGACTCGACGGAACGGACCGGGAGATCATCGTAGACAACTTTGCCAGATACCCCGAAGGCAGATCGGAAATGGTAATCGGTCACGAGCTGTTGGGCGTTATCGAGGAAGCCGGATCCGAGTCCGGACTATCCCGCGGTGATCTGGTTACGGCTCTTGTAAGGAGACCTTGCGGTGAAGAAGCGTGCGTCAATTGCCGCAACGCTCAGCAAGACTTTTGCCAAACCGGCCGTTACACGGAACGGGGGATAACAGGTGCGGACGGCTATCTGTGCGAGTATGTAGCGGAGCATTCAAAATATGTTGTTAAAGTTCCTGATGAGTGCCTGCCGTACGGGGTTTTTGTCGAACCGCAAAGCATCGTGGAAAAAGTATATGCACAAACCTTAAAGATTCAGCAGCGCATGATATGGCAGCCTCGGACGGTGCTTATTTTAGGTTCCGGGCCTTTGGGCATATTGGCGGCGTTGACATGCAGAGTGCTCAGCCTTGACACGTACGTTTGGTCCAAATCTGACTCTGCAAGCATGAACGCGGACATCATTCGCCGCATCGGAGCACATTACCGGGAAGCTGAATCCTCCGCCGAAGACGCATTCTTGTCCGGTTTAACCGCATACTCGAAACAATTGGGCATAAGCTTTGATATGGTTTGGGAATGCACCGGGCATGCGCCTCTCGGTTACGAGGCGATCCCACTGGTGAACAATAACGGAATCCTCGCGCTTCTCGGCATTACTCCCGGCAGCGGCCGACTGGATTTGCCGAGCGATTTGACGTATCAGGAAATGGTCATCAAAAATAAGTGTATCATTGGCTCCGTCAATGCGTCGTATCGCGATTTTACGGCCGCCATCCATCGTCTTCGCGACATCGAGAGCCATTATCCAGGCATGCTGGGCATGCTCCAGACGAACCGGTTGTTCTTCGAGGATGTACCGGCTATCGATTTTGGCAAGATGACAATAAAAGCGGTTGTTGATGTGGTTCCCCAGGCTCAGTGGGCTTCTATGAAGAAGAAATTCAAGGAGGACATATGACGATGAGCAAAAAACAAATCCGGATTGGCATGATTGGCTATAAATTCATGGGCAAGGCCCATTCCCACGCATACAGGGACGTGCCATTCTTTTTTGACAGCGACGGAATTCCGGTGATGCAGGCGATTTGCGGACGCAACGAGGGAGCTGTGAAGGCGGCTGCTCAGAAGCTGGGTTGGGCATCGTACGAAACCGATTGGCGCAAGCTGATCGAACGAGACGATATTGATTTGATCGATATCGGTGCCCCGAATAACGCTCATGCGGAAATTGCCATTGCCGCTGCTCAAGCAGGCAAACATATCCTCTGCGAGAAGCCGCTTGCGATGAGCGTGGAGCAAGCCCAAAAAATGCTGGAGGCGGTCAACAAAGCCGGGGTTATCCACATGATTTGCCATAACTATCGCTTTGTACCCGCTGTTCAATATGCGAAGAAGCTGATCGACGAAGGAAAACTCGGCAGCATCTATCATATTAGAGCGAATTACTTGCAGGACTGGATTATAGACCCAAACTTCCCGTTGGTATGGCGTTTGAAAAAAGAAGTTTGCGGTACCGGCGCGCTTGGGGATCTTGCCGCTCATTCGCTTGATCTTGCCCGTTTTCTGGTAGGCGAGTTTAAGGAAGTGAACGGAATGATGGAAACCTTTATCAAGGAACGTCCGATCGGAGAAATGAGCGGCGGCTTAAGCGCCAGTGTGAAGGGCGGAGCTCTCGGGAAAGTCGACGTAGACGATGCGTCTATATTTATGGCCCGCTTCGAAAACGGAGCTGTCGGGGTTTTTGAAGCTACGCGCTTTGCCGGCGGCAACCGCAACGGAAACCGCTTCGAAATCAACGGCACGAAGGGTTCGATCCGTTGGGATATGGAGCAGATGAACACCCTGCAATTTTATTCCGCAGATGATGAGACCGGAACGCAGGGGTTCCGCTCCATTAATTGCCAGGAGGAAGTCCATCCTTTTGCAGGAGCGTATTGGCCGCCAGCCCATATTATCGGCTATGAGCATACGTTTATAAATCTGATCTCGGAACTGATGAACGGCATTGCCAACGGCAAAAATCCGAAGCCTAATTTCGAGGACGGCCTTAACAACCAAATGGTGCTGGAAGCCGTGGAGAAATCGGCTCAGACAGGGCGGTGGGTATCCATATCGGATGTTAGATGAATGAAAAAAATATGAGACTGTACGAAAGCGGGTATAGAGGATATTTGTCGCTGGAACTGTTTATTGAAGACTTCGAGGCCAAGAGCGCTTTGGAGTTGGCGAAGCTCGAATTGGATTCGATTGTGAATACGTATCTCATCGAGGTATGACAAGCGGATAAAACAGAGAATAAATGGAGCGAATGCACTGGAAGGCGGGATCGGCATGGGAAGCCGGCTTAACGGCAAGGTGGTCGTCATAACAGGTGGAACGAAGGGTATCGGGAAGGGAATCGCTTTGATGTGCGCCAAAGAAGGTGCGTCGGTTGTGGTGGGGGGAAGGAATGAAAAAGACGGTGCCAAAGTTGTACAGGAGATAAAGGATGTCGATAACGCAGAGGCGTTGTTTGTCAAAGGGGACATCAGCAAAGAAACGGCGTGCAAGCAGCTGATCGATGAAACGATTAACAGGTTTGGCAGAATCGACGGTCTTGTAAACAACGCCGGCATTTTCCCGCGAGGCTCGATGGTGGATACATCCGAGGAAATGTTTGATTCGATTTTTGCCGTTAATATGAAAGGCGCTTTCTTCTGTTCAATGTACGCGATTCAGTCGATGCTGAAAACCGGCGGTGGTTCCATCGTCCATATGGGCTCGACGAACGGCTATAAAGGCGGAAAAGAATTGGCCGCTTACTCCTGTTCCAAAGGAGCAGTGCTCACGTTAAACCGCCACATCGCAGCCCATTATGGAAGCAAGCATATACGTTCGAACTGGGTTACCGTCGGCTGGGTTGCCTCCGAGGGGGAAATTGAACTTCATCAGAACATGGGCATAAGCCCGGACGATTTGCAGAAGAAGGCGTCGTCGCATATTCCTTCTGGCCGCATGCAAACACCTGAAGATATGGGGTATGGAACCGTCTTCTTATTGTCTGATGAATCAAGCCAAGTAACCGGCACAGAGCTGCACATCAATGGGGGGATCGGCTTATGACGGACAAACCACACAAACGTATAGGGGAAGCGCTAATCCGGGAGATCGACGATACCCGTGTACCGTTCGGTATGCTCGCTATTTGGTTTCTCGGCCAGTGCAGCGTCGCGGTCAAGGGGGGAGATACGGTCATTTACATCGATCCGTATTTGACTCCTTCAGTGTATCGGGCATTTGAGCCGCCGCTTGAGCCGGGGCAAATGACGAACGCGAATTATGTTTTAGTTACCCATGACCATATGGATCATATGGATCCGGACACAATTACCGCTTTAGCGGAGGCCCACGAAGACCCGGTTTATATGGCGCCGGGATATTGCCGGGAATCGATGCTGCAATTCGGGGTTCGACCGGAGAAGCTGATCTCGGCGCGAACGAATGAGTGGTGGAATGGGCCGGGATTCCGGGTCAAACCGCTGCCCTCAGCCCATGAAGAGTTGGAATATGACGATGAGCTGGATCACCGATTCGTAGGCTATGATGTGGAACTCAACGGCGTTACGATGTATCACGCTGGAGACACTACTGTATATCCCGGATTGATCGAAGCGTTGCAAGCTGAATCGATAGACCTCGGTATGGTACCGATCAACGGGCGCGACCCGTTCCGCAATGCAAAGAATATCGTAGGCAACATGAATTATCGGGAAGCGGCAGAGCTCTCGGTCGCAGCCGGCTTCGATACCGTCATTCCGCTTCATTATGATATGTTCGCAGGAAATTCGGAACACCCGGGTTATTTTATCGACTATCTATACGATCGGCACCCGACGCAGAAGAGCCATGTATTAGCACGGTTCGAGCGATTTGTGTACGTTTCCGCCACAGCATTGTGTTGATTAAAAGAGGGGTTGAGAATGAACCAACCGTATCGTGCGGCCTTTATCGGCTGCGGCAAATGCGCCCATTGCACGCTCTTGGTGTTAAAGCCGACGGCAGACGGCTTTCGGGATGGTATTGGTCAGTTTTCTGAACTAGAAAGAGCCTGGACTGGTGTAATCACAAAATCCGAACGCAGAAGATCGGTTACCCCGCGATGAAATTCAATCATGAATAATGGAGGATATACCAACGATGACTAATTTCAAGCTGGACGGCAAGGTTGCAATTATTACAGGCGGAAGCCAGGGATTGGGGCTGGAATTCGCCCGGGCGTTGGCGAATGCCGGAGCGAGTGTCGCCGTCACTAGCCGTGACAAGCGGAAGGCGCAGGAAAGTGCGGAACTGATCCGTAAGGAAACGGGACGAGACACGCTGGGGGTTGCTGTCGATGTGACCGATTATGAGCAAATTCAGGCGATGGTGGACCAAGTGATCGGCACCTTCGGACGATTGGATATCCTGATCAACAATGCCGGTGTCAACGTTCGCAAGCCGATTCTCGATTTCGACGAAGCTAGCTGGGATTTGGTGCAAACGACTAATCTAAAGGCGCCATTCCTGTGTGCCAAGGCAGTCGTACCGCACATGATCAAACAAAAGTTCGGCCGCATTATTAACATCGCCTCAATGCTGGGCCAAGTTGCACTCGCGGAACGGTCTGCTTACTGCTCCAGCAAGGGCGGATTAATCCAGCTGACGAAGGTAATGGCGCTTGAGTGGGCCGAGCATAACATTACTGCAAACGCCATCTGTCCGGGACCATTTGCGACGGAGATGAACCAGGTCGTCATCAACAATCCGGAAGCGAACCAATTTTTCCTGAATCACTTGCCGCTCAAGCGCTGGGGGAAGCCGGGGGAGCTAAACGGACTCATCGTTTATTTGGCGTCAGAGCTATCCAGCTTTATGACCGGGTCGTCACTCGTCATTGACGGGGGTTGGACTTCAGAATAAGGAATCATTAGGGGAGGTGTATTGAATGAGGTTCGGACTAACGGCAAATGGAACAGTCTATGCGATGGGCATTGCCCCAGCGGCTGGCCGGCCGCGCATTACGGCCAAGGAGCTGCTTCAATCGGCGGAAGCATACGGGCTGCAGGGCGGAGAAATTCCCCTTGATGTGTTGAAGCATAGCGATGCCGACGAGGCAGCCGACTATGCGCGCGAGCGGGGGCTATTTATCAATGTAGGTGCAGGTGGCTTCGAACCTGCGGCACTGAAGGAAGCGCTGCAGCTGGCCGACCGGATAGGGGCACTGACGGTGCGAACGGTCGTCGGCGGAGCCAGGTTCGGCGGCGACCGCAGGCATATGGCTGGTGATTGGAAGCGGTTCCTCCAATCGATTTTACATTCGTTCCAGGAAGTCATGGAATCGGCTAACCCGGCCGGCGCGAATTTAGCTGTTGAGAACCACCAGGACCTCGCGTCCGAGGAGCTGCTCTGGCTGTGCGAAACGATCGGTTCGGAGAAGTTTGGGATCACGCTGGACACAGGCAATCCACTGGCTACAGCTGAAGAGCCGACTGACTTTTTCCGACGAGTAGCCCCGTGCGTGAAAAATGTGCATCTCAAAGAATATGCTATATACACGTCTGAGGAAGGGTATCGGCTCGTACGGAAGCCGCTCGGACAAGGGGTGATTGATTTCCCCGAACTGCTTCGGATCTTTCAAGCAGCGAATCCGCAGGTTACGATGTCGATCGAACACGGCGCCCTGGAAGCACGGCATGTCCGCGTGCTGATGGAAGACTTCTGGACGGAATACCCGCAACGGTCGGCGCTGCAATTAACACGCCTGCTCAGGTTCGTCGAGGATCATGCAAGAATGAAAGGCGATTGGCGCACGCCGTTTGAGAAGGGCGCATCGGCGGAGGAGATCGCCGCTTACGAGCTTGAAGAGCTTGATGCGGGCCTAGCGTACTTATCGAACTTACGAAAGCGCTATTCTGAATAGGCTGCAATTCAAATTATCCATGAGGTGATTCCGATGGCGACAATGGACTTACGTGGTAAAAACGCTCTTGTAACCGGTTCCAGCAGAGGCCTTGGTAAGCAATACGCGATTGACTTAGCTCATGCAGGCGCTAACGTCATTATTCATGATGTAAACGAGGAGGCCGCCGCTCGCTTTAACGAGGCGGTATCGGGCAGCGCCGTGGCGGCGGAGATTGCTGCGCAATATGGCGTTAAGAGCCGTTTCCTCGCGGCGGAGCTGTCCGATTCGGAGCAAGTGAAGGCGTTGATAGAGCAATCGATTGAGGTGCTCGGATCGCTCGATATTTTAATCAATAACGCCGGCGGCGATATCGGCCGGCATACGCCGCGCCCGGACCCGAACGACGCGCTCGATATCTCTGTGGAAGACATCCGCTCGGTCGTAGAACGCAATCTGCTGTCAACGATGTATGCATGTAAGTTCGCTGGCCTGCATATGCGCGAGCGCCGTTCCGGTAAAATCGTCAATGTGGGATCGATTGCCGGGCATATCCCGGTGCGGGAAGGCATTATTTACGCCGCGGCGAAGATGGGCATTTCCCAATACACCCGCAGCTTAGCGGAGCAGCTTCGCCCGTTCGACGTCAACGTCAATTGTATTTCCCCGGCGCCGACATATACGGCTCGATTCCTCGCTACCCGAACCGTTTCTGGCCAAGAGGACCGCTCGCGTTTACAGCAGATCGCCCAGCCGGAGGATATGTCCAATATCGTCATGTTCTTGTGTGGTCCGCAGTCGGATGCGTTATCCGGCGAGACCATCGTTTGCTGGAAATAACGTGACGCGTGAGGTGGGATAAGCGCTGAGTGACGCATTAACGTAGATCATGGGGCAAGAAGTTCCGGCAAGCTGCAATCTGCAAACCCAAGCGGCGGGTCCGGAGGGCTCGCTTCCGCTGACGAGACATGCCGAGCGGCGATTTGTTCGGATTGAGCCAGAATGTCGGAATAGGCTGGAGGCAGGGACCTAGCACCCTGGGCGAAGCCAATGCAATGCATTAAGGCACAGACGCGTTTTCCGGCGTGTAAGAAGAGGGCCGATGGAATCCCACCGGCCTTTCTTTTCGTCCTCTTCTGATGGAAAGCAGTCTCCTGTCTTTAAGGTCGGTTCATACTGAACTACCAGGATAGAACGGATTTTTCGCGGATCCGATATGCTGCATGTTGTTTGTTATGGCAAATCATAAAGAGGCATTACGATAACATGCCAGTCTTGATTTGGCTGAATAAGAGAATACCAAGAGAGCTCCGTCCCGGAAGGGGACGGAGCTCTCTCACCTTCTGGCGCTTGTCAGCCGCGGTAGGCGGACGGACTGACGCCAGCGGTTTTCTTGAAGACGTTGCAGAAGTAATTCTGGTCCTCATAGCCGACCAGTTGGGAGATCCGCGCGATCTTCAAGGTTGTCGTGCGAAGCAGCTCCCGGGCGCGGTTCATGCGGATTCGCGTAACGTAATCGCTGAAGCAGACGCCGACGACGAGCTTGAACCGTTTGGAGAAATAATTCGGATGGATGAAATACGTCTCCGCCACCCACTGAAGCGACAGCTCCTCCGCGTAATGCTCCTCGATATGCCGCTTGACATGTGCGATGATATCGTCGCACGAACGGTCGGTTCCGCTGCCGGCAATGCTCTCCAAATGCTTCAGCTGCCGGTCGATCACTGCAGTAATCTCGCACCAGCCGGAGAACTGCTCCAGAGAGGCGGCAGGCGAGCCAACCGATGCGCCGCCCGGCAAGGCCGTGCCTTGCTTCGCCGCGTGCTTGCGCAGCATTCGCATCACCTCCGCGTAGACGAATTCCAGCTGGTCATAGCGGGCATCCGGCGACTCCGCGAGACGGCGGAAGAGTCCGCCGGCATACGCATGGAAGTCACGGTACGCGCCCTCATCCAGCATGGCCGGCATGACGCGCTCGGCCTCGTCCATCAGCCGCGGGCTGGCGTCCGCGGCTTGCAAGCCCGCTTCCGTTTCGGCTTCGGCGCAAACGCTGCCGCTTCCCAGCAGCAGCTGGTACTGAAGTGCTTTGCGTGCCTCGGTATATGCGAACCGGAGCTGTGTCAGCTCTTCCTTCGTCCCGCTGATGCCGATGGACACGGTCAAGCCGAGATGGCGTGAGATCCATGCCGCGGTCCCGGTCAGCGCTTCCGCGAGCGGCTTTAGGGAGAAGGCGGCTTCGGAGCCGAGAAGGGCGACGATCTCTTCTTTATGATAAGCGTGCTTGAAGACGACGGAGGCGATATTCGCGAGCGGGAGCAGCGTATTCCCCAGCACGTTCTGAACGGCGAATCTGGCCAGCGTTCCTTCGTCCGGGCCGAATCGGCTGTCCGCTCCCCCGCGGATCCGCACGACAGCCGCGGCGAAGCTCCGGCAGACAGGCATCGCGGGCGGGAGACCGTCCCATCTTGCATCCGCCTCCGAGATGAGGTGGGTCAATTGGAAGTCCAGCGGCTGCAGATGGCTCTGCCGGATCCAGGCTCCCAGCTCGTGAAGCTGCGTCAGATCTGCCGCGTCCTTTTGTTCTTCGCGGAGCTCCTTGCACAAGTCGCCCAACAAACCGTGCAGCTTATCCTTGTCGATCGGTTTGAGCAGATAGTCCTTGACATTGTATTGGAGTGCCGTGCGCACGTATTCGAATTCATTGAAGCCGCTGATGATGACGAATTTCAAGCGCGGGCTCTGCGTCCGCGCCTGCTCGATGAACTGCAAACCGTCCATGCCGGGCATCCGCACGTCCGTCAGCACGATATCCGGCTGGCAGCCCGCCAGCTTGGACAGCGCCTCGAAGCCGTCGCCCGCTTCGCCAGCCAGCTGCAGGCCGAGCGTCTCCCAATCGATTTTGCGGATAAGGCCCTGCCGCAGCAGGGGTTCGTCTTCAACGATCATGACCTTCATCGGAATGTCCTCCTCCTGTTCGCTTGGGCAGCCGGAACGAGATTCGCGTTCCCGCCCCCGGCTTGCTATCGATGATCACCTGCGGATCGCTTTCGAAATACATCTGAACGCGCTTGAATACATTGGCCAGACCGATCATCGTCCGCGCGGAGGACTGCCGCGACACGATGTCCGGGGAATCGGTCAGCTTGCGACGCAGCAGCTCGATTATGGCCGGATCCATGCCGACTCCGTTGTCATAAACGTCGATCCCGAGCGTCGCTTCGTCCAGGCTGGTCAACGCCACCCGCACGAATTTGGGCCCGACCTTCTGCTCCAGACCGTGAATGACGGCGTTCTCGACGAGCGGCTGCACGAGAAACTTCGGCACGATCAGCTCCTCAATGCCCGGCTCCACGTCGATCTCGTAGACGAACAGCCCGCCGAACCGGATTTGGTAGATGGACAAATACTGGTTCAGATGCGCGACCTCCTCCCGGACCGTGGCGAGCCCGCCGCCGTTCAGGTTATAGCGGAGCATGCCCCCGAGCGCCAGGCAAATATACGAGATGCGTTCGTCGCCGTCGATCGAAGAGATGCTGTCGATCGTGCTGAGCGTATTGAACAGAAAATGCGGGTTGATCTGCGATTGCAGCGCCTTGATCTCCGCTTCCTTCTTCAGCAGCTCCGTCTCGTATACTTTATGGATAAGCGAGCGGATTTCGTACGTCATCTTGTTGAAGCTGTGCTGAATGGTGGAGAGCTCATCCGTGCCCCGCACGTCGATGAACGCTTGAAAATCGCCTTTCTCGACCTGCTTCATCCGCTTGTTGAGCTCCTTCAACGGCTTCGTGAAGCCCGCGGCGATCGCGGAACCGATCAGCATCGCCGCAAGAAAGCTGGCGAGCGCGATCAGGACGAGCAGATTGCGGAACGCGTTCACCTTGTTCACAATGCGGTCGAGCGGCACGCTGCCGATGACCAGCCAATCGCCGTAGCCAAGCGCGCGGTAGAAGCCGATGTTCATTTGGCTGCCGCTTTTGAACCGGTAGTCGACATATCGGTCAGAGGCCGGATGGGCGCGGTAACCGGCGAAGAGCGGAGAGTCGGCAATGGACGCGTTGATCAACTCGTGATCTTTGGCGAAAATAACCCGTCCCTGGCGGTCGACGATATAGTAGGCGCTGCCGTCGTCATTGCTTAGTCCGATGAATGCCTTTTCGATAATGGCGGGATCCATGTCAATTTTGATGTAGCCGATCGGCGTTTGCGAGTTGGAGGTGATCCGCTTGAGCTGCTGGACGTAGCTGATCGTTTGCACGGGCGTTCGCGAGGTATTGATCTTCGTGATGGAAGCCGTCCAGAGCGGGTAGCCGTCCAGCCGTTTTGCCTGCTCGAAGAGCCGCTCCTGGTCCTGCTCGAACAGCTCCCTGACCCCGGAATTGTAGTAGTAATAGCTGGAGTATTCGTCGCCGCGCAGACTGGCGATCTTGATGAAGGCAATGAGCGGATTTTGCAGCTTCTGCCCTTCCAGCTTGTTGCGGTAATAATGCTGGTCGTCGAAGTCCGGAAGTCCGCCGCTCAGGAATTTCTGCAGGGAGGTGTCGCTGAAATAACTGTAGCCGACATTGCTGATGGTCTTGAAGTGCAGTTTCAAGGTATCGGCCGTCTGCTCCGTCATCTTCCCCAGACCGTCCAGGGTGGAGGCCTGCAGCTCGCTCTGCATGATCCGGTAGTAGGAGTAACCCATGATGAGTGCGGTCAAGCCGATGACGACGAAGAAAGAGAGAATCAGCTTGCTGCGGAATTGAACGGTGCGCGGCCTTCCCAATCTCAGCCATCGATGTTCCAGGCGATCCCCTCCTTCATAGACACGGTGCGGGTAAGGGTTGGTATTCGACAGGCGGGAGGCTATTCCTGTCGGCGGCAAAGCAGCGGATGGAAGAGCTTAGAATATTGCTAAAGAGAGGTTACAAAATTATATAGAAAGCGCTCTCATCAAATTATACACTTGATTTGTGAATGATTACCATAAGGGAGGCAGCCAACTGTGAAGAACAAAAATTGGTATGGAAGATGGGCGTTCGCGGCAATCATCCTGTCATTATCGCTAACGGTTACAGCCTGCGGAGGCAATAGCGGCGGCTCTAACACGAACACAGGCAGCATGGACGGCAACAACGGCGCGGCGGCTGCCGATGCGGATGCCGGCACGAACGCGGAGGCAAACGAAGGAGCAGCCAATGCGGGCGCCGGTGATGCCGGCGGCACGGTCGAGATCAAGGTATGGGACCAGCCGCAGCCCGAGGATCCGAACAAACCGGTATGGGAAGAAATCCAGGCCGGCTTCGAAGCGGCGAATCCGAACATCAAGGTCACGCACGAGACGATGCCGCAAGGCACAAACGACCGCGAGGTGTTCGTGACGTCGATGGTCGGCGGCAACGGCCCGGATGCCTATCAATCGGCACATTTCCCGATCATCGGTGACTGGGTCGGCCAAGGCTTGGCGCTCGATCTGACGCCTTATTGGGACGGATATGCGGATAAGGATCAATTCATTCCTTCTTCGATGACGGCCGGCACGATCGACGGCAAAGTGTACGGCATTCCGCATGACATGTACGCGACGGGCCTGTTCTACAACAAGAAGATGTTCACGGCCGCGGGGCTCGATCCCAATAAGCCGCCGGCAAATTGGGACGAACTGGTCGCGGACGGAATCAAGCTCACGGACACCGCCAAGAAACAGTACGGCATCACGCTGCTGGGCATGGAATGGGCGGACTGGTGGTTCGAGTATTACGTCTGGCAGGCGGGCGGCGACCTGACGCATCTGAACGACGACGGCACGGTGACGCTCGCCTTCACGGAAGAGCCGTCCGTTACGGCGCTGCAATTCTACAAGGATCTGAAGTGGAAGCACAAAATCGTGCAGAACAACGTGCTGCAGAGCTACCAGGACAACATGAACGATATCTTCCAGGGACGCGCGGCGATGTCGAACGGTGCGTCCAGCGGCTTCGGGGATTACGCTGCGAACGGCATGGATCTCGCGGACGTCGGCTTTGCGCCGTATCCGGTCGGTCCGTCCGGCCAAGGCCCTAGCCAGATCGGCGGCGCGTACTGGATCATCAATCCGAAGACGTCCAAGGAGAAACAGGACGCGGCCTGGAAGTACATCACCTACATTAATTCCAAGGAAGTGCTGGAGAAATACCTGCAATTCCAGTCCGACAACGGCATATTCCCGAACCTGCTGTCGGTCCGCAGCGACGTGAACCCGGCGGATTTCGCGGAGAACGTCTCGCAGGAGCTGATCGACAACGTCAATAAGGCGGCGGCCAACACCCACCTGGAGTACTTCCTGAAGGAACGCTTGACGCCGTACGTGGTGAAAGCAGTCCAGAAGGCGCTGACCGACGAGAAATCGGATCCGAAGGCGCTGCTCGCGGAAGCGCAGGCGGCCGCGCAGAAGGAAGTCGTCGATGCGTACAACGCATCCGTGAAGAAATAAATACCGGAGCGGAGACTTGAAGCGGGCAGGCAGCCGCAGAGGGCTCCGCTCAACAATTTCGCGTGAAAGGATGCGGACGTGAATGAAAACAGCCCTGCAGCAGCCGGGGACGCGGTTGCGAGCGAAGCCCGGCTTCCGCCTCAAGATCGCCTGGACGCCGATATTTTTCCTGACCCCGGCGGTGCTCGCCTTTTTGATTTTCAAATATTATCCATTGTTTCAAGCGATCTATATGAGCTTCTTCGACTACAAGGTCATCGATCCCCCGGGGCGCTTCGTCTTGCTCGACAACTATGCGTACCTGATCCAGTCGACCGAATTCTGGAACGCGCTCAAGAACACGTTCGCCTTCTTCGGCATTTATTTCATCCTGACGTTCTGGATTCCGATCATGCAGGCGATTCTGCTGAACGAAGTCACGACGGCGAACAAGACGATCCGCGTCCTGTACCTGCTGCCGACGGCGGTTCCGGCGGTCGCCGGCTATCTGCTGTGGAAGTGGCTGTACAACCCGGATTACGGGTTGCTGAATTACCTGCTGCACTTCGTCGGGCTTGGTCCTTACGGCTGGTTGAACGATCCGCACATGGCCAAATGGGCGATCGTGTTTCCCGGCGTGTTCGGCACCGGGCTCAGCATGCTGATCTATTACTCGGCGCTCAAGGGTATCCCGGCGGAGAACATCGAAGCGGCCAAAATCGACGGTGCCGGACCTTGGAAGCGGATGTCCGCCATCGTCTTTCCGAGCTTGAAATTCGTCATCGGCATCCAGTTCGTGGCGTTCATCTCCGGCGTGTTCCTGACGTTCGACCCGATGTACATCATGACCGGCGGCGGGCCGGCGAACAGCACGCGAACGCTGTCCATGCTCGTCTTCGACAGCTCCTTCAAGGAGTTCCGCTTCGGGGTGGCGGGCGCCGTCTCCTTCGTGATGTTCTTCATCATCGCGCTCATTACGTACGCACAAATCAAAATGTCGGGCAGGGAATGACTCTGAACCTGCCGGGAAGGAGCCAGCCATGGCTGCACGGAACAAACGCATAAGGGAGCGCGGCGCTTTATCCGTCAAAATCGTTTCCTATTCGGTCGCCGCATTTTTCATCATCGTCTCCATCATTCCGTTATTGTGGATGATCAGCTCGTCGATGAAGGACAACATCTCCATTTACAAGTTTCCGCCGACCTGGGTCCCGAAGGTGCCCAAGTCCGTCAACATCACCTTGAATTACGACGGCACGAAGCTGCAGAAGCCGGAAGAGCTCGAATTGGACGCCATGGAGGCGATCTGGTTCACGTGGAAAAAAATGCAAAACGAAGCGATCGGCTCCATGCGCGTGACAGGAATCAAGGATGGTCATGTCGTATATATAGCATACATGCCCGCGTACAACTTCACGATTGGACGGCCGCAAATCGTGCCGACCCAGCTGGCCACGGACGCGACGATGCGGATCAAGCTTCCGCAAATCCGCGAGCGGGGCCTGACCGAATTCCGCATGCTCGGATCCGGCGGAGCCGAGTATAACGGCGCAACGGCGGTCCCGGCCGAGCTGCCGGAGACGGCGAGCACGGTCCAGCGGCTGATCTTGGAATCCAAGGTCGTCAAAGGAGAATTGCAAACGATTTCAGAGTCAGGGGACTGGAAGCGGCTGTTCGATAATTACATCGTGCTCTGGCAGATGGCAAGCGGCGATGATAACGCTTACGGCTTCCAGCACTTCCTGCTGAACAGCGTGATCGTGACGGGCGCGACGATCGTGTCCCAGCTGCTGATCGGCGGCATGGCGGGCTATGCGCTGGCCCATCTCGTGCGCAGGCGCATTGGCGGCTGGCTAACGCTTTTCTTCGTCGCAACGATCATGATTCCGGAGCTGGCGATCCTCGTTCCGCTTTACTTGACGATGGATAAGCTGCATTTGGTAAACACGCTGTGGGGCATTATTTTGCCGCATACCGCGTGGGGAATCGTCATCTTCCTGTTCAAGGGGTTCTTCGAGCAGCTGCCGGGCGAGCTCATTCAGGCGGGGAGAATCGACGGAGCCTCGGAGGTTCATATTTTCTGGCGGATCATCATTCCGATGTCCACGCCGATCTTCACGGTCGTCTCGGTCATGACGTTCATCGCCGTATGGAACGAATTCCTGTGGCCGCTAGTCGTGGCGAAATCGCCGCAGGTGTGGACCTTCACAGTCGCGCTGAACGATTTTCAGAACCGGCAGAGCATGGGAGCGAACGTCATTATGTCCAGTCTCGTCATCGCCACCATCCCGCTTATGATCATTATTATTTCCTGCCAGAAGCTGATCGAGAAAGGCGTGTCGTTTACGGGGCTGAAAGGATAACAGCGGTTGTGGCTGCGGTCGCGGCCGACAGCGCAAGGAAGAGAGGGATGGAATATGGAACGCAAAGTAGCATTGGTTACGGGCTCCGGCAGAGGCATCGGCAGAGGCATCGCGCTGGCATTTGCGAGAGCAGGCTATGACGTCTGCGTGAATTACAACCGCAGCGCTGAGAAGGCGGAGGCCGTCGTGCAGGAAATTCGGGCCATCGGCGTGCGCGCCGAATCGGTACAGGCGGATATCTCGACGATCGAAGGCGTGGACGCATTGTATGACGGTGCGCGCGCGGCGTTCGGCCGATTGGACGTGAGCGTGGCGAATTCCGGCATTACGCGGATGCAGCCGTTTCTGGAGACTACGCCGGAGCTTTACGACGAAGTGATGAACACGGATTTGAAGGGGCTCTACTTCTGTTCGCAGCGGGCGGCGCGCATCATGGCGGAGCAGGGGACGAAAGGCGCGCTCATCCATATCAGCTCCAACCATGCGGAAGGCACGTGGTCGAACGCGACGGTGTACGCCGCGGCGAAGGCGGCGGTCAACAAGCTGACGAAGAACATGGCGCTCGACCTGGCCGGCTACGGCATCCGCGTCGTTGGCATCGCGCCGGGCTACACCCTGCTCGGCGAACCGAAGGATGAGCAGATGCGCGCGCGCATTGCCGGCGTGGCCTCGCGTATTCCGCTCGGCCGCTTCGCCACGACGGACGAGGTCGGCGAGGCGGCCGTGTACCTCGCTTCCGACAAGGCGGGCTATATGACGGGCACGACGGTATACATGGACGGCGGCGCTCTGCTGCCGGTATGGGCGGATAAAGACTAGACGGAAGCGAAAGCGTCCGGGAATGCGGCATAATTGACAGGTAAACGGATGACGGCAGGCGACGCAGGACGAATCCAAGTGAAACGCAGGAGGAGACGAATCGTTATGAAAATCACCGATATGAAGCTATACCATGTGAAACCGCGCTGGTTGTTTCTGAAGATCGAGACCGACGAAGGGATAAGCGGGTGGGGAGAACCGATCGTCGAAGGCCGTGCGCTTACCGTCGCGACCGCGGTGGAAGAGCTGAAGCGCTACTTGATCGGCCAAGATCCGCTGCGCATCGAGCACCATTGGCAGATCATGTACCGGGGCACCTTTTACCGTGGCGGCCCGGTGCTGGTCAGCGCAATAAGCGGCATCGAGCAGGCGCTGTGGGATATTAAGGGCAAGTTCTACAACATGCCCGTCTACGAAATGCTCGGCGGCAAAGTACGCGAGACCATCCGCATGTACAGCCACTGCGGCGGGGCGACGCCGGACGAGATCGCGGCGAACGCGAAGAAGCGAATGGAAGCGGGCTTCACCGCGATCAAGATCGGCGTCGACGCGCCGGTGCGGCAGATCGACACGCTGGCGTTCGTGGAGAACGTGGCGAATAAGTTCGCGGCCATCCGTGAAGCAGCCGGCAGCGGGCTCGACATCGCCATTGATTTCCATGGGCGCGTCAGCCCGGCGATGTCGATCCGGCTTGCGGCCGCCCTGGAGCCGTATTACCCGATGTTCATCGAGGAACCGTGCCTGCCGGAGAACGTGGACGCGCTGCTGCGCGTCGCGCAGTCGACGAGCATTCCGATCGCCACCGGCGAGCGGCTGTTCACCCGCTGGGGCTTCCGCGAGGTGCTGGAGAAAGGCGCCGTCGCCATTGTTCAGCCGGATCTGTGCCATGCCGGCGGCATCTTCGAGGGCCGCAAAATCGCGGCGATGGCCGAGATGCATTATGCAAGCGTGGCTCCGCACAACCCGCTCGGGCCGATCTCGCTCGCTTCATGTCTCCAGCTCGACGCCTGCACGCCGAACTTCCTCATCCAGGAGCATCCGTCCTTGGCGGAGAAGTGGGACCTCGGCGAAGGCTATCTGAAACGGCCGTTTGTGGTCGAGGGCGGCAATATCGCCGTGCCGCAAGGCCCGGGCCTCGGCATCGAGATCAACGAGGAAGCGTTGATCGAACGCGGCTACGGCGGCGATTGGGATACGCCGAGACTGGCTTACGACGACGGCTCGTTCGCCGAATGGTAGGCGCGTTGGAAGAAGGCGGAGCCCTCGCATTCAAAGTCGCGGAAAGACCTGAAGCCATTTATAATGCATAATAAACTATCATGAACATGTACTATATAGTCCGTTAATCCGAACAATAGCCGTTGATGAAATCTGTTCGTTGAGCACAATTGTGCCGGACAAGAACATATATCCATAATAACTCGCGCTGAGCGCGGGTTTTTATTTACCTTATAGATGTATAAGTTTCACATTTATCCATTTCTATAAGGTCCGAGGGAAGAAACTTGCTGCGCCACCAAAGGACGGCGACAGCCGTTTCTTCTTGTATGGGTACAACTTTTTGTCCTTTTCGAAAAACATGAAGCTGTATGGTTATCAGGAATGGGGCATAGATAGGATAGGATATCGATAGAGGTTAAGCGATTTAAATTACGTTACCGGTCTTCAGCCTACATTAACGTTTCATCTGCAAACACACAGTTATTTTGTGAGTGTACCGCTGTTGTCCCAAAATCAATAGCTGTTTTGTAAAACCCCATCTTATAATCTATTTTCTGCAAATACTCTTCTAATTCGGCAATTTTCTCCGTAATAACTTTTTTGTGTGTTTCAAACACTTCAAGACGCTGATTTAATGTAACGTCTCCTTCCATGCCCCAATCAACATACTGTCTAATCTTTTTCACGGGCATACCACTTTTTCTCAAACATGTTATTACGGCAAGCCATTCAAAATCACTCTCTTTAAAATCTCTGTTACCTGCCTTATTACGATCAACAAAGGGCAGTAAGCCCTGCTTGTCATAAAAGCGCAATGTATGTGCAGTTAGTCCTGTCATATCGGCAACTTGACTAATCGTGTATCCCAATGAATAAAACCACCTTTTTTATGAAAATAATAATTTTATTATATAGATTAGAGTGTGCTCTAAGTCAAAAAATATTCAAAAATTTATACTATCCAGGACATGTGACGATTGGAAATGATGTTTGGACCGGCGCGAAAATATCTCGTAAAAGGCTTGACTTAGATAATACTCTAAGGTCTAGAATTTTTTTTGCATAAAAAACTTTAATCTGAGGGAGAGAAATAAATGAATAAAAACAGCGTTTGGATTATCACTGGATGTTCCACCGGATTCGGTAGAGAACTTGCAAAAGCAACGATTAAAGCAGGTTATAAGGTTGTTGTTACCGCAAGAAATCTTAATTCAATTACGGATCTTGTCAGTGGGAATACTGACAACGTTCTGGCGATGGAACTTGATGTTACAAAGCCCGATCAAATTGAAAACACGGTAAATGCCACTATAGAGAAGTTTGGTCGGATTGACGTACTTGTCAATAACGCTGGAATCGGATATTTTAGCTCAATTGAAGAAGCTGCTGAGGAAGAAACCCGGAGAATGTTCGAAATCAACTTCTGGGGCCTTATGCACATGACCAACGCTGTTTTACCTTATATGAGAAGCCAACTTTCAGGACATATTATCAATATATCGTCAATCGGAGGCTTATCTTCGTTTCCTGGAGTGGGTTACTATAATGGAACCAAATATGCTGTTGAAGGTATATCAGAAAGCCTTGCCCAAGAGGTGGCTCCATTTAAAATTCATGTAACTTTGATTGAGCCAAGCAATTTCCGTACGGATTGGTCCGGACGCTCTGCCGTTAAAACAAAATCAGCTATCAAGGAGTATGAGGATCTCATTTCTCCATTTGTAAATGGAGAGACCCATGGAAAAGAACCCGGAGATCCAATAAAAGCTGCAAAAGCAATCGTTAGCATTGCCGGGTCTGAAGAGCCGCCGCTTCGATTGTTACTTGGATCGGATGCTTATCATATTGCGGTGAACAAATATACAGAGTTACTGAAACACTTCGAAGAATGGAAAGAAGTATCGGTGAATGCTGATTTTCAAGATCAGATGTAATGTAGGATTAAAATCATCATTCAAGTCTTTTATAAGCAAGACTTAACTTACTATGATCCGCAAACCGTTGAGTTTTTAACGGATTACGGCAAAAGGGTTGTAAAAAGAGGCAAGAGTCTTTAATCTTAAAGAAAGTCAAATCCAGCCTGAGTGGAATAACTCCACTCAGGCTGCTGGCAGAGATGCCGTTTTTTTGTTTCTGGATTGGTTTAGGTCATACTTTCATCATGCAAAACTCCGGGTTCGTGATGGCTGTAAAAATAGAGTTATAACGATCGATGAGAAGCGCACTAATGATAAATAATTTGCGAGGGGAAACAACGATGAAATTGAAAGTCGTACTTGTCGGAACGAAAGGCTGGGCCGATGCTCATGCCAAGGCATATCAAGCAAGCGACAGTATCGAACTTGTCGGGATTTGCGGACACTCGAATACAGAGAGATTGAATAAACTGGCTGATCGCTATCAGATTGCAACCCGTTCGTTGGATTTGGCCATATTGCTGCAAGAGACAAGCCCCGATATCGTAGACATTGTCAGCAGCGCCGACGCTCGTCTGGAATTGATAAAGGTGGCCGTCCGGTTTCCTGGCGTTAGGCTGATCAATATTGAAAAACCGCTGGCGCTAACCCCGTCGGAAGCCTGCGAAATCGAGGAACTTTGCAGTACTCACGGCAAGATGGTGCTGGTCAATCATCAGCATAAATATTTGCCGGCTTGGCGCAAGGCGCAGCATTTGCTGCGTGATAACGCGATCGGAGAGATCGAGTTTATTCGCGCTTCCACCAAGGTCAATATAATGGAGCAAGGTTCGCATCTGATTGATATGGTAATGTACTTTAATGACTTTAGTCCCGTCCGCTGGGTGATGGGACAAACCGGTCCGTATGAGGGCAAGGACAGCTCTTCTATCATCGCGCCGGACGAGGCGATGGCCTCGATTTTGTTTGCCAACGGCGTGCGGGCTACGATTGAATGCGGCGCATTCGCGCGATCGCTCAAAGGTGAAACGAACCCGTTCTATCATATCGGAGTGGATGTATACGGCACAGAAGGGCACCTGAAGATCGCGCTTAATCAATCGCTGGAAGTGAGAAATTACATAACGGGCGAGCATACGATCGAAAAGTCGAGTTGGGAAGACAGCTACATGGATGCTTTGATCGATTATGTCAATTCCATTCCCGGATACGTGGCGAATCCGCAAGCCGGTCACATCTGCGATTTGGCTCATGCGATGCTGTCGTATCAAGTCATTATGGCCATCTACCATACTGCTGAATATGGCGGCAAGGTTGAATTGCCACATCGGTTCGAGGACAGTATTGTGGAGAGGTTTGCCGTCGATGCGAACCGGTGAACCAGCTCCATAAAACCGCTCGAAGGCTGCGGTTTTAATGGATTCGAAAGCAGAAATCAGGATCTCGGCGGCGTTAAATTTTATTGATCGATTTTCGAATGACAAGATTGGTAGACAGCAATACTTTTTTGTAACCTTGCGAGGTATTGTTGATGCTCTCGAATAGAAGTTTTGTGCCTTCATAACCAAGCACGTCGAAATGCTGCTTGACGGTGCTCAAAGATACTTTGGCGAATTTGGAGCTTTCAATGTCATCGAAGCCCATGATGGATATTTGCTCCGGTATTTTGATGCCTTGCAGCGTAAGCTGCTCAATCACTTCGAGAGCCCGTCTGTCGTTCACGCAAAAGAGAGCGGTAAGCTCACCTTTTTGAATTTGTCTCAACAGCTTGGAGAAGTCCAAATCCCGCTGAAGAAATAAAATATCGTCATCTGGGGCAAGTGAGGCGTTTACCATGGCATTGCGGTACCCGTTGTACCGTTCGTTCTCCGTACTTAGATGAAAATCATAAGCGGCAAATCCGATATTCCGATGGCCTTGGGCAATCAAATACTCAACGGCTGCATATGCGCCGTCATGGTTGTTGCATGTAATACAGTTGACCGGATATCCGGAAGGAAAGCGGTCGAGCATGACAAACGGTATTGATTTTTTGCGAATTTCGTTGAGATATTCTTTTGCTGCGTCGGGGTTGGCGGAATAAATAAGCAGCCCCCGGTTCTCCGATTGAATCAGTTTCAGAATGAGTTCCCGTTCCTGCTCAACATCATTTTCCACAAATTCAATAATGAGCTTGCAGCCCTGCTGGTTCAAGAAGGACTGAACTCCTTTAATGATCTGCATATATGAACTGTCATACATTTCGTTGCCGGAAATAATAAAGGTAACGTAATTGGACGTTTTATTGACAGAAGCCTCCTGATTCGCGACAAAGCTTCCTTTTCCCCTCACTCGATAAATAACCCCTTCATTGACCAGCTCCGTCAACGCTTTTCGCACCGTAATCGAGCTAACATCGAGCAGTTTGGAAAACTCTGATTCGCTCGGAATTCGATCATCCTTGCCGAGCTCATTTTTCTCTATTTGTAAAAGCACATAATCCTTTACCAGCTGATACTTTGGCAATATCGTATCTTTCTTGCTCATGTAAGCTCTCCTCTTATTGGACATATGTTCAATTATAACGCACTTTATAATAGAATGTATACTAACTTATTCTAACCTGCTCAACTTCCATCGGCAAATAAGCCTTCCTGGCCAGACAAGCATTTCGGCGCTTGAGTTGACACAGATTAGGATAGCGATCACCCGCCAATCCTATATTCCCGGTGTGTTTCATTTCATCAAACCGGTTGTTCCCAGCCTCCAACCCATGTGTCGTGAGCGGATGATTACGCAGTAAAAAATTAAGCATACTAACTTTTTATATTAAATTAAAAAAATCCATATTGACGCATAAAATAGTATGTGTTATTCTCCACTTAGCATAATAACTTATGGATTTGGGGCATGGAGAAACCAGCATTATCGTATAGCTAACGGAAGTGCAAAGTCGTACGGATGGACCTTCGGCAAACACGCGGCATGTCTATTTTGGAAGCGTTTAAACGTTGGCAGAAGCGCACAAGAATTGAGTTTGCAAGCTTATTCAATTCATGTTTATTCGCATCATCTGCGAAGGAAGTCTGATAGTATCAATGCTCTATATGAGATGAAGTTAGTATGCGGTGTTAAAGGCAAACTTGTTTAAGCTGAAATTTGAATGCGCTTCCAACTGTGCAAAGTCAAGTCCAATGACTTCTTTCGGTTGAAGGACTGACGGGGGGAGCAAACGATGACACGAAGCAAAAAGTAAAAGGGGTGTTTTTTTGGAAACAACCAATAAAAAGCGATGGTCAAAAATGTGGAAACACCGATACCTTTACCTGATGGTGCTGCCTGGTTTTCTAACGGTACTCATATTCAGTTACTTTCCGATGTATGGGATAACCATAGCGTTTAAGGATTTCAGCGCTTCAAAAGGGATCATGGGAAGTCCCTGGATCGGATTTAAATATTTTAACACTTTTTTTCATGACCCGATGGCATTCAGAGTTTTAAAAAACACATTGCTTTTGGGTCTGTATACGTTGCTCTGGTCATTTCCTGCTCCAATTATACTTGCACTATTATTTAACGAACTAAGAAACAAGCATTTTAAAAAGATTGTACAAACGGTTTCTTACTTTCCTCATTTTATATCTGTTGTAATCGTTGCGGGAATGCTTAAGGATTTTACTGCAAGGGATGGTCTCTTTAATCATATCATTACATATTTTGGCGGAAGCCCGATCATGTTTCTCCTGGAACCGGGCTATTTCAGAACAATATTTATTTCTTCAGGCATATGGCAGGGCGTTGGTTTTGGAACCATAATCTATCTTGCTGCTTTGAGCGGGATAGACCCTACATATTATGATGTTGCTGAAGTCGATGGTGCCGGCAGATGGAAAAAGCTCGTGCACATCACTTGGCCGTCAATTAGACCGACAACAATCATATTACTCATATTCGCCTTGGGCGGAATACTGGGAACGGATTTCCAGAAAATTATCCTGCTTTATTCACCTGAAACATATAGTGTGGCTGACGTCATCGGATCCTATGTATATCGACAAGGCATTTTAGGTGCAAGATATGAGTATTCCACTGCGATCGGATTATTCATGTCCGTTATATCCTTTATCATTCTTTATATCTCAAATTGGGTTAGCCGCAAGGCTTCAGAAACGAGTTTGTTTTAGGGGGGAGAACATTGAGAAAAGTCAGTTTGGGTTCCAGAACTTTTGATGCTATTAACATTTTTATTATGATATTGATCCTTGTCGTTGTGCTGTACCCCATATTGAATATTATAGCTACATCCCTGAGCAGTGCACGGTACATATCCTCGGGAAGCCTTACGATTTGGCCGAGAGGCTTCACTACACAGGCATATGCAGATGTATTTCACGACGCACTGATTTATAAGGGGTATATGAATTCTATTCTTTATGCAGTTGGTTCGACTGGCATTATGTTGTTGTTTACATCCTTATTGGCTTACCCGCTCACGGTTCCAGGATTTGCGGGGAAAAAATTCATTACCATATTTCTCATGATCACGATGTTTTTCAGTGGAGGCTTAATCCCTACCTACTTGCTTATGCGCAGTATGCATTTGTTAAATACGGTTTGGGTTATGATACTTCCCGGCGCGGTTGGAGCATACAATGTGTTTTTATTTAGAATTTTCTTTTTAAATGTTCCGGCAGAGTTGAAAGAATCAGCGGTCATTGATGGAGCAAATGATTTTGTGGTTCTATTTAGAATCATTTTACCGTTATCGAAAGCCCTTCTTGCAACTTTTGCGTTATTTGGTTTAGTAGGCAGCTGGAACAGCTGGTTTGAAGCTTTAATCTACCTCAAGGATCAGGACAAGTATCCATTGCAGATGATTCTAAGAAACTATCTGTTCACCATGGATACAAGTGCAATTCAAGGTAGAGTAGGGGCTGGTAATGTTGCCATTAATTCATCAGGAACTGCCCTTGATCCTAAGGCAATAAGAATGAGTGTAATCATTATTACCATGTTCCCCATTATGGTCATATACCCATTTTTTCAAAAGCACTTTACAAAGGGTGTATTGGTCGGAGCGATTAAGGGCTAATGAAAGATCAAGGATTTGATGTAAAAAGATTTTCTTTTACGTCTTATCATAAAAAATATATTCATAGGGAGGAATTTGGGTGATTAAAAAGGCAAAAATGCTTAGCCTGATCATGATTTGTTTGCTCGCCTTTTCCGCAACGGCCTGCACCAACGCAAATGAAGCTTCTGATGATTCGAATGAAAGTGATACCTTATCTTTTTCTGTGACTCTAAGTTCAAATGGGGTGGATAACGAGAATAGTTTGGTGGGAAAAGAATGGAAGAAGCAGATGGAAGCAAAGCTGGGCAAAAAACTGAATATAACGTTTAATTATATTCCAGCATCCGAATATGATGAAAAAGTTAAACTCATGATTGCAAGTGATGATATGACAGATTTCTTCGTGACTCCTTTATTCTATGATATTACGGATATGGCTAAACAGGGCCAGATTCTTGAGTTAAGTCAATACAAGGATGATATGCCTAACTATATGAACTATCTCAGCAAGGTTAAAAATGGCATGGCACGAGTAACAAATTCCGAAGGTGAAATGTATTCTTTCAAAGAAACATCTACGCCCCGCTTTCCTTTGGATAAAGGAATGTTGATTCAGAATGTATCTGCATACAGATATGATATATTTCAGGCAAATAACATAAAAATTCCGCAAACTCTTGATGAATTTTATGACGCGGCAATAAAACTCAAACAGCTCTATCCGGATAAATATCCTATTGATACAAAATGGAACAGCTTAAGATCGCTTTTTTCCGCCAATCACGTGAAGGATGATATTTTCTGGGATGGAAGCAAATATGTGTATGGCATTTTTGATGAAGGATATCAAGACGCAATTCAATTCGCCAATAAGCTTTATGCAGAAAAGCTACTGGATCCTGAATATACAATCGATACAGACGATACGATCAAGAAAAAGGCTTTAAATGGAGATACCTTTATGTGGTTAACGCAGTGGTTTACAGAACCAGGCGATTATACCAGAACGGCTAATGACGATAAAACATTTGCTGTTTCATTGTATCCGGATAATCCAAAGTATGGTACAGCCTGGCAGGAAGTTGCTAATGGAAATACACCGGATTTAGGTTGGGCTACCTTCTGTATCAGTTCTAAAACCAAAAATCCCGAAGATCTGATTAAGCTTATCGATTTGCAATATTCCGATGAAAATATGAGGCTCGTTACTTGGGGAATCGAGGGCACCACCTATAAAATCGGAGAAGACGGCAATCCGACCTTTGTGGATTCCTTTAAAACGGCAGCCGATCCATGGGTGGAAGGAGATAAATACGGTATCAGGGCAAGCAAAAAATATAATCCCGGTTTGCAAATGGTAAACGATTCAAAAGCATTCGTGGACTTTGCCGCAACTGATTATACTGTTTTTGATAATAAATATGAAGAAGTACCCATTGAAAAGTCGCCGTATTTAAGAAATTTACCTATGCCCAATAATGATTATGTTCCATCCTGGTATACGGAGCCTGCCATTCAATTTACACCGGACGAAAGCCAGGAAATATCCGAGATTATGAACCCGGTAAAAACCTTCGTTACTGAAGAGCAGGCGAAGTTTGTTGCCGGCAAGCAGAGCTTTGATAACTGGCCCAAATTTATAGACCAGGTTAAAAATATGGGAGATATCGATAAAGTGTTAAAGATCTATAACGATGCTGCGCAAAGAGTCCTATCCAAATAATTGGATTAACCATCACAAATCGACAACAGTCGGGAGGTAACGAGAGATGAAAACGAAGCCTTGGAAGAATGCGGGATTATGGGCATGCGCCATGCTGATGGTCATGATGGCGCCTGGCGTTACGACGGCGGCGCAGGCAGCCGACAGCAGCGTCAAGCAGGAGGCAGGCAGCACGGTCCAAAAGAAAAAGGCGCCGTTCATGATTAAGGTCGTGGATGCCGGGACGGGCCGCGGAATTCCGCTCGTGGAGTTGAAGACAACGAATAACATTCTGTATTACACGGACAGCGCCGGTATCGTGGCGTTTGATGAACCGGGCCTTATGGATCAGCAAGTATTCTTTCACATGTCCAGTGACGGCTACGAGGTGCCAACCGACATGTTCGGTTACCGCGGACAAGCCGTCGACGTAACACCTGGCGGGAGCGTCACGCTCAAGATGAACCGGGTCAATATTGCCGAGCGGTTATACCGGGTTACCGGACAGGGCATATACCGCGACAGTTTACTGCTCGGCTTGAACGCGCCGGTTCAAGAGCTGGTTATCAACGGTCTGGTCATGGGCCAGGATTCCGTGCAAACGATCGAGTACAACAATAAGCTGTACTGGTTCTGGGGGGATACAGACAGACCGGCCTACCCGCTGGGGAATTTCCGCACGACGGGCGCGACGTCAAAGCTGCCGCAAAAAGGCGGACTGGACCCGGATGTCGGCGTTGATCTGCACTATTTCACCAATGAAGACGGATTTGTGAAAAGCATGGTGCCTTCTCTTCCCGATGGGGCGAACATGGCCTGGATTTTCGGTCTGATGACGGCCAAGGACAGCACGGGAAAAGAGCGCCTCCTCACAGGCTACAGCACGCTTAATCCCGATTTGGCCGCGCGCGGCATTCTCGTCTTTAACGATCGGACAGAGCAATTCGAGCAGGTCGTCCAGTTCCCCTCCAAGGACGACTGGCGCCATCCGGGCGGCCAGGCGACCTATTACGAGGAGAACGGCAAGGGCTATTGGCTCTTTACCGAGCACCGGATTCCGAATTTGCGCGTTGCCGCCAGTTATGACGCCATCATTGACTATACCGAATACGAATCGTTTACGTGCCTGGCGCCTGGATCGACCTATGACGGGGCTAATACGTCGCTCGAACGCGACCAGAATGGCAAGCTCGTTTGGGACTGGAAAAAGAACACCCCGCCGGTCAGCCAGGATCAGGAGAAAGAGCTGATTAATCTCGGTCTGATCAAAGCGGACGATCAGCGCTACTATCAATTGAAAGATGCCGATACTGGTGATGAAATTGCGCTGGCCCAAAGCTCTGTCGAGTGGAACGAATACCGGCAGCGCTATGTGATGATTGGACAGCAGACTCTGGGGAAAACATCGGTTCTCGGGGAGATTTGGTACGCGGAGGCGCCTTCGCCGCAGGGTCCTTGGACAACGGCCAAAAAAATCATTACACATAACAATTACACGTTCTATAACCCGGCTCAGCATAAGTTCTTCTTCGAAGACGGCGGCCGCGTCATTTACTTCGAGGCGACCTATACGAATACATTCACGGATCATGTTGCGACGCCGCGCTACAACTATAATCAGGTGATGTATAAACTCGACTTGACTAATCCGGCACTTGGCCTTCCCTCCGTTCAAGGAACTGCCTGAGCAGGATATGGTGTATGGATCGGTAATCCTTTGAAGACCTGCAGCCGATATTCGGATGCAGGTTTTCTGCTTTTTATCGTGGTTCAACACTCATATGCGCGCGAAATCCCGTTATTGTGCATGAATTGGAGGATTGAACTATTGAATGTGGCGGCACTGCGCGGGTAAGATGGCGGTACATGCAGAATAAGGAGGTGAATAGCGGGAAAAGAAGCAATCGCAACCCCAGTGTTGTAAGCAGGTTGCGGCCAATCCGGTGGTATAGAAGGAAATAAAATCGAAAACAGGAGGTTCAGCATGAAAAGATGGTTAGCAATCGTTTTATGTAGTGTCCTTGGTCTTTCTTTATTCCAGCCACCTATTCCAACTGCAAAAGCGAGCTATGATGCGATATCGGCATTTCCGGGGGCAGAAGGCTTCGGTTATTCCGCAGCCGGGGGCCGCGGAGGCGAAGTATACCACGTGACCAGCTACGAGCTTACCGGTCCGGGGACGTTCCATGATGCGCTCATGACCGCCGGAACGACACCGCGAACCATCGTATTTGATATTTCGGGCGAAGTCACGATCCCCCAGATCGTAGTAAGTGACAAATCCAGGATCACCATTGCTGGTCAGACCGCGCCGAGGGACGGAGTGACCATCCGGGGCAACAATATTCGCTTTATCAATTGCAGTGATATCGTCATCCGATATTTGCGCTTCCGCATGGGCGTTCAGATTTTTAATGACGATACGATGTATTTCGAAGATTGCCAGAACGTGATCATCGATCACTCCTCGTTCTCATGGGGGACCGATGAAGTGTTATCCATCAAGAGCAAGGATTACGATAATCCTAAATCCAAAAATATTACAGTGCAGTGGTCGATCATTTCAGAAGGGCTTCTCACCCACTCCATGGGCGGGTTAATCGAAATGAATACGATCACCATGCATCATAACCTCTATGCCCATAACAACGACCGCAATCCCAAAACGAAGGGCCAGATCGATTTCGTGAACAATATCATCTACAACTGGGGCGGTTACCCCTATGTAGCCGGCGGTGAATCCGGCACCAAAGGCTATGGAAATGTGACTGGAAATTATTTTATTGCAGGCGTCAACTCGGCAAGCCCCCAATATGCGGTTGTGCGGGGGAACGAGAATTATAGCCTGTACCTTGAAAACAACCGCATTGACAGCAACAAAAACGGCATTCTCGATGGAACGGATACAGGGACCGGGATGATGGAGGCCGAAAAGCCCAGCGTCGTGGTTCCGGAGCGTTTCGAATATCCTCCGGTTCATATGCAAGAACCTGAGGTCGCATACGATTATATTCTGGATCACTCCGGTGCGTCGCTCGTCCGGGACAAGGTGGATCAGCGGGTGATCAACAGCGTACGGAAGCAAACCGGCGTCATAATCGGTCATGAGAACGACGTCGGAGGGTTTCCGCATCTGGCACAAGGAAGAACCCCCCGCGACACGGACCTTGACGGGATGCCCGATGCATGGGAAAAGGCGAAAGGACTGAATCCGAACAATCCGGAGGATCGGAACGGCGACAGGAACAAAGACGGCTACACGAACCTCGAGGATTACCTGAATAAACTGGCGGCGCCGGGCTTCCCCGTGAATTACCCTGAAGCCCCGCCGGCATGGTCAGGAACGCCATTCATCCCGCCAGTCGAGCCAACGACGGAGCCTGAATCAGAGCCGGTGCCCAGTTTGGACGGGAATGCGGTCAGGAGCGTTGTTGTCCGAGATAACAGCAGCAACGGAAGCGGCAATGCGGCCAACTGGTCGGTAGAAGAGAATCTGCAGACGGGAGACTTCGTGGCTGGGGACCGATTGACCGGCAGCAGTGTGTATAAATTCGCTACCATCCCTGATGAATTGAAGGGCATGGAATGGATTCGCTCGGCGGTGGGTTCCAGAAGCGCCACGAGCGACGATTTGCTCTCCTTCTATTTGGCAGCCGATGCCGATGTGTATGTCGCCCACGATTCGAGGATAACGAACCGGCCGCCTTGGCTGACATCCTCCTACGAAGATACGGCGCTGATCATCGCAGATGACCAACCGGTGCAGTTCAAGCTTTACAAGAAGCATTATACAGCGGGCTCTTACGTTACAATGGGAGCCAATAACAGCACCTCCAGCATGAACTACTTCGTCATCCTGAAATCGGCAAATCCGGAAGCGGCTCCTCCTGCGGAATCGCCCTTGGGATTGAATGGGCAGCTGACGGACGGCCCTGAGGTTTCACTCCGCTGGGAGCCCGTAAGCGGAGCGGGCGCATATCTGATCTACCGTTCCACGTCAATGGATCCTTACTTTAAAGTCATTGGAAATTCCAATACCACGGAGTACAAGGACACTGCTCCTGTGATGGGAGTTACCTATCATTATAATGTGACAGGCTTAAATGCCGGAGGCGAATCCCCGCACTCCGCATCGGTGGAAGTATTGGCATACGATGCAACGAAGCCGCTCCCGCCAGCGCCGGCAGGACTAAAGATTACAGCGGCAAAGAGTATCTCCGCAGCGCTTGCATGGACGCCTGTTGACGGCGCCGTCAGCTATGTGATTTACAGGGCAGATTCCCCGGAGGGTGCTTATCACAATTTAGGCAGTGTTTCAACAACGGCATATACCGATAAGACGGTGAGCCCTTCTATGACGTATTACTATAAAGTTTCCACGACGGCGCCTGGCGGAGAATCCGCAGCGTCCGACAGCGTCAGCACGACGACGAATCCGCCGGTGGCGATTCCGCAAGTGCCTGCAGGCTTGTCTGTCGGCGATGCTGCGACCTCCTCATTGGCAATTGCATGGAAGCCGGTTGACGATGTTGAAGGTTATAATATTTATAGGAAAGGAAATGGCGAGAACGAGTTTGTCCGAATAGACAGCACAGATTTACCCCGTTATATCGACGACAGCGTTAGCGTGGACCATACAGGTTACAGCTACAGGGTGACAGCGGAGAACGAGATGGGCGAGTCGGCTCCGTCCGATGAACTTGATATTGCAATGCCCTTGCCTGCCAAGCCTTCGAATCTCTTTGTCGGTTTGAAGGGTAAAACATTCGTCGGACTTGTATGGACGTCCCATGGCGAAGCGACCCAATACAATATTTTCAGGGAATCCGAAGGAGAACCGGCTCAATACGTGGGGTATGCCAAGGTAGATACGTATTACGACCGCACCGTCGAACCAGGAGTGGAGTACACGTACTATATCAAAGGCAAAAGCGCCAGCGGAGAATCGGAACCTTCCAATTCCGTAGTGGTCAGGACGCTCGGGGCACCAGGGAAGTGACGCTTCCCGTATCGGCTCGCGTGCCTGAAAAACAAGCAAACCAATAACCTTCAAGATGCTTCCAGCAGCGACTGCTTCCCGATACGTGAGCCGGGGAGCAGTCTTTTTAAGTTGTTCTACAACTGCCTGGGGACAAGATATACATGAGTAAGGCGCGAACGAATCACCACAACTCTCTCTTGATGCCGGTATCGATATGGGCGGCCATCTTAAGAGATAATATTACCCATAATGAGAAGAAAGCGCTATTACATGGAAATGGGGTGAATGTTATGATTTAAATGAGATAGCTTCCAGACATAAATGTGGGATTAATTGAAGACTTGAATGTCTGGGAATCTTCCATTTCAGAAGAATGAAGGAGGGAAAGCGTATTATGATGAATCAACAGGCGAAGCCGGTTCGGATTACGGAACGGATGGACAACAACTGGAAATTCCGCCTCGGCGATACGGAAGGGGCATCCGCGGAGGATTTTCCCGATACGGGCTGGAGAACGTTGAATCTTCCCCACGATTGGAGCGTGGAAGGGGAATTCGCCATTGATCACCCGGCAGGGGGCGACGGTGCTTATTTGCCTGCAGGGATCGGATGGTACCGAAAGCGCTTCTCTATTCCCGAGGACTGGAAGGAGCATAACGTCTCCGTCAGATTCGACGGCGTATACATGAACAGCGAGGTTTGGATCAACGGATGCTGTCTGGGCAAACGGCCGAACGGTTATGTCAGCTTTCATTATGATTTGACGCCTTACTTGCATTGGGATGGACGGAGCAATACGATGGCGGTTCGAGTTGATAATTCGGAACAGCCAAACTCGCGCTGGTACACGGGTTCGGGCATATATCGACATGTTTGGCTGATCCGCGCCGGACGTGCGAGAATCGATCATTGGGGTGTCTGCGTAACCACCCCGGACGTTTCGGAGACTTTGGCCGTGGCTAAGGTGACAACGAGAATTATAAATGAGCTCGGAGAGAGTCAGTACGCACGCCTGAAATCTGAAATCGCCGATGCGGATGGGAATACCCTTGCATCGAAGCAGACAGGTGCTTTTATTGCCGGGGATACGCATGACATGACCCTGGAGCTCCAGATAAACAATCCGAAGCTGTGGTCGGACGTAAATCCATACATGTATACGCTGAAATCGTCTTTATGGGTGGGAGACCGCTTAACAGATGAGACCGCGACGCCTTTCGGTTTTCGTTCCATTTCGTTTGATGCCGATCGCGGCTTTATTCTCAATGGCAAACGAGTGAAGCTGAACGGGGTATGCCTGCACCATGACGGCGGCTGCGTCGGTGCGGCCGTTCCAGACAGGGTTTGGGAAAGAAGGCTCCGCCTGCTGAAGGAGATGGGCTGCAATGCCATCAGGATGAGCCACAATCCTCCTTCATCCGAATTGCTGGATCTATGTGACAGGATGGGCTTCTTCGTCATGGACGAAGCGTTCGACGAATGGACGCATTCCAAGGCCAAGAGCGGATCGATGGCATTCGGCTATTATAAATATTTCGATGAATGGTGGGAACGCGACTTGACTTCCATGCTTCGTCGGGATCGGAATCACCCTTCCATCATACTATGGAGCGTCGGCAACGAAATACCGGAGCAGTCGCAATCCGTCGGTCCCGAAATTTTGAAGAAGCTCATTGAGGTATGCCGCAGGGAGGACGCGACCCGTCCGGTTACGTTAGCTTGCGATAATATCAGCGCGGACATTAATGCGGCAGCGGAATCGTTCTTCGAACTGCTGGATGTGGTGGGCTATAATTATGTAAACAGATGGCGCGGACGGACTGAAACCTTCTATGCGGAAGACAGGCTCCAATATCCGAGGATGAAAATCATCGGAAGCGAACACTCAACCGTGCGCAGCACAAGGGCGGATTATCGCTTGCGTCAACCGCTTATGGCGGATACGAGGAAGGATGAAGCTGCGCCTTGGCGAAATCCCCCCTATTATTCGGGCATGATCCGTGCCGAACGGCTTTGGAAATTTACGCGAACGCACGATTACGTGGCAGGCGACTTCATGTGGACCGGAATCGATCATTTAGGCGAAGCGCACTGGCCGAACAAGAACAGCAGCTCAGGCGTCCTCGACATGTGCGGTTTTCCGAAGGACGGCTATTATTTCTACCAAAGCCAATGGACGACGGAGCCGATGATACATCCATTTCCCCATTGGAACTGGGAGGGATACGAAGGAGAGATTATTCCGGTTCTGTGTTACACGAATTGCGATACAGTCGAATTGTTCGTGAACGGCAAATCATATGGCGTAAAGAACTGCGAGTTCCCTCTGCAAGGGATGACAAAACGGTACGGCCATTACGACAAGCACTTCATTCATGCCACAACCTCGGATCTGCACCTGACCTGGGACGTTCCTTACGAGCCGGGACGGCTTGAATTTGTCGGAACCCGGGATGGCATAGAGGTTTGTGCTGCGGAGATGGCGACGACCGGCAAGCCGGTACGGATCGAAGCAGCTGCTGACTGCGACCAGATTTCGGCGGACGGTATGGATGTCGCGCACATCACGGTTCGTTTGGTGGACGATCAGGGCAAACTTGTGCGGACCTCCGATTGTCCGGTTATTGTCACGGTGGAAGGAGCGGGACTCCTGATCGGGGCAGATAACGGGAATCCGGAGAGCCACGAGTCCTTCAAATCGAATATCAGATCAACTTACGGCGGCATGTGCCTGGCAATCGTTCAGTCCGACTCTCAATCGGGATCGATCATAGTACGGGTGGAAGCAGCGGGTTTGAAGGCTGCGCAAACGATTATTCAGGCAAAAAAGGAGTAAAGCGAATGGAATGAATGGAATGATGCAGGACAGTCAAATTGCGGGCATTCGGAATTTACGCCTTTTCTCCTGGAATATAAAACGTTATATTAAATAATGCAAGCGCTTTATAACGGATGATAGGCGTGCTCTCTATGTACAAGTGTTGTTATTTACAGTCCGCAGCAGAAGTTTCGCAGGTTAGCCTGAGTTCTCCAAAAAAGGGGGGAGAAGCTTGAAGCTGTTGGTTGTCGACGATGAGAAAATGACGAGAGAGGGAATCGCGGGAAGTATCGAGGGCGGGCTGTCTATTCAACAGATCGAGCTGGCGGACTCCGGAATCACCGCAATCGAAAAGCTGGACGCCTTTCAGCCTGATATAATCTTGACGGACGTGCGCATGCCGCTCATGGACGGAATTGAATTTGCGGCCAGAGTCCGGGTTCTGCTGCCGGACTGCAAGATCATATTCATGAGCGGATTTACGGACAAGGAATATTTAAAATCGGCCATACAATTGAAAGCGCTTAACTATATTGAAAAGCCGATCGATTTTGACGAGCTGAAAGAAGCCCTGCAAACGGCCGTAAATCTCAGGCTGGAAGAACAGTTGAACAAACAGCGTGTTTCCGAGCTGAACCGTACACTGCTTGAGAGCATCCCGCTGATTAAGGCGGAAATTGCGTCGCAGCTTATGACCGGCAAATCCGATATTGAGCATCTTCTGGCCAGGGCGCGCACGGCTGGACTTGCATTGCCGAGGCGAGGTTTTTTTCGGACGGTCATCGTGAGATTTGATCCCCGCCAAAGCGGCTGGACGGATTCGGAATGGATGTCGATACGCATGCGGATCAATCATGAGGCAGAAGCGTTTTTCATCGGGAAAGGTTACGAATGCCTGTCCGTTTTGAAGGATGGCCAGGCTATGGTATGCCATCTGTTAAACATGCGGTCACCGATTCCCACAAGTATGCTCGTGGCCTTAGCCGAACTGCTGTCCGCGGCGAATTCCGAGCAGCTCCATCTGACCATTGCCTGCGGAGATCCGGTCGGTGAAATGGAGCAAATTTTCCAATCATACAAGCAAGCACACTCGCTGCTTCCTGCTTCTTTTTACCACGCAAGCGGTTCCGTGTTAACACGGACGGAAATGACCCCCGTGATCGTCTTCGATCCTTCCATGCCTGGTATTTTCGCGGATTGCATAGCCTTGGAGAAGCAATCCAAAGCAGAACAAATTCTTGTCGATTTGGCGGTCGATCTAAGGCTGCATGACCAGACGCCAGTCGAATCGACGAAGTATTATTTCTTCAAGCTGCTTACGCCACTCTTTGAAGACAATGAGAAGTGGTGCGGCCATGAAACGGACCATTCGCTGTATTGGGACATTCTCAATCGCTTTGTATCGCTTCACGACATTGTCGACTTCGCACTGCAGACGCTCCATCGCCACTTCGATGAGTTTCAAAAGCAGAAAGGGACAAGGCGAATCGTCAGGGAAGTGATCCGTTATATCCAGGCATCATACGCGGACGAAGCGCTGTCCATTCAAAAGATATGCGGACATACTTTTTTGACTCCGGCATACTTGTGCAGCTTGTTTAAGCTGCACACGAATCAAACAATCAACGGATATTTAACCGAATACCGCATTAATAAGGCCAAATCCCTCATGTCTGACTCCAAGCTGACGATCCAGCAAATCGCTGTGCTTGTCGGCTACAGCAACAGCAATTATTTTGCCAAGGTATTCCGCAAGATGGTTGGCATGACGCCTACGGAATACAGGGAAGGATTAATATGAAGCCTATGCGGAGCCTATATCACAAACTCTTGTATGACATGAAGCTGCGCCACAAAATATTGCTATCCTATCTTGTCCTGATCGTCATCCCGCTCGGGCTGTTTCAGTGGCTTGCTTCGGATAAAATGTCCGGCTTGCTGGAGCAGCATATTTACTACTCGGCCAAACAGGGATTCGAGCAGACATTCTCCTTCCTCAGCTACAAGCTGGATAAAATGTCAGAAACGACGGATGTAATCGTGGTCAATGGCCCGGTCGTCCAGGCGATGGAAGATTCGGCGAGGTCCACCGTAAACCGGCAGTTGGATGACTATACTTCATTAAAACAATTTTTGCGCGCATTGCAGAACAAAGATGTGTCGCGGGTCGCTCTATACGTGCCGGATGACCTTATTTATGCCTCGGATCATCAAAACTTCTATCCCCTGGTTTCGGGATCGGACTCCGAATGCCTGCGAAAAATGAAAACGGAGAAGATGGCCTATCTATGGTGTACCCCGTCTGAATTGGGATATGAAACGGGAACCAGCGATGGACACATTTATCTGACTCGTTACATTCGTCATTCCAACAATTATTTGCTGCCGGTTGCCCGCGTAAGCCTTGAGATCGATAACACCACGATCCAGACAATTCTTAACGGTGCCAATGTGGTCAAGGATAGCGTCAGCTATTTGGTATCATCGGACGACCGGATTATTGTCTCATCCGTCTCCGAGACGGATTTGATTCACCTGCCAAACCTGCCTGTGCCGGATTCGGAATTCCAATCGGCATCGGTTCATAGGGGTGACCGCTATTATCTTTATCATTCGATTCCGTCCTCGCACTGGGCAATGGTCACGTCAATCCCCTTGCAAGAAATCGTTTCCGGGAGCGCAAAGCTCAAATATGATCTGTATCTTTGGGTCGTTGCCATCGCGACAATCGCTTACCTGTTCGCCTTCTGGCTCGCGCATTCAATTACGCGGCGAATATCCCAACTAATAAGACGTTTACGAAACATCGAGAAGGGCGGCTTGATCGCATTGAATCGAATGGGGGGGAAAGACGAGATCGGTGAATTGGTTCATACTTACAATTTGATGATCCACCGAATCGAGCAGATGAACCAGGAGCAGTTCAAACTGGGACAGGAGGTGAAGAATGCCGAACTAAAGGCTTTACAATCCCAGATCAATCCCCATTTCCTGTACAATACACTGGATCTGATCAATTGGATGGCTGCCAGGGGGATGCAGAAGGATATCCATCGTGTCATTAAAGCGCTCAGCAGGTTCTACAAGCTCAGCCTCAATAACGGGAAGGATATGATAACGATTCGTGACGAGCTTAGTCATATATCCTTCTATATGGAAATCCAGAACATGCGGTTCGAGAACAAAATTTCATTCCGCATCGATGTACATGAAGATGTGATGGCATATATCATTCCCAAAATTACGCTGCAGCCGATTGTAGAGAATGCGATCTATCACGGTATTCTGGAACGGGCGAGCCGAACGGGGGAGATAGTGGTGACGGGGAGAAAAGAAGGCTCGGACCTTATTATCTGCGTCAAAGACGACGGCATCGGAATGAAAGAAGAACAGCTGCTGGGGATTGCCAGGGGGGAGACATTAAGCGGCTCGGGGAGCGGGTATGGGGTGAAGAACGTTAAGCTGCGTATTTCGCAGCGTTTCGGGGATGCGTACGGATTGGTGTTCCGAAGCGTGGAGGGCGTCGAAACGACAGTTGAAATCCATATTCCGGCTGTCCGTTCCGTGGATCTGACGGAATGCTGACGAGACGGCTGGATGCACAAGCAATGCCGAAAGAATTTACCCTTATTCAATGAATAATACGATTTACCCGTTCTGGTATCATTGTTACGATAGTAGCAGTTACACGACATTAAGAGCATTGGAGGGAAAGAGGTGGATAACGAAGCCCAGATTGCTCAAGTTGAAAATCCAGATATGAAAGCGTTGTCAATTCAGCGCAAAAGACGCTGGGGCTTATGGAAAACATTAAAAAAGGACAAAACGCTGCTGTTGATGCTGTTGCCGGCATTTCTCCTGATCCTTGTGTTCGCTTATTTCCCGATGATCGGTTTGGTGATGGCGTTCAAGCAGTTCGACTACCGTCTGGGCATCTTTAACAGTCCCTGGGTGGGACTGGATAACTTTTTATTCTTTTTTAAATCAGGGCAGGCTCTTCTGGTCACGCGCAATACGGTTTTATATAACCTCGTTTTTATGTTCTCGACGATCATCCTCCAGGTCGGATTTGCCATCATTTTGAGCGAGATAGCCGGTAAACGCTATAAGAAAATGGTACAGTCGGCGATGTTTTTACCCTTCTTTATTTCATGGGTCGTTGTAGCCTCGATCGTTTACAATTTGCTGAACTTCGAGCACGGTATCCTGAACGGCATATTGACAGGCATTGGCATGGAACCTGTCAACGTCTACAACACGCCGGAATTATGGAAGTATCTCCTGGTCTTCTTCAACGCCTGGAAAATTGTCGGCTACGGTACGGTCATATATCTCGCGGCAATCGTCGGAATCGATCAGCAAATCTACGAAAGCGCCGAAATCGATGGAGCGAATATCTTTAAGAAGACCTTCCATATTACAATCCCATCCATCTTTCCAACCATAATGATTCTTACCTTGCTTGCCATCGGTCAAATTTTCAGGGGAGATTTCGGGCTGTTCTATAACCTGGTCGGCAATAACGGCGCGTTATTCGATGCAACGGATATCATCGATACGTTCGTATTCCGGGCGCTGGTGAACACGGGGGATATCGGCATGGCATCGGCGGCGGGCTTCTACCAATCCGTTATGTGCTTCATCACGATTCTGATCACGAACTCTATTGTGAAAAAGGCGAACAAGGATTATGCGCTGTTCTAGGAGGCTGCTCATGTGAGAGTGAAGACGAAAGATCAGCTTATCTTCAATGCGGTTGGCTATACCTTAGTTACCATCTTCGCGGTGCTTTGCATCATTCCGTTTATTATGGTGATCTCTTCATCGTTAACAAGCGAGCGATACATTCAAACGAACGGGTTTACTCTATTTCCCAGGGATTTCTCCATGGAGGCCTACCGTTTCGTGTTCCAGAATCCATGGATCATTATCCGGGCTTACGGGGTTACTTTGTTCGTCACGATTGCAGGTACGGGACTCGCGGTTTTTCTCAACACCATGACCGGTTATGTCCTTCACCGCAAGGACTTCAAGTGGCGTAACTACTTTTCCTTCTACTTCTTCTTCACGATGCTGTTTAATGGCGGACTTGTGCCGTGGTACATTCTCTGCATTAAATATTTGGGCATGAAAAATCAGTTGCTTGCCCTGTTCGTGCCGACATTGATTTCCGTATGGAACATTCTGCTCGTGAAAGGCTTTATGATGAGCGTGCCCCATGAAATCACGGAATCAGCCAAAATGGACGGAGCCGGAGATTTCCGCATATTCATGCAGCTTATCATTCCGTTATCCACACCGGTTATCGTCACAATCGGGTTATTTACATCACTGTTCTATTGGAATGACTGGTTCGCGAGCTTGATCTTCATATCCGACCCGAAGCTCTACACGCTTCAATACCTGCTCTATAATTTGCTTGCCAGCATCGAATCGCTGCGCATGGTCATGGCGGCATCCGGCATGGTGGTTGATTCCTTCCCGACAGAATCCATCAAGATGGCTCTGACGATTATTGTGACGGGACCGATCTTTCTGCTCTATCCCTTTGTTCAGAAATATTTTGTGAAGGGTTTGACCATCGGGGCGGTCAAAGGGTAATACCGGCATTACCATACATCTATCATGAATCCAATAGGAGGCCGTAAAGATGAAAAGGATTTCAAGGACGCGCAAGACCGTATTGGTAATTATGTTGTTTTTGATTTCTTTAATGACCGCTTGCACTGGCAGCGGCGATAATTCCGGAAAATCGCCGCCCGCGAACGAGAAGTCGGGCAACGGCAATCAACCGGCGGACGGAGGACAATCAGCAAGCGGGGTTGACCTTTCGAAGAAAGTCAATTTAAAGATGTATCTGCTGGGCGACAAGCCTGCGGATGGCGATGTCGTTCTGGCGGAATTGAACAAATTGATCCTCCGGGATTTAAATGCTGAGATGACAATCGAATATTTGCCATGGAGCGACTGGCAGCAGAAGTATCCGCTGATTCTGGCGTCCGGTGAGAATGTGGATCTGATCTATACGTCGGATTGGGCGCTTTACCAGCAGGAAGCCGCCAAAGGGGCATTCGTAGAAGTAACGGACGATATCCTGGAGAAGTACTTGCCGCTCACGGCGGAGAAACAAGACAAAGTATCTTTGGATCAGGGCAGGCTTAACGGCAAACTGTACTTTGTTCCGCGCAGCAACGCGACATACACCGGAGAATCCGCCGTTCTGATCAGGGGTGATTTGAGGGAAAAATATGGCCTTCCGGAGCTTCAGTCGGTCAATGATTTGGAGAACTACTATAAGGCGGTTGCGGCAAATGAAAAAGGCATATTCCCGCTTGCCAATTCGCTCGACAACGATTCCAAAAGCATAACCTTCGGCCAGGCGCGCAACAATGTGACCGTATATACGACGATGGTCGGGGTTGGAGAGTTTTCCTATTTATACAAAGAAGGCGAGACGTTCTCGGTCGATAAAGTGAGTTACAATTTCTTTCAGCCGGATTATCCGGATTGGGCGAAGAAGATGAAATCCTGGGCAGATTCCGGCTACTGGTCCAAGAACGCGCTCGTCAATAAAACGGAAGCAAGGGATGCGTTTGAGAGCGGCACTTCCGCATCCATGGTATGGAATATTGGCACCCTGGCTGTCTCGGCGGATAAGGTCCTTCAGGAGCATCCGGAATGGAAGCCTGAAATTTACGATGTTACACCCGGCTCTATTAAACAATTGGGCTTGTATACGAATGATGGCATGGCGGTTGCCTATACCTCCCAGAACGTCGAGCGCAGCTTTATACTGCTCGATAAGCTGAAGTTCGATAAAGCCTACAATGAACTCTTTATCTACGGGGTAGAGGGCAAGCACTGGATCGCAGAGGGCGATGACAAGTATAAACCGGGTCCTGATTTTGACAAGTTTAAAGGCGGACAGAACGGGACCTGGGGCGTAAACAATTCGGAAAACCTGCGTACGCTTGTGGGAGAAAATCCCGCAGTCGCGCAAATGCAGGAAGCCTGGGTACCGAAAACCGTCCATCCGGTTACGGAGGGCTTTAAATTCGATCCAGCCAAAGTCAAATCCGAGCTGGCCACCTTCATGTCGCTTGAAGCGAAGTACGGTCCTCTTCTGGATCTCGGTTTGGTCAACAACGTTGATGAAACCTTGGCCGAATTCAAAGATCAGGCCATGAAGGCGGGGTTCGAGAAAATCGACCAGGAATTGAAAGCGCAGCTGGATGCTTTCGTGAAATCCAAACAGTAGGGGGAGAACGCAAAATATGCTGACCAAAGAACAATTGGATCAATGGTACGAAGAAGGGTACTGCATCGTCAAAGATGTCATACCGCAGGAGGAGCTCCCGAAATATCGTGAAGCCTTTGAACGCATGGTAACAAAGGTTCGCGCCAATCCCAGCCGGGAGCGTTATAATACGCGTCTTGTCAAGAATATCGACAGGAAGAACCCGAACGCGATCAGTGAATTGGAAAGCTGGGGCTGCGATTTCCTGCTGCACCCCGATCTATACGAGCCCGCATTTACCGATTATCTTAACAATGAGAAGCTGCTCTCCTCTTTGTCCAGCATTTTGGAGAGCGATCTCCGCGTGGAAGGGCTGAAGGCGCTTTGGTCCCCTGAGAGAGTGGATTACGATCTCTTCTGGCATCGGGACGGACTCAAGGAGATTTACTCCGAGGATGGCTCCCAGAAGCATCTTCAATTCAATACGGCCTTATACCGCGACGACAGCTTCCGGCTTGTTCCGGGTTCGCATCGCAGACCGCTGACGGAGACGGAGCTTGCGCAGGTGCGAGTAGGCGTTGACGATTTGCCGGGGCAGCTGGTTTGTGTCCTGGAACCCGGCGACGTGCTGTTCATGCATTCGATGGTGCTGCACAGGGGGAAATCGCCGCGCACCGATATGCGCAGAACCTTCCACTATATTCTGGCACGGACGGATCTGCCCATCGGGACAGCGCTGTTAAAGCAGTTCAAAGGCTGGTACGAGGAACTGCGCCTGGACGAACAATTGGCTCCCACGGCCAGGAAGCTCTTCCGCAATTTCTTGAACTGGGAAGGCAGGACGATAAACGACGAATGGTATCCCAACTTGCCCTATAAGGAATAAACATTCGGGAATCGAAGGGAGTTTTCAAACATGCTGGCAGATTCGCAAATCAAGCAATTCTATTCGGACGGATATACCATTGTGAGGGATGTGATTCCCCAAACGAAGCTTCCCGAATACAGGGAAGCCTACGAACGTATGGTAGAGAAGGTCCGTGCGCACCCTGGCCGTGAGAAGTATAATACCCGCCTCATTCAAGGCAACGATAAAGAAAGCTGGGGCTGCGATTTCCTGCTGCACCCCGACTTGTATGAGCCCGCGTTTACGGATTATTTAAACAACACGAAGCTATTAACCTCTTTAGGAAGTATCCTTGGCGACGATCTTCGCATCAGCGGGCTGAAGGCCATCTGGTCTCCGGTCCGGGCAAACTACGATTTGGGCTGGCATCGGGACGGTCCGAAGGACATCTACTCGGAGGACGGGACACAGGCCTATATTCAATTCAACACCGCATTGTACCATGATGAAAGTTTTCGTCTTGTGCCGGGGTCGCATCTTCGGCCTTTGACAGAAGAGGAAGATACGAAATACCGCAGCGTAGAGGATATTACGAATGAACTGGTATGCACGCTTGAGCCTGGGGACGCCATGTTTATGCATGCCGCGGTGCTGCACCGGGGAAAAGCGTCCTCCAGCACCAGAAGGCGTACCCTGCATTACATCATAGCAAGCTCGGATTATGAGGTGGGAACGAAACGTCTGAATCAATTCAAAGGATGGTATGATGAAATGAGGCTGGACGAGAAGCTGGAGCCTGCTGCAAAGAAATTATTCGATAACTTCTTTGCATGGCAAGGCAAAACATTCGATGATCATTATTACCCTGGCCTGAATTATAAAAATTAATGGCATGACACTGCAGCTAATGGTCCGATAAGCTAAGAGTAACTTAGCAGCGAGTCTCTACAGGCATAGCCGATAAAAAGTGGCAGTCAGAACTAGAAAAGTTCTGTACGGCCACTTTTTTCTGGATGCTTGCCATTCCATTCATCATTAGCCTTATGTCGCAATTCCCCAAGGCGGCTCTCATTACCAACCAATCCGCCACAGCATCAACCAATCCGCTGAAGCCTTGCTGCTGCGGCTTTTTTACGTTTATTTAAGAAGAGCATCCGCCAGTGGCTATCAGCATTTGCTCATCCCCTTATTGCAGTTTGAATGCGCGAATCTTCCAAATTGGGCGAAATCATGGATTTGTTCATCACATGGAGAAATGATCAATTGTTATGGGGGCTCTTGAACAGGTAAGATGGCGGTACAAGAAGCGAAGGAGGTTCATGATGGCCAAAGTGCACAATCCATTGGAGCCCGGCTCCACCCGTACGCCGGCAGGAAGGTTCAACCTGACCGGGAATCGTTACATCGTAAATATGCGAAAATATTGGATGCTCTATGTAATGATACTGCCCGGCGTCATCTACTATCTTGTATTTAAGTATTTACCGCTGGCCGGAAGCGTCATCGCGTTTCAGGACTACCAGATTTTCAAAGGCATGCTCTCAAGCTCATGGGTCGGATTGGACAACTTCAAATTTATTTTCACGTATAGAGACTTTTATCTAGTTATGAGGAATACGGCGACAATCGCCTTTTATCAGCTTGTATTCGGTTTTCCGGCTCCGATCATCCTCGCTCTTCTATTTAATGAAGTCAGGGTGATGCTGGCCAAGCGGGTGATGCAAAGTTTATTCTATCTCCCGCACTTTTTATCCTGGGTCGTCGTTGGGGGCATCGTATTCGAATTGCTGTCAAGTCAGGGCGTCCTCAATATGATGCGCGGCTGGTTCGGATTGGATACGATCCTGTTCATGCAGGAGCAGCGATATTTCCGCACCATCGTCGTCATATCCGGCATTTGGAAGGATGTGGGCTGGGGGACGATCATCTACCTGGCTGCCATTGCCGGCATTAATCCGAGCCTGTATGAAGCGGCTGTCATGGACGGAGCAAACCGGTGGAAGCAGACGTTCCATATTACGCTGCCTACGATGTTCCCAACCATACTGGTGCTGTTCCTGCTGAATATCGGCAATTTCCTGGAGCTTGGATTTGATCAGATCTATAATTTATTGACGCCGATGACATATTCGGTCGGAGATATTATCGAGACGTATGTATACCGGGCAGGGGTGCTGCAGGGGCAGTATAGCGTAACGACAGCAATCGGATTATTCCAGTCGGGGATTGGCTTCATCCTCTTGTGGATCTTTAACCGGATGGCCCGAAAAACAGAACAGGGGTTGTGGTGATGAAACGGACTAAAGGAGATCAACTATTCCAATTAATCAACTATGCATTTCTGATCGCAGCCGCGGCGACGATGCTGCTGCCGCTTATTCAGCTGCTGGCCGTATCCTTCAGTTCGCCAATCGCGGCGGATTCCAAGCTGGTGTTCCTGTTTCCCGTTGAATTCACGACGGCATCCTGGTCGCACATTTTGCAGAACAGGGGGCTGTGGACGTCGTTTGGCATCACCGTGTATATTACGGTGGCGGGTACTTTACTGAGCATGCTGTTCTCGGTGCTGACGGCGTATCCGCTGTCGCATCGGCAATTTCTCTTGCGCAAGCCGATCATGCTCGGCATTATCATTACGATGATCTTCAATGCGCCGATGATCCCGTTCTTTCTGACGGTTCGCGAGCTGGGCCTGATGAACTCGTTGTGGTCGCTCATTTTGCCCGGGGTGATCGGCACGTTCAATATGATCATTATCCGTACCTTCTTTATGGGCATCCCAAAAGAGCTTGATGATTCTGCACGAATCGATGGCTGCAATGAGGCCGGTCTGTTAATCCGGATTTATTTGCCGCTCTCGAAGCCGGTGATGGCGACCGTAAGCCTGTTTTATGCGGTTGGCTATTGGAATACCTTTCAACGGGCGGTGCTGTTCATTCGCGATCCGGAGAAATGGCCGCTGCAAACGAAGCTTCGCGCTTATCTGACTTCGCCGGAGGAGCTGGCGGCAGTCAATCTGGTTCTGGGTGATTACGATTTCAATACGACAACCTTGAAAGCGGCTACAATCTTGTTCGCCACCATACCGATTGTTCTCGTATACCCTTATTTGCAGAAATATTTCGTAAAAGGTTCTATGCTCGGGTCCTTGAAAGAGTAGTTCGTCTTATCTTGGGAGAGTTATGAAGCCGGTTCGCCGGCTTGATATATAGCTTTTATTAATGGAAAAGGGAGGCTGAAATCATGATGAAGCATGTATTTGGAAGGTCGGTCAAAGGATCCGTTTTGGCGTCGCTGCTTGTAATTTCACTCGTTACCGGCTGCTCTAACAGCGGAGAAAAGCCGGCAGCTTCGGGAGGGAATGAGGAGAAGGACCAGCCTGTTACGGTGAAGGTATTCAAAAGCCATATGGGCGTAGGGACCATTCCCGACAGTAATAATGAGCATGTGAAATATGTGGAAGAGAAGACGGGCGTCGTATATGAGCTGATCACGACGGCCCCGGGCTCGGAGCCGACAGAATTTCTGAATCTGATGATTGCGTCCGATGATCTGCCTGACATACTGCGCCCGATTGGAGGCGTAGAGCAGACGCTGATCAAGCAAGGCGGTGCTTTGCCGCTCGATGATCTGCTGCCTAAGTATGCGCCTAATGTTTGGAAGAACATTCCGGAAGAAGCATGGGATATCGTACGGTCAGCTTCCCCGGACGGCCACATCTATTACGTGCCCAAGGTGTTCCTTGTTCCCGAGCGGGCGCCGATGATCCGTCAGGATTGGCTTGATAAGGTAGGATTGTCAATGCCGAAAACAACAGAGGAGTATAAGGAAGTACTGCGGGCATTCCGGGATAAGGACCCGAACGGCAATGGCAAAGCGGATGAGCTGCCTACCACGGGCCGCGAGTTCGGCAAGTGGATGGACCACCTGTTCGGCATTTATGGTGTCGCGATGTGGGAAGGCGTTCCGGAATGGGATGTCTATGAAGGGGAAATCCAATACGCGGGCGTTACGAAAAATATGAAGGCTGCTATCGCTTTTATTCGTGAGCTTTACGAAGAGAAGCTGTTGGACAATGAGACATTCCTGAACAAAGGCGATGTTTGGCAGGCCAAAATCAACAATAATCTGGTTGGAAGCTGGTATCATCTTCCCGCCAACCTCCGGGATCGTTATACTGCGATGCTCAAGGGTGCGCCGGATGCTTATGTCGTCGGCATGCCGATGCCGAAGGCAGAGGGTTTTGAAGGATTCGTTACGCAGAAGAGCATGGGTGAGCCGGAGTGGATGATCCCGACTGTCGCTAAGGATAAAGCGGAATATTCACTTAAGCTGCTCGATTTCTTCTATGATCAAAGCAATGATGAATTCATTCGCTTTGGCATCGAGGGGCAGCAGCATGAAGTCGTAAATGGCAAGAAGGTTGTGCTTCCGCCAGAGGACAGCCGCCCGATCGCGCTTGGGATGCGCAATCTGACGACGAAAGAGGATATGGACATCCGGATTAAGGAGACGATTCCGGAAGACATGCAGAAGATGGTTCAGGATATCTTCACTGTCAGCACGGCAGACGCGCACCGGATCGCAGGCGACGGATTGCCGAATACGGTGTACGAAGGCTTCCCGGATATTCAATCACACAAGCTGTTCCAGGAGTATCTGACGAAGATCGTTATTGGAGAATGGCCGCTTGAGAAATTTGACGAGTTCGTGGACCGCTGGAATAAAGCTGGAGGAGATACGGTTACCAAGCGCGCCCAGGAATGGTATGCCAAGGTGAAGAAATAAGCGGTCTGCGGCAATGCCGCAATCTGGCCAGACCTGCAGTTGTCTGCATGACAGCATCAATGCCTGAAAGGATGGGTTCAGTTGAAAAAACGATACGCAATCTGCGGAGTGAGCGGACGTGCGCTGGGCATGTTCGCCAAGCCTATCCTCACCTCCTTCGCTGGAAGCTGTGAGCTTATCGGTCTGCTCGACCGCGATCCGATGCGTTTTGAGCTTTACCGTTCGAGATTCCCGGAGCATGCCGGCATCAGCACGTACGGCGAAGGTGAGTTCGACCGGATGGTAGATGAGACGAAGCCGGATGTGATCATTGTCGCCGGTCGTGACGACACGCATGCACAGTACCTGATAGCCGCCCTTGAGCGTGATCTGGATGTTATTACAGAGAAACCGATGGTGACAACAGGAGCGGACAGCAGGCGCGTCATGGAGGCGGAACAAGCGAGCAAGGGCTCTGTTATGGTGACATTCAATTATCGTTATGCCCCGATTCATACGAAGATCAAGGAGATTGTGCAGGAGGGGAAGCTTGGCAGAATAACGTCGGTTGACTTGAACTGGTACCTGGATACGTACCACGGCTCCAGCTACTTCAAAAGATGGAACAGGGACCGCCGGCTGTCCGGCGGATTATCCGTCCACAAGAGCACGCATCATTTTGATCTGGTCAACTGGTGGATTAATCAGAAGCCGGTTGAGGTGTTCGCCTTTGGCGCTTTGAATTATTACGGCGCTGATGGAGAGGCGAATCCGAAGAAGGAAGACGGCCGGTTCTGCAGTACCTGCGCGCATACCGAGGATTGCTCGTATTACTCGCGCTGGAATGCCCGCAGCCGGAATCTTGAAGTGCCGGATGATCATCTGGGATCTCTCGATGCAGGGAAATCCCCGGCATTTCCCTATTCCGATTACCGGCCTGACCGATGCATCTTCGATTCGGATATCCAGATTGAAGATACGTATACCGCGACCGTGAAATACAGCGGCGGCGCGCTCCTCAGTTACTCGGTTAATTTCTCGCTGCCTTATGAGGGCTACCGTCTTGCCATCAACGGGACGAAAGGGAGAATCGAGACGGTGGAATATCATATGCCAGGCAGAACCCCCTTCCCTACGCCTGTGCAGACGATCGACTACTTTCCATTGTTCGGCTCGAAGGAAACGATTCATGTCGTACATCGGGAAGGCGGGCATGGCGGGGGAGATCCGCTGCTGCTTGAAGACTTGTTCATGGGCGAGGATCGCCGACGGCCGTACCGCATCTTGTCGGGCGCGGTGGATGGCGCTTATTCGGTGGCGACGGGCGAAGCGGTATGGCGCTCGGTGAAGGAGCATCGTCTGGTCACGATCGAGGAGGTGCTGGGCAGCGGTACCGATAAAGGCGGAGCGCAGGAGCGAAGCGAAAGTCTAAGCGGCCAGAGAGGAGGAGTATTGTGACAGCTAATCTAAGCGGGTATTTCGATGCGATCGAAAGTATGGCCGCACAGACGGAGGGCGGGAGCATACCGCATGTGCTTAAGGTCATCGCGCAGCGCTATGTCGGTGACAATCCGCCACATGAACCGGTATACCGGGTAACGCGGACCAGCGATATCCGCAAGGGAGCGGATCATCTGTATGAATTTCCGCGTCGCATGTTTCCGGACATGGGAGAAGGCAGGCGGGTATACGCCTGGGCAAGGCTGTGGATCGATCAACCGCAGGAATTCATCTTCCATCTTCGCTGCTTCGGGCAGGTCAAGCTGTATCACAATGGGGTTCAGCGTTTCGGATCTTCCCCGGAGGAGGAGATCTCCGGAGTGGAGCCAGCCTCGGAGGCGCTGCCCCTAAAGCTGAAGTTGAATCTGGCGCAGGGATGGAATCACTTCGTTCTGGAGCTGGCCAGGGGCCGGGAGGGGAACTGCGGAGCCGCCTTCGGAACAGGCAGCCGCAAGAATAAACCTTTGCACTTCCTGGCTCCCTCCGTTGAGCGGGAAGGAGAGGAAGGCTGGATCTACACGCTTCCGTTGACCCGACCGATGGATCGCATCCCGGGTACGAATCAGACGGAAGCCGCCACCGGAGCGGAATGGCTTCCAGCCCGATCAGAGGGGACAGGGCATCTGGATCTTATCTATGGCATGCATTCGGGCTGTTCCTCCTTTGCATGGACGACGATTGTCAACCGCTCCGCTTCGAATAAGAGCGTTATGCTCACTGGAACTGCCTATGGTCCTGTACGGTTCATATGGCAGGGGAAGCTGCTGTATGAAGCTCGGAAGCCGGGTGACTTCTCCTTCGCCCTCGACGCAGCCCCGGGGCGGGGCGACCTGATTGCTCATTGTTATTGTGAACATCATGGATGGGGCTTCCGGCTTCGGGACCTTGCTGGTACGGAGGTTGAACTTGCTGCCGGGCGGCGCGTGCATGGCTACAAAGGTCAGTGGCTGCATCTGGGCCCGCTCCCGGCGGAAGCGAATATCGATCCGGACGATTATCCGAAGCTCGATAAGCTGGCGGCCGGCCGGCACAAGAACGTCTTCTGGATGACGGATCAGCCGGGAGCGCATGTGCGTCCATTCCTCGAAAATGAGTTGTACGGCCGTTGGAATTATCCGCTTGGGGTCACGCTGTCCGGACTGCTGGGGACGAGCCGGCTGCTGCAGCGCGAAGATCTGGCAAATTACGTCGCAGACCATGTCGAATTCGCGACCTCGACTTATGCATACTCGCTATGGGACCGCGGGCGCTTCGGAGCAGCGGGCTTGAACAATCAGCTGTCGCATATCGACAGCCTCGACGACTGCGGCTCCTTCGGGACGCTTACCATTATGGCTGAACGGCTCCGTCCGCTTGAAGGAGCGCGTGCGGTGGCTGACGATATTGCTCACTATATCATGAACGTACAGGATCGAATGGAGGACGGAGCTCTGTACCGCAAGGTCGGCGTATCGCCAAGTATGCATAACACGATGTGGTGCGACGATATGTACATGAGCGTTCCATTCCTGTGCAGGTATTCCGGGATTACCGGCGATCTGCGTTACATGGACGAAGCTGCAAGGCAGCTTCTGCTTTATAAGAAATATTTGTATATGGCGGAGCAGCAGATTATGTCTCATGTGTATGATGTGCGCAATGGAAAGCCATCGCGTACGGCCTGGGGCAGGGGCAATGGCTGGGTGTTTTTCTCACTGGCCGTACTGCTCGAATTACTGCCGAAGACGCATGCGAGCCATCCGTCTATACTGGCTTTCTATCGGGAGTTGGCGGAAGGGTACCGCAGACTGCAGGGCAAGCATGGTCTGTGGCATCAAGTATTGACCGATCCGGAGTCGTACGAGGAAGCCTCATGCTCCTCGATGTTCATATACGGCTTCGCGCTTGGCGTTCGCAGCAGCTGGCTGGAGAACCCGGATCCTTATGTCCGGGCGGCGCTGGATGGGTGGCAGGGATTATGCGAGCGGACTATCGACAAACGGGGGAATCTGTACGGCGTATGCAAAGGCTCCAGCTGGTCATATTCTCATGCTTACTATAAGCATGATCTGGGCTGGAATTTGAACGATACACACGGTATCGGCATCGTGCTGCTTGCAGGTATTGAAACTCAGCTGATGAAAGAATGGCTGATAGAGAAAACATAAGCTGAACAGGAGAACAGGCGTCGTATTTTACGAGGGCAGGATCACCAAGATATAATGGAAGGATCCTCGGTATAAGGTGGAATTTACCATGACACAGTCTATCAAGAAATGGTTGAAATACAATCTGGCTCACACCCAGGTCAGACTCGTGCTTATTTTGACCGTTTCAGTCTTTCTCATTATTCTGGCTGTAAGTCTGACCTCGTACTATACGTCGAAGTCGGTGATGCAAGAAGAGCTGGGCGAATTGCAGCGTCAGATGCTGAAGCTCGAAATGAACGTGATCGACGAGTTGGTTAGCGAAAGCGACAAGGTCGCGATTCAAGTCGCCTTGAATGATAATGTCTACCAATTTTTGACCAACAAAGTACAGAGCTCTTATATGAATATTACGGGGACATATCAGTTTCTGTCGACACTAATCAGCAACTCCAAGTATATCAAAAGTATCTATGTCTATGATCTGAACCGGGAAAGCTTCCTGGCAATACCGCAAGGCTTCAGCTCCAGCAAGCTGACCTTCACCGATTCCGACTGGACCAGTGTCGTTTCTGAATTCGGTGAAAGGACTACGCTCATTAAGAAGCGAATGGTGCCTGAAGGGGCAGGGGCCAAGGGATCGAGCGTTACGCTGTTTCGCAAGATTATGATTCAAGGGGAGTTCAAGGGAATCGTCGCCGTCAATCTTAAAACCGAGGAGCTGTTCGCCAAGCTGAATCCGCCAATTATGAACAATTTGAACCGGATGCGCTATATTATTGACGAGCATGACGAGCTGCTTTACTCCGTCTCGAACTATGACTTCGATCAGGATTCGGTGAGTCATGCGATGGATACCCTAGGGAAGGACGACGGTGCGGATATCACGATCCAGAACCGCCAGCTGCTCATTAACCAGCTCGCCTCGCCTGTAACGGGATGGAGGTATGTGTCCATTATTGAGCAGGATAGTCTGCTGGCCAAGTCCAAACGGGTGGCCAAGGTGGTTCTGCTGGTGTCTATTGCAGCTCTCGTGCTCGGCGGGGCTACGATATTCTATATTAATGCGGCGGCTTTCCGCCCTGTCCGCCGGCTGAAGCAGTTGTTCAGCAAATATGACCGCAAGACTAACGGCCCCGATGGCATCAATCTGGAGAGGCTTGCCGGGGAACTGCTCACCAATCAAGTGCATCTGTCACAGCTTGTCCGGGAGTCGATGTCCGAGGTTGCATCCAAGCTGCTCACTGATATTTATTCCGGCAATCTGAGCGGGAAGCGGGATATTGAAGAGAAATGGAGACGTTACTTCGGAGAATGGTCGGCAGCGCCGGTGACGGTGGCCGTTCTTTCGATCGACCGGTACGAGGAATGGTCCCGGACCTTCAGCGGCAGCGATCATTCTCTGTTGAAATTCGCGATGGCCAATATCGTGGCAGAGCTGTTCGAGCCGCAATGGCGAATTGTATGCGCCGATTTCGGGAAGGACAAGACGGCCATTCTGCTGCAGCCGCGTATAGAAGGGCTGCGATGCGAGAGAATGCTCGCGGAATCGCTGGAGGTCGTGTCGCGCCTGTTGAAATTCAGCGTATCGGCGGGGATCGGCAACCCGCAGACGGAAATTGCAAGACTGAAGCAAGTGATGCTGGAAGCGGAGAATGCGCTCACATACCGGCTCTACCAAGGCTATGGACAGGTGATTACGTTCCAAGAGGTGTCCGGACATGAAGTGATTGAGCCGCCTCAGTATGAAAGCGCTCTTAACGAGCTGATAAGCGCCATAGAAGCGGGCAATGAGCCGGAGTCCCTGGAGGCGCTCGGACGATTATTCGATAATATCCGCAGTCAATACGGGTATCCATCGGCGGCTGTATCTTTCCTGCAATCCGTCACAGAAAGAATCGAACAGATCGTTCCTGCCGCAAACGGGGCTTTGTGCCAAAACGATTTCCGGTTTGACACGCTTGATTTGGAGGATAGCAAAGGTGTGCTGGAGAGCCGCGTTATCCTGCTGGCACAACGATTCTGCCGGCTGGCCCAGAGCAAGGATTTCATCATGTGCCAACGCATGATTGATTTTTTGAAGCAGCATCTTAACCAGCCGATCGGCATACCCGAAATATCTGAATCGATTGGCATAAGCAGCAGCCTTGCCAGCCAGTTGTTCAAACAGGAAACAGGCGAGACGATTTATAACTATTTGACACGGCTTCGCATAGATCGGGCAAGCGAGCTGCTGCTGAAGACGGGCGACCGCATATCGGATATCGCGCTGATGGTCGGTTATCAGCATGAGAATAGCTTTATTCGCAGTTTCCGCAAAATAAAAGATATTACCCCGGGTAAGTACCGGGACATGATGAGAACCCGGATGGAATTCCCGCTTGAATAGATATGGATCAGGCGGCCCCGGGTTCAAGCACAGGAGGATTCAATGGACAGACGACAGATCGTGGAACGTCATCAACCGGAGTTGAATAAATGGGACCCTGTGTCCCCGTTTTCCGTAGGCAACGGAGAGTTTGCCTTCAGCGCCGATATTACCGGCCTGCAGACATTCCCGGATCAATATGAGGTGCCGCTTGGCACGCAGTCCAATTGGGGGTGGCATTATACAGGCGGTCCCGGACGCTTCACCATGCGTGATGCCGCATACCAAAGCTACGATACGTACGGCAGGCCGGTCGGGTATGCGGTGAAGCCCGGCGACAAAGTTGAGGCTTACCACTGGCTTCGTCAGAATCCGCATCGCCTTCAGCTTGGCCGCATTTCGTTCCGGTTCCTGAGTGAATCGGGTGACGATGCGCAAGCGGAGGATATCACGAATATCAGCCAGAAATTGAATCTATGGACAGGCATTCTGACAAGTGAATTTGCCGTACAAGATGTGCCGGTTCATGTAGTGACGGCTTGCCATCCGGCAATTGACGCTATAGGCGTGAGAGTCGTTTCGCCCTTAATCGGGCAGGGAAGGCTGCAGGTGTTCATTCGTTTTCCGGCGCCGGATATGACGTCTGCCACATGGGCCAAGGCCGTGTTCCCGGATCTGGACAATGATGACAGGCATCGGACGGAGCTGGGCGAGTCGGGCGCTAACGGGGCAAGAATCGTCAGAAGCATGGACGAGGACCGTTATGAGCTTTGCTGGACCTGGAACGCTGGGAGTCTGGAGCGGACCGGGGTGCATGAGTTCACGCTGCTGCCGGAGGCTCAAGGCGATTCACTGGAATTCTCGGTCGGCTTCGCGCAGGAGTCCCCGCAGACGGCGGAAGTCGAGGCTATCGAGGCCGCGAGCATGCGTCACTGGGAGTCGTTCTGGATGAGCGGCGCGGCAATCGACTTGTCCGGAAGCGCTGATCCAAGAGCCTATGAGCTGGAGAGACGTGTCGTACTGTCCCAATTCTTGCTGGCCATACATAGCGGCGGGTCGATGCCTCCCCAAGAGACAGGCCTGATGTATAACAGCTGGTTTGGCAAGTCCCATCTGGAGATGCATTGGTGGCATGCGGCGCATTTCCCATTGTGGGGGAGAGAAAACTATCTGCTGAGCAGTATGGATTGGTATGAACAGATCCTGCCGGTGGCGCGTAAATTGGCGCAGTCTCAAGGGTATGCGGGGGCGCGCTGGCCGAAGATGGTTGGCTTTGACGGCGAGCCTTGTCCGTCGCCGGTGGCGAACGGGCTGATCTGGCAGCAGCCGCATCCGATGGCGCTCGCTGAGCTGTGCTATCTGGCTGATCCGTCGAGCGAGACTCTTGCGAGGTTCCGCAACATCGTATTCGAAGCGGCTGACTTCATGGTATCATTCGCTCACTGGAATGAAGAGAAGCGGGTCTATGATCTGGGACCGCCCCTGATTCCGGCACAGGAATGTCATCCTTTAGAAGGCAGCAAAAACCCTCCTTACGAGCTGGAATATTGGAAGTATGGCTTGGAAATTGCGATTCGCTGGGCGCAGCGCATGGAGCAGAAGATCAATCCGCTATGGGCAAAAGTAGCCGGATCGTTAGCCGGGCCTCCACAGGAGGAGGGTGTATATCTTGCCCATGAGCTCTGCCCGGAGACCTTTCTGACGAAAAACCGCGACCATCCGTCCATGCTGGGGGCATTGGGCATTCTGCCGGGCACGCTAATCGACCGAAAGGTCATGCTGGACACGCTGCTGAAGGTGAAGGAAGTTTGGAACTGGGAGTCGGCATGGGGCTGGGATTTCCCGATGTGCGCCATGACGGCGGCAAGACTCGGTGAGCCGGATCTCGCGGTGGATTTCCTGCTGATGGATGCATCCAAGAATACGTATTTAACCAACGGGCATAATTATCAGCGCCCTGGCTTGTCCGCTTATCTGCCGGGCAACGGCGGTCTGCTGGCTGCGGTTGCGATGATGGCATCTGGCTGGAGGGATGGCGAAGGCGGAGAATCGGCGGCGGAGCCAGCTGTCCGCAATCCCGGCTTCCCGCAGGATGGAAGCTGGTCGGTGAAATGGGAAGGGCTGAAGCCCTGGCTGTAGAGATTTCTAAAGTTCACATAGGAGGCGGGAGCATGTCTGCAAAAGGAACGGTATGGCCCTCGGAGCGCAAGACGGAGATCGATCGGCTGACAGGGCTTGAAGTGACGCAATTGACCCATTATAAAGCGCATAGCCATCATTTATATTTTACCGAAAACGGTTGGTATGACGGAGAACAGCGGCTTCTGATGATCTCGGATAGAGGGAATAGCACGAATTTGTACAGCCTGCATGTGGAAAGCGGATTGATCACACAGCTGACGGATTACAAGGATGTTGATAAATTGGATGCTTGCCTGTTGCCGGATGGAAGCTCGGCGTTTGTCAAGATTGGCCGGCGCCTGATCCGTCTGGATCTGAATTCGCTTGAAGAGAAGCTGTGCTACGAAGCGCCGGAGGGCTATCATTTGGGCAATGCGAACGCGACCGCTGACGGGCGGTTCGTAATGACCTGCGTGCAGGAGGATCTGTCGCACCGCATTCGGCTTGATCTGGGTAACGGTTACGTCGGCCACAGGGAGCTGATGGAGGCTGCGCCCCATAGTATGATCGTCCGCATCGATGCTCAGGCGGGCGGCGGAGAAAAAGTATATGAAGAAAACCAGTTCATTACCCATATCAATACATCGCCGAAGGAGTCATGGCTGATGACCTTTTGTCATGAGGGCCCATGGCATCTGGTCGATCATCGTATTTGGGGGCTTGACCTGCGCACCGGTGCGGTTTGGAAAATCAGGGAGCGGCTGGAAAGCGGCGAGAAGGTCGGTCATGAATTTTTCTACCCGGACGGAGTGACGATTGGCTATCACGGATTCCGAGCGGACGGCACCAACTTTTTCGGCAGCATCCGTTATGACAATACGGGCATGGAAGAGACGGAGTTCGGGTTCGATACCTGGCATGGATATGCGGATGGATTGGGCCAGGTGGTCGTGGACGGCAAGGGAGCGGTCAAGACGCTGAGTCTTTGGCGCAAAATCGACGGTGTATATGAAGGTCCGCGCATCCTGTGCGAGCTGCGCTGCAGCTTTCACTCACAGAAGGTGCATGCCCACCCGCGCTTTAACGCGGACGGGAAGCGTCTGCTGTTTACAAGCGATAAGAACGGCTATGGAAATCTGTATATAGTGGAAATTCCAGAGGATTTCACTTCTTTGCCGCTAATGGCAACGTAACGAGGAGGAGCAGGCAGATGAACAAATTGGAAACGCAAATTCCTGGTGCCCAGCGCATATCCGTTAGGGTAGCGGGAACGATCCTTTCCCGCTGCCAGGACGGTTATCACCCGAATATTGCCAACAAGTGGGGTTATGTGGCCGGAATGGCGCTGACGGCGATCAGTCAGCTTGCCGATTGGACGGGAGAACCCGAATACCAGGCGACCGTTAAACGGCATATGGACGTCTTCATCCGGGAGGACGGTTCCATCCGCGGCTATACGCTGGAGGAATATAATCTCGACCATATCAACAAAGGAAAAAATCTATTGAGGTTATGGAGAGAGACTGGTGAATCCAAGTATGAGCAGGCGGCCAGGCGTTTAATCACCCAATTGACCGGCCAGCCCCGTACGGAGGAAGGCGGATACTGGCACAAGAAAATATACCCCTGTCAAATGTGGCTGGATGGCCTGTACATGTCTTCTCCGTTCATGGCCGAATTCGCCCGGACCTTTGGCGAAAGCGTCTGGTTCGATGAAGCTGCGCATCAACTGCTGCTGATCGAAAAGCGCACGCGCGACCCGCAAACGGGATTGCTGCATCATGCCTGGGATGAGAGCAGGGAGCAGCGATGGTGCGATGGCAGCACAGGCCGCTCCCGGCATGTCTGGGGACGGGCGATGGGCTGGTATGCAATGGCGCTCGCGGACTCGCTCGAGCATTTTCCCGTTCATCATCCGAAGCGCGGACAGTTGATGGGGATTTTTGAACGGATGGCGAATGCTGTGCTTCGGGTGAAGGATGAAGATAGCGGGGTATGGTATCAGCTAATGGACTGCAATGGCCGCCGGGATAACTATTTGGAAGCGTCCGGCTCCTGCATGCTGGCGTATGCGCTGGCCAAGGGCATCCGGCTCGGCTATTTGGCCGAGATAGACAGACAGGCCGTAGAGAACGCCTATGATGGCATTCTTGACCGCTTCGTAACCGAGGACGAACAAGGCGTTCATCTCCATAGCATTTGTAACGGGGCAGGCTTGGGCGGGCGCAAATACCGCGATGGCTCCTACGCCTATTATATGAGCGAGAAGGTTGTCAGCGATGTGCTGATGGGCGTTGCTCCGCTGCTGCTTGCAAGCATCGAGCTGGAACGGCTGCGCGAGCAGACTGGCGAACTGGCGGATTCAGGCGGTAATTAGATGGACGGCAAGATGGGAAGTGAATGAAGGAGAGGTGATCCGGATGCAGGTGCAAGAAGACAACCGAAGCCCGGATAAGCTCGTAATGAGTTATCCGGCCTCATGGTGGAGGAATATGTGGCGCGAAGCGCTTCCCTCTGGCAATGGCGTTATTGGCGCATCCGTATTCGGCGGCGTTCAGGAGGAGACGGTAATTCTTAATCATGCGCGCCTCTGGCATTGGGGGAGCAAGGATGAGCTGCCGGATGTAAGTGGCACGCTCGCTCAGACCCGCGGGCTGATGGATGAAGAGCAATATGCCGAGGCAAGCTGGCAGCTCGCGAATGCATTAAAGGAACGCGGTTACGCGACGAAGCTCGCGTCCAGATTTCCGCTGGCGGCGATAAAGCTTGTCATGCCCTGCGGCAGCGCCTTTCGCGGGTACAGCCGGACGCTTGCTATGGACAGCGGAGAAGTTACGGTCGGCTGGACGGACGGACCGGGCTCGTACACGCGGAGGCTGTTCGTCTCGCGTGCCGACGATACGGTTGTCTACGAGCTCGAAGGGGACGAGAAATCCCGTGTATCCGGAGAGATTGGTCTTATTCTTCACCCGAGCGACCGCTGGGCGGATACGCCGGAATTCAAGGAGCTCGAACAGTCTGTTGAGGCCGGAGCCAGCGGCGCTTATGCATGGTTCGCCGGAACAAATGACGATGGGACGGATTTCGGAGCGGTCATGCGGGTCATTCCGGAGGGAGGCCGCATCGAAGCGGAGGGAAGCGTAATCCGCTTCGAAGGGGCAAGACGAATGCTGGTGCTGGTGAAGCTGTTCGTCCTTGGCGCGCGGTCCGGGGATTGGGAACGGTTGAAGCAGGAATTGGCCGAGCTTGTTGTTGATGCCTCTTACGATAAGCTGCTCAAGCGCCATCTCGCCCTGCACCGGCCGTTGTACCGCTCGGTTTCGCTGGAATTGGAGGATGCGGATAATGATCCGCGAACCAATGAGCGGCTGCTGCTGGATGCATATGAGGGGGAGGCGCCGCCTGCGCTTGTGCGTAAAATGTGGTCTTATGGCCGCTATTTGTTCATGAGCGGTACTGCAGCGGCGGAAGATGCGGAGCCTTTCGGGCTATATGGGCTGTGGGGAGGAGATTATAGGCTGGTATGGAGCCACAACATGGCCAATGAGAACATTCAGATGATGTACTGGCATGCGCATGTTGGCGGTCTGGGCGAATTGGTCCATCCGTTATTCCGTTATTATGAGGGATTGATGGATGATTTTCGTGAAAATGCGCGTAAGCTGTACGGCTGTCGGGGCATCTATATTCCGGCAGGCTCTACGCCGGGCATTGGCGTTCCGAATCAGATCGTGCCCGTTATTCTGAATTGGACCGGTGCGGCCGGGTGGCTGTCCCGCCACTACTATGAACATTTCCGTTATACCGGAGATCTGCAATTTCTGCGGGAGACGGCCCTGCCGTTCATGCTCGAGGCGCTGCGGTTTTACGAGGACTTCCTGGTTACGGATGCGGATGGGCTTTACAAGATGTATCCCTCCGTTTCGCCTGAGAATACGCCTCTCAACTACATGCCGGCGGATGGCAAACCGCTTGCGCATCCTATGCCTACGGCGATCAATGCGACGATGGATATCGCCATTCTGAAAGAGCTTCTGAAGAGTTTGATAGAAGCGAATCAGAAAGCGGGCAGCGAAGATCCGGAGGCGGAGAAGGAATGGAACCGCATGCTGACGCATTTGCCGGCGTATAAGCTGAATAAGGACGGCGCAATCAGTGAATGGATTCATCCTGCTTTCGAGGACCGTTACGCACACCGTCATCTCTCTCATCTGTACCCTGTATTCCCGGGGCAGGAAGTGACGAGAGAGAGCGATCCGAACATGTTCGGTGCATTCGAAACGGCGGTGCACAGGCGAGAGATGGGGGCACAAAGCGGCTGGTCGCTTGCCCATATGGCAGCTCTGTATGCGCGGCTGGGCGATGGAGACGCCTCTTTGAATTGTCTGGATATCCTCTCCAGATCGAGTCTGCTGCCGAATCTGTTTACGCTCCATAATGACTGGCGGGGAATGGGCGTCTCCCTGCAGATGCCCGCGGCTCCGGTGCAATTGGACGCTAATATGGGCTGGGTCAACGCCGTTCAGGAGCAGCTGCTTCAGGTATCGGCCAATCTGGTTAAATTGCTGCCTGCGCTGCCGGGTCGTTGGAAGAGGGGGAGTCTGGCCGATTGGAGGTTTCATACGGGCAAAGTGTCGTTGTCTTGGAACAGGGATACAGGTTTATTCCGAGCACAATTGACGGCAGATAGGGATACCGACACGATTGTCAAGCTGCCTGATTGGGTGGGAGCATGCAGCATAGCCAGCGGAGAGGTTCAGCCTTCGCCGCTTGGCCGCGCGTACTACACACTGCGAATGAAGAGCGGTGCGCCGCCGGTCGTCTTCGAGTCATGTGGATAATCATCGTTTCCAAAGAGGGGAGGGAGCAGCCATCGTGCTGTTCCTTCCCCTCTTTGGCGTTGCAGATGTAAGAGGCGCATACCGGGGGGCGATTCCTCGGCGGAAACCGGAGGAAAAGCCTTTTTGCGATAATGCGGACTAGCGGATTACCGGCTGCAGACCCACCAGGCTCCGTTAAGCACAAGCCGCCGATAGGACGCGGGCCTGAACGAGGGGGCGTGATGCCCCGGCTGCAGATAGACGACTTTGCCAAGACCGTAGGCATGCTCCCATCCTGCGGGATAACGTTTGCCTTCGAATTCGTATTCCAGGAAAACCTCTCGTTTGGAGAAGGAGTCAAACTCGAACATATATGGCTCCTCATCCAGACTGAACCCATCGACTCCCTCCAGCAGGGGATGTCCGGCAAGGGGATGATATCGGAGAGGCTGGTAGGGCGGATGCCCGGTGAAACGGGCGCCGATCAGTTGCCCAAGCTCATGGCTGCTTTGCAGCGAAATGCCGTTGTGCAGAACAAGCAGTCCGCCGCCGCCCGCAACGTACCGAAGCAGACCCGCCGTCTGTTCCGGCTTCAACGTGCGATCCCAGCAGTCCGTGTACGAGATGCACATAGGGAACTCCGTCTGGTCCAGCAGGCTGAGAGCGTCGTAGTTTTCCGTAGCAGTCAAGTTGAAAGCGGGATCAAGAATGGCTTGCAGCTCCGCGCGCGCCGGCTCCAGCGGATGCCAAGGGGCTGCAGTGAAGTCGCCGAGAATCAGCGCTTGGATGGGTTCGTTCATTGTCATCTCTCCTCTCTTTACCAGGGCAGTTCCTTGCCTGTATCCGCTTCCAGGTACAAGGGCAAATCATGAAGCTCGCTGCCGCGCGCTTCGATTCGTCCCAGGATATGGGCTGCCGCCTCTTCGGGCGTATGCGTGCCCGCTTCGTTCCAGCTGCCGCTCATGAACGTTTTCACCCAGCCGGGGTGGAGCAGCAGGACGCGTCCGCCATCCTTGCGAATCCGGTTATGGATGATGGTCGATCCCATATTGAGCGCGGCTTTGGACATGCAATAGCCGAACCAGGCCTCGCGGTAGCTGTTCCCGATGCTTCCGGCCTCGGAAGTAATATTCACGATCAGCTTGCCGCCGTTCATGATGGGTTCAAGCAGGGCATTGGCCATGCGGATCGCGCCGAGCGCCGATACGTTGTACACCCGCTGCATGTCATCAAAATCGAGGTCATCCGCTACGGTTTTGCCCGTGTCCCCGAGCAGGGCGGCGTTATTGATCAGCATGTCGAGCGCAGGCGTAAGACCGCGAATCCGTTCCGCAGCTTCTCTCACGCTGGCGTCGCTTCCTACGTCCAGTCGGAAAGAATGCAGCCGTCCCGGGAATTGCTCTGTCAGCTGGACCAGCTCAGGATTCGGATCGGCGATGCCGCCCGCATAAACGGTGCAGCCGGCTTGAAGCAGAGCCTTCACCAATTCGAGCCCGATCCCGCGGTCGGTACCGGTGATGCAAACATTCTGTGGCATAAGAATCTTCCTCCATTTTGTAGAATTTGTTCAGGGAAATATCGCGTAGTGGATACTTGTGACTTAATTTCATTATAGGGAAAAGCAGGGCATATGCCTATGAAAATCGCTTGAAGCGCAAGACAGATTCATATGAGAAGACTGCTACAGCCAGGCTGTTTCTTCACGATCGCATTCGCGGACATTGATTTCGGATGCTGCAAACCTGTAAAAGTGATAAATATCAATGTAACAGCGCTAATCTCAATCGGGTTTTTTCAGTATATAATGATGAAAGCGCTTTAAAAAAATCTTCGCTATCGAAAAGGAGGATACGAGGAATGAAACAGCTTATAGCAGTTGCGCCCAGGAAAGCCGCATTGTTGGATATGAATACGAGAGCGGTGGAGCCGCATGAAGTCAGGGTGCGCATCAAATACGCTTCGCCGAAGCACGGCTCGGAGCTCGCAGCCTTCCGTAACGAAGGCCCGCATATTCACGAGTATTACGATGAAGAGTGGCATGCGTTCATGCCGCGGAAAACAGAGGTGGAAGGCCACGGCAATTTCGGCCAATGGAATCTCGGCAATCAATGGGCTGGCGTTATCGTCGAAACGGGTAGCCAGGTGCGCGATTATGCTATAGGAGATCAGGTATGCGGCTACGGCGGCATTCGTGAGGAGCAAATCGTAAGCGCCGTCGATAATTATTATTTGATGAAAATGCCGGAAGGGATGCCATGGCAGAACGCCGTCTGCTTCGATCCGGCGCAATTCGCATTAGGCGGCATCCGCGACAGCCATCTGCGCGCAGGCGATACGGCGGTCGTATTCGGGCTTGGGGCGATCGGACAAATTGCGGCTCAATTGGCGAAGCTGGCTGGAGCGAGCTACGTTGCGGTCGTCGATCCGATCGAGCGCAGGAGGACGGCCGCGCTTGAGGCGGGAGCGGATGCAGCATTCGATCCGACGAAGGATGATGTCGGGCTGGAGCTCAAGAAAGCGACCGAGAAGCGGGGCGTCGACGTGGTCCTGGAGACGAGCGCGAACGAGTTCGCTTTGCAGCATGCGCTGCGCGGTCTCGCATACGGGGGTACGATCGCCTATGTCGGCTGGGCCAGAATGTTTAAGGGCGGCATGGATTGGGGCAAGGAAGCTCATTTCAATAACGCCAAAATCGTCTTCTCGCGGGCCTGCAGCAATCCGAATCCCGATCATCCGCGCTGGTCCTGGCGCCGTATCGAAGACACATGCTGGGATTTACTGAAGAAGGGGAGGATCAACTGTGAGCATATCGTGTATCCGGTTATTTCCTTCGAGCAGTCTGCAGAAGGTTATGAAAAATTCGTTGATCAACACCCCGAGCTGAGTATCAAGCTGGGTGTCTCTTTCAAATAGGAGGAGCCTGCACACCGCATGATAAGGGGGAACAAACGGAATGAACCAGTTGAAATATTTGCTTGGGCATGCCGAACTGAAGGTGCTCGATTTTAATATTCATACCCGTACCGAAATGAAGACGTTCGGCCGTTCCCTGCCTTGCACGATGATGTCTTACCACAAGAAAGGCGAAGCCAGACTGAGTGTAAACGGCAGCACATACGACATCGTTCCCGGGACCGTCGTCTATATTCCTCCCCATGTCAGGCATGACCATTACAAGACATCCCATGAGGAGACGGTATTCCTCTGGTGGCATTTCAATTACGAAATCGCGAATATTGTCGACGTGCTCAAGCTGTTTCAAATCCCGCATACGTTCAAGCTGAGGGACAGCGAACGGTTCGAGAACGTATTCCGCCAGTTTCGGGACTTGACCGATCATTCCGGCATACTGCCTTCCACTATTCTCAAGCAAGCCAAAGCGATGGAGCTGTTGTACCTTTTGCTGGACAATGCAGTGTCCGGGGATGAAGTTTTTGCGGATCCGCCCGCAGTAAATTTCTTGGGTATTTTGGCGAAAATCGTACAGCACCCTGAACGTCCCATTTCGCTGCAGCAATTAGCGGATGAACTTCATATGCACCCAACCTATATTTGTAACCGCTTCAAGGAGTTGTTCGGCAAATCCCCGATTCAGGCGCAAAAAGAATTGAAAATTCAAAAAGCACAGACGCTGCTTCAGACGACGGAACTGTCGGTTACCGAAATATCGCAAATGCTCGGATTTAGCGAGATCCAAAATTTTTCACGTTTGTTTAAAACCTACATCCATGTTTCACCGCTGGAATATCGCGCTGTGTACAAGAAAATGCAGCGTGTGTAACGAAGTGTATGAGAGGCATGACGATGATCTGACTGTCTGCTTGGCTGCGGACAGGGTACAGGATTACAATGGGATTACAATGCGCTGGCTGTTCCTCCGAAGGTTGTGCGCGGTGGAAGAGCATTATTCGAATATCGTCTTACTGTCCTCTGTCCGGCTGCAATCGGCATCAGCCGGTGAAGGCTGCTGCATTTGAAAGGTTTTCTGTCCCATTAAGGCATGGCTTGCCGTGCCGTCAGGCAAATTCGATGGAACAGGGGGAAGAAGAATGGTAAATAAACCGAAGGCTGTTATTTCAATGGTTTTGATCGCACTTGTGCTGTTGACGGGGTGTTCAGCGAAAGCCCCAAGCAGCTCGACCGCAAGCAGCGAATCTGCCGCCGATGCGGGGGAGGCGAACGCAAATTCGAATGCCAATGTTGCGGAAACCCCTTCCGAGGGGGCTGTTACCGTCACCATCTGGGATAATTTCACGGACGAGGCGCCCTCAAAGGCGCTGGATGAGCTTATAACAAGCTTCGAGGAAGCAAATCCTTCAATCAGCATCAAGCGCACCACTTTGAAAAACGAGGATCTCCGCAACACGATCAAGCCGGCTTTGACGAGCGGCAAAGGACCGGATATTTTCAATTACGACGCCGGCCCCGGATACCTGGGCGTGCTCGCCAAATCCGGACTGGCGATGGATCTGACCCAATACGTTGATACGATGGGATGGTCTGAGCGCTTCCCGGCATGGGTTAACGAACGGGTTACCTTCGACAATAAAGTGTACGGAATCGGCAATGAAATCGAACTGATTGGTGTCTATTACAATAAGAAAATATTTGAGGAACTGGGCGTGGAAGTGCCCAAAACGTACGAGCAATTTTTGGAGATATGCAAAAAAGCGAAAGAAAAGGATCTGGTCGCCGTTTCCTTCGACGACAAGGACCAGTGGCCGGCTTTCCACCTTGAGAGTGTATTCTACACGGCAACGGCGGGTAAGGACAAAATCCGGGAGGTTCTGGATAAGCAGGCAAGCTTCGACCAGCCTGTGTTTGCCGAGGCATTGGATACTTTTGGCCAATTGATTAAGGACGGCTATATTTCCCCCAATCCCCTTTCCGTTTCTTTCGATGACGGCAATAAAGAATTTTATGCGGGCAAAGCGGCCATGAGGATAACGGGATCTTGGATGGTCAGCGAAATGGTAGAAAATATGAAGGACAACGTCGGCTTCTTCATTATGCCGTCCGTCAATCCGGAGCTTCCGCTATCGGCACCCGGCGGCATTGGCGGCGCGATGGTCGTCTCCGCCAAGACAAAGCAGCCGGAAGCAACCGTCAAATTTCTCAACTTCCTCTTTACCCGGGAAAATGCGGTTCATTGGTATCAGAATAGCAAAATACCGCCGCTTGACATCGATGTCGAAAGTCTTGATGCCAGTCCGCTATTTAAAGAAGTAGTCGAGATGGTCAATACGCCGGCCGGACTCTCTTATAATATCGACGTGCTGATGCCGCAGAAAGTAAACAACGTTACGCAAAACATCATGCAGGAGCTGATCGCCGGAAAAAAAACAGGCTCTGACGTGGTCAAAGAGAAGCAGAAGGCATTCCAGGAAGAAATAGCGGCAGGCAATTATTAACCCGTTATGCCGGCGGTGGCGACGGCCTATGGTCAAGCCGCTGCCTTTTTTTCTTATGCCAGGGAAGGAGGCGGGATTCAAAAATGCCCTTAATCAAAAAAGCGGTTCGCTTCAAGCCGCTGCTCTTTATTGCGCCCGCGTTGTTCTTTTATATTGTATTTCTGGTTATTCCGATTGTTCGCACCGTACAATTCAGCTTCTTCAGTTGGGACGGGGCAAGCCCGGAGATGCTGTTCGTCGGATTAGACAATTATGCGCGCATGCTGGAGGATGAAACGTTCTGGCGGGCGCTTGGCCATAATTTGTTCTGGATTGTTTCGACAGTCGTGCTGCCTGTAGGAGTCGGCTTTATTCTGGCTATATTGCTTGCATCTCATCTGGTGAAACGCAAGGTGTTATTCCGTGTTACCTATTTTATGCCCCATATTTTATCGCTGGTCGCGGTCGGTATTGTCTGGAACTGGATTTACCATCCTGCTTTCGGGGTCATTAACGCTTTTTTCAGAAGCATCGGACTGGATTCGCTGGCGATGCCGTGGCTTGGCAACGAGCATACGGTGCTGCCTTCCCTGATTGTGGCGGGAAGCTGGACTTATTACGGGTTCTGTATGGTTATCTTTATCGCTGCAATCCAGGCGATAGACAAAAGCTATTACGAGGTTGCCAAAATAGAAGGGGCGGGAATGCTGCAAATTTTTTTCAGAATCACGGTACCGCTGCTGAAAAACACAATCACGCTGCTCGTATTGAATTCGCTGATCGGTTCATTTAAGGTGTTCGATATTATATATCTGATGACCAAGGGAGGACCTTTTCATTCCTCCGAAGTCATTTCGACTTATATGTACGCCCAAGCGTTTCAATTAAACGATATCGGCTACGGCTCGGCTATTTCGATCGCTCTGGCAACAATCATTGCGCTCTGTTCGATCATATATATTCGTTTGGCCGAGCGCCAGGGATAAGGAGGGGAGGCAATTGAGGAACGGGCAAGTATTAAAGACGGCAATCATTTATTTCGTTCTTATTGTCTTTTTGTTCATTTCCGTTTTGCCGATTTTCTGGGTTGTCATGGCTGCGCTGAAGGACTCTGCGGAGCTGAACAGCAATCCCTTTTCGCTGCCTAAGTCGATTACCTTCGCAAATATATCCGAAGCCTGGACGGTCGGCAGGATGAACGATTATTTTCTCAACAGCGTCATTGTAGCGGTGCCGCGCGTGTTCGCCATTCTGGCGTTATCCACGCTTGCCGGATTCGCATTCGGCAAATTGGCTTTTCCGGGCAGAGACCTGCTGTTTTACTTTATATTGGTGGGGATGATGGTACCGATCCAGGCCATGCTGATCCCGCTGTATTACACCATGCAAAACCTGGGATTTATCAATACCTACTGGGCGTTGATCATTCCGAGCCTTGGGTTATCGATGCCGTTTGCCATCTTTATGATGAGGGCGTTCTTTCGCGACATACCGGATGATATGATGGATTCTGCGAAAATCGACGGCTGCGGCGATTTCAAAACCTTTTTATATATCATGCTGCCGCTTATTATGCCGGCAGTCACTTCGCTGATCGTGTTTGAATTCAGCTCATCCTGGAACGATTTTCTGCTTCCGCTGCTGTTCGTGTATGACGATGCTTACCGGACGCTGCCGCTGGGGCTGATGTATTTTTCAGGCGAATATACGACCAATCAGTCCCTTGTTGCGGCCGGCGTCACAATTGCGATCGTGCCTATTATTGTCGTATTCGTTATTTTCCAGCGCAAGTTCATCGAAGGAATTACAGCCGGTTCCGTAAAAGGATAACGATCCCGACGACCAGGAAGTCATTCGCTGTCTCTGTCATGAGTTGATTTTGTCGGTCTTGGGATTTAAACTTCACAGTAGAGTGTCCTCCTGCAGCAAACGTCGAATCGATTGGACACCAGCGGTTGTGGATTAGATTCTTATTAGGGGGATATTTGCCAGCCAGCCTTCGAAGGAGAGGAGGATAGAGCGCAGCATGAAGAAGGTCACTCAACAGCAGATCAAACAAGCGAACATGGAGACTGTATTCCGGTTGATACAGACAAGTAAGGGGGCCTCGCGTGCGAGCCTGTCGAAGGTAACCCAATTGAGCCCGACAACCATATCGACGATCGTCGACGATCTTATCAAGAAAAGCATCGTCGTTGAAAGTGCTCTGATTGACAATCCCGGCGCAGGGCGCAAAGCGATCACACTGGAAATCAATAATGGGAGTAAATATCTGATCGGCATGGAGCTAAATGAACTTGGTGTAGCCGGGACGATTTACAACTTGAAAAATGATCCGTTCATTACCAAGACACTCCTGTATAACAAAAAAAATCACGACAAGGATGAGTTCTTGCGGCTTATCGTTGATCTGGTTCGGATGCTGGTCGATGCCGTACCGGACAAGACGAAGGAGCTGCTGGGCATCTGCATAGGCGTTCCGGGCATGCTGGACAGTGAAAGGCGCTCGATCGTCGTCTCTACGCCGCTGCTCATCAAGGATATGGAAATAATCAACAAGCTAAGCTTGGAGCTCCCATATCCGGTTTATATGGAGAATGAATCCCTTCTGGCTGCCATTGCAGAGAAGGAGCATTTCAAGACGACGACAGGTCCGTTTATTTATCTTAATGTCAACAAGGGTCTTGGCGTGAGCATAATGATTAACGATAAGCCTATGCTTGGCGTCAGTAAGGTATTCCCCGAGATCGGACATATGTCTCTTGACGTGAATGGCCCACTCTGCCCGTGCGGCAACAGAGGCTGTTTTGAAACGATGGTATCCCTTACCGCCTTGACCGAACGCACCTTAATGCTGATGCCGGAGTACAAGGACTCGGTCCTCCACAAGCTCACCGGAAGTGATCCCGAAAAGATCAATGAGCTGGTTATTGCACAAGCGGTTAAATTGAACGATCCGCTTGCGCTTGCGGTCGTACAGGAGATCTCCAGGAATCTGGCCTACGGTATCGTTAATCTGATTAATATTTTCAATCCCGAGGTCATTGTGATTGGCGGCAGATTGTCACATCTGGGAGAGGTTCTGCTTGCTTCGGTTGTCGATATTGTCCATGAGCGTGCGCTTGCGCCGTTCTCGCAGGCATGCAGCATCTTCCTGTCCCGGCTTAACGTGAATAACGTATCTGCCGGTGCGTCGCTGTATGTGCTGAACAAGGTGCTTGAAGAACAAATTTAGCTGTATAACAATGGTATTCCTGGTGCCGCTGCCTCATGACGAGGTGGCGGCACTTTTTATATTTGATGACATTAATTTCATGAAATTAAGATATTCCCAGCTATTATAATGTTTAATCGTTTAATCCCATTAATTAATTTATTTTAAAAGAATCGATTGACTTTTCAGAATATTCTAGATATAAATAAAATGAATTAATAAAGTCACTGGATTAATTAAACTCAATTCAGGAGGAGGGTCATTATTGAATCTGTTGAATACGCTTAAGGGCTCCATGATGGAGGGTTTCTTCCCCGCAGGATGGGATATGGAAGCTATCGACAAATGCGCTGCAAATAGTCCTGGGCAGGTTCTGGAAAGGCAACCCAAATGGCATTTAGGCTTTCAGCCTGCACCGTGCGACTCGATCTATGATTTCGACACGTTCATGGGCCATGAACTGGCTCTGCAAATCAAGCTTGCGAAAGAACGTGGCGAACAGCTTGCGCTGATTCTTCCGGTAGGTCCGATGGGGTTATACCGCTGGGCGGTGTTTTTCCTGAAAAGCTGGAGCATCGACGCCAAACATGTACATGCTTTTAATATGGATGAGTGGAGCGATGAACATGGCAATACGCTGCCCTCCAGCAATTCCGCTTCTTTTCAACACGGCATGGAGCAGGCATTTTATAATCCGCTCGGGGAGCTGACGGTTCCTGTGAGCCAACGGAATTTTGCAACCAAAGACAATCTGCCGACCTATGCCGGCAAGATCGGCGAATTGAAGGCAAAGGGTGCCAGGCTGATTGTGGTGTACGGCATAGGCCGCTGCTTCCATATCGCTTTCTGGGAGCCGCACTTTGCAGGCGAATTTGCCAGTGAGCAGGAATGGGCGCTGCAAACGCACCGCATTGGCGCGAAGCTGCATCCGATGACGATCGAGCAGAATGCGATCACGAGCTTTAAGAGCCGGACCACCCTGGTTCCTTGCTTTGCCAACACGATTGGCCCGGGCTTGTTCATGCAGGCGGATTATACGATCGGCGGCGCAGACGGCGCCATGGGACGCGGCATGATGTGGCAGGGTTTATCGCTTTGGACGACCTTGAGGCATGAGAAATCACCATGGATTCCATCCTCCTACATGCCGACTATGCCCGGAAAGCTTTTCTTCCTGAAAGAACTTGCCGGACCGCTTACAGCTGATTTGAACTAGTGGAAGGAGCAAATAGCATGATTGTTCTGGCCATTGGCGCCCACCCTGATGATACTGAAATTTTATGTGCCGGCACTCTGGCAAAAATGAAACGGATCGGACACGAAGTCATTTTGTGCCACGCAAGTACAGGAGATAAAGGCCACTACATGATTCCAGCTGAGGAATTGATCCGTATCCGGCAGCAAGAAGCACAGGATGCGGGAGCGGTCATCGCAAGCAAAGTGATCTCCCTGGGGCTGAAGGACGGCGAAATTTCCAGCGAGAGCGAAGCAGCCAGGCTGAAGTTTATCGAGTTGATCCGCACGGTCAGGCCCGATATGATCATCACCCATGCTCCCAATGATTACATGCCCGATCATGTGGCGGTCAGCAAGCTGGTGTTCGACACGTCCTTCCTTGCGACATTGCCCGGCTTCTCCGACATCCCGGTGGCAGGTAAAATACCAACGCTATATTACATGGATAATTTATCGGGTATCAATTTTCAACCGACGATCTATGTCGACGTTGAAGAAACATTTCAAACGAAGATTGAAATGCTCAAGAAACACCAAAGCCAACTGGTTTGGCTGAAGGAACACGACAATGTGGATATCGTGGACTTCGTGGCTACATTGGGCAAATTGCGCGGAATTCAGGCAGGCTGCAATTACGCGGAAGGTTTTATCCAGCACATGGTCTGGACCAGGCCGAACGCGGTAAGGTTCCCCGTATAAGTAATAGTCATTATTTCAAAGGGAGGGTATTGCAGAATGGCGATCAGAATAGCTGTTGCCGGAACGGGCTGGGTTGCCGGTGAATACATGAAAGCGACCGTACAAAACCCGGGGGCGGAGTTAGCCGGAATCTACAGCCGGGACCGCGCTTTCGCACAACAACGCTTGACCGAAATGGGCTTTGATACGCAGGTTTTTGATTCCTATGAGAAGATGGTTCAGGATCCTGATGTGGATGCGGTTGTTTTATGCTCAACGCCTGATGTCAGGACGGAGCAGACAATTCTGGCTGCCCAGAGCGGAAAGCATTTGGTGATTGAAAAACCGATGGCGATGAACAAGGAGAACCTTTGGAAAATGGCGGATGCACTCACGGCAAACCCCGTCACGACCGTCGTCAGCTTTGTTCTTCGATGGAATCCCGGATTCGACAACATCAAATCGCTGATCAATGACGATGCATTGGGCCGCGTCTTCATGGCGCAGATCGACTACTGGCACGATATCGGTCCGCATTACGGGCAATACAGATGGAGCAGCAAGAAAGAGCTTGGAGGAAGCAGCATCCTTTCCGCAGGCTGCCACGCGGTAGATGCGGTGCGTTATTTCTCCGGCGATATTGAAGAGGTTACAGCTTACAGCTGCGGAACGAGGAAGGAATCCGGTTATGAGTTCGATCCGAACACACTGGCGATCTTCAAGCTTGCGAACGGCGGTATCGGCAAAGTGTCGTCTTCGCTCGAGTGCAAAACGCCTTACCGCTTCAACATTCATCTGCTGGGTGAGAAAGGCTCCGTGATGAACAATCAAGTATTCACGCATAAGCTGCCCGGCCAAACCGAGTACGCGACCGTGCCTACGATTCTTCCGGACAGCGGCGATGTCAGCCACCACCCGTTCGTGCATGAAATCAATGATTTCGTTGAATCCATCGTTCAGAAGAAACAAACCCGATGCGATTTCTTCGATGCATTCAAATCGATGGAGGTCTGCTTTGCAATCGACGAGTCGGCAGCGACCGGCAAAAAGATAACACTACCGTTGACCCGATAGGAGGCGGCAAGATGAATGTACGCGTAAGCCTGATAGGGATCGGGGGGATTGCCCAGGCCCATCTCGGCTCATTGTCGAATTTGGCAGCTTACCGATCCGAAGAACAGCTTACACCAGTGACGCTTGGGAGAGGGGGCTAATAAATGGCTGAGAAAACAGAAATTCTCACCGGACAGCCGCAAATGCGGCAGATAAAGCGAAAAGACTGGCTCAAAAAGAATGATTGGACGGGTTTTCTGTTCGTTTCACCCCTGGTGCTGGGCATATTAATCTTTGCGATTTACCCGATGCTCGCTGCTTTGCTTATGAGCTTTAAACAAGTCTCGGGAACAGGCTTTGGCGGTACATGGGTTGGTTTAAATAACTATAATTATATTCTCAATGACCCGATTTTTTGGCAATCACTTTATAACACATTTTATATGGGTTTTCTGTCCGTTATCCTCGGTATCATGGTTTCCTTCATTCTTGCCAGCATGATCAACAGCCTGAAGTGGGGGGGAGCCAAGAACTGGTTCAAAGGCATCTTCTTCCTGCCAAACGTTATATCCGCAGTCGCGTCTTCTCTTCTATTCACCTTCATGTTCTTCCCCACCAATCAGGGTATCATCAACTATGCATTTGGCTTTGTAGGCATTGATCCTGTCGGCTGGTTCACCGATCCGAATTACTCCCGGATCACCATCGTGCTCATGAGCATGTGGGGAGCGCTCGGTTACAATACCATCATCTTCATTGCCGGTCTGCAGAGTGTTCCGCGGGAACTTTATGAAGCGGCCGAAGTAGACGGCGCAAGCGGGCTGAGGCGCTGGTTCTATATCACAATCCCGTACCTGCGTTCAATTTTCGTGTTCATGCTCGTCATGGGCACTATCCAGAGCATGAAACGATTTACCGATGTCTGGTTGATTGGCGGTACAGCCGGTAATCCCAGCGGTTCCTTGCTTACCTCGGTGTTATACATTTACCGCAACGCATTTCTTGCCAACCAAATGGGAATGGCGACGGCGGCTTCCTACCTGTTATTCATTGTCATCTTCATTTTGACGGTTCTCTTGCTTCGACTGAACACCAAAAAAGACAGCCTTGATTAAATTTGGGGAGGGATGGAGGGAGATGTCTTTTCAGACTGCAGCTATTAAAAGCGGCTCAAAACGCCGCGCCGATGCCATAACACAGTGGACGCTGATGATTTTGCTGGCTTTCGGTTCATTGTTCATGATCATACCGTTTATCTGGATGCTCAGTACCAGCTTTGACTGGTCGGCCAGACTTGAACTTAGCTTTCCGCCGAGATTCTTTCCGGCTGAGCCCTCTATGAAAAACTATCAGGCGGCGTTCACCAACGTGCCAATGCTAAGGTATATCGTTAACTCTCTCATCGTCAGTATAGGTACAATCGTGATCAGCGTATTATCCGCCCTGCTCTCCGGCTATGCGCTTTCCAAGATTCGTTTCAGGGGCGCGACGGTTGTGCTGGTGCTGGCTCTTAGCACCATGATGATCCCTTTTGAAATGACCATGATTCCGCAGTACATGATGTTCAGCAAATTCGGTCTGCTTGATTCCTACTGGGCGTTCTACCTTCCAGCCATCGGATACACATTCGGTACTTTCCTGGCGAAAGCTTTCATGGATCAGCTCCCTGGTGCTTTGCGGGAAGCCGCGATTATTGACGGGGCAGGCGAAGGCACGGTATTCTGGCGGATTTACTTGCCTTTGTGTGCGCCGATCGTCGCAACGCTTGTCATTCTCCTGTTTCTGGGCGTCTGGAACGACTTGCTCTGGCCTTTGCTTGTACTGAAAAGCGCGGACAAATTCACCATCCAGCTCGGTCTTGGGATGTTCGCTTACAACAACGGACTCAATCGTTTTCCTTCCATTATATTAGCCGCAACGACAGTCAGTCTGCTACCGGTCTTCGTGCTGTACCTGTTCCTGCAAAGGTATATCATCGAGAGCATCGCACTTTCCGGTATCAAGCAGTAATTTGACCGGAGGTATTCAAGGAGGTGAAGTATATTTAATACCTGGTAGTTGGACTCGATTTTGACTCGAAAAGGTAAGAGTTCGCCAAAATTCAAAAATCGGAAGGGGTTTCTGAACGAATGAAGAAAATCGTGCTTGCTGCTCTTGCGATCTTCATGGCCCTGTCTCTGGCTGCTTGCGCCGGGGGAAACAACAACGCTCCGGCTAGCGACGAGGGACCGGAAGGAACCGTTCGTGTTGCTCTGGCAGGTTGGACGCTCGAGAACGGTATTGACCCGCTGACAGGAAACAACTCCGTAGGCTTGAACGAATTCCTGGAGAAGAATTTCAAACCCAAATATCCGAATATCAAGCTCGAAATCTATCAAATCCCTTGGGAAAACGCAAAAGCAAAACAATCCGCCATGCTGCTCTCCAAAGATGTTGATGTCATGTATACTGGTGGCGCTTATGCCGCTCAATGGTACCAGGAAGGCTTGCTCCGCGATATTGACGATCTGATCGACGTAGACACTGACTTTGATCCCAGCATTTATCTGAATGGCGTGTGGAACAACTCCTACTCCACCAAGTCGCTTGACGGAACAAAACAATTCGGTATTCCTGCAGTATTAGGCCGCCGTATGACGATTTATGATAAAAAGCTGTTCGAGGATTGGGGCGTAGAACCACTTTCTGCCAAAGCCACACCGGAGGAAATACTGACAGCAGCGAAAAAAATGACCGGCAAGAACCCGAAGACGGGAGAAGAGAACTACGGTATCTATTGGAGCGGCAACACCATCAACGGTTCTACAATGGTAGCCTTGACGCTTGCTTTCGGCGCCAGCGGTGCTGAGGGCAGCCTTTCAGACATGAAGAATATCAAATGGCAGTTAAACTCCCCGGAGATGGTCAAGGTTATGGATTGGCTGAAGGAAGCAGCGCCGCTGGCGCCTCCGGGATTCGTCAACGCACAAGGCGCCGAGAACTTCGGATTGTCCAAGAATAACATCGCAATTGCACTTGATAACAATGCCGGCTCCACGATGTCTGATTTCAGAACCACCAAAGACAAGGCTAATCTGGACAGGTTCGTACCCGCCATGAATATGGGGCCGAACGGCGAGAGCTGGGTGGCTGTTGATCCATTCGTCATGGCCAAAGATGCAAAGAACGTTGAAGCTTCCTGGGAAGTTATGAAGTTCCTTGCCGGGTATGAGACGCAAAAGCATAACTACCAATACTTTTCTTACACGCCTACCCTCAAGAGCCCGGACTTCATCCTGCCTGAAGACAAGTATGTTCAAGAAGCGCTGAAAATCGCAGATCTCGCCCATTCCAAGCTTATGGACGAAGTGAATCCATTCTTCCAGTCCGACATAAACTCGGCTGTCAACGGCTTCATTTCCGAAGCTGCAAAAGGCAATGCGCCTGACAGCAAGGCGTTTCTTGACGGCCTCCAGAAGCGTGCGGAAAACTGGTCCAAAAACCTGAAGTAATGAAGCAGGCGGAGGGACCGGATTACCTGACTCTCCAATCTAAAAGAATCGATAGAATTGGAATAATAGAATCGGAGGGAGACTTGAATAATGTTGAAGGGAATCAATCAATGGTGCTTTCCGGAAGGAACGCCGCTGGAGACCATTTTCGATACCTGCCAGAAAGCGGGTTACGATGCTGTCGAATTGAATCTGTACGAGCCGGGTGGCGTTGGTTTGACAATCGATATGAACGCTTCCCAAGTTGAGGATGTCGGCAAGCTGGCTGAAAAATACAATTTGAAATTGCGAAGCTTGTCCACCGGCCTGTTGGGCAAATACCCGTTTTCCTCAAACGATGAATCCACCAGAGAGATGGCCCACAAAGCCGTGGGCAAACAGCTTGAAGTTGCCGCTATTCTTGGAATCGATACGATTCTGGTCATTCCCGGCCGCGTAACGGAAGAAGTGCCTTATGACATCGTTTATAAACGAAGCCAGGAGGAATTGACGAAGGTCCTGCCGACTGCGGAAAAGCTTAAGATCTATATGGGAATTGAGAATGTTTGGAACAAGTTTCTCCTTTCGCCTCTGGAAATGGCGCGTTACGTCGACGAATTGAATTCTCCGTATGCGGCAGTATATTTCGACGTGGGCAACGTTATGATTTGGGGATTCCCGGACCAGTGGATTCGTATTCTGAACAAGCGGATTAAGAAGGTGCATGTGAAGGAATTCAAAACAGGCGCAGGAAACTACAACGGATTCGTTCCGCTTCTTGCAGGAGATATCAACTGGGCGGCGGTCAGGAAGGCATTGAATGAAGTCGGATACACGGATACCCTTACCGCCGAATTGGATGCTTACAAGTCCACGCCGGACCAATTGATCTATGATACGGCGCGTCATATCGAATTCATCATTAGCGGAGAAGTGAAATAACAATAATAGCAAAGGCTGTGATAGCGGGTGAAAATCGGCTTAAGCACATATAGTCTGTCCCAGGCAATCAAGGCTGGGGATATGGATGTACTCGATGCCATCCAGTGGATCGCCGACAACGGCGGGGAGCACGTGGAGATTTCGACGTTCGGTTCTGATCTGGCAGACACACCTGAGCTGATCCCCGCCATCGTGCAGAAGGCGAAGGATGCCGGCATCGATATTTCCAACTACTGCATCAGCGCCAATTTCATCAGTCCGGCCGGCGGCAATTACGCGCAGGAAATCGAACGAGTCAAGAAGCATGTTGACATTGCTGAGCAGTTGGGTGTAAAAACAATGCGCCATGATGTCGCGTTCCGGCCTAAAGAGGAAAGCACCGAGCGCCAATATACGGAAGACTTTGAACAATTGGTGAATGCAGTCCGAATCGTCGCGGATCATGCGGTGCAATATGGCATAACGACCAGCATTGAGAATCACGGCTTTTATATCCAGTCCAGCGACCGGGTTCAACGCCTGATAAATGCAGTTGACAGGCCCAATTATAAGACAACACTGGATATCGGGAACTTTATGTGCGTGGACGAGGACCCCGTGGCAGCAGTAAAGAAAAATCTTCCTTATGCATCCATTGTCCATCTCAAGGATTTTTATCTTCGTCCGGCGTATAGGAATCCCGGCGAGGGCTGGTTCCAGACATTGAGCGGCAATTATCTCCGGGGTGCGATCGTTGGTCAAGGCGACATCGATATGTTTGAGGTGATCAGGCTCGTGAAAGCTTCAGGCTATGACGGTTATATCTCCATCGAGTTCGAAGGTATGGAGGATTGCCGAAAAGGCTCGAGAATCGGCATCGAAAACGCAAAGCGGTTATGGGCGGAAGCCTAGAATTTTATAGGAGAGGATGTTTACAAGATGGCGGTTAAAGTAGCAGTAGTAGGCGTAGGCGGTATCGGAGCGGATCATTTGCAGCATCTGTACGACAGCGAGAAAGCGGACCTTGTTGCAATTTGCGACATTGTACAGGTCAATGCCGACAAAGCGGCCGAGAAATACGGCGTAAAGGCATATACGAATTTTGACGAAATGCTTGAGAAAGAGCCGCTCGACGCGGTCTTTCTCTGCATTCCTCCTTTTGCGCATGGAGATATGGAAGAGAAGGTTGCGGCAAAGGGGATCAACCTGTTTGTTGAAAAGCCGGTAGGCCTTGACTTGGATACCGTGAGAAGAAAGCAGCAGGTTCTAGAGAAATCCGGTATCATCGTCGGCACAGGCTATTGCCTGCGCTACCTGGACACCGTGGCCCAAGCAAGGGAATATTTGAAGGACAAAAAAATCGCGATGGTTCGGGCACACCGTTTCGGCGGTCTCGTGCCTGTGCCTTGGTGGAGCGATATAACGAAGTCGGGCGGCCAGCTGGTTGAGCAAACGACGCATAACCTTGACCTGGTTCGCTACATTGCGGGCGACATCGTTAAGGTATCAGCCGATATGGCATTGCGCGTAATGGATGACGTTGCGAACATCAGCATACCTGACGTGTATTCCGTCAATTTCGTTCTGGAATCCGGTGCGATAGGCCATCTCGACACGTCTTTCGTTGATCAGCCTGACGGACGCTCAAGCCTTGAAGTCATTGGCCGTGGCTGGCGCGTGAGTATCGACTGGTCGTCGCTCACGATTATGGAAAACGGCAAAACAATGACAATAAAAAGCACTATGAACTTCTATAAGGCACAGGATGAAGCATTCCTGGATGCGATTATCACTGGCGACCGCAGCCTGATTCTGGCTCCTTACGAGGAAGGCATCAAGACGCTTGCGGTGACGCTTGCGGCCCATCAATCTGCCGATTCAGGAGAATCCGTAAGAATTGGAACACAAGCTGGATGACAATATCACTACTTAAGTGTAGTGATTCTCAGCTTGCAGAGAAAGCCCATGTTTTCCGGGCTTTCTCTTTTTTATTACAGGAACTTGATTTATAAAGCTAGGGGACCGAAACCAGTGTGAGGAAGAATCACAAAAAAGAATTTGTTGTTATCCTGCGTTATCAGATTAGCTGTCTTTATTTTCTTTTTGATCATTGAATCCTTGACCAACATCTCTTAGAATAGGCGAGATAAGCGCTTTCTTTAAGGAAAAAGCATTCGTGATGATGGAAGAGGAGTGATGGGGATGAAGGGGAACTGGTACCGCCGCATGCTGCTTTCGTATTTTCCGATATTTTTGTTTACGGTGACGATTTTGATTTTCTTGTCCTTTATCGTGGTCAATGACATTTCGCACAAGGAAACGGTCAAGGCCGACAGGATTACGACCGACTATATGGCGGATCGTCTGACCCGTTCATTGAAGGGGATCGAGATGGACGTGCTCGAGGAGGTGGAGAAAAACGACCGGTACCGCGATTTCCTGAACGTCGGATTGACGGGATCGAACAGCCAGGTGCTCTTCGATGTCGTCGACAGCATGCGTACGCTTACCGACAATGACAGCCTGCTCGATTCGATTTATGTATACCGGCATGAGGACAAGCAGGTGCTGACGCGCAGCGGCCTTGTGGAGTGGGAGAAATTTGCCGACCGGGGGTTCATTGAGCAGGCGCTCGCTCACCCGGACAATCACGGATGGTCTACGGTGCGGCTTTACCATGAATTCAGCACGGAGAAGGATAAACGGGTTATTACCATTTATAAAAGAGAACCGCTTCCCTTCGGAACCGATGGGCTCGTTGTCATCAACGTCGATATGTATTCGGTTGAACAGATGATCCGCTCGATGAATAACGGCGATATCTCGTTTGTGGATGTCAGCGACTCGTTCGGGGCGATGCTGTTCTCCACACGGTCGGCAGATCGAACTGGCGTTGAGGCGGCAGGCGGCAAAGTGCTGAACCTCGTTCCCTTGGAACTGACCGGCTGGATGTTCGAGAGCGGAATCGTCGCCGGCCAGTTGTTTATGTGGGTATCCGTCATCTCTTATGTTTGGGTTGTTATCGGTCTGTTGACGGTTGTTTTTGCGATACTCTACATCCTTTATATCACCCGAAAAAATTACAAGCCGATTCGGGTGATGATGAACCGGGTCGAATCGATTCAGCTGCGCGAGGATGCGTTCGGGCTAAAGATGGACGAACTGTCCATGATTGATCGTACGCTGGAAAGCCTTATTCAGCAAACGGCGGATTTCGAGAAGCAGCAGCGCGAGAACCTGCTCGTGAGCCGGCGCCAGCTGTTCCACGATATGCTGCAGGGCGACGGACTTGACGACGTTTCCGGCAGATTGGCAAAGCTGGAGCTGCTCCCTGTGGGGGAGAAGCCTCTGCAATTGACGTTCGTTGTCGTTGAGATCGGACGATATCGCGATTTCCGCACTAATTTTCCCGCACGGGATCAGCATACGCTGAAGTTTGCGTTAACGAACGTCCTGCAGGAGCTGGCTCAAGCGGATGGTATGTATGGCTGGGCGGAGTGGATTGCAGAGAACAGGATGGGCATGATTGTCGGCTTAAGCGGAGAGCATTCGCCCGCGAGGGAGAAAATCCGGATATTTGCAGACAAGGGTCGGATTTGGGTAGCCGAGCATTTGCGGCTATCGCTGATGTTTGGCGTCGGTCATGCGGAGCGGGAATGGGAACGGGTTGGACTTTCATACAAAGCGGCTGTCGAGGTGATGCGGCACAAAATGTCTCTGGGGAAGCAAGCCGTCGTGATGAGCGAGGATCTGCCGGATGATGCGGGGCGGCAATGGTTCATCTACTTGCAGTACGGCTCCGGGCTTGTAAAGGAGTTCAGACTTTTAAACGGCGAATGGCGCGCGCATCTGGAGAAATTGTTCGGGCATATGGAGAAGGATTACTTGAAGGATGAGGATATCCGGATGATTTTGCAGACGATGATGGATATGCTGGGGACCGAGTTGTCGGATATGTCCGATGAATTGTCCGGTCATTTCAAGGGCCCGGGAGCAGAAGCCATGCAGAAGGCAGCGGACGAAACGGTGTCGCTCGACGATTTAAAGGCGCTATACTCCGAGCGTTTGACGGAAATATTCCGCACCTATGTCGCCTATACCGAAACCAAAAACCATCACGCGATGATTAACGAGCTGAAGGCGTATATCGAGGAGAATTTCGAAAACCCCAATTTGTCTCTGCAGCACCTGAGCGACCGGTTTCATGTTTCAGGCAAATACGTCAGCTATTTATTCAAAGAAGAATTCAATATGAAGTTCATCGATTTTATCGTTCGACTCCGGATGGAGCGGGCAGAGGAGCTGCTTGCCGAAACAGATGAGTCGGTGCAAAATATCGCCCTTCGGGTGGGATACGCGAATTCCATTACATTCGGGCGCGTGTTCAAGAGAATCATCGGTATGACGTCGGGAGACTATAGAAAGCTGAAGCAAAAGCCTGGAAAAGCCCGCCAGACCGGGGATTTTTGAAAATAGTTTATTGCCCGACAACAGTTGAATTAAACATTATATGGAAATAAAAGCAGGAGTTTATCGTTTGGAAACTAGTTTATTGTTACCTTGCCGAATGTCATGCCATACTGTGTTCATTCCGATTCGGGCTGCGGCAGCTTTACTGAAAGCGTTATCCTAAAACGGCCAGGCAGCCTGCGCGGTACTCCATTTTATCATTCGAAGAAGGGGTTGAAACCATGGTTGGAAACAAGAAGAGAAATCCGGGAAAGAAGAAAGCGGTAGTGGCGCTCGGCCTGATCTGTTCCTTGTTAGTTACGGCATGCACGGCAAACACGGAACCAGGAGCTTCGGGCGGAACGGATGGCGATGCTTCCAATGAGCGGGTTACGCTTAAGGTTGAGGTGTTCGACAGAGGCAACTCGCCGGCAGGTACAACGATTACGGATAACTACATGACGAACTATATTCAAGAAAACTTCGGCGATCCGAACAATATCGATATGGAATTCGTGCCGGTACCGCGTTCGGAAGAGGTAGAGAAGCTGAATGTTCTGATGGCCAGCGGCAGCAATGTCCCGGACATTGTCTTTACCTACGACCCCAATACGTTTAACCGCTATGCCAAGCAAGACGGCTTAACCGACGTCGGGCCGCTGCTCGACGAGCACGCGCCGAACTTGAAAGCGTTTCTGGGCGAGGAGGTTCTCGACTACGGTCAGTTCCAGGGCACGCAGTTTGCCGTTCCGGCCAAGAGGTCGAATGTGGGCAAGTATGCTTCCTTCATCCGGCAGGATTGGCTGGATAAGCTGAATATGCCGGTTCCGCAAACGACGGAAGAGCTGTACGAAACGTTGAAAGCCTTCAAGGAGAAGGATCCGGGCGGGACGGACGGTCAGGTTATTCCTTTGGGCATGACGATCGCTTCCGCCCAATACGAACCGCTGATCTGGTCGTTCATTAAGCCGGTGTCGGAGGAAGAAAAGTATACTCTGACGCAGCAGCTTGGTTCCAATGACTACCCGACTCTGCTGCCAGGCTTTAAGGAAGCGCTTCAATTCATGAACAAGCTGTACAACGAAGGCTTGATGAGCAAGGATTTCGGTCTTGACAAGGATAAGAAGAAATTGAATGAAGACGTGTCCACGGGGAAGATCGGCTTCTTCAGCGAGGACGACATCAATCCGTTTTACGAGAATGGATCCTACGATACGCTCCAGAAAAACGTTCCGGGAGCAGTGCTGGCTTCCGTAGACGTGTACACCAATGAGGAAGGCAAGCACGCCAAGCCGATGTACGCCCCTAACGGTCTTTACATCATGATCCCGAAAACAAGCGATCGATCGGCAGAGGCAATCAAGTATTTGGAATGGATGGCGATGAGCGACAATTTATTCAAGCTGCAAAACGGCATTGAGGGCGAAAATTATACCATGGTCGACGATATACCGGTTGCCGTGGAGAATCCGTCGGAGGAAGCGATCAACCGATTGTACAATGTAGGTGACATGGTGATCATTTCCAATGGCAAGCAGCTCGGAAGCATGGAGAAAAACCTGAAAGCCAGGGCGCTGCAGATGCCGCAGAAATTCCTGGATCAGGTGGAAGCGGCGCAGAAGATCGCGAATTCCGATGTGCTGACGCCCGTGTTAATGGACAGGCCGATTGAGGCGCAGACGAAATACGGCACAACCCTGCTCGATAAATTTAACGAAGTCATCGTAAAGACAACGATGGCAAAGCCGGAGCAATTCGACAGCGTTTACGAAACGATGCTGAAGGACTATATGGCTGGCGGCGGTCAGGCGATTCTCGACGAGAGGACGGCAGTTTATAAGGAGATGCAGGCAAAATAATCCGCAGCCCAGGCTTCGTGACGGCAAAGGGACGAGGCACCGCTTTATCCCTTTGCCAAAACCGATTGCATAAGGAGGAGTCCGCCGTGAGCTGGAACGCCTATTTCCGCAGATATTGGCAGCTGTACGCACTGCTTGTTTTGCCTCTGACTTACTTTATTATTTTCAAATACGGACCCATGTACGGAATCCAGATTGCGTTTAAGGACTTTAATTTCTTTCAGGGCATTGCGGGAAGCGAGTGGATCGGCTTTGATGCGTTCAGGGAAGTATTCGGCATGCGCGATTTTTACTTGACGCTGCGCAATACGCTGATGCTCAATTTTCTCGATTTGCTCGTATCGTTTCCGGCGCCGCTTATTCTGGCCATCATGCTTTACGAGATGAACACGCTGTGGTTCAAGAAGCTTTCCCAAACCATTCTCTATATTCCGCATTTTATCTCTTGGGTCATTATAGGCGGGATCGTATATCAGGTGTTCGGTACGCAATCCGGCATGATTAATAATGTCATTACATCCATCGGCTTTGAAGCCGTTCCGTTCCTGACGGACAAGAGCAGCTGGCTCATTACCTATTTGCTCGTAGGCGTTTGGCAAAGCGCCGGCTGGGGGACGATTATTTACCTGGCGGCCCTGACCGGCATCAATAAGGAGCTGTTCGAGGCGGCCGGCATGGATGGCGCAGGCAGGCTGAAGCGCATTTGGCATATTACGCTCCCCGGCCTGAAGCCGACGATCGTCATGCTGCTCATCATTAATTTGGGCCATATGATTTCCATCGGCTTCGAGCGTCCGTATGTCATCGGCAATTTGGCGGTACGCGAGTATTCCGATGTGCTCAGCACGTTTGTGTACCGGATCGGGCTCCAATCCGGCCAGTATACGCTGGCAACGGTCATCGGTTTATTCCAGGCGGTCGTCGGGCTTATCTTCGTGCTTGCGGCTAACTATACCTCGAAGAAGCTCACGGATGAGGGCATAATGTAGGATTGACTGCAAGTCAGCAACCATCCTGCAATCGATAATTTGAAAGGAGTGGACGTTATGAGAGAGCAAACCGCCAACCGCGTTTTCGACACCGCCAACTTTATCGTGTTACTCGTAAGCACTTTGATCTGTCTGGCTCCATTTCTTCATATAATAGCCATTTCGATGAGCTCGGCAGGGCCGATTCTATCAGGAAAGGTGAATCTGCTTCCGGTCGAGTTCAACGTTGAAGCCTATGCCAAGGTGTTTTCAGACGCAACGATGATTCGCTCGCTGGGATTTACGGTGCTCCTGACTGGCTTGACCACCGTGCTGTGCATGCTCATGACGATCGCGATCGGCTATCCGATGTCGAAGAAGAAGCTGAGAGGCCGCAAAGCCGTCATGTTCGTCATCGTCGTCACGATGTTCTTCAGCGGCGGCATCATTCCCGAATATATTCTGGTCCGCAACCTGCACCTTCTCGATTCGATCTGGGCCCTCGTGCTGCCGGGCTTGATCAATCCCTTTTATTTGATCATCCTGGTTTCATTCTTCAATAACATCCCGGAGAGCTTGGAGGAGTCCGCTGAAATCGACGGCAGCAGCCATTTTCGGACGCTGCTCGGTATTATGCTGCCTTTATCGCTCCCGGTTATCACGACACTCAGCCTGTTCTATGCGGTAGGCCGCTGGAACGGCTTTACTGACACGCTTATGTATATCAACAGCCCGGAGCTTTATCCTCTGCAGCTGAAGCTCTATCAGCTCATCCAGAACAATATGATATCAGACCTTCTGCAGATGGAAGGGGCTCAGATGGCGACCGTCGTGCCGGAAAGTCTGAAGGCGGCCAGCGTCATTTTCGCCACGGTGCCGATTCTGTTGGTTTACCCGTGGCTGCAGCGTTACTTCGTAAGCGGCGTGATGCTCGGCGCCGTGAAGGGGTAAAGACAGGGATGCGTGCAGGACTTAAGCAAGGGGCGCTTGCAGTCCGGAGAAATTTCAGATACTCTTAAAAATTGTAGCATTCTAGTATCGCCTAAGGGCGGAAAATGATGGCTGAGGAAAGATAGGGAGGACTAATGAACATTTACGATAAGCTGGTCTCCATCAATGACCATTGGGTACAAGACGGAATGGATCATCAAGTGCTCGACGGCGAAAGCCGGTTTTACGGGGGAGTAACCGATCCCGTGAACGGCATCGCTTGGCCGAGTCACGGCGGAACGCCGATGGTCATGGCTATTTGGGCATCCGCACTCATTAATGAGCAATCCAGGTTCTATCATGATCGCGGGCTGTTGTTGCGGCTGGAGCTTAGTGCCCGGTACATGCTGAGTTTCCAGCATGAGGACGGAACGATTTCGCCGCCATGGACGAATATGCACTCGCCTCCCGATACCGCATTCGTCGTGAGCGGCCTGGCACAGGTCTACGAGCTGCTTGCCGCCCATGCGTGGGAGCCTGCACGCCAAGCGGCGGAGGTTATCCGGACCTTTCTGGAGCGGACCATTCCGGCCCTGCTTACGGGAGGCTGCCACACTCCGAATCACCGCTGGGTCATTACCGCTGCTCTCGGATTTATGTATAAGCTGACAGGGCAGCCCGAACTGAAGGAGAGGGCGGAGCAGTGGCTCGCGGAAGGGATCGACTGCACGGAAGACGGGGAGTGGACGGAGCGGAGCAATGGCATTTATAACGCCGTAAGCGATATCGTCCTTTTTTATGCGGCGGAGCTATTTAACCTGCCGGACCTGCTGGAACCGGTGCGGAAGAATTTACGGATGATGGCGCATATGATTCATCCCGACGGCGAAGTTGTGACGGATTATTCCGGCCGTCAGGATTTTGGCAGCAAATACAGCATGGGAACCTATTTTCTAATCGCCAAGCTGATGGCGAACCGCGACGGCGATCCGTTGTTTGCCGCAATAGCCGGGCTTGCGGGCGATGCGCTGACGCATCCCGGGGGACTGCCCAATAACGCACTGATCGGTTTACTGCGTTACCCGGAGCTTCTTCGCAATTGTCCGGTCCAGCCTGCAGAGATGCCGGACAACTACCGGGTCGTCATAAATGGCGGCTTTCCACGGGAGCTTTACCTTAGCAGGATGGAGGGGGCAGGACACGGCGGCCGAATCTATCACAGCCGGCTGCATCCCGACTTCGGCGCTCCCGTCGCCAGACATCGGAGCGGAGCGACAAGCGCGACCGTCATGACCGAAACGAACTCGTTTTTTGCGCTGCGGCATGGGGCGGCTCGGCTGCTTGCCGTGCAAATTGCAGCGTCCTTTGAGCCGGGCTTCGTCAAGCTGACGCGGATGGAGTATCTGGAGCGCGGCTACCGGTTATCGGCGACCGAGAAGAAGGGGTATTACGGCCCCGTTGCGGAGCAGCATTTGCCCGAAACCGCGCACGGGCCAGTCAGTCCCTGGTATTTGCTGCCCCATCATTTGCGGGAAGTTACGCACGAACAACAGCATCATGTCGAGGTTGAGCTAACGGAAACTGAACAAGGCTGGCGCATTCGCATCCACTGCGAGCAGCCGGAAATTTTAATGACGCAAATCTCTTTCGTGTTCGGCAAGGAAGGCGTGTTATCCGGAGATAGTCTTTCGTCGGCAGCGACAGGAACCCTGTTTTGGGAAAAAGGTACGTCCCGTTTAACCGCCGGAAACGATTGGATCGAGGTGGATGGAGGGGCGCACGAGCACCGGGCCAAGGTGCTTAGCAATACAAGTTATCCGACGGATTGCCAGACCCTGATCGTGAATGTGCTGACGCCGTATGACAAGACGTTCGATATCCGGCTGTCGCCCGGTAACAGTCATGACGACAAACGAGAGGAATGAGAATATGACAGCCTATATGGAGGCGCGCGAAAGCGCGCGGTACTGGTTCGGCGACGATGAGCGCCGCATCCTGGAGGTGCTGGCAGGCCGTTACGCCGGCGCAAATCCTCCCGTGCCCTTCGCGCTGCGCGCTTTTGCCAAATCAGGCATGCTGCAAACGGAGGATGGGCTTTACGATATGGATTTTTCCGCCAAGCTGCCCGAAGCGGCTATCGGCGACTACGCATACGCATACGGGCTGGTATGGAGTGACGATGAACGATCGCTCGACGGTGTCATCGAACCGCTCGGTCCTGTGCTGCTGTACGTCAATGAAGAGCGCCTGTACCGGTCCAATGCGGTAGACGAGATGAAGCCGGGCGAGCGGGTCATTGTGCCGCTTGCGCTGCGCAAGGGCTGGAACGCCTTCCTGGTAGAGGCGCGCAAGACGGCTGCGGGCTTCGGCTGCCTCTTTGGGTCAGACGAGGCGAAGGTGCGCATTATGCAGGTGCTGGCTCCCTTTGCGGGCAGGACCGGGAGTGCGGGCTGGGTCTTCACGGAAGCTGTGAAAAACCGGTTATTCGGGAGCGAAAACGGTTTTCCTGATTTCAAGCGGGCGGAAGAAGAAACCGGCCTGTGCTGGCAACCGCGGACGAGATGGACAGCGGAGGAAGCGGAGCGGCCGAACTGTGAGCGATTGTTCGGACTTCCCGTTCAACCTGCCGCGGCTTACGGCTGGAGCCGGTTGCAGGTGCCTTCTGAGGAGGAGTCGCTAATGCTGGAGGGCCATGCCCTGGGGCCGACCGTCATATGGCTGGACGATTTGAAGGTAGTCGAGCTGGAGTCGGGCGGCACTTACCGGGTCCAGGTGTCTGCTGCGTCCGGAGCGCACCGGCTGCTCGTGCGCAGCGTAAGCGGCCCGGACGGCTGGGGTTTTGAATGCAGCGCTTATGCCGGCGGGAGACTGCTGCCGCTGGCGCTGCCGGCCGTCGTCCACGGAGGCGAAGGCGCATGGCTGTATGCCGGACCGCTCGATCCTGCGGTCGAGCCGGATCCGGCGGCGCTTTGCACGATGTCCGGTCTTCATCCAGCTGTCGACTCCGAAGGCCGCGCTGCCGGTCATTCGTACTGGCTGGTCGATGCTCCGCAAACAAGGGTGAGGCCTTATTATGAGAACGCCATGCTGAGCAACAAATGGACGACGGGCAGCGCCACCAATTACGGGCGCTGGGACTATCCGCTCGGCGTAACGATGTATGGGCTGCTGCGGACCGCCCGCGAGCTTAACCGGAAGGATTTGTCTGATTACGCACTTGGCCATATCCGCAGCTGTACGGAAATGTATGCCTATTCGATATGGGATAGGGACGAATACGGTTTTCCTTCCGTGAACCACCAGCTCGTCTTAGTCCGAATGCTGGACAACTGCGGCTCGTTCGGGTCGTCGATGCTTGAGGCTTATCTGCAGACGGGAGAGGACAGCTTCCGCCGCATCGCCGACGTAATCGCCGATTTCATGCTCCGGAAGCTGGAACGCCGGCCGGATGGAGCGTTTTACCGGCAGTGCCCGGGCGAATACGCGGCCGATACGATGTGGGCGGACGACTTGTTCATGAGCGCCCCGTTCCTGACGCGTTATGCAATAACAACCGGCAAGCGCGAAGCGCTGGATGAAGCGGCCAGACAGTTCCTGCTGTATAAGAGCTACCTGTTCATGGAGCCGGAAGGCGTCATGTCGCATGTGTTCGACTTTAAATACGCCAAGGCGACGCGCGTGCCTTGGGGCCGCGGCAACGGCTGGTGCCTGTTCTCCCTGTCTGAGCTGTTGGAGAAGCTTCCCGACGATCACCAGGACCGGGGAGCGCTGCTTCTTATGTTCCGCGAGCTGTGCGCTGGCATTTCGGCGCTTCAGGCGGATTCGGGCTTATGGCATCAGGTGCTTAATTTGCCTGAAGCCTATGAGGAAGCCTCCTGTACCGCGATGTTCGCGTATGCGTTCGCCAGGGGCGTGCGTTTCGGCTGGCTGGAAGAGAAAGAGGTCTATGCGGCTGCCGCCCATAAAGCCTGGAATGGCCTGACCGGCGGGGTGATCGACCGGCAGGGCAATGTGCACGGGGTATGCAGCGGGTCGCGGTATTCGTTCTCCCCTGACTATTACATGCACGACTTGCGTACGGTCGTGAACGACAACCATGGCATCGGCATTATGATGCTGGCAGGGGTGGAGATCTGCAGGCTGAATAACGCTGCTGCGGATCAGTCCAGCTCTCCCGCGCAGGAATAGAATCCGCAGCAGAGTGGGGTTAGTAAAAAAAAGGTTGCCGGATATCGGCAGCCTTTTTGCGTTGACGGGTCAGTACGTATAGGCAAGCCAATCCTCTTATCGTAAGACATCGGAAATTTCGACTGCGACCTCGTGCGCAAACCAATTTTACCGGGGCGTCCGTTTTTGTTTAAACGCCAAATTATTCGTTTTACAGGAGATTTATGGAAGGAAGGGTTCCTCGTCCAACTCTTTCAAAAGCTCCGGCCGCAGCCGATCTTTCCAATCGCTCAGAAACATTTGCTTGTTGAAACTGTCAGGTTTATCTTCCCAGAACGAGCATGTGTCGCGGGCCATTCTGGCAAAATTGAGCTCCATTTCACGGTTGGCGATCCGCTCCGAGGTGCGATAGTCGTCCATTAGCTCCTCGGCCCATTTTCTTCCGAACTGATGATGCGTCACTTCGTCGGCCCAGTCGAAATCCACACATTGCGCAAAAAGCTTCACGACTTCGTTGTCTGTTTTCTCCGCTGCCGCTTTCAGCATTCTCGCTTCCTTCGGCATCCCGTCTTTTCTCATGGCACTGCCTTCAATGCCGATCGACAGCCAAATATAAGAATTGGCTACCGGTTTCATCATATGCGGGTCATAGTCGCCTTTGAACTGCGGCATCGAATACCAGTCGTATCCTCCCAGGTCAAGCACAGCCTGACCGAATAACGTGTGTCTGGTTTCATCCCAGCAATGACGCGCCAGATCCTCATAGAATGACCATGGCATGTTGTTTTGCAGCACCATCGTCGCTGCGCAAAGCTCTGCCGCCCCCAGCTCCTCCTGCCGCGTGCGTACATTTGCAATGATCCTCGCCAGCTCCGGCTCCGTCGGCGGGTTCGCCACGCCTGTTCTGCCAAGCGTATCCCCGCCCATTCGTGGATCTCTGACAGCCCGCAAGGGCATGTTGTACTTCTGCTGCGAACGTTTCCTGTCCGGCACGCTCTCGGCTTGCTTCAACGCCCGGCCTTCAAAACCACCGACTTGCGCCAGCAGCTTGCGCAGCTCATCGCAGAACACCGCAGCCGTACTTTCATCATCCGTTATTATGGAATAGGTCTCCCGATGCGCGGAGAAAAAGGCGGCATCCTCCAGAAGCGCCGGACGAATGGCCTCTCCCCATGCCGTCTGCTCGTCCAGATCAGAAAGCACCTGTTTAATTGCGCGAAGGGTAGGATAATCAACCAGCGGTTGGGTATCCTGCGCATACTGCCGCAGCAACCTGCTGAGCTCCGGCCTTACGACGGCGTATATGCCTGTCCACAGCTCGTAATCGGATCGTGCCATTAACAGCTCGTCGAAGAACAAGGCCAGCCACGGATCAGGATCCTTCAGCTGCTGAACATTGGGACTTCGCAGTTCAGAAGCCCGCTTCATAAATAACCCGGCTGCATGAGAGTCCTCGAACAGGTGCCGGGCAAGGCCAGCCTTAAAATGCCAATTCATCCGGGCAGGCATATGCGCAGCCCCAACCATCATTAAGCGTCGATAAATATAGGCCAGTCTCTTCATCAGGCGGGCGCTTTCATCCACACCATACTTTCCGATTTTTTGCGCTTCGCTTATTCCCGTATAGACATACATTGTACAACCTCCTTATAGAAACGAATCTTCAGCTTGATTTTAACAAGCGGCTTCTTATCCGGAAATAAGCTGTTTGTCGCCTGCTGTTCCAAAAGGAACTTCATACGCCAGGGCGGAGAAACCGTTCTCTGACCGAACTGATTTTATAACAAAAAGTTCATTATGATACGTTAAAACTATCGAAATGATCAAAAATAATTAAAAAAGTAATTGACTTGAACATTATACTGAGTATTATTAGTCGTATAAACACATTCACTAGCTGGAGCTTTAATTACGTGCGGAGTTGGATTATGACTGGCGAATCGAAAAAGGGGGAGGTGCATAGTTGATCATCGTCACGGCAAGAGGCGGTAAGGATACTTTTTCGCTGAAAGGTTAACGAGATTGGTCTGCCCATGTATCCCGATGAGGCGCGGAGCATCTGATATTTTTTTTCCGCTTTGATCATCCCTGTACGGGATGGCGTGCGGACCCATAAGCCGATGTACAATTAGAGCATTTACTGACAGTCGCAGCGGACAGGATGACGAGCAATGCTCCTGAAAATGTAAGCGTTATTTCACATCTTTTATAAAATGGAGGTCTGTGAGAATGAAGCGTATCATCGGCGGATGTTTAACGGTATTGCTGGTTTGTATGTGCGTGTGGGGATGCGCGGGTTCCGGCTCCGGCACGAATGACGGCCCGACGGCTAACGGGGGAGGGAGCGACGCGGGAGCTGCGGCAAAAACCGTGCAGCTCACCTATTGGATGCATCAAAACGATGCCTTTGTACCCGCGAACAAGAAGCTTGTTGCGGATTTCGAGAAAGCCAATCCCGATATCTCGATCAAAGTGGAGGTATTCCCCTATGACGATTACGTTCAAAAAATCCGTACATCCTATATCGGCAACGCCGCACCGGATGTCGCTCAGGTATTCGGCACATGGGTTACTCCGCTTGCGAAGGCGGGATTACTGGCTGAAGTCCCGAATGGCGGCGATCTGTTGGCTAACTATTATCCGGCGGCAACCGGAGCCTATACGGTCGACGGAAAACTGTATGGCGTGCCGCAGGAGTTTAACCTCGGAAACGGCGGAATCCTGGTGAATACAGACTATATGCAGAAGGCGGGAGTTCAGGTACCTGCAACCTGGAGCGAGCTGGTCGATGCCGCCAGGAAAATGACAGAATATGATGCCAACAATGAGATTAAGGTACGGGGCTTCGATTTTGTATCGAGCGATTCCATCACGTTCCTGTTCCTGTCCATGATCCTCCAGCAGGGGGCAACGTATTGGACAGATGACGATATGATCAATTTTTCCACCCCGGAGGCAGTCCATGCATTTACCGAAATGCGCAATCTGATCACGGAAGACAAGGTTACCGATACGAAGCTGCTCGGAGGCAAGCTGTCGATCTTCGATTATTTTTTTAAAGGCCAGACAGCTATGGATTTTGACGGTCCATGGGTCATACCATCCGGGATCGCCACCTACGGCGATACTGTGAAATTCGATTATGTACCGATGCCTTCATTTACGGATCAACCCCCGTATTTTGCAGCTGAATCCGGCTGGGGGGAAGTGATTTCCGCCAAAAGTAAAAATATCGAAGCGGCCTCGAAATTCGTTCAATTCCTTACAACCAACGAGAACAATAATTATTGGAATACGCAAACCGGCACACTTCCCCCTTCGAAAGACCAGCTGACCGACCAGTTCATCCAAAGCAATCCCCTCGTCAAGCCTTCCCTGAATGCCATGCAGTTCGGGCAATGGATCGGACCTGTCGAGAATACTGATTATCTCAAAAAGGTATTGGTCGACGCATTGGTAGCCGTCGTCAAAGGCGATTCGGTGGAAACCACACTGAAAAAAGCGGAAACCGACGTCAACAAGAACATTGTCAAGGAAAGAAAATAAACAGGCGATGAGGGGATATGTCCATTTCGTCGGTCGTATTCCTTCATGAACCTGCCAGGGGGGAAGCAGTTGAATCCATTGAGAGCGGATGCGATGCCGGGCGTAAAGCTTCAAAAGAGGCCGAGTCTGCAGAAAAGAAAAATGAACCGTTTCGTGTGGACCACCCTTACGCCTATACTGATCTTGTTTCTCGTCTTTTCATTTTTTCCTATTCTATACGGGTTTTATTTATCTTTAAGCGAATACGATCCACTGGCAGGTACCGCAGATTTTATCGGACTCGAAAATTTCCGAAGCATATTCCACGATTCGCTTTTCTTGAAATCGATCGGGACCACGTTTATGTTTGTAGCCATTGCCGTACCTGCCAATATTGTCATAACGCTGCTTATTTCGCTGGCAATCAACAGCCTGAAGAATGGGAGTCTCCAGGGACTGTTCCGCTCGGTGTTTTTTATTCCGGTCATTTCTCCAATCGTAGGTTCGGCGCTCGTGTGGTCGATGATGTACAGTTACCCCAATGGCTTGTTCAACAAAATCGCCGGTCTGCTTGGCGGGCATGAACAGTATTGGCTGACAGGTGCGGGAACAGCTCTGATATCCGTGATTATTATGACATTATGGTCGGACATCGGCTACAACACGATTTTGTTCATAGCGGGGCTGAATACCATTCCGGATATGTTCTACGACTCGGCGAAACTGGAAGGTGCCGGGAACATTCGTATTTTTTTTACGATTACTCTTCCTCTGCTCAGCAGAACGACCTTATTCGTCACCATTATGACGCTGTTTTCCTATTTTCAGGAGTTTACGCGATTTCAAATCATGACCGGAGGCGGACCGGAGAATAAGACAAGGCTGATTTCCCTGGAAATTTATGATACGGCCTTTAAATATTATGACATGTCCAGCGCTTCCGCGATGGCTGTCGTATTGTTTGCGATTATGCTCGTCGTGACCATTATCCAACTAAAAGTCGGCAAAAGCCGCTGGGAATATTGAGGGTGATACGATGAACCGGAAAAATACAAGATTCAATGCACGGGGGACGCTGACCGTTTGTGTAATGGGGGTATTATCCGCCATCATGCTGCTGCCATTCGTCTGGATGCTGTCGCTGGCCTTCAAGAGCAATACCGAAATTATATCCGGGTTTTCGATTATACCGCATCAATGGAGTTCAGATGGTTTCCGAAGCGTGCTTGAAAAGGGCAGCATGGTCTTGTACTGGTTCAGGAACAGCCTGATCGTTACAGTCTCGATTACTGCTCTTGCCGTCAGCACCAGCGCGATTGCCGGTTATTTGTTCGCAAAATTTCAATTTAAGGCGAAAACCGCCATCTTCTTGCTGTTCCTGTCGGGGATGATGGTTCCTTTTCAGGTCACGATGATTCCCGTCTTTCTTCTAATGAAGGAGCTCAATTTGCTCAACAGCATTTGGGCGTTGATTTTGCCGGCGATTGTCAGTCCATTCGGTATATTTCTAAGCAGACAGTTCATCGAGGTCGTTCCCACGGAAGTGATGGAAGCGGCAAGAATCGACGGAGCAGGCGAATACCGGACCTTCTTCCGCATTATTATTCCGCAGATATTACCGATTCTGTCCGCTCTGTCTGTATTTCTGTTCATTCAGTACTGGAATGATTATTTATGGCCACTGATCATATTAAATAAACAGAAGAAAATGACACTTTCACTCGGACTGCAATATTTCGGCAACATGAACGCCACTGATTATGCCGGAACGATGTTTATGGCACTGATTATTATGGCACCTATCATCATTCTGTTTCTGTGTTTCCAGAAGCAGTTTATTAAAGGCATAACACTCACGGGGATGAAATGACGATGATGCGATACTGCGAATAAGATAGGAGCGAGCAGATGAACAGAAAAAAAATGGTGCTGATCGGCGCGGGCAGTGCTGTCTTCACTCAGGGCCTTGTGGCCGATCTTATTATGACGGAGGGAATGGGCACATGGGAGGTCGCTTTGGTTGATACGGATCCGGCTGCTCTAAAAGCTATAACGGGCCTCGTATCCCGGATGATAGCGGCCAAAGAGGCTGATATTCCCGTTCATTCCGCAAGCGACCGGCGGGATGTGCTTAAGGGAGCCGATGTTGTTGTAACGACAATAGCCGTTGGCGGCCGAAGAGCATGGGAGAAGGATGTCTTTATTCCCCGTAAATATGGAATTTATCAGCCGGTCGGAGATACGACGATGCCCGGAGGCATTTCCCGTGCCCTGCGGATGATTCCTGCAATGATACAAATTGCCGAGGATATCAAGAAATTGTGCCCGGATGCTTATTTCTTCAATTATTCCAATCCGATGACTCCGGTTTGTCAGGCGATACGCAGCGAACTTGACATTCCCGTAATCGGTTTATGCCATGGTGTGCTTCATGTGGAGCATCACATCGGACGCTTGCTTGGGCGCGAGCCCGGGACAATCCGTTCGCTTGGAGCGGGACTGAATCACTTGACGTTTCTATATGACCTGAGGGCAGGCGGGGAAGATTTGCATCCCGAATTGACTGCCAAAAGCAAAGAAGGCCTCAACAAACTGGCTCAAGGCCAGACGGGCGGCAAAGCATTAAAGGAGAGTGGTGGAAAGGAGCATCATGTGCCTGAAATCGCCGACAATCCTTTTACATGGTCTCTGTATTTAAAATATGGGGCCGTTCCTGCTGTTCTGGACCGCCATATTGCGGAGTTTTTTCCGGCTGCCTTTCCCCGAGGCTCCTATTACGGCGGGACACTGGGCGTAGATGCTATTTCTTTTGAAGGCGTTATCGCTCAGGGCGACGAAGTCTATCGGGAGATGACGGAACAGGCACAGGGAATAGTGCCGATAGACAATAAGCTATTCAACCGGTCTGAAGGCGAGCATGAGCAGCTGCTGGACATTTTGCGTTCCCTTTACCTGGACCAGCGCAAGCTGTTTTCCGTAAATTTGCCCAATTGCGGCGCGGTACCGGGTCTGCCTGATCACGCCGTGCTGGAACTCCCGGCCCTGGCAGCTGGACGGGGCTTTTTACCGGTAACTCTGCCGGATTTCCCCGCTGCGCTGGCAGACTTGCTGCAGAAGCGAATCGCCGTAGTGGACATGACGGTTGAGGCGGCACTGACGGGCAGCTCTAATGCTTTCAAACAGGCCTTGCTGCTTGACGGATCGGTGGAGGATGAGAGAATGGCGGATCAATTGGGAGAAGAACTGCTGGAGGCGCATCGTGCGTATTTGCCGCAGTTTTTTGGACAACGCGACAGTGTCTGATAGAGAAGGGGCGGCCTTATGCCGTCCCTTCGTTCTATAAGCTGAGGAGAAAATGCGATGCCAATCAGGATAAAGCGCTGAGGTCCCTTGGGGCCTTTCAGTCCTCCATATCACCAATTACATCCACCTTGTAATGATCCGTATCGCCGAGAAGCCGCCGGTTAAGGTAAGTCTGCCGAAAAGCAGTCGGCGAAGCGCCGACCAGACTGTGAAATACCTTGGTAAAGTGACTTGCATTGACAAAGCCCAGCCGCAGGGCAATATCCTTAATGCTGTCATTCGGATATTGAAGAATATCCATTTTGCTCTGAAGCACCTTGAGCCGCATATAGTATTCTTTTGCTGTCATCTGGAATCTCCGACGGAACAAGCGGCTTAGATGCTGCCTGGACACTCCCAGTTCTTCGGCGAATTTAGCGATTTCCACATTGTCGTATACGGCTGCTTTGAACGCTGCTGCTGCCTTGTCAATCAACCGGTTCCGACTGCAGTCATTGAGAAGCTGCTTATGCTTGAACTGCAGGAAGAACTCCACAACGATTCCATACAGGGCAACGGAAGACCGCTCTAATATAAACGGGGAATCAATATATTCCAGAATGGACATCACCCGCAGATGGATATCCGGGTAATTCCTGTCCTGAATTGCGGTATTGCTGTTGTGAGGCGGAAGCCCGTACAGCGCAGGGAGGCTGTCCATCAGGAAACCGTTGAAGGATATCCAGGAAACATGATATCCCTGTTCGGAAGCAACGTATTCGTGTTCCACATTCGGCTTTATATAGAAGACGGTGCCAGATATAAGCCGGCAGGGGAGCCTGTTAATGTTTACGATGCCTTCTCCCTGGGAACAGCACACGATTTGATGAAATGGCCAGCAAAATGACTCGGTCTGCATTATTTTCTGTGTTCCGCAATCCACAATAGCGAGCGGCATACGGGAATCGTCAACCGTCGAGGCAAGCCGGAGTATGATGGCTGACACCTCCTTTTTAATTGTAATTATAACGCACTTGATTGCTGCCGGTCTTTGATAATGTTTCTGAATTCAGGATAGGAATAACCATCCTATAAAAAAAATGGCACCATCAAACAGGCATGAATATGCAAGTTTAACGGTGCTTCTGGTTAATCGGACGATATTTCCGGTAAGACAGGGACGTCCAATCGTTAAGGTGATTAAATAAAGTGAATGCCCGCTTCCCGATAGTGGCGGGCGATTTCGGGCGCTACCCCGTCGTCCGTTATTATACCGTTTACATTGGTAAAATCGTTGATGACAAAGATCGAGTTGTTATTAAATTTGGTGTGGTCGGCCACGATATAGTTTTGCAGTGATTTTTGCATCATGACCCGGTTCGTTTCCGCCTCCATTTCGTTGAATGTGGTAATCCCTCTTGTAAGAGACACGCCATCGACTCCCACAAACGTTTTTTGAATGATGAGCCGGTTCAGCGTGCCATCGGCTAACGGTCCCGATAACTCGTAGCTTTGTGTATTAATTGTTCCACCTGTCACAATTAGCCGCAGCCCCTGAATTCCGATCAGCTCGTAGGCGATATTAATCGCGTTCGTTACGATGGTCAGGCCTTCAAATTGGCCCAGACGCTTTGCGATGAAGTAATTCGTCGTGCCGCCAGTCAAGCCGATGATATCATGATCCCGAATAAGACTCAGCGCTTTTTCGGCGATTTGTTTTTTTTCTTCCGTGTTGATCTCCAATTTTTTGAAGAATGGAGTTTCCATTTTCATAATTTCCAACACAGCTCCACCAAGTGTGCGGATACATTTTTTTTCATTTTCCAGCACCTCGAGGTCGCGGCGCACTGTCACTTCGGAAACGGAAAATTGCTTCACGACTTCGCCGACCTGGATCGAGCCCTTATCCTTTAACTGTTCCATTATCCAGCTACGTCTTGCATCTATTTTGCCCATATGATACCCCCATCTGAAAAATACGCAAAACACACATCACTATACATCCTACCACAATGGCAAGAGTTTTATAAAATTTATTTTTTCGCGACGAACTTTTTTTGTCCGTTAAGATCTAAAATATAAATAAAAACGATCAAATTGATAAAAAAATACGTATAAAACGATTTACACATTCATAAATAGGTGATATATTGACTTTGATGATCGTTTGAACTTACTGTCATCAGACATTACTTGGAGGTGAAGTCATGGAATCGAAGAAAGTAACGCAAGACCAGCAGGTGACGGAATCGTTGCTGCGGGCAGGGGATACCTTGACGTACAAGGAAATCGGCGAGCAGTCGGATGCCGTCGAAACGGCATACCACGCTGCTCTTCAATCCCGCGACTGGGTGGTGCGTTATCTTCAAGCAGATGTGGAACAGGCCATTTTCATCGGGTCTGGTTCCTCGTATTATCAGGCCCAAGCGATGGCGGCTGTTTATCGGGCATGGCTGAAGCGGCCTGCCAGCAGCCTCCCGTCCTCGGAATTGCTGCTAGTGAGGGATCAATCGGCGGTGGAAGGAAAATCTGCTATTGTATTCGGCGTTTCCCGTTCAGGTGAATCGACAGAGGTATTGCAGGCTTTGCAAGAGGCACAGTCGATAGCCGGCTGGGTTACGGCGGGTGTGACCTGTTATCAGGACAGCGGTATGGCACGGATGGCATCCTGCCTTGTCTCCGATAAAGGCAAGGAGCAGAGTACGGTCATGACCAAATCATTAAGCAGCATGGTAATGGCAATGCAATCCGCGATCGCCGCCGCTTCGGGACAGCCGCTTTATGGGAAAGAATTGGAACGGACAGTCAGTGAGGTCAGTGGTGTCGTCGACAAGGCGAAGCGGCTGGCGTCAGATATCATTCAATCACAAACATTCAATAAAACGTTAATTCTCGGCATGGGAGCCTTGTCAGGAATTGCCCAGGAGGGCTGCCTCAAGCTGAAAGAGATGGCAAACGTATGGACGGAAAGCTTTGGGACGCTGGAGTTCCGGCACGGACCGAAGGCGATTGTGGATCAAGGAACCTGCGTGATCCTGCTGTTGTCCGAGCGGGCACGGGAACAGGAATTGAAGGTTGCCGCTGAAATGAAGGATTACGGTGCCTATATCATCCTTGTGACCGCATCTGCAGGGACAGATACGGCATTCGCGGATCAAGTGCTGGAGATCGGTTTGCCGGATGTATCCGACGAGTCCCGCATCATCCTGTATCTGCCCTTTCTTCAATACTACGGAACATTTACAGCCATAAAACTCGGACTCAATCCGGATTATCCCAAAAATCTGACGCAGGTTGTCATTCTCTAAACGAAAGGGGAGTTGATCCGTGCCGCTCGTATCATCGACAGCCCTTCTCCGCAAAGCGCGGGGGGAAGGGTACTGCATACCGGCCTTTAACGTTCATACGCTGGAAATGCTCCAGGCCGTGACGGAAGCAGCCGAAGAGCTGAATTCGCCGGTCATCCTGCAATCGACCACTGGAACCGTCAAGCATCTCGGGGCGGAATATATCGCTGCCGCCGCGAGGACTGCCGCAGAGCTTTCCGCGGTACCGATCGTCCTTCATCTGGATCACTGCAGCGACTTCGGCATAATAGCCAGATGTGTGAGAGCGGGTTATACCTCCGTGATGATCGATGCTTCCATGCATCCATTCGAGGAGAATGTGCGGCAGACGCGCAAGGTTGTGGAATTGGCGGATGCTGTCGGCATTAATGTGGAGGCGGAGCTCGGCAAAATCGGCGGAGTGGAAGACCATATTTCTGTCGGGGAGGACGAGGCAATGCTGGCAGACCCCGAGGAATGCGTGCGATTCGTGGAACAGACGAGCGTTCATACGATCGCTCCGGCTATTGGAACAGCGCACGGCCTGTATAAAGGAACGCCGAATATCGATTTTAACCGGATCAGCGCGATTGCCGAAAGCATTGATGCGCCGCTCGTTCTTCATGGCGGATCCGGCATCCCGGACGATCAGGTGCGCAGATGCATCCAGTTGGGAATGGCTAAAATGAATATTGCAACCGAGCTTCGGATTGTGTTTACCAAAGCGATCAAGGCTGTATTGGACAGAGATCCGGGTGAAAACGACCCCCGGCAGTACATGAAGCCTGCCAAGGAAGCGACAAAGCTGTTTGTAAAGGAAAAAATCCGGTTATGCGGATCTGACGGCAGAGCGGGAAGGTGAACAGGCATGCTAGTTACCGTAACGTTAAACCCGGCGGTAGACAGGAGATTGTATGTTCCGCAGCTGACGCACGGCCGCATCCAGCGTGCCGTTTCCGCGCATGCCAGTGCGGGGGGCAAAGGGCTGAATGTGGCCCGGGTCATCCGTCAATTGGGTGAGGACGTCGTGGCGACGGGATTTCTGGGAGGATGGAACGGCGAATGGATCAGGCGAAGACTCGAGCAGGACGGTATTTCCTGCTGCTTCACCCCGATAGCCGGAGAGACCAGGATCTGCCTGAATATGATCGATCAATCCGACGGCTCATCTACAGAAGTACTGGAACCCGGGCCCGAGGTGACGGAAGACGAAATGTCAGCACTCCTGGATCGAGTCGGGCAGCTTTGTACGCCGGACACGTGGTTGGTGGTATCGGGAAGCCTCCCCGGCCAGTGTCCGCCCGACTATTATGGTCAACTGATTGGCATTGCCGCATCCCGGGGTGCGCGGGTCGTACTCGATTCGAGCGGAGCGGCACTGAAAGCGGGTATACTTGCCGGTCCTTATGCGATTAAACCGAACGAAGAGGAATTTCTGCAGCTTACCGGAGCGGAACGTTTCTCGAAGGAGGCGCTGGCGTCATTGGCACATGACCTGCAGAGGAGAGGCGTCCGGCATACGATTGTTTCCCTGGGTGCGGATGGGTGCACGGCGGTGCTCGACGGCTGCCTATTCAAGGCGATGCCTCCGGAGGTCAAAGCCGTGAATCCCGTCGGCAGCGGCGACTCCTTCGTTGCCGGTCTGGTCGTTGCCTGGCAGAGGGGAGCAAGCGATTCTGATGCGCTGCGTTTTGCATCAGCCGTCGGAGCGGCCAACGCATTGTCGGAAGCGACAGGCGATGTCCTCTATCAGGATATCGAGAGACTTTGCGAAAGGGTCTCAGTCAGCCGGTTGTAAGTGAAAACATCCGTGTCGCGGGGCTGTTTGCGAGGAGATGGGAAAATGATCAGGACGGTCTTTGTATTGGGAGAATTGAATGTGGATGCCATTATATCCGGCAGCTCTGTTCAGCCGGAGCCGAACAAGGAAAAATTCGTGGATGATTTCTCGCTTACGCTTGGCTCGTCGTCGGCCATTACGGCATGCAGATTGGCCCAGCTGGGATTGAACGTTTATTTCGTATCCGTAGTTGGAAATGACGATTTCGGTATGTATTGCATCGAGCGTCTGAAGTATTTTGGCGTAAATACGGAGTTTGTGAGAATCGATCCGCAGGAGAAAACAGGGGTGACCATTTCCCTCTCTACACCAACGGATCGCGCCCTGCTTACATTCATGGGATCCATCTGCAAGCTGGAGATGACGCTGGTGCCCGATTCCATATTTGAACAGGCCGATCATCTGCATTTCGGCTCCTTATATCTGCAGCTTGGCATGCAGCGGGAATGGGCAGCCTTATTCGCGAAAGCGAAGGAGCGCGGCATCACGACGAGCTTCGACACCGGATGGGATCCGCAGGAGCAGTGGAAGCGGCCGCTTATCAACGAGCTGCTGTGCGTGACGGATCTGTTCCTTCCGAGCAAAGAAGAAGTGCTTCACATCTATGACTGCTCCGATCTGGCTGAACTGGATGAAGCGATCCCGATACGGTACGGGAGCGTCGTGGTCAAGTGCGGCAGGCAGGGAGCGCGAATGCTGACGCCGGAAGGAGAATGGCACCATGTGCCTGGCTTTGATGTTGCGGCTGTCGATATGACGGGAGCCGGGGACTCGTTCAATGCCGGAATTATTTTCAGTTTTCTGGAGGGAAAGCCGCCTCGCGAGCAGTTGATCTTCGGCAATGCATGCGGTGCACTCTCCACTCAAGGGATCGGAGGTACCGGAGGAATGCTGGACGTCCGGCAAGCCAGGGAGTTAATTACAAGTCAATGGATGGAATAAGACAGGGAAGGGTGATGGAATATGGTCAAGCTGTCGATTATAGGAGCGGGCAGTTTTTTTACAGAAAAGCTGGTTATCGACATTCTGAATATTGAAGGCCTCGACGACGGTGAAATTGCACTGGTTGATGTTGATGCAAAGCGGTTGGAGATGGCCCGGAAGCTTACGGAAAGGGCCGTTCAGTTAATGGGGAAGAGGTTCAAGGTGACTGCTTCCGTTAACCGCAGAGAGGTTATTTCCGGCAGCAGATTTGTCATTAACCAGATTGAGGTTGCCGGTCTGCGGACCGTCCGCAACGAGTTTGAAATTCCGTTGAAATACGGTGTCAAGCAGTGCATCGGAGATACGATGGGACCGGGAGGATTGTTCAAGATTTTACGGACGGTTCCGGCCTGGCTCGATATCCTGAAGGATATCGAGGAACTTTGTCCTGAGGCGCTAATTTTAAATTATACGAACCCGATGTCTGCCGTCACTTTGTCCACTGTTAAAGCTGCTAATATTCCGGTTGTCGGATTGTGCCATTCCATCCAGCATACGTCAAGGCAACTGGCGGATTATCTGGAGGTACCGTATGAGGAGCTGAAGTGGAGGGCTGGGGGCATCAATCACATGTCCTGGTTCGTGGAGTTAAGCCGGGACGGAAGGGACCTGTACCCTGATTTGAAGGAGCGGGCGGAGAAGCCGGAATTTCTGGCCAAGGATCCCGTAAGATTGGATTTCATGAAATACGGAGGGGCCTTTGTTTCGGAATCGAGCGGACATTTCTCCGAATACTTGCCGTATTACCGTAAACGTCAGGAATTGATTGATCGGCATTGTGGAGAACGCTATCTTGGCGAGACCGGCTTTTACGCCAATAATTGGCCGGAATGGCGGCGCAAATCCGACGAAGCGATCTTTAACAAGGTGGAAGGAAAGGAAGAGATGTCCCTCACCTCCAGCCACGAATATGCAGCTGTAATTATCGAAGCGATACTGAAACACGAGCCGAAAGTCATTTACGGAAACGTGTTGAACCGTTCGCTTATTGAGAATTTGCCAACAGACGGGATCGTCGAGGTCGCCTGCCTGGTCGACCGGAACGGCGTCCAGCCCGCCGTCTTCGGCAGACTGCCCGAGCATCTGGCTGCTTTATGCCGCAGCAACATGGCTTTCTTCGATTTGGCGGTGGATGCGGTACTGAAGAACAGCAGGGAAATGGCCTATCATGCTTTGCTGATCGATCCGCTTACTGCGGCGGTTTGTTCGCCATCCGAAATCAAGAGCATGTTTGATGAGCTGTATGAGGCCGATAAGCCTTATATCCCCAATCTTAAATAATCATTGAAGGCCTGGTGTGTTTCTGAATCGATTGGAGTAAATGCTTCCCGTTTGCGGCCTTGCAATGAAAACGCATGATGGAATGTTGACCTGCTTGTTACGCCCATATTCTACCGGGAAAGGCAGTGGCGTTATGAGGGATGTGTATATCGGAGTAGATATCGGCGGCACCAACACGGTCATCGGCTTGTTCGACCAGGATCTGAAATTGCAGGCAAGAAAATCGTTTCGGACCTCGCTGCCGCATTTTCCGAACAAGACGGACAATCCGAAAGCATTCATGGACGAACTTGCCGGGGAGATTCTCCGGTTGATTCGAGATGCCGATTATGGAGCCAGATTGGCCGGGGCGGGCATGGGAGTGCCCGGCAGGGTCGATCCGGTGAACGGTATCGCCCTGGCTGCGTCAAATCTGGCCTGGTTCAATGTTCCTATCGCTGCGGAAATGTCAGAAAGGCTTGGCGCCCCCGTGCGGATCGATAATGACGTGCGTATCTACACGCTGGGAGAAATTATGGCGGGGGCCGCCAAAGGCAGCAGAAGCGTCATCGGTGTGACACTTGGCACAGGATTGGCGGCAGGTATTATGGTAGAAGGCAAAATGCTGGGAGGAAACGATTGGTTTGCAGGCGAGCTTGGCCATGATCCTGTCCCGGGTCAAAACGAACGCTGTAATTGCGGCGGGTACGGATGCCTTGAAACGATAGCATCGGCCACGGGAATTGCCCGTTTGGGCGCGGAGGCGGCGGAAAAAGGAAATACCTCGCTTCATTCGTTAAATCGTAAAATTACCGCAATTGATGTATACCAGGCCGCAGCCTCCGGAGATTCAGCAGCCGTTGACATCTTTCGGTTCGTTGGAACAACCCTCGGCAACAAATTAATGACTGCGATTTATCTGTTAAATCCGGAAACGATTATTATCGGCGGCGGAGCATCTGCGGCTGGTGAATTGCTGCTCAGGCCCATAAGAGAAACGATTAACGCAAAGTATAAGTTTAACATTAAGCCCCCGATCACTATCGCTGCCCTTGGGGATTCCGCCGGTTTGTACGGCGGCGTTCATTATGCACGGAGCCGGAGCGGCGAGTAAAGAAAGGAGGAGTATCTGTAATGGATAATTCGCTTGTGGTATGGATAAATGCCGAACTGTACACACCCGAGGGTGTCATTAAGCAGGGGAGAATGCTGATCGATGGGGAAGGGAGGATCAGCGCCACAGGAGGGCCTGAATTGAGTTACGGAGAAAATGTACGTATTTTTGATGCTGAAGGGTTAAAGATTGTACCGGGGTTTATCGATGTGCATATTCATGGAGGCAATGGCTTTCATGTGATGGGGGGAACGTACGAGGATCTGGACGGGATCAGCAAATTTCACGCCCGCCATGGAACGACTTCCTTCCTTGCGACGACCACAACGGCAGCGAATGAAAGACTTACAAAGGCACTGCAGTGTTCTGCCGAAGCGGTGCGAAGGGGCGTGTCGGGAGCCGAAATCCTCGGTATTCATCTGGAGGGGCCTTTCCTGAACGTGAAAAGAAGAGGGGCGCAAAGCAAAGATGAAATCCGTAATCCTGCCGTTTGGGAAATCGAGCATTATATAGGGTCCGCCAATCAGCTGATCAGGCTTGTCACGCTGGCGCCTGAAGTGGAGGGCGGGAAGGAAGCCGTCCGGCATTTTCTGGAGCGTGGAGTCACAGTATCCGCAGGCCATTCGGATGCGACTTATGAACAGACTGTGGCATTCATTGGTCAGGGCGTGAACCATACGACACACCATTTTAACGGCATGAGACCTTTCCATCACCGGGAGCCGGGTCTGGCTGGCGCGGGATTGATGTGTCCGGAGCTGACAACCGAGCTGATCGCGGATGGTATTCACGTACACCCTGCGGCGGTAAAATTGTTGTTTGACGTCAAATCTCCCATGAACGTGTGTATGATTACGGATGCGGTAACCTGCTGCGGATTGCCGGATGGCGAATACGGCGAGGTCGTCATGACCGCCGGCCAGATCTATTTAAAAGACGGCACGAGTCTGGCAGGAAGCTCGCTCACGATGATTCAAGCGTTGAAAAATGTCATATCATACACCGGTTTGCCTATGGAACAAATATTGCCTTCCTTAACCCGTGTCCCCGCCCGTCAAATCCGTATGGATCACCGAAAAGGCACGTTGGAAAGCGGGAAAGACGCCGATTTCCTTGTCATGGACCATGAATTGAATATTGTATCGACGTTTGTTGTCGGCCGTGAAGTCTATCGGTCAAACGCCGGCGTATATAAGCATGGGAATTGAGATCATTAATATTTTCAGAAAAGTCAATTAACTTACAAAAAAAATCGGCATAAATAAAAATTGACCATCCCAAAAAATGGAGGATGATAGAGCATGATTAAAGCAGCCTTGCTTGGTGCGGGCAGCAGAGGTATGTTCGCCTATGCTTCCTACGCGCTCAGAAGACCACTGGAAATCCAGTTTGTGGCGGTGGCGGAACCAAATGAAGAACGCAGAAAACGTTTTGCCGCCGAACATAATATTCCTGAAAATATGCAATTCGCTTCCTGGGAAGCTCTGCTGGCCCAACCGCAAATTTGCGATACACTTCTTATTTGCACGCAGGACAGAGATCATTTCCACCCGACTATGAAAGCGCTTGAAGCCGGATACCACATCCTGCTTGAAAAGCCGATGTCTCCTGATCCGTGGGAGGCGATTCAAATGGCGGAAGAAGCGAAGCGGCGGCAGCGCATCATGACGGTATGTCACATATCAAGATATTCGACCTTTTTCAGCGCGGTCAAGAAGCTGGTGGACGAGGGCAGGATCGGCAGAACGATGACGGTGCAATGGACTGAAAACGTAGGCTACTGGCATCAGGCGCACAGCTTTGTCAGAGGGAACTGGAGAAATTCGGTCGAATCGAGTCCGATGCTGCTGCAAAAATGCTGCCATGATATGGATATGCTTCAATGGTTGATCGGCGGTCATGTGAAAAGCGTGTCCTCTTACGGATCGCTCTCTTATTTCAAAGAAGAGAACGCGCCGGAGGGGTCCACGGCGAGATGCACGGACGGTTGCCGGGTTGAACATGAATGCGATTATTCCGCATTGAAATTGTATCTGACCGATAAGGATACATGGCCGGCGAGAGTCGTCAGTTTGACTAACAGCATGGAAGCGCGCTTGAAAGCGCTCCAGGAAGGTCCTTACGGACGTTGCGTGTACAGATGCGATAACGATGTTGTTGACCACCAGGTTGTCAATTTGTTGTTTGACAACGAAGTGACGGTTGCATTCACAATGACGGCATTCACCCACGATGTCAGCCGCTCTTTCAAAATTATGGGAACCAAAGGCGAACTTAGAGGCCACTCCGGGAAAAACGAAATTGAAATTATTTATTTTAACGGCAGAAAGGAAACGGTTCGCCCTGCTGAGGTCGAGGGCGGGCACGGCGGAGCGGATACGATGATCATGCAAGGCTTCATTCGGCAGGTAGAGGATAAACAAATCGAGGGAATGACCTCCGGTATGGAGTCCGCCAGAAGCCATCTCATCGTATTTGCGGCGGAAGAGTCAAGAAATACGGGCAAAACCGTCATTATGGATGACTATGTCAGCATGCTGAAGCAAAAAGGGGAGGCTGCAGCCTCGGGAGAGCTCCATAATGAAGTTTGATGCGATGCACCACCCCTATCCGTCTAAGCGGGTCACATTGTACGGAAAGCATGGAATGGTAGCAACCTCACAATCGCTGGCAGCCCAGGCAGGCCTTGATATATTGAAAAAAGGCGGGAACGCCGTCGATGCAGCGATTGCGACAGCGGCTTGTATGATCGTAGTGGAACCGACCTCCAATGGTTTAGGCGGAGATGCGTTTGCCATTATATACATGAATGGCAGGCTGCATGGGCTCAATTCAAGCGGGTTTGCGCCTGCAGGAATATCGATCGACGCGGTAAAAGCGCTTGGACATGAACGCATGCCCGCTGTCGGTTGGCTGCCTGTAACCGTACCCGGAATTCCGGCATCATGGGCTGAATTATCGAGAAAGTTCGGAAAACTCCCGTTCTCCGAGCTTCTCAAGCCTGCTATTGCCTATGCTGACGAAGGATATCCGGTTGCACCTGATCTTGCCCGGGAATGGCGGCGCTATTATGACAGGTATGTGGATCAATTGAAGGGTGAAGAGTTCAAGGAATGGTTCCGCATTTACTCACCGGAGGGCAGGCCGCCGGGCGCCGGCGAAGTATGGAGGTCTCCCGATCATGCCAGATCGCTTGCTGCAATCGCGGAAACCGGAGCGCGGGCCTTCTACGAAGGAGACCTGGCCGATCAGATCGATTTTTATTCCCGCAAGCAGGGCGGCTTTATCCGGAAACAGGATCTGGAGGCATTTGCTCCGCAGTGGGTCGACCCCATTTCGATTAATTACCGCGGGTACGATATTTGGGAGCTCCCGCCAAACGGACAGGGTCTGATTCCTCTGATCGCCTTGAATATTCTAAAAGGCTTCGAATTCAGCGACCGGGATTCCATAGCCGTCTACCACAAGCAAATCGAAGCGATCAAACTGGCATTCTCGGACGGTGTGGAGTATATTACCGATCCGGATAAAATGAAGGTTTCCGTTCAAGATTTATTGTCAGACTCGTATGCGGATGAAAGGAGAAAGTGGATTGGACGGGAAGCGCTGACACCGTTGCCAGGGCAGCTGCCGAAAGGCGGGACCATCTATTTGTGCACGGCGGATGGAGAAGGCAACATGGTGTCGTTCATTCAGAGCAACGCCGATGGATTCGGTTCCGGCGTGGTTGTCCCGGGAACGGGAATCGCCTTGCAGAACCGCGGTTCGAGTTATTCGCTTGACCCATCCAAAGCAAATTGTCTGGAGCCGGGCAAAAAATCGTTTCATACGATCATTCCCGGTTTTATCACGAAAAACAATGATGCGATTGGCCCTTTTGGCGTTATGGGAGGCTATATGCAGCCGCAGGGCCACGTACAGGTAGTATCGAGTCTTGTCGATTTCGGATTATCCCCTCAAGCGGCCTTGGACGCGCCAAGATGGCAGTGGCTTCATGATAAGAAGGTCAAGCTGGAACGCGGATTTCCCGAGCCAATCGCTCTTTCGCTGTTGCGAAAGGGACACGATATTCAATGGGCCGTCGACCAGTATTCTTTTGGCAAAGGGCAGATCATTCTCAGAAACAATGAAGGCGTGCTGGCCGGCGCCACGGAGCCGCGCTCGGACGGCGTTGTCGCAGCCTGGTAAATGAAATAATCGGCTTTACTGAAGAATTGCATATGAAGCTTCGGGAACGTTATTCGAAAGTCTAGTTCGGTATTCATATTAAACTCGTATAGGAGGATATGTATGAAAAAGTTGTATTTCGTGCTGATAGCAGCTCTAATGGTATTTGTCACAGCTTGCTCCAGTGGTGGCAATGGCAATTCCGGCGGAACAGACGGCAATTCGGGGGGGACAGGTGCGGACACTGGTAATGCAGATGCTTCAGGAACCCAACCATCCGGTAAACAGGTGGAGCTTCGATATGCGATCTGGGATAAAAACCAGGAGCCTGCAATGCAGGAGATCATCAAGAAATTCAACGAGGCGAATCCGAATATTAAAGTAACGGTGGAGGTTACGCCCTTTGAGCAGTACTGGACGAAACTCGAAACCTCAGCAGCGGGCAAGAGCCTCCCCGATCTTTTCTGGATGAACCCGGCAAACTTCCTGAAATATGCGAGCAATGGCCAGCTTTCTCCAATCAGCGATAAAATCGAAGCCGATCAAATGGATATGACCAACTATCCGCAATCCTTGATCGATCTGTATACTTTCGATGGCAATGTATACTCGTTCCCCAAAGATTTGGACACCATTGGCTTATGGTACAACAAAGTGATGTTTGACGAAGCGGGCATTCCATACCCGGACGATACCTGGGACTGGAACAAATTGCTGGAAGCGGCGCAGAAGCTCACGGACCCTGCAAAGGGCGTTTACGGTTTTGCCGCTCCGAATGATCAACAACAGGTCATGTATAACTTCATTTTCCAAAATGAAGGGCATGTCATTTCCGGGGACAAAAAGTCGTTGGGCTACAACGAGCCTGAATCGATTGAGGCGATGCAATTCCTGAATGATCTTGTTCTGAAGTACAAGGTGTCCCCAACGCTTCAGCAGATGACGGACAATACGACAAATGTGCTTTTTGAGTCGGGTAAAGTGGCAATGATCACCGCCGGTTCCTGGAACCAGATCGAGTTTGCTCAGAATGAATATACAAAGGACAAAGTTGACGTTGCTCCACTGCCCAAAGGCAAGAAAAAAGCGACTGTCATCAACGGTTTGGGCAACGTAATAGCAGCGAACACCAAACATCCCGAGGAAGCATGGTTATTCTCGAAATTCCTCGGATCGAAAGAAGCGGCCGATATTCAAGCGGAGTCGGGGGCGGTAATTCCCGCATTTAATGGAACTCAGGGTCCGTTTGTGAGCTCAAATCCCAGCTTCAATCTCCAGGTCTTCGTCGATGCAATGGAGTACTCCGTTCCTTATCCGATATCTATCGAAACGCGCAAATGGCAGCAGTTTGAGATCGATTACTTCAAGCGGGCATGGGCTGGTGAAATCTCGGTCGAGGAAGCTGCTAAATCAGTGACGGAAGAAGGCAACAAAGTGCTTGCGGAAGAGCAGTAACTAAGCGTACCATGCCGCAGTATCGGCTGCAGCTGCAGCCGATACTGCCATTAGGAGGAATGTCAATGAGCGTGGCAGGATCGAGTGCTCCGATGCAATCGGCCGTCCCCCTTAAACAAACGAAGAGCAAGGGTATGAGCAGGATGCGCCGCAATGATTATTTCTGGGCTTATGTCATGATAGCCCCTACGATGATCGGTACAGGTATTTTCAGTATTTGGCCATTGATTCAAACCTTCTATCTCAGCTTTACAAAGTGGGACGCCTTTGGAACTTACAATTGGACGGGTATGGAGAATTATCAACGCATGGCGAACGACCCGGAATTATGGTCTTCTCTGAAGAATACGCTGGTTTTCACCGTCTGTACGGTGCCGGTCAGTCTTATCATCTCGACGATTATTGCGATTCTATTAAACCAAAAGATCCGTGCGATACCATTATACAGAACGCTGTATTTCCTGCCTGTGGTAACGATGCCCGCTGCCGTAGCCATGGTGTGGAAATGGCTGTATAACGCGGACTTCGGATTGTTGAATTATGTGCTGGGCTTCTTTACCAGCGTGCATGTTGGATGGGTTTCCGACCCGTCGATCGCATTATATTCCATTGCGGTTGTTTCGGTTTGGGGGGGCATCGGGTACAATATGATCATTTTGATTTCCGGACTTCAGGGCATATCTTCTTCCTTTTACGAAGCGGCTTCCATAGACGGCGCAAGTACCATGACCAGGTTGTTCCGCATCACGCTGCCTCTTTTGACGCCTACTTTTTTCTTTCTGACCATCACATCGCTGATCGGTTCGCTTCAGGTTTTTGAATTGATTTTCATGATGATCGGACCGAACAGCATCGCTATCGACGCGACGCAAACGATCGTGTATTACTTTTATGAAACAGCTTTCCTGGATAATGACAAAGGCTATGCAACGGCAGTCGCCTTGCTATTATTCATGATCATTTTATTGGTAACCGTCATTCAGTTTATCTTCCAAAAAAAATGGGTCCATTACGAATAGGAAGGGGGTCGAAAATGGTGCATACGAAAAAACGATTTAGTATGAGGCTCACCGCTGTTCATATTATCCTCGTGATCGGAGCGGTGATCATGATCACGCCGTTTGTCTGGATGGTGCTCACATCGGTGAAAACGATGGGAGAAGCTACTCGAGTTCCGCCGGTCATCTTTCCCAAGGCCATACAGTGGAAAAATTATCTCGGTGTCTTTGATACTCTTCCTTTTCTCTCTTTCTACTGGAATACCGTTGCTACGACGGTCGCAAAGACATTCGCACAGCTGGTATTCTGCTCTTTGGCCGCATACGCATTTGCGCGCATTGAATTTCCATTAAAAAATGTACTGTTTATCTTGTTATTGTCCATATTGATGGTGCCCAATCAAGCTTACTTGATTCCGCAATATTTGATCATGGTGAAATTTGATTGGCTTAATACATTAACCGCACTGATCGTTCCGGGATTGACAAGCGCCTTTGGAACCTTCCTGCTCCGCCAATTTTTTCAGGCAATGCCCAAAGAGCTGGAAGAGGCGGCAAAAATCGATGGATGCAGCCATTTTAGAATCTACTTAAAAATATTGCTGCCACTTGCAAAACCGGGCCTGATCGCGCTGGCCATCATGACCGCGCTCTGGTCCTGGAGCGATTTGATGTGGCCGCTTATCGTCAACAGCTCTCCGGGGAAAATGCCCCTTTCCGCCGGTCTGGCTTCGCTTCAAGGACAATATCTGACAGACTATCCGCTTCTCATGGCAGGCTCATTGCTCGCAACACTGCCGATGATTCTCATGTTTATCTTCTTGCAGCGTTACTTCGTTGAAGGTATTGCACTTACAGGAACAAAAGGCTAATCAAAAACGTCTCAAAAAGCCATGAACCCATGATCATGGCTTTTTGAAATATTAAGGAGAGATGGTGCTTTCGATCTCCAATAGTATAAATCTGTTCTTCTAATTAATTAGACGTAATGAACGATGTCTTCCATATGACCACAAACTTCCATGGTCTCCATGATTGAATGAATGATGCAAACACTCTTTCTTAAACCGGACCACGATCCGTTTGAACTATAAACGGACTTTGGTCCGGATGTCAAGACTTATATTTGGCAATCCAAAATAGGCAACATGATCCCATTCCAGATAATATATTATGGGGAAGGGAAGGGAACACCTTTAAACGGAACTTAATTTGATCGGGAATAAGGCTGCCAGAAAATAAAGGATTAGCTCGTGTTAATTATAGTAACGTAAATAGAGTAAGGTTAGGGCGTCCTTTTTCTTTTTCTTTTTCATGAGCACTTGCTCGAACGCGAATGAAGCATGATAAAATCAGGCCCCCAGCACAAACTGGCTGCCTGATTTTATTTTGGAAACATTTATGGGACCCATTGACATAGTTATAAATGTAATAGTAATATTATAACTATGAATAACAAATCCAATAAGTCCCAACGATCATCACTTGCGTTAGCCGTTCTTGCCCAGCTGGCCGAGGAGCCTATGCACCCCTACAGAATGCAGCAACTGATCAAAGAAAGAGGAAAGGATGAGGTTATTAACGTCCGTCAGCGTACGAGTATTTATCAGACCATTGAACGCCTGCTGAGGGATGGGCTCATTGCGGTTCGAGGAACCTTAAGTGATGGAGGACGTCCTGATCGAACCGTTTATGAATTGACCGAGGAGGGAAGGAAAGTATCGAAGGATTGGCTTCGGGAGATGCTTTCGGTTCAATCTCAAGAATATCTGGATTTTCCTGCAGCCATCTCTTTCCTCACCCTTCTGACACCGGAAGACGTTCAGCGGCAATTCGAGAAAAGGGAGGTCGCGCTTCAGGAAGCCATCCAACGCATAGATTCGCAGCTTCTGAAGTACAAGACGACCGTTCCTAGATTGTTCATGCTGGAGGTTGAGCATAACCGTGCCGTGCTCGGGGCTGAACTTGAATGGTTGCACGGAGTCATCGAAGATTTTCGCATAGGCGAACTTTTCTGGAACGAGGAATGGATACGCGAAATAGCGGAGCGGCTGAAGAGTCAAGAATAACATCGTAGGGATAAACATACGAATTATGCGTTGCAAATTAGACAATTTCTGAGGAGGCATTATGAATGATGAGTGCAGCCCCTATTCAATCGAGTCCAGCGACGATGGAGCCCCCCTATAAAGTCGGCTCGGTAACCTCCAGTGATGGAACCGCGATCGGTTATCGCCAATTTGGTCAAGGACCGGGCATAGTGGTGGTGCATGGCGCCAATTTATCTTCGCAAAACTTCATGCAGCTCGCGGAGCGGCTGGCCGATGCGTTCACGGTCTACGTACCTGACCGCCGAGGGCGGGGTCTTAGCGGACCCTTCAACGAAGATTACGATATCCGGAAGGAAGTCGAAGATGTGGAGGCGCTCTTTACTCGAACAGGCGCCTGCCATGTTTTCGGGATCAGCTCGGGGGGGCTCATCGCGCTCGAAGCAGCGCTCGCCTTGCCCGCTATTCGCAGGGTCGCCCTCTATGAACCCGCGCTGTTGATGAACACGGAGCGGACGGAATGGCTGACTCGTTATGACCAAGAGATCGCTCAAGGTAGGACTGCCGCCGCTCTCGTCACTTGCTTGAAAGGATTACAACTGGGCGGAGCGGTGCTTAATGCCATCCCTCGCTGGCTACTCGAGTCCATGACGAACAAAATGATGGATAACGAGGACAAGAAGGCGAAGAAAGGAGACGTAACGATGAGAATGCTGGCTCCTACGCTTCATTATGACGGACGGCTGCTCGTTGAGATGACCGGCAAGCTGGACCGATTTAAGGCTTTGAGCGCAGAAACGCTGTTACTCGGCGGTAGTAAAGGCTTGTCGTACCTAAAGCCTGCGCTCGACGCTTTGGATAAAGTGCTGCCTCAGGCCAAACGGATGGAATTGTCCGGACTTGATCACGGCGGAGCGTGCGACGTCAGCAATACCAATCGAGGCGGCAAGCCGGAATTGGTGGCACAGGAGTTAAGGCGATTCTTTGCCTCATAAAGAATACGATGGATTACGATTCTGAAATAGGAGCAGGCGCCACGGCGACCTGCTCCTTGTCATTGAAGTAACGGGCCGATAATAAAGTCATTAAACGAATATTTATAAGGATATTAATACATTAAAGCAGGTTAGAATTATATGAAAAAGAGTAGATGTTGCATATGTACTTCTCTACGATGAGATTGGCGAGCATATATTAATGCTAAAAAATAAAGGAGATAAATCTTCTTGCTACTCACTCCCTGGAGGAGCGGTGAAACAGGGCGAAACATTACAACAGGCTGCTATTCGGGAAGTTTAAGAAGAAACCGGATTAGAGGTTGAATTAGATGGTATCTTAACAGTTGCGTACTCCCATCGTACCGAGGGGGTTCGTTTTTTTGCAAAGTGGAAATTTAACGCTCTACAGAAATGCTAACGGGGACGATAGTTAAATATAAAGGGTTCCGCATATTAGACTTGACTAATATGCGGAACCCTTTATTATGACTGAAATTTATAAATTTAGGTCTTGATAATCCGTGGGAATAAAGTTCTGCACCAGGCAGCGGAGTTAAGCCAATTGGAAGAATAATGCAACAAATCGCTTCCAGTTTACGTCATTAATATGACTGGGGATCGATATGAAGGACATGTTTAACGATGTTTAATTTAGTGTTGTTCAGTTTCTGGTTGTAATCCGAATTCGAGGAGGCGATCCAAGTGATGAAAATCCAAATAAGCAAGCTGGCAATTGTTCCGGCTTTGCTGGTGATTCTTACTGCCTGCAGCTCAGATCAGGCCGGAAACAAGGTTGTCACTCAAGAGCCCGGAAACACCACAACGGTCATTGACGATGCCGGCGAAGAAGCAGGCGTGAATGATGTTTCCGTGGAAAAAGTTGATCACTTTGAGAATATAGCCATCTCCGACTGGATGGATGATGAAACGGTCGTTATTTCAAAAGAAAACGAAGACTTGGCCAAAATGAGCCTGGAAGAGCTGTCGGATTCCTATCCCAGAAGCCTGTATCTGTACCATCTGGATACCAAACAATACGAGTTGTTAAAAGAACAGGAAAATGTGTTCCTGGGTGAAGCTGTCTTATCGTCCGGCAAGAAGCATCTGCTGTATAGCGAATACTCATTAGGCGATCCCGTCTACCACGTGATGGACCTGGATACTTTGGAATCATTCGGCATCATGGGCGATCCAATCGCAGGGGCCCTTAGCGCCCATTGGGCTGATGAGAAAACGGTTATTGGCCCTGCCTACAGCGGCGGTGCCTTTACGGCAAGCACCTCCGGGGAGATTGCGGCTGTGGCTGGGTTAAGCGGGGAAGCTTTGTTTATTGTCCAAAAAATGAAGGATAAGATTTATTACAATACCAATTCCGATGAATCTTTGCAGGCTCTGGATCTGAATACGAAGGAAAAGGCAAGTTTGAATCTTGATCATGTTTATGGCTTATTCCCGTCGCCGGAAGGAAATCAAATGCTGGTGCTGCAAAATAACGACCCCAAACAAACGATGATCCTTTGCGATGCAGACGGGGGAAATCGAACAATCATTGCGGAAGGTACGGAGCTTGGCGGCGTTTCATGGTCGCCGGATCAACGGATGATTGCCTACAGCCTGACAGCCAATGTGAACGGTACAGCCGTTAACGGCCTGTATCTTTACGATCTGTTAACCGGTAAGTCCACCCAGATCGCGGACGATATCGAAAATCTGACAACCTCTTGGAGCCCTTCGGGCAGAGAACTGGCATTTACCGAATGGAGCGGGGACCGATATAGCAGCAGCATTGTCCATTTAACGTATTCGTTGGAGAATTAAAGACAAACGATGAAAAACCTAAAAAAGAGGGAGTGGTATAAGATTTGAAATTAAAAAAAATCACGATATTCCGCTTCATTTCATTGTCAACATTTTTACTTACAACTATTGGCTTTTTTGTAGATGCCTTTTTTATATTTGATAATGAGAAATTCAACAACTGGGGATTGAAATCGACTCTTATTTTACCTCCGGCAGGTATTGTTCTTTGTATACTTTCGCTAAGAAATTAGACCGTATTTTATTGGTGCTTAATATTATTGCTTTCTTTCTTATTTTTATCACTTTGTATATTGGAAGTATGTTAGATTTTATTATTCACGAATTTTAATAAAAATCCACGTTTATGTCTGGGTAATGTATCAATCGAGATGAAGTGCGGCGGCGAATAGGAAATGTTTGTACGAGGGTTTGAAAACGTTTATTTCGAAATTCGTTAAACATAAGGGTGAGAAAAACGTATAATTTCCATTTGTTGGATCATCTCCCTTTGAATATATTACAATATTAGCATTTAAGTTATTAGTTGTATATAACAAGTTGTTTGCTATATTACGCATCAAGGCGGAGGGTCATTGCAATACATGTTTGGCGGCGAGAATTCGATGAAATAATCTGGATATAAATGTTATCTGTTCCACCAAATGCGTAAAGTTTTGATCATAATGCTGATGGGATCTGGCAGGATCTCTTGTTCATCGAATCGTGAACTGCCGGAAACGGTTCTAGTTTGGAAGGACCGGGAATATAATCCATTTCAAGACCAACGACCTATTTTTGGATAGTTATAGGTCGAATATCCATATAGTCATGTCGAATTTAATCGTATATTGTCTAATTTGTTAATACTTGACAGTAGTTTAATCAAGCATTAAGATATGGCATATGATTAAGGTAAATATGGAAGTTCTATGTTCTATTATCTATCATAATAATGTTAGATTTATATTTTTCAGATGTTTCGATGAATAATATTTTATTTCCTTTACCGTTAGGGGGATTATAGTGAATGAAGAGTTATTGAGAATTGAACATCTGACAACCTCCTTCCGTATTTCAGATGATTATTATGCAGCCGTAGATGATGTATCCCTGACGGTGAGGAAGAATGAAATTCTGGCGATTGTAGGCGAGTCCGGTTCAGGCAAGAGCGCACTGGCCTTTTCGATTATGGGCCTGCATACGAGGGCGAGGATTGAGGGGAGTATTTTTTACAAAGGACAAGATATTGCTCATCTTCCTCCTTCCAAGCTGAATCAGCTGCGCGGCAATGAGCTGGGCATGATTTTTCAGGACCCCTTATCGGCCTTAAATCCGCTCATGGTTGTCGGCTCCCAGATCGACGAGGTCATTCTCCTCCATCATCCGAAATGTTCGGCTAAGGAAAGAAAACACAAGGTTATTGACCTGCTGGCGAAAGTGGGCATCCCTCGTCCGGAGCATACCTACGGGCTGTTTCCCCATGAGTTGTCCGGCGGAATGCGGCAGCGGATCGTAATCGCCATCGCGATTGCGAACGAACCAAAGCTGCTGGTTGCCGATGAACCGACAACGGCCCTTGATGTCACTATACAATTGCAAATTCTTGAGCTCATTAAACGGTTAAAAGATGACAGTGAGGCAGGAGTAGTTCTGATTACCCATGATTTGGGTGTGGTTGCCGAAATGGCGGACCGCGTGGCGGTCATGTATGCCGGACAAATTGTCGAGATCGCCGATATTTACACCCTCCTTTCTGATGCCCGCCATCCTTATACAAGGTCGCTGCTCCAGTCTATACCTTCTGCTGGAGAAGCGAAATCGAAGCTCCATGTTATTCAAGGGATTGTTCCGCCCCTGCAAAATCTTCCCCGTCAGGGCTGCCGCTTTCGAACGCGAATTCCCTGGATCGCTGAATCTGCGCATGAGGAGCAGCCCGGCATGCATGAGATCGAGCCAGGTCATTTTGTAAGATGCACCTGCTACAAGAACTTTCACTTCCCCAATCATAAAGAGGAGGGTTCTCAGCATGCCATTACTTGAGGTAAGGGATTTAAAGGTCCATTTTCCGGTGCGCGGCGGGATTTTTAACCGAAAGCTTCGATCGATTAAAGCGGTAGACAGTATCCATCTGTCCATTGAACAGGGGAAAACTTATGGCCTTGTCGGCGAGTCAGGCTCCGGGAAAACAACGACTGGCCGTGCGATTATCGGTTTAAATCCTATTACGTCAGGAACGGTTCTCTTCGAAGGACAACCCATCTTTGGTGGCGGGCTGCGAAGCCATCCCGGCTTCCGCAAGGACATTCAAATGATTTTTCAAGATCCTTACTCCTCTTTAAACCCCAGGAAGCGCGTTCTCGATATTGTCGCCGAGCCGCTGCGTAATTTTGAGAAGCTGTCCGCGCAGGAAGAGAAGCGCCAGGTGCAGCAGCTGTTGGAGCAGGTCGGCTTAAGCCCGGAAATGATACATAAATATCCGCATCAATTCTCAGGAGGCCAGCGGCAGCGGATCGGCATTGCAAGAGCGATCGCTTTGAAGCCGAAGCTCATTATAGCCGATGAACCGGTCTCGGCGCTTGACGTATCCGTACAGGCACAGGTGCTTAATTTTCTGCAGGATATTCAGAAGCAATTAAAGCTTACCTATTTATTGATAAGTCATGATTTGGGGATTATCAGGCATATGTGTGATCATATCGGAATTATGTACAAGGGCCGCTGCGTCGAGCAGGGCACGACGGCAGATATTTTTGAGAATCCGCAGCATATTTATACAAAACGTCTTATAACGGCAATACCGGATATGGATCCCTCAAAGCGGGAGCGGCTGTATCAGTTTCGTCAGGCCGTAAAGGCGGAATATGAACAGGCCTATGACCAATATTTTGATGCGGACGGCTTGGCGTTCCCGTTACGGCCCATTTCAGAGACGCATCTGGCGGCTTTGCCTGAGAAGGGGTGACGGCGATGTGGAAGACTACGGCGCGAAGATTGATCATTATGGTTCCCCAAATTTTATTGTTAAGCATTCTCGTCTTCCTGCTCGCGAAATCGATGCCAGGAGATGCGCTGACAGGCTTACTTGATCCGAGTATCGATCCGGCGGCGCTGGATGCACAGAGGGAGAGGCTCGGCCTCAATAATCCATGGTATGTTCAGTATTGGGATTGGATCGTAAAGGCGCTGCAAGGCGATTTCGGACAGTCCTTCCGCTTTAAAATGCCGGTCTCCGACTTAATCGGGCAGCGGATGATGAACACGATTTGGTTATCTCTCCTTACCCTTGTGCTTACCTATCTAATTGCGATTCCGCTCGGCATTATAAGCGGCCGTTATCATGATACCTGGGCCGACCGTACGATTACGGGCTATACCTACTTGGGCTTTGCGGCTCCGCTTTTTATTTTCGGGCTATTGATGCTGTGGCTGTTTGGTTTTCATTTCGGCTGGTTCCCGACCGAAGGGAGCGTCACGCCCGGTACTGCTCCGGGCACCCTTGCGTATACGATGAGCAAAGTTTATCATATTCTGCTCCCGGCTTTATCCATGGCGTTAATTACAACGGTTGCGACCGTACAGTATTTGCGAAGCGAAATCATCGATACGAAGCAGAAGGATTTCATTATAACCGCCAGAGCGAAAGGGGCTTCGGAGTCCCGCGTCTATAACCGGCATATTTTACGCAACTCGTTACTGCCGATCGCCGCTTTTTTCGGTTATGAAATTACCGGTCTGATCGGAGGTACGGTGTTCATTGAAAGTATCTTCAGTTATCCGGGAATGGGGCAGCTCTTCTTAAGCTCTATTTCCTTGAGGGATTTCAGCGTAGTTACAGCAGTGGTGTTATTATACGGCGCAGCTTCCATTATCGGCGCTTTACTTTCGGACATCATCTTAAGTTTCGTAGATCCGCGCATTCGAATTAAATAAGAACTCGGGACCATGAGGTGAATGGAATGGAACAGGCATATGCGAACAAACCGGCGCCACAGTTGGCACCTGCGCCGCAGGAAGCGGAGAAGAGCCCGTCCAGCTGGAAAATTCTGTGGCGGGAAATCGTTCGGGATAAGGTAGCCTTCGCTTCATTGATTTTTCTGGGCGCTGTCATCTTGATCGTCTACGGCGTTTCCATTGTATTGGATCAAGAGCAAATCGTTACCGTAGACCTGTTCGCGCTGAATCAGCCGCCTTCCGCGGAATTCTGGCTGGGCACCGATTATGGCGGACGCGACGTGTTCGGCCAACTCATTATCGGGACCCGGAATTCCTTATCGATTGGCATTATCGTAACGCTGCTTACCGGATTGATCGGCATTCTGATCGGGCTGGCATCCGGCTACTTTGGGGGTTTTATCGATAACCTTTTTATGCGATTTGTGGATTTCTTTATGATCCTTCCCACCTTAATGGTTGTCATTGCATTCGTTACAGCGGTCCCAAATTACGGCATCGTTTCGTTCTCCCTTATTATGACCTCCTTCCTCTGGATGGGTATCGCCAGATTAATCCGTTCCAAAGCGCTGCAGGAAAGAGAGCTGGAGTATGTGCAAGCTTCGCGAACGGTGGGATCCTCGCATCTGAAGATTATGTTTTTGCAAGTGCTGCCCAATCTGAGCTCCATTATTATCGTTACGATGACCTTGAATCTGGCGGCCAATATCGGCTTGGAATCCGGCTTGTCCTTCCTGGGGTTCGGCTTCCCCGAAAGCACGCCCAGCTTGGGTACGTTGGTCAGCTATGCCACAAACCCGCAGACGCTGGAATTCAGATGGTGGATTTGGTTACCTGCATCGATACTGATTCTGGTGCTGATGCTTTGCATAAACAATGTCGGTCAAGCATTAAAGCGCGCGACGGACGCAAGACAGAGGAAAGGGTAAAGAGGCATTCAATTTATTAGGAGGAGATCGTTTGAAGAAGAAACCAGGATTGACATGGTCAGTATTTATGCCGCTGCTTCTTGTGTTTACGCTAATGCTCGGAGCCTGCTCCAACAGCGGGAGCAGTAATGAGACGAACACCCCATCATCGACGGAAGAGGAGGCCAGCACGGCTCCAACTGAAGGGGAGTCCAGCACGACTCCTGCTGAGAGTGAAAAGCCGGCTGAAGACGACGGCCTGTATTCGATTGATGATTTCAGCAAGGTGAAGAAAAATGAGGGCGAACCGATTAAAGGGGGTTCCATCACATTCGGTCTCGTGTCCGATACGCCATTTGAAGGGACGCTGAACTGGAATTTCTATTCCGGCGACCCGGACGCACAGGTACTCAGCTGGTTTGACGAAGGGCTGCTGACCTGGGATGAGAGCTATGTGTATACGAATGACGGCGCAGCTACATATGAAGCGTCGGAAGACGGACGCACGTTTACGTTCACCATCAAAGACAATGTCAATTGGCAGGACGGCAAGCCGGTTACCGCCGAGGATTGGCTGTTCGCGCACGAGGTGATCGGCAATCCGAAATACGATGGTCCGCGTTACGATTCCAGCTTCACCAATATCGTCGGCATGACGGAATACCATGAAGGCAAAGCGAAAACGATCTCCGGCATTGAAGTGCTTAATGAGAAGCAGCTGAAGATTACGTATGTTCAATCCACACCTTCCCTATTAACCGGAGGGATTTGGAGCTATCCGCTTGCGAAACATATTTTCGGCAATATACCTGTCGAGAAAATTTCCTCATCGCCTGAAGTGCGTGAGAAACCGATTGGCTTCGGACCGTATAAGATCGAGAGCATCGTACCTGGCGAATCGGTCGTTTTCACCAAAAATCCGGATTACTGGCGCGGCGAGCCTGGCCTGGATAAAGTAGTCCTCAAGGTCATTAATCCAACCACCGTCATTCAGCAGCTGGAAAGCGGCGGAGTTGATCTCGTCGATTCCTTCCCGGTTGACCAGTACCCGGACAATGCGGATATGACAAACGTAGAGTTTCTGGGTACAATCGATCGTGCCTATACGTACATCGGCTTTAAGCTGGGGAAATGGGATGCGGCGGCAGGGAAGGTCGCTCCGGATGATAAGGCTAAAATGGCCGATGTGAATTTGCGGAAAGCGATGTGGCTTGCCGTAGACAATGATCAGGTGGGCAAACAGTTCTATCATGGTCTGCGCTGGAACGCCACGACACTGATTCCGCCTTCCCATCCGGAGTATCACGATGCCACAAATCCAGGCGTCAAATACGATCCGGAGGCGGCCAAAAAACTGTTGGACGACGCCGGGTACAAACTAAACGGCGATTACCGAACCAATCCGGACGGAAGTGAACTGGTCATTAACTTCATTTCCATGACCGGCGGCGATATCGCAGAACCGTTAGCGCGTTACTATGTGCAATCGTGGAAAGCAATCGGATTAAACGTTCAGCTTGAAATGGTCGAATTCAACACCTTCTATGACAGGGTTGGCTCGAACGGCGAAGACGATCCGAAGGTAGATGTATACCAGGGCGCATGGTCAGTAGGCATCGACATTGATCCTTCAGGACTTTATGGACGCGACGCCATCTATAACTTCCCGCGGTTTGCGAATGAAGAACAGGATAAATTGCTTGCCGAAGGCATTTCCAAAGAAGCGTTCGACGTGAAGGTTCGCCAGGATATTTATAAGAAATGGCAGCAGTTGATGGTTGAGGAGATTCCTGTATTCCCGACACTCTATCGTGCTGTACTCGTGCCGGTGAATAAGCGGATTCTCAATTATGCGATCGGGGATGGAACAGATGTCTATCTCTACCAGCTGGCCGTCTCGCAGGATAAACCGTTTGTAGATGGAAAGTAACAGGATGAGAGCAGGAAGCTTCTCCGAAAGTAGATCCATCTACTTTCGGAGAACTTACCACGTCAAGCAGACAATTATATAATGAAATTACAAACAAGCCTTGGTCCGGTATTCCACCGGACCAAGGCTTGTTTGACTTCTTCTGATATTGCTGGCGGTAATAAAAGTAAATGTATCGTTATCTCGTCGAGGAATGACAAGAGCGATTTTGTGAAACGTTTTTAGGGTATGGGAAGTATAAACAGGTAGATGAACAGGAGTTGATGCCGAGATGAAAATGAAGCTTGCGCTCTTTCTGGTGTCCATTGCGATCCTGACGGGTTGTTCGGTGGTGGAGCAGATCGATCAGTCTGTGAACTATACAAGCGAAGCGACAACGTATGTGGATCAGGCTGCCGAGTTTGCCCGGGAGCTGCCCGACATGGCGCAGCAGACAGCGAACGATCCGGAGGTAAAGGAAAAGCTGGTGGCAGAGCTGGAAGCCATGAAGCAGCGGGTGACGGATTTCAACGCACTGGAAGCACCTGCTATTGCTGAGGACCTCCATGCCAAGCTGCAGAATTACAACGCTGCGCTCCAGCAGGAGATAGATCAGATTTTGAACAGCTTGTTGAACGACAACCCGGCTGTACAGGCGGTTAAAGATTCCCAGATTGTTCAGACGCTGACTGAGATTACGCGGTTGATGGAGCAGATCAACAATTTAGGCGGGTAAGGCGGCCGGTTGATCCGGCCTCCTAATGAAATAGCAGCAAATCGAAAGTTCATATATAAATCAAAGAGGTGCATGTATGGCAATAGTTCGATTGGCTACTTTAGTCGATGTTGATGAACTTGTTCAAATGCGTTGGGAATTCTCAGAAGATGAGCACAGTAGTGGTATAGCGAGCTTTGAAGAGTTTCATAAAATTTGTAGCGAATTTTTGATAAAAGCGATAAAAGGCGGAGATTGGTACATTTGGGTTGCAGAAGTTGAAAAAAATATAGTATCGCATATGTATTTGCAACTAATACATAAAGTACCGAGGCCTGGCAAGTATCCGGACCCTTATTTCGGATATGTTACCAACGTCTATACTCGCCCTCTTTTTAGAAGTCAAGGTATCGGTACCAAGATTCATACCGCTCTGGAGCAGTGGTCAAAAGAGAACAGCGTAGAGTTTCTTATCCTTTGGCCAAGTAGCGAAAGTGTGCAGTTTTATTCAAGAAATGGCTTTTTTCGATGTGAAGAAGCCATGGAAAAGCATTGGTGATTTGAGTAAGTGCCATCGAAATTAAAAAGATGCGTCTCCCATGAAACGAGTAAGCTTATACAAATCCCGCTCGTTGACGTCATATACGATCAGGATCATTTGAACAACACGCCAATGAACATACAGTTTGCTGCCGCTGCCGTCTACGCATTTGAGGAATTATAATTCTTTTTGTTATCCGAATGCGTTTCTTATGGTAGATTATATTTGATCATTCTATAGGGCACGCATGAATAGGAGGCAAAGGAATGGAATTGAAAGTCATGACCTTTAATCTTCGCATCAATGTCAAACAGGACGGTGCAAATGCATGGCCGAACCGCGTTTCGGAAGTGGTTGAGGTCATTCATGAATCTCGTGCATCGATTATTTGCACGCAAGAAGGATCCTACGCGATGCTGAAGGAACTGGAAAGGCTGCTGCCGGATTATGCTTGGGTAGGAGAAGGGCGGCAAGGCGGGCAAGAAGACGAGCACAACGCAATCTTTTACCTCCGAAGCAGCCTGGAAGTTTTACAAAGCGGTACTTTCGGGTTATCGGAGTATCCCGAACAGCTTGGCTATAGGAGTTGGAATACAGCCTGTCCGCGGATCTGTACATGGGTTCAGCTTGGAATGCAAAGCGGGAAGCGCTTATATATATTCAACACCCATTTGGATCATGTGAGTACGGAGGCGAGAACGAAAGGCATCCAGCTTATTATGCAACGGATAGGCGGCTTATACAGCGAGAAAGGAATTCATGCCGTCCTGGCAGGTGATTTTAACAGTCATCCTGAAAGCGATGTCATTACGATCTTGAATGAGACGAATCTGATCAATGTATACGCTGCTTTGACTAAGAAGGAGGTTGGCAGCACCTATCATGGCTTCGAGGGCGGCGAAATCGGAGAACCCATCGACTATATTTATGTCACGGAAGAGGTTCAAATCGCATCCGTCCTTATTAATCGCAAGAAGTATGAGGGTCGCTATCCTTCTGATCATTATCCGGTAGTTGCATCGTTAAGGCTGAATTGAGGTTTCTATTCCGGGAAAAAAGATAGAAAAGGTAGCTATAAAATTGCCGGATGATAATCCCATATGGCGAAAAGAACTCTTTTAATCCAGGGTTCTTTTTGGCATGCTCTTCGAATCTCTTGGATAAGCCCTCACCATATCATCGCTATTTTCATATATTGTCATATGATGTCTCGGCAAACGGGGGTGTTTATGGTGGGGGATTATTCAACAAAACGAAAAAAAGCATCTATTAATATGATTGCTGTACCAAGCTTAATACAAGCTGGCGAATCCTCGACTCTTTCGGGACAAGTACTCGTTAAAGGGCGGGCTGCTGCCGGAATCGTCGTCATCTTCTCCGTACTCGACAGCACGCTTGGAGCGGTTATTCCTGGCATTACGATTACGGATTCCAAGGGCAAATTCACAGCCATATTCAGATCAGCTGTCACCAGCAATCAAGCTGGGTTTAAAGTTGCTTTCGTTTCCGCTGCGCTTCCGTCGTTTCCAGGTGTTTTCACTTCCAGCTCTATTGGCATTCTCGGAGTACGGGGTCTAAAGAACAAGACACGCCGGAGATGGCGGTCTTCTTCCAAGTAATATGAATTTATAAGAGATACGTTAGTGAGGAGCTTGCCGCGCGGCAGCTCCTTTTTTCGTTTGTTGAAAGTAACGGACAATTACGATGAATGTTGAATACATCATACATTACTATTGCCACAATATTTCCTCTGGGATAATATGAACTTATCCTTTTAGAAAGCGAGTGATTATCATGAGAACCATTAAAGCCGCTGGCTATGCATTAACATTCGAGGTGCGGAAGGGATAATAGCTTGCACTGATCCCTTCCGTTTAAATACCAAAATACGGAGGGACCTATATGTCTTTTAGTGTTGACAAAATAAATACCGATTTAGTACGCAGGCTAATAAGCAAGCAATTTCCTCAATGGGCAGACTTACCTGTCAAGCCTGTTGAAAAGGGTGGATATGACAACTTTACATTTCATTTGGGCGATGAGATGAGTGTGAGGCTGCCAAGAGACGAAGGTCACGCTCCGCAGGTTGAGAAAGAAGCGCAATGGCTGCCAGAGCTAAAACCTCATCTTTCGCTGCCTATTCCTGTTCCTCTGGCAAAAGGATGGCCAGGCGAAGATTACCCCTTTTACTGGTCAGTTAACAGGTGGATTGACGGAGAAACCTTAAAGCATGACAATATCTCAGATATTAATGAATTTGCCGTAGATCTTTCTATGTTTATAAAGGAGCTTCAAAGAATCGACGCATCGAATGGTCCTGCAGGTGGGGAGCATAATTATTTTAGAGGTTGTTCTCTAACTGTACTCAACGATTGGACTTTAGCAGCCCTTGAAACTCTGGGGGGGTTAGCAGATGCAGAAAAGTGTCTAAAAATATGGCATCAAGCAACAGCATCCGAATGGACAAAAAAGCCTGTTTGGATTCACGGTGACATCAATCCAGGAAATCTTCTTGTCAAGAACGGCAAATTGTCAAGTGTAATTGACTTTGGCATAATGGCAGTTGGCGATCCTGCAGTAGAATTAACCATGGCATGGACATTTTTTGATGACAAAAGCAGGAAAGTGTTTCTTCAATCTACAGGCCTTGACGTTGAAACGGAAAATAGGGCAAGAGGCTGGGCGTTATGGAAAGCACTGATAACATACGCTTGGGAGGATAAGGAATCCCTATCTGTAAGAGAAGCGAAGAAGGTTATCGATATTTTACTGAGCGAATAGCGGATATGTATTGTGTCGAACGATAATTTATTACGATAACTGGGAGGAGCCTTGCCTGATGGCAGCTCCTTTTTTTTGTTCATTAAGGGACCGGGCAGTCAATCGCGAATACATTATCTTCGAGCGCCCAGGCTAAAACTAAATCGCTGGCTGTCAGGAATTTACACCTTTGCAATCTTGCTGTCTTATTCTATATCCGTATAACACTTTAAAGGTTTGTGATACATTAATTAAAAATTGATCCAGGGAGAAGTGAAGCTGTTATGCATACGGTAATCGAACCCAAAATTCTGTACTTTGGCTCCTCTGTCGTGCTTATTAGTACGATCAATGAAGACGGGACGCCCAACTTGGCTCCTATGTCCTCTGCCTGGTGGCTCAATCAATCGTGTATGCTCGGGCTCAGCAGCAAGTCACAGACAGTTCAGAATTTGATCCGTGAACATGAGTGTGTGCTTAATCTGCCGTCCATTGACTTGATTCCCGCGGTTGATCGGCTGACCCTGTTAACAGGCCGCAATCCGGTGCCAGAATCCAAAGCAATGAGGGGTTATCAGCATGAAGCAGATAAATTCGGCATTGCAGGGTTAACCCGGCTTCCGTCACAAATCGTTCGAGCACCGCGCGTCAAAGAATGCCCCGTCCATATGGAAGCCAAGTTTGTGAAGCTGCATCCCTTCGAAGAACCAAGCTCCCTTGTCGCCATTGAAGTACGCATCGAAAAAGTTCATATCGAAGATGATCTTCTAATGGACGCAAACTCAAACTATGTCGATCCTTTGAAATGGAACCCGATGATTATGAATTTCTGTGAGTATTTCGGTCTTGGCGAGCAGCTGTCAACGTCAAAATTAGCTCCGGTTTTCGGACCGGCGAACTCAGTGAATAGGTGAATAGGAGAATAGGCAAAATCAATATGACAACAACAGCAGAAGCAGTTTTGAAAAGGTTCGCTCCGGTTCGAAAGTCAGCTTCTGCACACAATTTGACGAAGGAGCTGCTTCGGCACGCGAATCGAACTGACCAACTGACCTGCCGACGTTATCCATTCTCTGCATGCCGCCGGCCCTCATGGATTATTGTCCGAATATCTTGCAACGGCGAAAGCCCAAACAGTCTTTTATATTCACGGCTGAATTGCGTCGAGCTTTGATAACCGATGCGCAGCGCCGTTTCTGTCACATTGACCCCGTCAAGCAGCAGTCTGCGCGCCTCCTGAAGCCGAAGCCGCTTTTGATACTGCAATGGGGCCATAGCGGTGACTTCTTTGAATTTATAGTGCAAATTCGAGGCGCTCATATTCCCCAGTTCGGCCAGTTCCTCAATCGTGAAGGGGCTGTCGAAGTTGGCCTTGATCCAGTCAATCACTTTGCTGATGCCGGAAGCTTCCTGATGCAATAACATGTTATTATAAAAAAGCGCCCCATCTTCACCGTCTAATAAGCGGTAAATAATCTCTCGTTTTACGGCTGAAGCGAGGTAATTGGCCGCTCTGGCGTCTGACGACAGCCGGAGGAGCTTTTCAAAACCTTCATATACCTCCACGCTAGGCTTCCCTACAAAGATACCCGGCTTCAATCCTGTTTGCGGACGCGGGACCAAATCGGCTTCCGTAGCGACGGCGGCTACTTCTCCCGGAGTAAGTTCAATCCGTAAAGCCATGTATGGCGAATCAGCCGCAGCTTCCGTCACCTGTCCGTTGACCGGCATATCTACGCTTGCGGCCAGAAAGTCTCCCGCTTCATATTCAATCACCTTTGGGCCAATCTGCAGTCTCTTTCTTCCTTGTAAAACGATACAAAGGGATGGCTTGAGGACTCCATGAGATAACAAGGTAGGGCTGCTTTCCTTTAAAACAGTCAAAAAAGGGACCACCGTCTGCATAATCCTCGCGCTGAAAGGAATTTGCATGCCTGTGACAAGCAGCCGGTTAAGGATCACCTTCACATCTGCCTGATTGTTGTTCATTCCTTTTGTCCCTCTTTCGTTTGTGTTCTTAGGCAATATTTAAACATGGGAGAATAAGAAAAGCAATGAGTTGATCGCTCGTTCTATGAACGGCTTTCTGTAGCATGTCCCTCCTTGTTCAACATTTCTTAATCTGCGATCAGGATGATTAGGCAGAAAATCCGTATGAATGAACTATCGTTCCAAACGGGAATGCTACTATAATAACTTGTGTCAGGGAAAGATTAAGCAGCTTTTGATGAATCGTTCCCCAGCTAAAATATGTTACGCTTTTGAGAACAAGGAGGCTATTCCAAATGAAGTACAAGCAACTCGGCAATACAGGTTTACTGGTTTCACGGCTCGCGTTGGGCGCCATGACCTTCAGCAGCGGCCAGGGGATATATAAATTTGTCGGTTCAGTCGGACAAGAAGAAGCGGAGCAGATGGTAAAAAAGAGTGTGGATGCCGGCATCAACTTCTTTGATACAGCCGATGTTTATAGCGATGGCGAAAGCGAAATCACGCTTGGCCAATCGTTTCGCAACCTGGGGATAACGCGGAAAGATGTCGTAGTGGCTACCAAAGCTGCTATGCGGGTCGGACAGGGCGTGAATGATGTGGGAGCTTCAAGAGGCCATATCATGGATGCCGTGGATGCCAGCTTGAAGCGGCTGCAAATGGATTATATCGACCTTTACCAAATTCATCTCGATGATTTCTTGACCCCTGTTGAAGAAACCTTGCGGGCGCTGAATGATTTGGTTACACAAGGGAAAGTCCGCTACATTGGAGTATCCAACTGGCAGGCCTGGAAAATTGCAGATGCGCTAAGTATTTCGGAACATAAAAACATGGCCCGTTTTGAAACGCTTCAGGCTTATTATTCCCTCGCCGGCCGTGATCTGGAACGTGAGCTGGCACCGATGCTGGAAGCGAAAAAAATGGGTTTGCTGGTCTGGAGTCCGCTTGCTGGGGGTCTGCTGTCAGGCCGTTACGACCGTCACAACCAAAAGGCGGAAGATTCACGCCGGTCGGCAGCCGATTTTCCGATTGTGGACAAGGAGCGCGCTTGGAACATTATTGACACCCTTAAACCCATTGCGGAGGCGCATGGAACAACCCCGGCTGTCGTCGCTTTGGCGTGGCTGTTGACCAGACCCGTCGTAACCTCCGTTCTCGTTGGCGCGAAGCGGCTTGATCAGCTTGAGGCGAATCTGGCTGCCGAGAATCTGGAGCTGACCGATGAAGAAATTCGGCTTCTCAATGAGGTAAGCGCACTTCCGCCCGAATATCCGGGATGGATGGTTGAATTCCAAAAAAATGGCAGGCTGGAACCTGTTGAGAGGCGTTTTGGTTCAACCCAAACGTTCAGCTAATAAAACATTTGCTTTTGTGTGAGCCAGGTTTCCATGCATCGACCCTGGGTCTGGTGCTGAGTTAAGATTCAAGCATCGGGCAATAGCGGACAAAGCTTTAACTTGACCTTCTCACAGAACATCACCAAGGGAATGGCTTTTAAAATGATTATTTGCTACGTAACAATACCGGGTGCACCACCATATAGCGGAGATAATGGATCTGCCGCTTTTGTTGGTCAATAATTTAAGCAGATAATACGTGCACGAAGAGCGCCCAGGGCCAGGGGCTCTCTTGTTTTTTATTCAATTACCACTGCACATTAAGCATCATTCTCTTATAGGCACGAAAGCTGCAGACCAAAACCAGAGAATATCCCGTAAAGGTGGAGCCTAGCTTTCAAGCATAGAAACGGACAGTTGTATGGTCAAACGTGAAGTCTTGATCATGCCCTCTTTGGCAAGATCACTCATCACGCCGCTGACCGCTTCGCGGGTAGCACCGAGCATATTGGCAATTTCCTGATGCGATAGTGGCAGTTCGATTAATATATAACCGTCCTGAATAATGCGGGCTATATGACGTTCAGGCAGATCTGCCGGCTCCAAATCGATAGACGGTTGTAAGAATTTATTAATAATGGCGTTAGAAGCAGGTAATGACTTCAACGTAAAGTAAGGGGGTAAATCAAATATCGAGAGGAGCAGTTACGAATGAACCAGAAAGTGAACAAACGTATCGCCGCCCTGATTGTCGCTCTGTCGCTCGCATTGCCGGTAGGCGCCGTAAGCGCCGCAGCGATGGACAAGTCATCCGCTATGAATGACATGGCGATGAAGGAAATGGGAGTGCCACTGCGCTCGACTGCCGAGATGAAAGGATACTCTGTCATGTGGAACAAGGCAGATCGAACGATTACCTTGATGTACCGCGGCAGTAACGGCATGAAGATGCAAGATGGCTCGAAGGACATGAAGGATATGACGGACGGAGATATGAAACCGAAAGAACCACAGGCAATGGACATGCCCGCTATCGTTCTCACAATCGGGAATACCAAAGCTATGGTTGGCGATAAGGAAGTGATGCTTGATGTCGCGCCGTATCTGGGGATGGGCATCACAATGGTATCGAAGCAGTTCACCGATATGTATCTTACACCGATGATGTAAGCGAAATCAGCAAGGATAAGGCATTGAACCGCAGCAAAGGCGGGAGGTTAAGTTTAGCTTTCTTCATCTGAACCCTGGACCAGAGCATGTAACATTAGCCGCGCAATGCCCGGATCCTAATGCATACATGCTCTCGTTCTCCTGCAGAAAGCGATTTTTTTTTGCCGAATTTGATTGACAAGAACTCCTTAGCGTGGTGGTAACCTCTGCATGTATTGGATTATGGGGCAATAATCATTAACAGCTTCACCTCTAGGCACCTGCCCGCATAGCTTAATTACATGATCATTACAAGGAGGACATAAGTTTGTACAACAATTATCGAGATACGAATCAGAATCCTATTCAAACCTGCAACAGCATAATAGATAGGTGCTCCAAAGGAACCGGGTATATCGTTTATAAATAGAGTTAGAGGGGTAATCAATTGCTCCAAAAGAGCCATTATTTAAATTATGAATTCAATCGGTTTCTTCAAACTCAGCCTTTTCATGGGTCTGTTGAGAATATACAGCAGCATTTTGATCCAAATCAAATGTATGATCACAGCGGGAATAAGGTAATCCATGGTCGTGAAACGGTCAACGGAGTTCGCCTCCACTATGTGGTCGCTGGCTCCGGTGAACCCTTGCTGCTTGTGCACGGTGCACCAAAAACTTCGTTTTACTGGTATAAGCTTATCCCCCTATTGACTGACCGCTATACTGTCATTGCACCCGATGTTCGTGGTTTTGGGGACTCTGGAAGACCAAAGAGCGGCTATAGTATGGATAATATTGCAGATGATCTCGCACAGCTCATGGAAAAATTGGGCTACAGTACGTATAAAGTGCATGGCGAAGACTGGGGTGCAGCTTTCTCTTACGCACTGGCGGCAAAATATCCGGACAGGGTGGAAAAGCTTTCTTTTTCCGAAATGATGTTACCGGGTCTCGGATTGGAAGATTGGTCCGTTTTAAAGTCTGAGAACGTTTATTCCAATCACTGGTTTTGGCATATCATCTTTTTTGCAGTGCCTGATGTCCCTGAGTTTTTAATCTCAGGTAAGGAAAGAGAATTTTGGGACAGATTGATGAGGGACGAGTGTTTGGATCCAAGTGCGATTTCAGAGGAGCTCCTTAATGAAGTCGTTCGCGGTTCTGCCGGACCGGGAGGTCTGCGTCCCATATTCGAAGTTTATCGCAATGATTTTGAAAACATGGCTTTCGTTAAAAAGAACATGCAGCGAAAACTCACGATGCCTGTGATTGCAATAGGAGGTGAGCATTTCATGGATGGGGAAGTTCATCGGGTAGCCGGACTTATCGCAGCAAACGTAACGCTGGCATCATTAGATTGTGGACATTGTCTGGCCTTGGAACGTCCTGAACAATTGGCCGGTCTGCTTCGCAATTTTATGGGCTAGTACAGGTCCGATCTGTGGTTTGGACTTGCGCTGCATGTATCGCTACGGGCACGATAGCTTAATATAGACTTTTGACGAAGGAGCTGCCGCGCCAGCTCCTTTTGCTTTTTCGAAAAATCTGAGATTTTGTACAGAGGCACTGCTGGGCATTGAACTGACTGGTAATGTACCTCGGTAGGGGAAAAGAGGTGTTATGGAGAATATGTGGTAGATAAGATGAATAACCTTGTATCTCAAATAAGTTCAGCGTATCTCTCATGGTTAACGGAGGAGTGATGATTCCTAAGCACTGTCTGACTGATGAGACGCCATGAAATAGGACTCTTGTTTTTCATGGGTTAGCGTGTCAAGACCTTTAGCTGGCTCGATATCGTTCCAAGGTGAAAAGCTTCGTGAATCAGCTTGAAGTTTAACAAGTCGCCGGAGGTGTTGAATTGGAACGGTCCCAAGGCAAACGGAGTTGAAAGCTTCTCGCCCGATTGGAAGAAGAATTAGGGGTACTGTTGTTCGATCGTTTGGGAAAAACAATTGTCCTTACTGAAGCCGGAGCGATTCTTCATGAACATGGTGCTGCCGTGTTCGGGCATCTGCAGCAAGCAAGCGACGCCATTGCTGATCTGAAGCAGATGCAAGGCGGATCGCTATCCATCGGCGTCTTGCCCGGGGACGCGGACCTCATGTTTAATGCCTTGCTCCTGAACTTCCATCAGACCTATCCCACCATCTCGCTGTCCCTTCTGGAAACCATGAAAGTAACAGAACAAATTCTGGACAGAAGCATCGATGTCGGCGTAACCATTGGACCTGTTATCGATGAACGTCTCACGTCAATTCCCCTGTTTCACGAGGAGTTCTCATTGGCGGTTAGCATGAAAGATCCCCTTGCCACGGAGAGCTTCATCCCCTTGGACAGGCTGAATGCCGTGAAGATGGTCATGTTCCCACCCGATCATCAATACCGCAAGCTGATCGACCGCTTTTGCATGGATAGAGGGTTTACTCTGCAGCCGCATATGGTAACGACGACGCTATCCTCCCTCCTCCAGATGGTACAGAGCGGAGCTGGAACCTGTGTTCTGCCGCGAATGCTGCTGGATAATCTTCACAATACGGGCATCAAAGTCGTGCACCTGAGGAATCCTACGCCTTCTCAGGACATTTGTCTGATCTACCGCAGCGACAGATATATCGGATACGCCATGCGCACGTTCATCAAGACTTTGAGAGCCTACATTACAAATATGTGGAAATGAAATTAACACTGCTGGGGCATTGAGTAGGGCTGAAGAGAAACGATGATCAAAAATAGGTATACTGAGCTCTTAGTACAGCGCGGATCTCCAGTTCCCCCGGTTGGATCGGAGTCGGAACGGCTGCACCTTCTGCGAGCAGCGAGGCTTGAAAGGGGATAGGCGGTTCATTAACCCGTGTTTCCTCTGTTATTTTTACAGGGGTTCTAACCAAGGTTACACCTAATGTTCTTGCAATGGCGTTGGCTTTGCTTTCGGCATTTTGAATGGCAGTCGACAGAGCTTGATTATAGTATATTTCGATGTTTGTTATGGTGAATCGTATGCTTGAGACGAAGTTGGCTCCGCTCTTGACAGCCGTATCGACGACAAGTCCCGTCTGCTCAACTCTATCTATCATGATCTGAAGCAGATGCGTCACCCGGTAGCCTCTAAAAATTTGGGTTCCATCCGCATAATCGTATTGAATTTCGATATTGTAAGTGACCGTCTGCATTTGTTCTCTCGGAATGTTTAAGCTTAACAGGGCATTAATTACATTTGTTACGGCAGCGGCATTTTCACTTTGAGCGGTTGCAAGACTCGGGCTTTCCGTTATTACGCCTAGAACAATAATGGCTCTGTTCGGAGCCGTTGAAACCTTTCCTTCCCCTGTAACCTCAATCAATGGCCGGTTATTGTGAGATAAGGGAGCAGCCGTCATAGCGGGTGAAGTCATCGGATGAGAATAATACATAAGCGCATCAACCTTTCCCGTTCTTTGGTATATATGTATTTATCAACTGTCGCGATGATTCCATCCCTTTTGAAGTTTCACGGCGTGACTTCAATTATCGGACGCACGACAGCACAATGCCGAATGGCTGCCGCGCGGCAGCTATTCGTTACGCTAAAGAGTTCAGCATGGTATTTATTGTATTGGATCTTGTTATGAGCTGGAGAAGTTTCTTTCAGCATGCTTTGCCAGTTGTGACTAACCTTCTGCTGAAATTTATGCTAATCTATTGAAAGTATGAAGCGAGAGAATCCAGAAAAGGCGGGCATATGTTATGAAGCTTATGTTTCCACACGTAAATACAGCGGAAGAAATCGCAGAGGTGGCACGATTGGCGGCGATAATATGGCGCGAATATTATGTATCCATTATTACAATCGAGCAGATTGACTACATGATTGAAAAGTTCCAATCGGTTCCAGCGATTACGGATCAGATCCATCATCAGGGCTATGAATATTACTTGATCCATCAGAATGGCTCATCAGTCGGATATATGTCGGTCAGAGAAGAAGAGGGCAAGCTCTTCCTGAGCAAGTTTTATATAGGCAGGGAGCACCGGGGGCGCGGCTATGCCAGTCAAGCGTTGGCATTCCTGGAGCAGCTCTGCAAAGCCCGGAATCTAAGCTATATTTGGCTGACGGTCAATCGACATAACGAATCCAGTATCGCAGTATATGAGAAAAAAGGCTTCCGGACCGTACGGGAACAAATTGCCGATATCGGAAATGGATTTATCATGGATGATTTTATTATGAAAAAAGTAATGATGGTTCCATAAGCGAAAAGATGCGATACGCGAGTACAATATGATCAGAATCGAAAATAATTCTCATCTGATAAGAGGTCGACGATGAATAATTGGAAAGCGACTTTACTTTTAGTGTCGGGCATTGGATTTTCAAATTTGGGAAATTGGATATACTTTGTAGCCATTAACATCAAGATTCTTGATCTTACGGGATCAGCAGCGGCTGTTGCTGGATTGTTTGTGATTAAGCCGATCGCTCAATTATTTACGAATCTTTGGTCAGGCAGTATTATAGATCGAGTTAATGTAAGAAAGTTGATGATTCTCGTTGACGTTGTACGGGGATGTCTCGTTTTTATTATTCCGTTTCTTTCTTCGCTTTGGATGATATACATGATGATCTTCATGATTAGCCTGTTCGGTTCGTTTTTTGGTCCAAGTTCATCTGTTTATATAACAAAGATTGTGCCTGCTGCGGATCGTCAAAGGCTTAACTCAATGATGAGTATGGTAAATTCAGGTGCATTTTTGCTTGGACCTGCGATTTCCGGATTGTTAATTATGACAGTGGATGCCGATTTTTGTATTATCTTTAATGCAATAAGTTTTATTGTCTGTGCTTTAATCATCTTTGCCTTACCCAATGTCCAAAAAAACCCGGAATCGGTTAAGCCAATGACTAAGAAACTTCTTATTGAGGATTGGAAAGTCGTAGGAAAGTTTATTAGTACGGCAAAACTTTTTTTTATAATTTACGTATTGTTTCAACTTGCTATGATAATTGGCTATTCAGTCGATTCACAGGAAGCCACTTATATCCGATTACATTTACAATTGTCGGTAAGCGATTATGGAACGATTATTAGTCTAACAGGCGTTGGAGCATTAGCAGGTTCATCAGTTGCTGCAATAATGGCTAAGAAAATATCTTACCGCTGGTATATGAGTGTTGGCACAGTACTTTCAACTCTGTTTTATATCACTTTTTATGCTTCATTTAATTTTATTTCTGCTGCTGTTTCTTTTGTGTTATTAGGTTTTTTTATGTCTTTTGCCGGTGCAGGTTATACCACTTTTGTTCAAAACCATGTCCCCGCTTCAATTATGGGCAGGTTCTCAAGCTTAGCCGATGTTACACAGGGCTTAATTCAAATTGTGTTGACTCTTATTATTGGTTTTATTGCGGAATTGATTTCATTACAATTCGTGTGCCTTATGGTATGTGGTTTGGCGCTGATATTCGGAATTATACTTTTACTAAAAGTTCTTATTGCTTCAAAGTCCAACTATTTTCATATTCAAAACAGTGAAATTTTATAATGCGTTCACTTGAATAGAAAAAACGGTAATTGAAATTGCCGATGATGAACGGACAAAATAGTGGAATAGCTGCCGCGGCAGCTACTCCACTATTTTTATGTGAATTAACAGACAGAATAGTTGAATGCATCTCATCATGTATTGGAGAGAGATTTAACATAAATGGAAGTGAGAAGGGGCGTTGCAACATGTCATATTCTAAAAAGAGCAAATCTTTGGTATGACGATGTCGCTTGACGGATTCATAAATGACGCGAATGGCAGTGTGGCCTTGCTCTTTCCTGATCTGAAGGAGCTTGACGAAACCGACCTGATGCAAGAGTCGATCCGCTCAACCGGAGCGGTAGTTATGGGGCGTAGAATCTTTGAAATGGCCAGTGATCCTGATTCCTACGCCGATGCATATGAGTTCCAGGTACCAATTTATGTTATCACTGAACAAGCGCCAGAGAGAAAACCCAAAGAAAATGGCAGGTTAAGTTTTACGTTCGTAGATACTGTCGAAGCTGCTATTCAGCATGCCATATAGCCGCAGCTGTCCCGTTTTCCATTCAAATATGTTATTCAAAAACTTCTTTGCGAAAAAAATGAAAAATAATTTGACATTGGAGTTGGCTCCAATGGTATCTTGAGTTCATGGAAAAACTTTATTCTATACAAGAGGTTTCGCGGATGCTTGGGATGCCAAAGGATACGCTTCGGTATTATGACCGGATAGGGATCGTCTCGCCGTACCGGGAAGATAATCGGTACCGCAGGTATTCGAAGAACGATCTCATCGATTTGATGAATATTCAGATCATGCAGTATGCAGATTTTACTCTTGACGAGATCAGGGGGAAGTTTAGCTTCCGCAACATGGACAATATCGACCATGCTTACTGTGAGGAGGTAGCCGCTTTCCTCGACACCAAGAACGCAGAAACGCGCAAGAAGATTGCTCATCTGGAAAAGGTCAGTCGGCTGCTCGACCTCGCAGCCGAAACGCTAAGGGACTTTAACAACGAAAGTGACCAGCGTCTGGCAGAGACCGTACGCGAGATTTACAAGGATATCCACAAGAAGGAACCGGGAATTTCCAAGGAAGGTTGTGGTGAATATCAAGGTTAGGAATTTTTATTATCTGACTGCAGGCGTCCTTGCGGTGCTGTTTGCCGTCACGCACGCATGGAACGGGCAATCCACTGCGCTGCCGATGCTCGATATTGAGGCGATATCCGTGGGTACCCGGACAGTATTCACGTACGTCTGGCACGTCATCACGGCGGAGAATCTGGTCTTCGGCCTCGCTTTCATCTTCATGTCATTCCAAAACGAGCGATCAAAAATCCGTTTTGCCGCATGGATGATCGCGGCGATCCTGATCGTCCGGCTGATGGTTATTCTTGGTGTAACAGCGTTGATTGACATATCGGGGCTTACGGATACGCTTATAGATTCGATTGCCATCGCAATCTATGTCGCCCTCATCATGCTGGGCACAAGAATGAAGAAAAACCAGTACGAGGGTCAGCAACCACAGTAACAGTGATGTCCGAATTTTGAGATTTTCAAGTATTGTACTATGATAAACTTGATTCCATTATTTGATTTCAGCGATAGTATGGGACAGTGCCCCTTACTCTAACCGTATACCGAAGGAGTGGTAGAAATGGCGCGTGTTTTATTTATTAATGGTGGATCAGAGGGACATATCAATCCAACGATTGGAGTTGTGCAGGAGCTTATTTCGCGGGGAGAAGAGGTCGTGTACTTTTCTATAGAAGCTTTTCGGGAGCGTATTGAGCAGACGGGAGCAACAGTTAGAACATTTGACGATCAAAAATTTATCAAAGCCTTTATCTCGGGTGGAAGAGATTATTTGCTCGAACGAATTAACGGTCTTTTGCTTACGGCAGATATAGTGATACCAAGCATCCTTGAACAGATCAAAGGAGAACATTTTGATTACATCATCCATGATTCCATGTTTGGTTGTGGACGTTTACTTGCTCAAATTCTTAAGCTTCCTGCAATCAGCTCTTGTACTTCTTTTGCGCAGACAAATGGTTCATTCGATAAAATGCTGGAACAATTATCTATAAAAATCCCTTCAGAAATCGTTAAACCTATAAATGATAAATTTCAAAGCCTGACGGCAATGGTGAAGGACAAATATGGTGTGGAGATCCATTCTCCTTACGAAGTATTTTGTAATCCTGCGTCGCTTACAATCGTTTATACAACAAGGGAGTTTCAACCTTATGGAGAAGCATTCGACCAAACTTATAAATTTGTAGGCCCATCCATCTCTTCACGATTCACTCAAGAAAACTTCGACTTAACTGCAATCGAGAGGACAAACCCCATTTACATTTCACTGGGTACAGTCTTTAATCAAGCCATTGATTTCTATAAGCTTTGTTTTGAGGCATTTGGGAGCACTGATCATACAATTGTCATGTCTATTGGGAATAGAACCCAAATTTCTGATTTAGGGGAAATTCCTAATAACTTCATCGTAAAAAATTATGTTCCACAAACTGATATACTGCAACACACTAAATTATTTATTACACATGGTGGAATGAACAGCACCAATGAAGGTCTCTATTATGGGGTTCCGCTAATTGTAATCCCACAAAGCGCGGATCAGCCGATGATTGCGGGGCGAGTCGCCAATATCGGAGCAGGCATTACATTACAAATGCAAAGCGTGACTGCAAGTCAACTGCGTGAAGCCGTAAATCATGTGTTAAGCCTCTCATCTTTCAAGAAAGCTGTTGCAAATATAAGGGAATCCTTTCGAAAATCAGGGGGACATCATCAAGCGGTTGACGAGATCTTCGAATTTAAAAATCAAAATCATATCCAAATATAAATTAAAAAGCTGCTGTTAGAGATATTCTGCAGCTTTGCTTTAAGTGAGTCAGATGCTAAAAGAATTCTGACGCTTACATCCGCTAAATTCTTAAAATCCCATTTGACAAACAAGAGAATTTAATCTATTTTATATGCTATAGCATATGTTAATTCGCTTATAGAGAAGAGGAGCATATATAGACAATAAAAATGTAGAATTATATAATCTCACTGGTTTCCTTGTTCATCGTACAGATGTGAAAATGAATAATTATTTTACAAAAAAGCTTAAACAATATGAAGTAACTCCTGACCAATGGGGAATTATCTGTGTACTTGACGGGGAAAGAGCAACGAGTCAGAAAGTGCTTGCCGAAGCCATTGACAGAGATCAAACCACTGTTGTAAGGATGATCTACTCACTTGAAAAAAAAGGAATCGTAAAAAGAATACAAAATGATTCTGACAGACGTTCCCACAACTTGTTCCTTAGCGACAAAGGAACGGGTCTCAAAACAAAGCTTTTGCCGATTGTAATGGCTGCTCATGATTATGTAACCAAAAATTTGAGCAAGGAGGAACTTCTAGAGTTGCATGCGCTCCTTGATAAACTGTATTCAAGCGTAAAATATGAGTAAGTGTTAATCCTTTTATCCGAGAATCCGAATTTTAATATCAGGTTACACACTAAGAAACCCCTTTTATATGCTATAGCATATAAAAGACGAATATTGAAAACTGGAAAGAGAGTGATTACGGATATGTTATTGATTATTTTGAAAGTTATAGTGGGCATTTTCTTCATGATTACAGGTACTACAATAATCTCTGGAAAAATGGCAAATGAGTTTAGACGATTTGGCCTTCCCTCCATATTTAATTTCTTAACAGGGTGTATTGAAATTGTATGCGCTATTGGGATGATTGTGGGAATATGGTTTCCGATCGCGGCGTTGTTATCCGGATTACTGTTGGGAGCGACAATGCTTGCTGCAGCCTTTGTTCTGCTTATGATCGCACGTGATCCATTTAAAAAAGCTATTCCATCTATAATACTTTGTCTGCTGTCTATTACGATTGCACTTTATCACTTTGATTTCTGATATTGAATCGGGAGATGTGAACAAGTACGGTAATCAGGGGGCGTCTTCCGGAAACGGCAATATCCCCTTGTACATGCGTATTGTGCTTTGATAGGCGCGTTTCATCCGCGTCAGTTGTTCCGCGGGAAATTCGTCCCGCTTTCGGATCGCTTCTTGAAGCGGCACGATGCGGCATTTCGCGGGGTGGCCATGCTTTGCGATGCTTACCCAGGTTGGTATTCCCTCGACGCCAGTGAGCCGGACGGAGCCATTGGAGTTTTTGCGGAGCTTGAGGCGAACGATGATGCCGGTCAGGGCGGCGTCCTTACGGTGCAGCCGGGTGGAGATAAAGTTGCCGAGCGAGTAGATGGCGAACCGTTTTCTCGTCCGTCCCCAGACGTCCTTCACAGTTCTGATCACCGCCGGCTGAAGGACATGCGGATGCGAGCCCAGCACCACGTCCGCGCCGTGCCGGAACAGGAAGTGGACCCACTCCTTCTGATTGGCGGCAGGGCTGTGTTCATACTCGAATCCAAAGTGCATGGACACGATAATAAAATCAGCGGCGGCCTGCAACCGTTTCAGGTCGTTTTTTATTTTCGCGCGGTTGAGCTTTTTGACGCCAGCGGGTTGCCCCTTGGGTATAGGCATGCCGTTCGTGTCCCGCGTATACGACAGGATGCCGATACGGATGCCTTTGACATTCCGCACGCAGAGCCCCCGCGATTCCAGCGCAGTTCGATATGTTCCGGCGTGGGCGAGGCCGTACTTGTCGAGCACGTCCAGCGTCCTTTTGAGCCCGCGAACGCCGTAGTCCGCGCAATGGTTGTTGGCTGTGGCGAGCACATCGAAGCCGGCAGCTGACAGCGACTGCGCGAAGGCGTCAGGGCTTTTGAACAGCGGATTGCCGTTCTTCGGATTGCGCATTGTCTTCCGAAAGCCTGCATCTGGACCTCCTGCGAAGGTAGTCTCCAGGTTGCCAATCGTAAGATGTGCGTCCTGCAAATAATAGGCGACTGGTTCGAACATCCGCTCGTACTTGTAGTTTGCCCCTCCTTGATCGTCCGTGCCGCCCCCATGCCCGTCGGTACGAAGCAACCGGTTGAGCAGCGGCTTCATCAAGAGATCACCGACTGCCGCAACGACAATTTCCTGTGACATCCCATCGTCCCCCGATCGATTAGGCTAAAATCCGTTATGCCACCATATGCTGTCCGGGATGACTTGGTGTTTGGGACCGATTCGGGAACGAAAACGAGGCTTCGGCCGCCCCGGCAGATGACGTTGTATCTGAGGGTAGGCATCTCAAGAATGAAGAATCCATAATGGAACAAGCAAAACCACCTTGAATTCAGGTGGTTTTTTGATATAGCCTCACAGCAAAACAAATCGATTCGGTATTTTCGTAGTCTATGAATCTATCGGCGCCCCTTTTCAGATAGAGATGGTATATATCCAAACCGTTGTTCTCTCACGGCATAAGATAGAGTATCAAGTCCAAAGGAGGTTGATGAAAGATGTCAATTGTAACATATTCAACAGGCCCAGTAGAAAATGCGATCAATATCAGTACATTGCCGGGTGAATCCAGAACGTTTTTAGTAAAAGCGGTAAACAATGGCTGTTCCAGCGCAAGGGTTAAAATTCAATTGTTCCGTTTGAACGGAACGAAGGTTCTAGTTGCTACAAGAACATTTACACTTGCTGCAGGATCATCCGACTACCGTGTATTAAACGTCGCTCAACTGTTTCAATTCGAAGTTCAAATCAAGACAGACAGCAAGAAAGTGCTTGTATCCGGATGGGGGAAAAATGCATCCGGACGGCTGGTAGCCGCTCACCGTTATACGCCAGAAGAATTCGCCAAAAAAGTAAACTAATCACTTCTGCCGCAGAATTCAACCTCATTTCAACCTTTTTAAAATATCCATGCCCGCTTGCGGGCATGGATATTTTAGCTATAGTGTTCTCCAAAACCGGAACAACACCGTGACCTTGCCCTGAAAAAGCAGACGATTATGGCGGGAGTGCTCCAAGCACCCCCGTTTTGTGCGTTTTAAATGAAAACTATGAAATAATTTAATCATCAAACTTGCTCATTTTACAGGGGGCATATGTCAAATAATGCTACTAAGCTTGTGCCGTGTATGTGCTTTGAATTTCCGCATATGGGATACAGACAAGCTCTGACACACTTCTAAAGCTCCTTCTATAAGCTGACTTCCATTGCCCAATCTTGCGATCAGGTAAGACAAGAAAGTCCCCAAACCTGTCATTTATTGAATGACAGGCCTGGGGACAACAACAAATCGTTTTTTCATTATTCCAAATGCAAAATTTCGAACTCATCCTGAGCGAATGATTTCTCTGCATAATTTCCACCCCAGGTGCAAAGCGATCTCAAAATTGGTTCAAGCGATTGACAAAGCTCTGTAATTGAATATTCGACTTTCGGAGGTACTTGATTGTACATTTTCCTACTGATAAGTCCACTCGCTTCTAATTCTCTCAGCGTTTGAATGAGCATTTTTTGAGTAATATTGGGTATCAGTCTCTTTAGCTCGCTCGTCCGTTTTGGGCACTTTATCACATGGTATAAAATAAGCCCCTTCCATTTCCCTCCGATTACCTCCAAAGTAACCTCCAGGTCACAGTAATAAGTTTTCATTTTTGAAATAACATCTCCCGATTACAGTTATCACTTTTTAATTACTATATAACAAAAAAGTGTGTACTTTATTTATTATTACGATTAATTCATAATATCATTCGCTAGCGTACATGAATAGCTCTTACAGCCGCCATCATGTCGTACGTCGTACTGAATGCTGTATTTTGGGACACTCGAAATGAGACTGAATTATATGAAAGTGCAGCCCGCTTCTTTACAACCACTTTTACAATTGGAAGGGTATGTGAAGAAGAGCGGTGTATGAGGAAATGTCAAGAATCCTTATGAAGCTGCTTATTTTACTCAATTATCACTTTTTGGTGACTATATAACAAAAAAGTGTGTACTTTTATTTCGGTTACTTTTGATCCATAATAGCAACTATAAGAAGTTCAGTACCTAACCTTTTTTCGAAGGAAAATGGCAATTAGGACTTCCTATACGAAACTAAAATTATTCTTAAAGGAGAGTCATAATATGGGTAAGTTTGATGGTAAAGTAGCGGTTGTAACAGGAGGCACCAGCGGTATTGGTCTTGCAACAGCACAGCAGTTTGCAAAAGAAGGCGCGCATGTTTTTATTACAGGCCGCAGACAAAGTGAACTGGATGCAGCGGTGAAGCTGATTGGGAAGAATGCAACGGGAGTTCAAGGCGATATTTCCAAGTTGGCAGATTTGGACAAGCTCTACGAAACCGTGAAGCAAGAGAAAGGACATTTGGATATCCTCGTTGCAAATGCGGGGTTGGGATCCTTGCTTCCACTAGGTGAAATTACAGAAGAGCATTATTACAAAACATTTGACGTCAATGTAAAAGGAACCATATTCACGGTGCAAAAGGCATTACCGTTGTTTCTGAATAAGACAGGTTCGATTATTCTGACGGGGTCCACAGCTGGGACAGCGGGGATGCCGGCGTTTAGTATCTATGGCGCATCGAAGGCGGCAATAAGACAGTTGATCCGCAGCTGGATTCTGGATCTGAAAGGAACAGGAATTCGTGTCAACGTCCTTAGTCCGGGAACCGTTCATACACCGGCTTACGATGACTTATTCGGAGCCGAGTTAAATAACTTCCTTGAACAGGCCAAGAATGAAATACCGCTAGGCAGAGTGGGGAAAGCCGAAGAAATCGCGAATGCCGTCATGTTCCTGGCCTCTAATGAAAGCAGCTATATAAATGGGATTGAATTATTCGTAGATGGCGGAGTTGCACAAATTTAATTCGGAATTATACCCTAAGATCTTTAATGGATGACAATTCGCATGAGCTGCAAAGAGATCGCGCATAATAATTGAACCGCGTGATTGCCCGCTGCACTGCAGGTGTCCGGAACGCATCGGCATGAAAATGCTTCGAAAAACATCCCCGCCGTTATTATCAGGCAGGGATGTTTTTGATAGCGGAGCGAAAGCTGGTGGGCCGTTCGTTCCGGGCAGACTAGGCAGTATGCACGACGGGCGCATTTTCCTCATCCGTTTCCGGCTTCTTCTGCAGGCGCGCATTGCCGAGGGTAAGGGCGATGATTGCGCCCGTGGCCATTACGAATAAGGCAAGGATGAAGCCGTGGGAGATGGCGTTTCCGATCGCATTTCTCATGAAGGCAAGCAGATCTGCCGGCATTTCCGATGCACCGCGGAGAACCGTCTCCGGATTGGTCAGCGTCGCCGCCTGCTGGTCTGGGATTTGGAATTTGGCGATTGCCTCCAGTGAGGAGTTCTTCAGACTCGCATTGACGAGCACAGCCATGATGGAAGCGCCCATCACGCCGCCAATATTGCGCCAGAAGCCGACGACGGAGGAGGAGATGCCGATGTATTTCGTATCTACGGCCATCGCAACCGCGCTCTGGCCCATGCTCATGAGCGGTCCGATCACGCCGAGACCCAGCAGAATCATGATGCTGATGAGCTGCCAATACGGCATATCCGGCGAGAGATTCATGAGCAGGAGAGAGGCGACGACGCCGAGCGCCATATTCACGAACATCACCGACCGGAAACGAAACTTGGCCGAGATGAAACCAGCCACGATCGCGCCTCCGATCAGCGAGGCCATCATCGGCGTCAGGACGCCGTTGGAATTGGCCTTGCCGAGCACGCTGGTTGCATAGAGCGGCAGATACGTGATGGCTGAGAACATGATGAATCCCTGGCAGAAGCAGAGCAGGCTTGTGCCGAGCACCAGTCGATGCTTGAAAATGGAGAGGGGGAGCATCGGCTCTTCGGCTTTGGATTCCACCCGCAGGAATGAGACCGCGCCGATCACGCCGATTGCGAATAGTCCGATGATCTGCCAGGAGCTCCAGGCATAATCCTTGCCGCCAAGCTCCAGCGCGAGCAGGACGGAGACGGTCGTCACAATTAGCAGCACTGCGCCGAGATAATCGATCTTTGGCTTGCGCTCGGCCTTCGATTCGCGAAGGGAGAAGAGCAGCACGAGCATCGACGCGATGCCGATCGGCAGGTTGACGTAGAAGCACCAGCGCCAGCTGAAATGCTCCGAGATCAGCGTCCCGAGCTGAGGGCCGGCGACGGACGACAAGCCGAATACGGCGCCCATGACCCCGGACAGTTTGGCAGCCTGCTTGGGGTCGCCGAACAAGGTGAAGATAATGGAGAACGAAATCGGGAATACAGAGCCAGAGCCGATGCCCTGGATGACGCGGAACCAGATCAGCTGATCGATCGTTTGCGCCATGCCGCAGAGAGCAGAGCCGATAAGGAATAAGGATATGCCAATCAGGTAAAACTTCTTGCGACCGAACAAATCGGACAGTTTGCCGAAAATCAGCATGGTGCTGGTGGCCGCAAGCATGTAGGCGGTAAATACCCACGAGATTTTCTCGAAGCCCCCGATGTTCTCGATGACTTTGTTGACGCTGGCGGACACGATCGTATTATCCAGCGAAGCCATCAGCAATCCTAACGCCATGGACAGGACGATCAGTCCCGTATGTTTCGAAGCTGTTGACATGAGCAGTGCCACTCCTTCCAAGATTTAAGTCTTATTCCGATTCCGTCAGTTTCCGCAGGGCCTCATGCAGGGTTCGGGTCTTGGCCGCATTCAACTCGAACCCGATCTCGAGACATAGCGTCTTCGACGGCGGCATGCCTGGCGTGATCTTCTGCTTCATGCGTCCCAGCTGCTCGCCGGACGCCTCGGACTTGCGGATCTCGTCGCGAACCCAATCGGTCAGCGTATCCGTGTCCATGTATTCCCCGAAAAACATCCGCACGAGGAAATCCGAACGGAAGCTGTCCTTCTCCAACGGCGATTCGAGAAAAGCTTGAAACTGCTGGCGTCCGGCATCGGTCAGCGAATACACGTTTTTGTTCGGCCTCCCGTCTTGAATGACGTTTTCCTTGATGATAAACCCCTGCGCCTCCAGCTTCGCGAGCGTCGGGTAGATCGTGCCGAAGCTGGCATCGAAAAAGAAAGACAGCGGCATCTCGAGCATTTGCTTGATTTCGTACCCGGACAACGGCTGGCGGTGAAGCAAGCCTAGTATGACATCTTGACTGTTCATTTTAATATTGGCCTCCCGCGGTACAGTTTGATGATGGATTTAATATATCAGTTCGACATATATCGAGTCAACATATAATTTGACTATTGGTCTGCCATCGTCGAGGAGGCATGACGAACTGTTTAAAGGTTTAACAACCAATCAGGACGGCTGCCTTTAACAAAAGCCCCTTAAGTGAACGTCAAATAGCCCCCAATTGTTCATAGACTGGGGGCTGCTATATGCTTAATTCGTTAATACCCTGTTTTTTTTGAGGAGATTATCTCATGATCGGTTTCCGGTTTGTAGGTGGGGAAGGTTTGACGCTTACATGACAACAGAGTTGAGTACTCCAGTTATTCGATTATTTTATAGGCTCATTACCCTGCGCAGGCAGCATTCTTAGTTAAAGAAAAGAAAACGGAATCATGCAATTTATTTATGGGATCAAGTTCCTGTCAATTGCCAATGACAAGAACTTGATCTCATTCGCGATGGACGACATAAATGGTCGTACGGAAAGAAAAAGAGTTCTCCGAAGCAGCCATGTTTATTGACGGGAATCAATAGTGGATTTCACTATAATAACGTGAAAATCCTCGACACGCAGTCCTACAACTGCGACATGTCCAGGATCCAAGGGAGCTGTCCATTTTAAAATTGGTTAAATTCTCAATTTCAATAACAGCTTTGCATATTTATTCAATAAGTGTTCCATTTAAATCCATTAAACATTGTTGCTGTTGCTACTAGCAAAATATTCACGGGTATCTTTGCGCGATTGAGGGGTCAATACGCGATCAAGCTCTTCATTCAACCAAGTTAGTGACTTTTTGCGAAGAAGATTGCGCATACTATCTTCTGCTTCAAGCATAGCTAAGTTTATCACACAGGAAGAAGCTCGAGTGCATGCTGCAAAGTCTTCATCACGGCATAGATAGCTATTATCTTTGATGTTTTTACATTGAAAAATGGGGGCTGCACCTTCAACAGCTTCAACTACATCCCAAAAAGAAATATCTGCAGGAGACCTGGCTAATTTATAGCCTCCTTTTACACCAGGGACTGAGCTTACGATACCAGCTTTTGTTAATTTACTGAAGATCTTCGAAAGATAGGTCTCTGAAACACCTTGAAAAGCGGAAAGCTCTTTAATCCCGATGGTTGAATCAGGAGGAATATCAATTAGATAGACCAAGCAATGCAGGCCATATTCAACGCCAATACTATACTGCATACAAACACCTGCTTTCTAGATAAAAAGGTTGTTATTAATCATCTTAGGTTGATTTAAAACCCTTGTCAAATGAGGGTAATTGGGTATTTTCAGCTAAATGACCCATGATTTTTGGTTGACAGCCACAAATGAAAGGTTTATATTGTGGATGAGGTTAATCGACGATAAACATTGTCAGCGTTACACTTCATAAGGCAAGATAAAATTTGTTGTTCATGGAGGAGATTACTATGAAGGTTAGATTAAATCATATGAGTGCAAGCCCAGGTGCTGTGCAAACGATGATGAAGCTGGAAGGGTTTATTAAGACGAGTGGGTTGGATGCAAAGCTATATGAATTAATTAAGATCAGAGCATCACAAATTAACGGGTGTGCTTATTGTATAGACATGCATACACGGGATTCACGGAAAATGGGCGAAACGGAGCAGCGGATTTATTTACTTAACGCGTGGCGCGAAGCCCCCTTTTATTCTGACAAAGAAAGAGTGGTGCTTGAGCTTACGGAAGCTGTAACCCGTATTTCCGAGCAAGGCGTGCCGCAGGAATTGTATGAAAGAGTTCGGGCACATGTAGATGAGGCAGAATATGTGGCAATTATTATGGCAATCAATACCATTAATTCATGGAATCGTATCGCCATCTCCACGGGGATGTTCCCTGATAAGGAGTAAAGAGAAGCTTACTAAAGATTAGGTACTGATTAACCTCAAGGAGGGATCAATCATGTCAACCGTTTTATATGTGACCGCACACCCGCTGGATAAGAGTGCATCCCATAGTTTGTCCGTAGGCCACGAGTTTATCCAAGCCTACCGTGAAGCAAATCCTAACGATGAAGTTATTCATCTGGATCTATATAAAACGGATATCCCGCAGCTGGACGCTGAAGTGTTACGTAGCTGGGACCAATTGAAAAGAGGCAGTTCTTTTGATCAATTGAGCTCGGATGCTCAGGCTAAAGTGGCACGTTTGGGTGAACTGGTTGATCAATTTCTCACTGCAGATAAAATCGTTGTCGTCAATCCAGTTTGGAATTATTTGTTCCCACCTGTATTGAAAGCTTATATTGACGCCATATGCATACCCGGAAAAACAGTTAATTACACGCCAGAAGGCATAATTGGCTTAGCTTCTGACAAAAAATTGCTTCATATTCAGGCTTCCGGCAGCGTGCTCTCTGAGGGACCAGCGGCAGGCTTCGAATTCAGCCACCGATACTTGACAGCTGTATCCAAATTCATAGGCATACCTTCAATTGAAGTTATTTATATCGAAGGCACTGGAGCTGCACCAGATCAAGCATCTTCTATTAAAGGAAAAGCCATTCAACAAGCGCTTGAACTGGCCAAAAGCTTCTAAGCCAGTAGATTCATTTCTAATATGAAGAAATACATTTTATTTGTTTTAGCCGGGGCGTGCAGCTTTGGTTTATTATCTACTTTTGTAAAGAAAGCTTATGATTCTGGTTTCAATGTTGGCGAAGTCGTCGGCAGTCAAAACCTGTTCGGTGTGATTATGCTGTGGATATTGGTATTCGTGAACGCGAAATCTGCCAAGCAACCCGCTGCGTTGCATACATTTAAAGTAACAAGGCGTCAAGCGCTCTCGCTCATGGCCGTAGGAACGACAACAGGCTTAACGGGAATGCTTTACTATTCAGCGCTCCAGCATATTTCGGCTTCATTCGCGATTATCTTGTTGTTTCAATTTACGTGGATGGGCATCCTGCTGGAAGCAGCAGTTGAACGAAAACGTCCTGGTAAAGATAAAATTTTATCGCTCGTCATCTTGTTTGTCGGCATTATTATGGCAAGCGGATATTTGGGTGGGAGCAAGGAAGCAGTATCCTGGATAGGTGTTGCTCTTGGCTTGTTGGCTGCCGTTACCTATGCGCTCTTCATTTGGTTTAGCGGGAAAACAGCCAAACAAGTCGATCCGATCACACGAAGCGCGATTATGCTGTCTGGCTCATTTATTCTCGCTATGTTGGTGTTTCCGCCGCATTTTCTTATAAATGGATCTATGCACGATGGGCTTGTACCCTGGGCGCTGCTGCTGGCTCTCTTCGGTATTGTCATCCCGCCGCTGTTCTATGCCATCGGCGTACCGCGTGTTGGCGGCGGACTGGCTACTATCTTGAGTGCGGCTGAACTGCCGACGGCCGTCATGATGTCGTACATCGTACTGAATGAGTCTGTCAACTGGCTGCAGTGGCTTGGTGTGGGGATCACAATGTTCGGTATTGCCCTGCCTGAGCTTATGAAGCGCAAGAAGAGACAATCCGAACTTGTCGGCGCAAATGGAAGTTCGTAATCTTCGGTCTTTTCTTACAAAAGGCGGACGCGAAATCGTGAAGGAATATTTGCGATCTAAAGCTGGCAGAATATTTATGGTCATGGAATTGCAGCGTATAAAGCGATGGACTTGTAAGAAAGTAAGAAAGTAAGAAAGTAAGAAAGTAAGAAAGTAAGAAAGTAATAAAGTATTAATTACGTTAACCACAAAAAAATTAAGAGGTGTATGGAAACATGGAAATGAGACTGAATTATATGAAAGTGCAGCCCGGTTCTTTACAAACACTTTTACAATTGGAAGGGTATGTGAAGAAGAGCGGTCTTGACCACAAGCTGTGGGAGCTGATTAAGATTCGTGCCTCGCAAATTAATGGCTGCGCCTACTGCCTGGATATGCATACGAAAGATGCGCGTGCGATGGGGGAGACGGAGCAGCGATTGTATTTGCTTAATGCATGGCGGGAAGCTCCATTCTATACGGAAGCGGAGCGTGCCGCATTAGCATTAACGGAAGCGGTGACCAAAATTTCCGATGCTGGTGTGCCGCAGGAATTGTACGAACAAGTTCGAAAGCATTTCGACGAGGGCGAATTTGTCAATTTGATTATGGCGATTAATGCGATCAACTCCTGGAATCGAATGGGGATTTCAACGGGTATGGTACCTGGAGAATATCAGCCGGCCGCAAGCAAATAACTGCAGGCGAAATCCCCGTACATCGACTATGTACGGGGATTATCATTTATTTATATTTAAGGGGAGGAAAAATGAGGTATAAAATACTTCTGTTTGATTTAGATGATACCTTGTTAGATTTCGGCGCTAATGAAACGGATTCGTTAACCAAATTGTTTCAGCATTACGGCTATACTTTATCGGATGAGTTGTTTCGAATATATAATGCCGTCAACAAACAACTATGGGCTGAATATGAAAATGGAATTATTGTATTGGATGATGTGCTAAACGCAAGATTTTCAGAAACAATGTTAAGACTGGGAGAAGTTGTGGATGGCATTGAATGGGAAAATCTGTATCGGGAGCTTTTGGGCAATGGAAGTCAGCTTATGGAAGGAGCTTTAGAATTGTGTCAGAGATTGTCTGCCTCCCATAGACTGTTTGTTATTACGAATGGTATAACCCAAACTCAGATCAAGCGATTGAAGCAGTCAGGCTTGCATGGGTTCTTTGAAGACATTTTTGATTCTCAAAGCATTGGATCCCAAAAGCCATCAACAGCATTTTTCGATTACGTGATGAGTCATATTAAAGATTTTAATATAAAGGAAGCACTTATTATCGGGGATTCATTAAATACCGATATAAAAGGTGGCGTTCTGTCAGGAATTGACACCTGCTGGTTTAACACAAAGTCACAAAAAGGTACTGCAGAAATTCAAAGTACCTACACGGTCACAAGCTTAGTGGAATTATATGACATCTGCTCCCAAAGCTAGAGATAGGCTCACCGATATACTGATGTTGGCCGATGAGCCGTGTTCCGGAGGCTTTTTCGTCAAGATGCGGTAAGCGCTTTACCGCGAATGCGGCTCATGAATGATGACCGGGAGAGCCACAATGAGAATCGGGAACAAGTAAATCATTCAATTATCACATTTTTGATACTATGTAACTAATAAGTAAGTGCTACTATATAGTAAACTTATGAACTATAATTACAACAAGCAAGCTGTATGAACCACAAGTTGGACGATGAAGCCAGACGAAAGATAACGACTAGGAGGAACAACAAGAGATGCATACTAATAACTCTTATAAGATAACACCACAGGAGCCGATTCCATCGGGCTTCGGCAAGCAAACAACGGCGAAAGATGCACTCGGCGGACGCGACTTAAGCGGCAAGGTCGCCATCGTGACCGGCGGATACTCCGGACTAGGACTCGAAACATCCCGCGTTCTGGCGGAAGCCGGAGCTACAGTTATCGTGCCTGCGCGCACTGCGGAGAAAGCTCGGGTTTCAATCGCCGGCATCCCGCGGATGGAGCTAGAGGAGATGGATCTGATGGATCCGGCTTCAATCGATGCATTCTCACAGCGGTTTCTTGATTCTGGACGGTCCTTGGATATCCTCGTCAACAGCGCCGGCATTATGGCATCCCCACTGGTGCGCGACGCACGCGGCTTCGAATCCCAATTTTCCACGAATCATCTGGGGCACTACCAATTGACTGCGCGGCTCTGGCCAGCCTTGAAACAAGCGGGAAGCGCGCGAGTCGTCTCGCTCTCATCAGGGGCAGTCTTTTTTGGAGGCGTAAATTTCGACGATCCGAACTTCGAACGGCGAGAGTATGATAAATGGAAAGCATACGGTGAGTCAAAGTCAGCCAACGCGCTGTTTGCCGTTGAGTTGGACAGGCAAGGTCATGCACACGGCGTCCGTGCCTTCTCCGTTCATCCCGGCGTAATCAAGACCGACCTGGCTCGTTTTTTGTCGGACGAGGAGCTGCGTGCCATGGGTATTATAGATGAACAAGGACATCCTGTTAATGATCCGTCCCTTGGATATAAGACGGTCGAACAGGGCGCTGCGACTAGTGTCTGGTGTGCGACCAGTACGCAGCTGGATGGAAGGGGTGGCGTTTACTGCGAGAACGTCGATATTACAAAGGCAGTCCCGGCGGACACTCCGGTAAGTTTGACAGTCTCGGGCGTGCCGCCTTGGGCTATCGATCCCGCTTCGGCGAAACGGCTCTGGCAGCTCAGTGAAGAGATGACTGGTGTGAAGTTCACGATCTGAGGGGATATGTTCCGGACGTAAAGGTAGTCTTTGTAGAACGCACACGTAAAAATAAAAACAATCCTATGTTGGGCAAGCTGTCGAGGTATCCTCGACAGCTTTTATTGTTGTGACGGCAAAATCACATATGGAAATTCTAACTCCCATGGCAGGCCGGGTCTTTATGAATCCCTCGGATATTGCTGCCTCTTGATTCGTGCCGGAATATCCACACGTTTGACTGGTGCGAGTCTGTAAGATCACGTTGGATACAGGGGAGAGTTTGTATCTGGCGGATCACCGCGCTTCTTGAAAAAAAGAATAAACGATTGGAATGCCTGACTATTTTTGTCAGGGGTAGAGGATTATAATCATTATGAGGATGAAGAAAATCCCAAGAGGAATGGTGGAACGGCGATTCCGGACGCTTCAGGGAAAGTAGATTTGGACCATGACAAAGGCAGACAGTATGTGATTAATCTTCTGAATGCTACGCTCGGGAAAGCCGCTTACTGCCAAGAAGCCAACATCCTATGAAGTGATGTTATTTGGTATCTTACAAGAAGAAAGGGAGATGACGATGAGTAAATACGCCATGTTTGGAAAATTGACAGCCCACCCGGGGAAACGCGAAGAACTCGCGAAGATGATGCTGGAATCCAGTGAAACGCTGAACGATATGGAGGGTTGTATCTATTATATTCTACATGCGGCTGAAGAAGATCCGGACGATCTGTGGATCACCGAGCTGTGGGAGAGTCAGGAAGCGCATACCGCGTCTCTGAAGAACGAGAACGTGCTTGCGCTCATCGGGCGCTGCCGGCATTTAATCGCCGGGGGGAGCGCCGTTAAGGTTCGGCCGCTCGGGGGAAAAGGGTTTTAAATCACGAGGTGTACTAAAAAAATATCGGTGATCTGACCCGGCTAGGTGAGCAATCGGCTTCTCGAAGGTCGACGATCCCCTCCGAGGATGACGAATTCGTCCTGAACTGTTATTGAAGATGAAAGTACATATGCCGGTTTACAAAAACATTGTCCGAATGAAGCCCGCGTAAACCGCGGGATTTTTTTTGCTGGTGGATCAAGTTCTTGTCATTTGGTGATGATAAGAATTCGATCCGATTTCCGTTTTGTGACAAAAACATTGTCCGATTGCCGACAGTAAGGGAAGCATCAAGTTAACGGGCTGTTCTTGCTGACAGCTGGTCAGAGGCATGGCTGAATCACCAATAGAGCCGTTTTAAACATTGTTTTCGAAGGCCTGTAAAAAAAAATGAACTCCATCGGTGACTTATTCCGTATACCTATTGCGGACTAATCTGATTTTGTCGGCTCATTATACTTACAATCGTTGAAAAGGGGAGAATGTAAATTGGATTCATTGTGGTTGGAGTATGCGTGGGCACTACTAATACTTATCGGTTTGGAAGGATTGCTGTCTGCTGACAATGCGCTCGTATTGGCTGTTATCGCGAAGCATTTGCCGGAGGAACAGAAGAAGAAAGCCATCAACTATGGGATCATTATGGCTTTTGTTTTCCGTTTCGCCGCTCTCTTTGCGATATCATTTATTGCGAACGTCTGGCAAATACAGGCGATCGGAGCTGCTTACCTTCTATACCTTGGGTTAAAGCACATCATCAAAGCGCGTTTTGGCAAGGAAAACGAGAACATTCGCGAGGACATAAAGACAGATGCCGCAGGAAAAGGCTTCTGGCCAACCGTGGGGAAAATCGCTCTTGCAGATCTCGCCTTTGCGATTGATTCCATTCTTGCTGCAGTAGCTCTGGCACTTGGTCTCCCGGATTCTCCGCTTGGTGATTTTGGTGGTATGGACGGAGGAAAATTCCTGATTGTCGTGCTTGGCGGAATCGCTGGGCTCATCCTGATCAAATTTGCGGCCACATGGTTTGTAAAGCTGCTTGGTCAACGGCCGGCACTCGAGACCACGGCTTATGCGATCGTGGCATGGGTCGGCGTGAAGCTCGCTGTCATTACGCTGGCTCATGAAGATATCGGCGTGTTAGAGCATCATTTTCCGCATAGTACAGTCTGGACATCTATCTTCTATGTAGTGTTGGTTGCAATAGCCCTATTCGGTTGGTTTGCGCCTTCGACTAAAAAACAATCGCAGGCTGATCAGATCTAGGCTTCACACCCAGACTTCCCTTTCTAAGCTGACAGGTGGCCATCCTTTAAAGGATGGCCATTTTGCATTTTGACTGACCTCAAAGAATTAAATTAAAATATAATACATATATATAAATAAATGGTAATTAATTAAAGCGTACGTTACGCGTTGTCACAAAAGGAATCGCAGCATCGTTATATGTATGAACGCGGAAGCACACTGCAGCGTAGTTTGTCGAAGTATTTTTTTCATTACCCCAAATTTATCAAAAGGACGTGTTTTTTCATGTTGAACAGATTGAACTCTCTTTTTACCACTAATCCCGAAACACCAGGAAAAAAAGTATTGTACATCACTGCAAACCCAAGCATTGTTGAAGGCTCCTTCAGCCTTTCCGTCGGTAAAGAGTTCCTGGATGCTTACCATGCAGCAAATCCCAACGATGAGATTTATCACATTGACCTGTTTCAATCGGAAATTCCTTTCCTTGACAGCGAAATATTTGGCGCTTGGGGCAAACTGCAATCAGGCACTGCATTTGATCAACTAACCGCTTCCGAGCAAGCCAAAGTCGGCCGTCTGGGTGAACTGGTCGATCAATTCCTGGAAGCAGACAAATACATCTTTGTGAACCCGGTTTGGAACTTCTCTTACCCGCCAGTGCTTAAAGCGTACATCGATGCCATCTTTGTAGCCGGAAAAACATTCCACTATACTGCTGATGGTCCAGTTGGTCTGCTCACTGAGAAAAAAGCATTCCAAATCCAGGCAAGCGGCAGCGTATTGTCCGAAGGCGGATACGCAGGTTTCGAAATGGCTCACCGCCACCTTGATGCTGCATTGAAATTCCTGGGCGTACCGAGCTTCGAGGCCGTTTATGTAGAAGGCATGGCCGCACTCTCCGACAAAACGCAAGAAATTAAAGACAAAGCGGTTGCGAAAGCCCGCGAAGCCGCAAAACATTTCTAAGACCAACCTTCTTGCGTCTCGGTGCGCACTTCAAGAAGAAACGGAGGCTCGGTCAAGGAGTTCTAATTTTTTCTTAATTGGAGCTCCTTCGAGTATAAAGTTATCCTCGAAGACTTATCGTTGCAGCAGCGCGAACAACCAAATGGATACACCTTTATCTCCAGGGAGGCTGTCATGAAGAAAATCAGTATTTTAGGTTCGAGCGGTTCAATTGGCAAGTCTACGCTGGACGTGGTAAGAAAGCATCCGGATAGATTCAAAATAATCGGATTAGCCGCAAACCAAAGGATTGATGATTTAATTGAGCAGGCTCATGAATTTCGTCCGACAATCGTGTCCGTAGGAAATCGCGAACTGGCGCGAAAAGTTAAAGCTCAGGTAGATGACTCCGTAATTGTTTGTTATGGAGAGAAGGGGCTTATTGATGTTGCCTGCTGTGAAGAGGCGGACCTGGTGATGAACTCTGTCACGGGAGCAACAGGCATTATACCGACGATCAAGGCTCTTCATGCAGGAAAAGACGTTGCTATTGCCAATAAAGAAACCTTGGTAGCAGCAGGCTGTGTAGTAACCAAGCTGGCCAAGGAAAAGGGCTGTAAGCTTATACCTGTTGATAGTGAGCATTCTGCCATATATCAATGTTTGAATGGAGAAGCGAGAGATCAACTGTCCAAGCTGATTATCACAGCGTCGGGAGGAGCCTTCAGGGATTTAACCAAGCAGGAAATGACGGGATTGAGGGCCAGTGATGCCCTTCAGCATCCAAATTGGAGCATGGGAGAAAAAATAACGATCGATTGCGCCACCTTGATGAATAAGGGCTTTGAGGTCATCGAGGCGCATTGGTTGTTTGAAGTCCCGTATGAGCAAATCGAAGTGTTGATACACCGGCAAAGTGTTATTCACTCTATGGTTGAATTCGTTGACGGATCTATCATTGCTCAAATGGGCATGCCCGATATGCGAGTGCCGATTCAATATGCGCTTGAATATCCCAATCGTCTTAAAAGTGATTATCCCAAACTTGATTTATCCTTGATTGCACAACTCAATTTTGAAAAACCGGATATGGCCCGCTTCCCATGCTTGAGTTACGCTATCGAAGCTGGGAAACAAGGGGGAACGATGCCGGCTGTCATTAATGCCGCGAATGAGATCGTCAATTTTTCTTTTCGCAGAAACGAAGCGTGTTTTTCGGATTTCGAAAAAATATTGGATGAGGTATTGTCGAGTCATCATAATATTCAAAATCCTCAACTAGAAGATATTCTTCATGCAGATGCCTGGGCAAGAGAAAAGGCGGAATTATTAATCAAGCGGCAAAGTTGACCCTATGCAGGGAGAATTCTATTCTCAAACATCTGATGAATAGATGAATATTTAGTTTAATGATTGATTTTGAAGACTTAAATAATAGAAATGGAGGAAGCATAAATGAAATCCAAACCTAACAACAACTCCATTCATTCGGAATCCAATTTTCCGGCCTGGCTGCTTCTCCTGGGAGTTGTTTTGATTGCGGCTAATTTACGCGCCCCGTTAACTTCGGTAGGGCCCCTAATAGGGACCATCCAGGAGGATTTAGGGATATCGTATACGTTAGCGGGCTTAATTACCACTCTTCCTCTAATCGCATTCGCTTTGATGTCGCCGTTTGCCCCGAAGATGGCCCGCAAATATGGAATATCCTCTGTTCTGTTTGGATCGATGCTCCTTCTGATTCTTGGCATTGTGCTGCGTTCAGCGTGGAATATCGGTTTAATGCTGATCGGGACGGTCTTTTTAGGTCTGGCAATAGCCATTTGCAATGTATTAATGCCAAGTCTGATCAAGGAGAAGTATCCTTTGAAAATCGGAATAATGATTGGCGTTTATCTGGTGGCGATGAATCTTGGCGGCGCTATTGCATCTGGAATTAGTGTGCCGGTGGCTAACCAGACAGGTTTAGGCTGGAAGGGAGCTTTGGGTCTATGGGGACTTCTTGCTGTGATAACCATTCTCTTATGGATTCCTCAACTGGGGCGCCAGCAAGAAAAAGCGAGGATAGCGACGTCGAGCCAAAAGCGGACGAATTTGTGGAAGTCCACTCTCGCCTGGCATGTGACACTTTTTATGGGGCTGCAATCCATGCTATTCTTTATCTTTATTTCATGGTTACCTGAGATTCTCACAAGCCAAGGGATAAGCTCGGATTACGCAGGGTGGATACTATCAATTATGCAGTTCGCTTTACTTCCCGTTACTTTTTTCGTGCCTATTTTGGCTAGGCGTATGAACAATCAAATCGGCATTATTTTCCTGACGGCACTCTTCTTCTTCGTTGGTATTGGGGGGCTGCTTTCCGGAAATCATCTGGTCATGCTTTGGGCTATTTTTATCGGAATTGGTGCAGGCTCAGCATTTAGTCTTGCGATGACATTATTCGGATTGCGAACTACAAACATGCATGACGCAACTGAATTATCCGGGATGGCTCAATCGGTAGGATATCTGTTGGCCGCGGCAGGACCTATACTTTTCGGTTATCTGCATGATTTGACCAACGGATGGAAGGTTCCGCTTATCGTGCTGCTCGTCATAACCATTCTAATGCTTATTTTCGGTATTGCTTCCGGTCGCAGCCGAGTAATCGAAGAGGTGAATTCATGAGTAAACCAACGGCTTTTACGTATGCTGTGAGGTCCCATCCATTTAATCAACAGTCTGTTGTTCGAGAGGTTCTGTTGTGTTATGATTCAAACAGGAGATGATTAGATGAATTCGAAAATTTCATTTCATACCATAAGCCGTCCGAAGCTGGTGGATGATGTTGTTAATCAGCTGCAAAAGAAAATTTCCGATGGGGAGATTCAGCAGGGTAGTAAAATTCCCACAGAACCCGAATTGATGGAGCAATTTGGTGTAGGCCGATCTACCGTACGCGAAGCGGTAAGAGTGTTGGTCCATGCCGGTTTACTGGAGAAGAAGCAAGGCTTTGGTACGTATTTAACGACAAATTCGGGCATTCAGGAGCCTTTGTCAAACCGGTTGCGCAGAGCAGAGATTTTGGAGGTTTATGAAGTACGTAAAATGCTGGAATTGGAAATTTCAAAATTAGCTGCAGAGCGCCGTGACGACAACGATCTCGCAAACATGCGCAGCGCATTGGACCAACGGTTGCAAGCATTGCAAAAGAGCGATATGGACGCCTATATAAATGCTGACATCTCCTTTCATTTGTCGATAGCAAAGGCAAGTAAAAATAGCGTTGCCGCAGATTTGTTTCAATCCTTCTCTTCTGTGCTTTCAGATGCGCTTCAAAAATTGGCGAAGGATCCGAATATCCATGATCCGCAGCATCCTGTTCATGAGAATTTATACCAGGCTATAAAGGATAAAGATATGACTGCAGCGGCACATTGGACATTAAAAAATTTAGATAAAACGGTAGTGCAGCTAAAAGCTTTTCTTCAACAGGAGTAAGTTGTTCTCTTGTATCCTGAAACATCAGATGATATCATGAATTGAATGGATGGAATGACTGGCCAAATTCATAATGAACGGGGCGGATAGGCATTTCTTTCGTTCAGGGAGAGGGTGAAATGAAAGCAAAAGATCTGTTTCGAGCCTTGAATCGACCGAAATTGGTTGACGAGGTGGTTAAACAGCTGCAAAGGAAATTTTCTGATGGTGAAATGCAATACGGGCAGAAAATTCCGACTGAGCCTAAACTAATGGAACAATTCGGCGTAGGACGTTCGACCATCCGGGAAGCGGTAAGGGTTTTGGTCCATTCCGGGCTGCTTGAGAAAAAACAAGGATTCGGTACCTATTTGATTGCCAGGCCAGTTATTCAGGAACCGTTGCTTCACCGGCTTAGAAGAGCGGAGATTCTGGAAGTGTATGAGGTAAGGAGTATGCTGGAGCTGGAGATTTCCGGATTGGCAGCTCTCCGGCGAGAAGACAAGGATATTGCGCAGATGAGAAGCGCATTGGATCAATGTGTTCTGGCGTTGCATGCAGGGGACATGAGAACTTATCTGAATGCAGATATTGCCTTTCATCTCTCTGTAGCTGTTGCCAGTAAAAACAGTATTGCGGCTGATTTATTTCGATCATTTTCATCCGTCATCCTGGATGCAAACACAATGCTGTATAAGAATCAAAGCTTTCACAAATCACAGCATTTCTTTCATGAAAACCTATACCAGGCCATTAAAGATAAAAATGTGGGCGAAGCCTTAAAATGGACGTTGAAGAATTTGAATGAAACCATTGATCAGCAGAAATAACCATTTGTTTATCACGCCTTTAAACATCAGATGATATCATGAATATTATGTTGCTGGCTTTTAATCTAATGAACACATTGTGCTAACTGCAGTTCATGATGGATGAAAGGGGGAATGCTCATGATCATCAAAGGCATTTCGGCATCACCAGGTATTGAGATAGGAAAAAGCTATATGTTGAATAAGGCTAAGTTAGCCGTTCCTCAATATACAATTTCTATTTCACAGATTGAGAATGAAGCGGCGCGGCTGCAGCGTGCGATTGATGCTGCGGCCGAAGAAATAAGACAGGATAAGCAAAAGGTCTTTTCCGTAATGGGAGCTGAACAGGCGGCTATATTCGATGCTTATCTCTCTTTATTGTATGACCCGGCTATTATTGCTGAAGTTGAGCAGCGCTTATCGAAAGAGCTGATGAATGTTGAATGGACTTACGAACATGTGACGAGAGAGTTTTCAATTATTTTTGAAAAATTGGATGACGATTATATGAAAGAACGTGCTCCAGACGTGAGGGATCTTGCACAACGTGTCATACGGAAGCTCCTGGGTATTATGCCTGCGGCTAGTCATCGCCTGACACACCCGGTGATATTAATTGCGGACGAATTGGCGCCTTCGGATGTCGCACAACTAACGATTGACAAAGTTATGGGAGTCATATTGGAAACTGGCGGACTGACCTCGCATACTGTCATCATGATGCGTTCAAAAGGAATCCCCGTTATCGTGGGGGTTGAGGGAAGCGCACTGTCACATATAAGAGATGATGAGATGATTATTGTAGACGGAGATAAGGGAGAGGTTTGTATTGAACCAACCCAAGAGGAATGGTGTAAGTATCTTGGCTACATTGATGGAAAACATGTGTTAGAACAACGATTAGACTTAACGAGAAAAAAACCGGCTCAAACCCTGGATGGGCAAGTTATCAGGCTTTCCGCAAATATTAGTATGCCTGATGAAATCGTGGAGGCTCTTGAATTGGGGGTAGACGGGATTGGGCTTTTTCGTACAGAGTATCTCTTCATGGATCGCTATGCGCCGCCATCTGAGGAAGAACAGTTTATCATATATCGCAATGCGATCCAATCTTTGCAAGGAAAGCCCCTTGTGTTCCGGATAATGGACATTGGCGGGGATAAGCAAGTCCGCTTTTATTCCTTTCCCCTGGAGGAAAACCCTTCACTTGGCTACCGTGGCATACGATTTTGTCTGGGGGAGCCTGATTTACTGGAAACCCAATTACGGGCGATCCTGCGGGCCAGCATGTATGGAAAAGTGAAAGTCTTATATCCGATGATCTCATCCTTACAACAAATACGCGCAGTTAAGGTATTCATGAAGGAAGTGGAGGCACAACTTCTGAAAGAGGGGATGGCATACGACCCGCATCTGGAAATTGGCATGATGATTGAAGTTCCTGCAGCAGCCCTGCTGGCTGATTTGTTCGCACATGAAGTGGATTTTTTCAGCATTGGGACGAATGATCTGATTCAATTCACATTAGCTGTGGATCGCATGAATGATAAAATAGCCACCTCGTATGATCCGTATCATCCGGCAGTCATCCGTCTGGTTAAACGAGCATTGGATACGGGAAAACAGTCTGGAATTCCTGTCAGTCTATGCGGTGAAATGGCAGGGGATCCAGCAGCGGTTCCTTTATTGCTAGGGCTTGGGCTGCGAGAGTTTAGCGTGGGGAATAGTTCGGTTCTAAAAGTGAAAGACAGAATTGGTGAGATATCCATTGCAGATGCTGAAGCAACTGTGAATCATATTCTTGGTCTCACCGATAGTGAGCAGGTTATGCAGCAATTGACAAGCTATATGACTAATCCTATTCCTATTGGGAGGAAATAAAGATGAGCAATCAGGTTTTTGTATTCGATACTACGCTTCGTGATGGAACGCAGGGTGAAGGTGTCAGCTTTACTGCAGAGGATAAAATAAAAATTGCGCGCAAGCTTGATGAGCTTGGCGTTCATTATATTGAGGGCGGCAATCCTGGAAGCAACAAAAAGGATATCGAATTTTTTGAACGTGCGAGGAACTTGAAGCTGCGGGCAAAAGTAACGGCTTTTGGCAGTACGCGGCGTAAGGACACAATAGCGGAGCATGATGTTAATTTAAATCGAATTATGGAATCCGGGGTCAGTACGGCAGCCTTGGTGGGCAAATCATGGGATTATCAAGTGACAACGGCTCTGCAAACCACATTGGAAGAGAATCTGGCCATGATCTATGATTCATTTCGCTATTTGAAGCATAAAGGAATGGAAACCATTTACGATGCCGAGCACTTTTTCGACGGATTTAAACGGAACCCGGAATACGCCATCGCTGCGATCCGCAAAGCCGAAGAAGCCGGTGCGGATTGGATTGTGTTATGTGACACAAATGGCGGCAGTCTTCCTGGCGAAATCGCGGAGATTGTGGCTCATGTCCGGACGCTTGTTCACACGCCACTTGGCTTGCATCCTCATAATGATTGCGATCTGGCTGTAGCGAATACGATGGCAGCTGTGCAGGCCGGAGTCCGTCAGGTTCAGGGCACCATTAACGGATACGGAGAGCGATGCGGCAACGTGAATTTATGCTCGCTTGTACCCAACCTGCAGCTCAAGCTGGGATATGAGTGTTTCAGTGATGAACAGCTCGCCTTATTAACCGGGAGTGCACGATTTGTGAGCGAGATCGCCAATGTACACATGCCTGTCAATCAGCCGTACGTCGGAGCTGCCGCTTTTGCGCATAAGGGTGGCATTCATGTATCTGCCATTATGAAGGATCCGAAAACGTACGAGCATATCGCTCCTGAGCTGGTGGGCAACAAACAGCGAATTCTTGTATCCGAGCTATCGGGGCAAAGCAATATCATTGTAAAGGCCCAGGAGATGAAATTGAACATCAATTTGGAGAGCAGCGAAACGCGGTTGATTATGAATAAAATCAAAGATTTGGAGCATCAAGGTTATCAATTTGAAGGAGCGGATGCATCCCTGGAATTGTTGCTCAGAGAGGGCAGCGGCGAAATTGAAGAAATGTTCACATTAGAATCGTTTAAAGTCCTCGTTGAAAAGGCTTCCTCCAATGGCGTTAAATCGGAGGCGATAGTGAAATTGAAAGTTCGAGGACAAACCGTTTATATGGCTGCGGAAGGTAACGGCCCGGTCAACGCGCTCGATCGTGCTCTTCGTAAAGCATTACACCAGTTCTATCCGCAAATCGAGCAGATGCACATGTCCGATTACAAAGTACGTGTGCTGGATGAGAAGGATGCTACTGCGGCTAAAGTGCGTGTATTGGTCGAATCCTCAGGTTTCGGAAGTATGTGGAGCACAGTGGGCGTATCCGGGAATGTCATCGAGGCAAGCTGGAATGCTCTGGTTGACAGCATCCGTTATGCACTGATTGGAAGAGCGTCAGCCAGTCATTTAAATAACAATCCTAATCAAGATAGGGGTTTGGTTAACCATTAATCCCATAGGAATTAAACAGGAGGGAGCAAGAATATTCATGACAAAATTGATCATAAACGGTTTGAAGGCATCGATCGAAGGCAAACAAATTTTGAAAGGCATTAATCTCGAGATCAATGGAGGTGAAGTCCACGCCGTAATGGGCCCGAATGGGACTGGTAAAAGCACGCTGGCTTCTGTTCTCATGGGACATCCGAAATATGATGGAACCGATGGATTCGCGAGTCTCGATGGGGTCGATTTGCTTGAAATAGATGTGGACGAACGTGCAGGGGCCGGATTGTTCCTTGCGATGCAATATCCGAGTGAGATTACCGGCGTAACCAATGCCGATTTTTTGCGAAGTGCAATGAATGCTCGCCGCGGCGAGGGTAAGGAACTATCACTTATAAAATTCATTCGTCTAATGGAAGCCCGGATGAAAAATCTGGAGATGAATCCGGAGTTTGCCCACCGCTATTTGAATGAGGGATTCTCGGGCGGCGAAAAGAAACGAAATGAAATTCTCCAAATGATGCTGCTGGAACCCAAAGTCGCCATTTTGGATGAAATTGATTCCGGTCTGGATATTGATGCACTCCGCATTGTGGCCGATGGTGTGAATGCAATGCGAACAGAGGAACGGTCTTTCTTGATTATTACTCATTATCAGCGTTTGCTGACCTATATTAAACCCGACTATGTACACGTCATGATGCAGGGACGCATCGTTAAATCCGGCGGCCCGGAGCTTGCTCATAAGGTGGAAGCGGAGGGTTATGACTGGATTAAGGAAGAACTGGGCATCACAGATGAAACAGTTGGGCAGGTGGAATAGCGATGAAGACTTCCGTTGTCCTTCCTACAACTTCCAATGCAGCAGCCGAGTTATCCCGAAATCGGGGAGAGCCGTCCTGGATGACCGATCTTCGCCTTCGTGCCCTTGAATTGGCGGGCGAACTGGAACTTCCGGAACTGGAAAAGACACGAATAGACCGTTGGAGCCTGGATTCGTATGGTCTTTACCATACACCTGAGCTATTGGACAATTACAATGATTTGCCTGAAAAAGTAAAGGAACTAATAGGTGGAAATCCGAATTCGAATCCTGTCATGGTGCACCGTGATTCCGGACTCCTCTGGAAGAACCAAACCGGTACATTGGAAGAACAAGGCGTTATCTTTACAGATATGGAGACGGCTCTTCGTGAACACGAAGCTCTTGTACACACTCATTTCATGTCTGTGGTGAAAGCAGATGAAAATCGCCTTACTGCCCTGCATGCGGCATTATGGAGTGGCGGGGTATTCCTTTATGTTCCGCGAAATGTTGAGGTAACGGTGCCGCTGCAAGCGATATTCCAGTCGGAACAACCGGATGCGACCTTTGCGCCTCATATATTGATCATTGCAGAGGACAATAGCTCGGTTGTTTATGTTGATCATTATTTATCCGGCCGGAATAACAATGCCGTTCATAATGGAGTCGTCGAGGTGGTCGTCAAACCGGGCGCGCGCGTGCATGTTGCTTCCGTGCACAACTTGAGCGGAGAAACAACCGCTCTGATCTATCGCCGTGCCATGCTGGACAATGACGCCATTATGCAATGGACGATTGGGGAATTGAATGAAGGTAATACGATGTCAGATACAAGCTCCATACTGAAGGGAAATGGTTCGCGTTCCGATGCCAAGGTGATTTCAATCGGCACCGGAGCCCAGAAGCTGAATTTGACGACGCGCGCGATTCATTACGGAAGATATACGCCAAGCGACATGCTGGTGAAGGCAGTAGTCCAAGATGAGGCCACGGCGATTATTAATGGGTATACGAGGATTGAGAAAGGGGCATCCGGAGCAGATGCGGGACAAACTGAGCGGGTGCTTATGCTCAGTGATCTGGCACGCGGCGATGCGAATCCGATTTTGCTCATCGATGAGAATGACGTTTACGCTGGCCATGGGGCAAGCATTGGGAAAATAGATGCCGAACAAATTTATTATATGATGAGTCGCGGTGTAACAAGGCGTGATTCGAAACATCTGATCATCTTAGGTTTTTTGCTTTCCATTGTTCAGGAGATACCGCTCAAGCACATCGAAGAGCAACTGTACGACTGGATTGAACGGAAACTGCGCAATTGAAAGTATCCCGGGGTTTAATTAAGGCTTTATCATCTAAAGGAGTGTGCTCATGATGGCTAAAAAAATGCCTGAAATGGAAGAATACCAATACGGATTTCGAGACGAACACAAGAATATTTTTCAAAGCGGTAAAGGATTGACCGAAGAAATCGTTGAAGAAATTTCGCGTATGAAGAACGAGCCGCAATGGATGCTCGATTTTCGTTTGAAGTCGTTGAAGCAGTTTTTCAAAATGCCATTGCCCCGTTGGGGAGGGCGCTTGGATGATCTTGATTTTGACGATATTCAGTATTATGTCAAGCCTTCGGAGAACCAGGGGAAAACCTGGGAAGAGGTTCCGATTGAAATCAAGCAGACTTTTGATAAGCTGGGTATCCCTGAAGCGGAGCAGAAGTTCCTGGCTGGCGTATCCGCGCAATATGAATCCGAAGTTGTCTACCATAGCATGCAGGAGGACCTGGTGAAGCAAGGCGTAATCTTCACGGATACAGATACGGCACTGCGCGAGCATCCGGAAATTTTTAAGGAGTATTTCGGCACCATTATCCCCTATACGGACAATAAGTTCGCCGCACTGAACAGCGCGGTTTGGTCTGGAGGCAGCTTTATCTATGTGCCGAAGGGGGTTAAATGTGAAATCCCCGTTCAAGCGTATTTCCGCATAAATTCGGAAAACATGGGCCAGTTCGAACGGACTTTGATTATTGCAGACGAGGGCAGCTTTGTCCATTATGTAGAAGGCTGCACGGCACCCATTTATAGTACGAATTCGCTCCATAGTGCCGTCGTGGAAATTATTTGCAAGAAAAACTCGCGAGTCCGGTACACCACGATTCAAAACTGGGCGCCCAATATTTATAATTTGGTGACAAAGAGGGCGGTTGCGGAAGAGAATGCAAATATGGAATGGGTGGATGGCAATATTGGTTCCAAGCTGACTATGAAATACCCGGCCGTTATTCTTAAGGGCCGAGGAGCAAAAGGCTCGGTGTTATCGATAGCTGTCGCTGGACGTAATCAGCATCAGGACACCGGAGCCAAAATGATTCATCTGGCCCCGGACACAACGTCCACCATCATCTCGAAGTCGATCAGCAAGCATGGCGGTAAGGTGAACTACCGCGGTCTTGCTTCATTAGGGCGTTATTCCCAGGGCTCAAAATCAAATATTAAATGCGATACGCTGATCATGGACAATGAATCAACCTCGGACACGATTCCATACAACGAAGTCATGAATGACAACATCACATTGGAACACGAAGCGACAGTCTCCCGGGTTTCTGAGGAGCAGCTTTTCTACTTGATGAGCAGGGGCCTAACCGATGCTGAAGCTACGCAGATGATCGTGATGGGCTTTATCGAGCCGTTTACGAAGGAATTGCCTATGGAATATGCAGTTGAAATGAATCGACTGATCAAATTCGAGATGGAGGGAAGCATCGGATAATGATCATCAGATCCGCTTATATAGCGGATTTTTTTTTGCCTGACTGATCATAAAGCTTCGGCATTATCGTACTGAAGATTTTTAACAGGTAATCAAGGAGCCAAATGACATGAAATCAACAGCCGGCACACATGCAGACTGACAGTTTTCTGGAGTTTAAAAATGTTGTTGACACGACACCAAATGGTGACCTATAATCAAATAGACACCAAATAGTGTCCAATAAGAAGTTGGTCTTTTGAAATGTTTGAAATCATTATGAGGTGGAAACAATCGAGTACGCAATATTTGGGAGAGGGTGTTGTGAACGAGGACAACCAGTTGCGGGATGTGTTTGACGCGATTGCAGATCCAACCAGGCGCCGGCTGATTCGTCTGTTGGCAGAGGCAGAGGAGATACCGCTTCATGAATTAACGGCACAGTTTCAAATGGGCCGTACAGCGGTATCCAAGCATTTGACAATTCTTAAAGAGGCTGGAATGGTGCTTGACCGAAAAGTCGGCAGAGAAACGCGATTCAGGCTGAACGCCTCCCCGCTCAGAGAAATTCAAGACTGGGTGGCTTTTTACAGTAAGTTCTGGAGTACGAATATGCTGCGCTTGAACCAACTATTAGAGGAGGAAGAAGAATGAGTTTAGCATTATCCTTGGATTTTCAGTACACGACATCGATCGGGAAGGCTTGGTCCGCTTTAACCGATTCAAGCAAGCTTGCCAAGTGGATAATGGAAAATGATTTTAAGCCCGTCGTCGGACACCATTTTCAGTTTCGCACTGAGCCGTCCGAATATTGGGATGGCATTATTGACGGCGAAGTGCTTATCGTGGACGAACCAAACCGGTTGTCCTATACCTGGGCCAGTGGAGGAGAGCAGCACACGGTCACCTGGACGCTCCAGGATTTAGGAGACGGAAAAGTTAACCTTCATCTCGATCAAACCGGGTTCACAAATGAGCAAGGACTCGAAGGCGCCAGATATGGCTGGGGTAATTGGTTCGGCGGGTTTGAAAACGCGCTGGAACAATAAACGCATTCGGTTACCAATCCTAATCCTTTCCCAAGCTAAATGAATGGGGACAACAGTTGAACCCTGCTTGATCCGAATCAACATAAACCGGCTGCATGTCGTCTGCAGCCGGTTTATGTCTACTTCCGAGAGCCGAAGTGCATATGGATAAAGCTGGTATGTGATCGTCCTATTGTCCAAGCCGAGAGAAGCTATCTCATTACCTCCCTGATTAGAACAATATCAAGCAAGTTTGGACTGCCCGGCTTTCTATGCAGGATGAATGGTACAATGTGAATAATAAGTAGAAATTCACGTTATCGGAAGGATGTTAAGCATGAGCGAATCCAATCAGGAGTATATCGTAATCTCGGGTGCGAGGGAAAACAATCTCAAGAACGTATCCTTGCGCATTCCCAAGCGGAAGATTACGATCTTCACCGGGGTATCCGGATCCGGCAAGTCATCGATTGTCTTCGATACGATCGCTGCAGAATCCACGCGGTTGCTGAATGAGAACTTCAGCTTGTTCGTACGCAATTTTCTGCCCCGCTATCCGCAGCCGGATACGGACGCGATCGAGAACCTGAGCATGGCTGTTATTGTGGATCAGAAGCGGCTGGGCGGTGGCTCCCATTCCACGATGGGCACGATTACCGATATCTCCCCCATTCTCCGTCTTCTCTTCTCCCGTGTAGGTCAGCCCTATGTTGGACAAGCAAACATGTTCTCGTTCAACGATCCGCAAGGCATGTGTACCGAGTGCAATGGGATCGGCCGCAGGCTGGGCGTCGACATGAGCAAGGCGATCGACAAATCAAGGTCGTTGAATGAAGGGGCAATCATGCTGCCGGACTATGCGGTAAACGGTTGGGAATGGAACATGATCGTACAGTCGGGGTCCTACGATCTCGACAAGAAGCTGAGCGATTATTCGGAAGAGGAGCTGGATCAGCTGCTGTTTGCCAAGGCGAGGAAAGTGGAGATGGATTTCGCCGGGAAGGCAGTGAATGTTACAGTGGAAGGCATCATCGAGAAATTCACCAACAAGTACATCAAGCAGGATGTGAAGACGAAGTCCGAGCGCACGCAAAAAACTGTTGCGCCGTACATCTCCGAGGGCCCGTGCTCCAGCTGCCGCGGTGCGAGACTCAGTCAGGCTGCGCTCAGCTGCAGGATCAATGGACTCAACATTGCGGAGATGTCCTCCATGGAGGTCGGACAGCTCATCCGCGTCATTCGGGAGATTGACGATCGCGCAGCCGCGCCGGTCGCCAAATCGCTGACGGAGCGGCTGCAGCATCTGGTGGATATCGGACTGGACTACTTGACGCTTGACCGCGAGACGGATACGTTGTCCGGCGGCGAGTCGCAGCGCGTCAAGATGGTGAAGCATCTGAGCGGCAGTCTGGTGGATGTCACTTACATCTTCGATGAGCCCAGCATTGGCTTGCACCCCCGTGATGTACACCGGCTGGTCGGGCTGCTTCAGAAGCTGCGCGACAAGGGTAATACCGTGATTGTCGTCGAGCATGATCCCGATGTGATCAAGGTGGCGGATCATATCGTTGATGTCGGGCCTCACGCCGGCAGCCGCGGCGGTACCATCGTGTATGAAGGAAGCTTCCAAGGCTTGCTTGAAGCGGGTTCGCTTACAGGCACCCATATGAATCGGCAGCTCCGCCTGAAGGAAGATTGCAGGCAGCCGTCCGGCAAGCTGTCCATCAAGAATGCCACGCTGCACAACCTGCGAAACGTAAGTGCAGATATTCCCGCCGGAGTGCTGACAGTCGTTACAGGCGTCGCCGGCTCGGGCAAGAGTACGCTGATTAGCGACGTATTCCTCAGTCAGCATCCGGATGCAATCGTTATCGACCAATCGGCGGTAGGGGTATCAACACGTTCGAATCCCGCGACCTACACGGGCATTATGGATGATGTGCGCAAGGCGTTTGCTTCCGCGAACAAGGTGGGCCAAGGCTTGTTCAGCTTCAACTCCAAGGGGGCTTGCGAGAACTGCCAAGGGCTGGGTGTTGTGTATACAGATCTTGCATTCCTCGACAGCGTGAAGCTGCCATGCGAAGTATGCGGAGGCAGACGCTTCAAGGAAGAGGTGCTCGCGTACAAGCTGAACGGCAGGTCAATTGCAGAAGTGCTGGAGATGACTGTGGAGCAGGCATTGGATTTTTTTCAGCTAAAGGAGGTTGTGCGCAAGCTCCAGGCGATGAGTGATGTAGGGCTGAACTACATTACACTCGGCCAGCCGCTCAGCACGCTCTCGGGCGGGGAATGCCAGCGCATTAAGCTGGCAAGCGAGCTTCATAAGAAGGGCAGCATCTACGTGATGGACGAGCCGACGACCGGTCTGCATATGTCGGATATCGGTCACCTTCTGGAGATCATGAACCGCCTCGTGGACGCCGGCAATACGGTGATCGTCATCGAGCACAACCTCGATGTAATCAGCCAGGCGGATTGGATCATCGATATGGGACCGGACGGAGGCAGCAAGGGCGGCCAGGTGGTGTTCGAGGGTACACCTCCGCAGATCATCCATGCGGAGCAGTCGATCACGGGAAGATACTTGATGTAATCGGGTCAAGGGATACGTTCAATGAGAATTCATAGGTGTCAAGCCAGATAAAAAGGTACATTCCCTCCAGTTTCTATGGAGAGAATATACCTTTTTTCTGTAGAATCAGGGTTAGCCGCGCAAATCTTAAACCGCATTCAGAGCAATATCTTCGTCTTCGTCACGGTTAAATGCTTCGCGGTCGAACTCGCCTTCAGAGGTTGCCACGAGCAGGGAGGTAACCGTCGTCCCGGTCGCGTTAACGGCTGTGCGGCCCATGTCGATGAGTGCTTCCACGCCTGCGACGATCGCGATTCCTTCAAGAGGCAGGCCAAGTGCCGTGAGCACAACGGTCGTGGAAATAACGGCCGGACCGGGGACGCCGGCAACTCCGATCGAAGAGATAATGCTGACCAGCACGAGAATGATATAGTCGGTCGCCGTCAAATCAATGCCGAATACTTGAGCGGTGAATACCGCAACGATAGCTGGCCACACGCCGCCGCAGCCGTTGAAGTTGACCGATGCTCCCAGCGGAGCAACGAAGCTGGCGATGCGCGGGGAGACATGAAGCCGCTTTGTAATGACTTCCAGATTGACCGGAAGCGTTGCATAGCTGCTGCGGGTGGTGAAAGCGACAGCGATGGTCGGGTAAATTTTGCGGAAAAATTTAAAAGGATTCACTTTGGCGACAAACAGCACGAGACCGCCGAATACAAGCACGAAATGGATGATTAGAGCGACATAAGAGCTGACGATAACGCTGCCGAGCTCCTGCAGGGTGTCCCATCCGTAACGCGCCGCAACTCCCGCTATTAGGGCGAATACGCCATACGGAGTCAAGCGAATGACAAATTTGACGACCTGGTGCAGCACCTGCGTCAACGATGAAATCAGATCCCGGACTGGTTTTACGGCCTCCGCGTTTTTGGAACCGACTTTAATGATTGCAACAGCGAGGAAAATCGCAAAGATCAGAATCGGGACAACTTTGCCTTCCGCAGCCTCGTTGAACGGATTAGACGGTATAAGCTGCAGAATAACTTCCGAGAAGGTCGGAATCTCGCGGGCGGCAAAATCTGCCGGTACAGTCTGCTCAATACCGGCTCCCGGATTAAACAGCAGGGCAACCAACAGGCCGATTACCGAAGCGATACCGGTTGTTCCGAGAAACCAGGCGAACGTCTTGAAGCCGATTTTACGCAAATAGTCCAGACTGGTCAGCGACGCGATACTGTTGAGTACTAGGACGAATACAAGTGGAATAACGAGCATGCGAATTAAGCTGACATAGATGCTGCCGAACGTGCTGATCCCTTTGATTTCAAAGTTTTCCAGGTTTTGAAAAAGAATGCCTACAAGCAACCCGAGCCCGAGTCCGACCAGCACCCGTGTGCCGAAGCTTACCCGTCTTCGCGCCAGGAAGAACAGAAAACCGAATACAATAAGGGATATAACGAAGCTGTACCCGTTTGTTTCGATGGCAGAGAGCAAGTTATTTTCAACGTTGTTCATCTTTAAACCCTCCTAAACCCAGTGATATTATATGAATTAAGATTTGCAAATTCAATGTACAAAGTTCCAATCAGAAAGTCAAATGTTTTTTTATTTTACTGACATATGTTGTGGAAAAGTACTAAAAATTAATTCTGCTAAAATTACTGGGTAAGATCCTATTAGCGTAGAGGTATCAAATAATATCAAGACAATTTCCAGCTCTGACATTTCAGGATTAGCCTGCATGAAAATATCATGTTCTTTGGGCTGGGAGTTAATCGAATCGTTTCGAAGAAAATGGATCAGATAATTTAAATCGCAATATTTTGAAGAAAATTAAGCCAAAAACGGTATTGAAATCGCTTTATTATTCGGTTATAGTAAAAAAGTGATTCGAAACGATTCGATGAAAGATAAAATACTTTCGAAAGGGGGGTGTAAATGGCCACCATCAAGGATGTTGCGAAGCAAGCGGGAGTCGCCGTTTCGACGGTTTCGTACGTATTGAATAACGACTCTCGGGTCAGCGAACAAACCAGACTGAAAGTGCTGTCCGTTGTCGATGCGCTCAACTATCGGCCGAACGCGACGGCACGGAATTTGAAGCGCAGAAAGACCGAGACGATCGCATTGTTCGTGACCGGTTTCGGCGGACCGTTCTTCAGTTCGGTTATTGAAGGGCTTCAAGAAGTCGTCGAGTCCAACGGATATGATCTCATCGCTTGCAGCACGGGGATTGACCGGAATTCGTCCAGCCGCTTCCTCCAGGAAAAGCTTTTTGACGCTGCGGTCATCTTCGGTCCTACGATTCCGGATGAGCTGCTCGTGCAAATAGCATCCAAGTCCTTTCCGATCGCAGTTATGGACCGGGAACTTAAGGCGGATCACGTGCATCAGGTTTTGATCAATAACGTTCAAGGCGCATACAACGCAACCATGCATTTGGCCGCTCAAGGCTACCGGAATATCGGATATTTAAGCGGCGGCGTCAGTTCTTACAATAACCAAAAGCGATTCGAAGGGTATAAGAGCGCGCTTGCGGACGCGGGGCTTTCTTTTCAGGTCTCCTACACGGCCCAGGGGCATTTCACTGAACAGGGCGGGTATCAGGCTGCCAAGGCGTTGATCATGAGCGGCAAAGTTCCTGAGGCGATTTTTTCGGCGAACGATGAGATGGCGATCGGCTGCATCCAGGCGTTGACGGAAGCCGGCTACCGCGTACCCGAGGATGTAGCTATCGTGGGATTTGACGATATTCAACTGTCCTCCTATGTTCGTCCGGCTCTGACGACGATCAAGCATCCGATGCGCGAGTGGGGTTCGCTCGTGACGCATACGATATTCCAAGCGCTTCATGACGGCATGGAAGAATCCAAGAAGATCATGCTGGATACTGAACTGGTCGTTAGGGAATCTTGCGGAATGCAACTGAAAAATACGATATCCACTTGATACTATCGTCATAGGCGCCAGCTTCGGCGGCGCGCTATTACCGGATTTGGATGCGCTTACATATGCAACCCGGACTCCGTTCCGGGAAGCCATACCATTAAAGCGAGGCTGTAGAGGCACTCGTTATTATGTAGGAGGAAAAGTCGATGAGAAAAACGGTTGGCGCAATCCTGATTTCAATCATGCTCGTTAGTCTGCTTGCCGGCTGCGGCAGCAATAATGCGAACAATGGCGGGAGTAATGCCGCGAATGGCGGAGTCAATGCCGCGGACGGCGGAACCAACGCAACGAATGGCGGCAGCAATGCCGCAAATGGCGGAACCAATGCCGCAGACGCGGGGACGCAGACCAATACCGGCGAGGCAGCCAATGCGGGCGATTCTTCCTCGAACGAGGTCGTAACGCTCAAGTTTGCGACTTGGAGCGATCCCGTGATGGAGCAGAAGAAGATTGACGCTTTTATGAAATCCCATCCGAACATCAAAATCGAAATCGACAAATCCGTTACCTGGCCGTGGGACGAGAAGCTTGGCGCAGCGGCCGCAGCGGGCAAGCTTCCGGACGTTTTCTTCGTATTTAACGGGCCGGCGAATGTGGCCAACGGCTGGCTTGGCGACTTGAACCCCTATTTGGAGACCGATCCCGATTACAGTCCGGATAAGATTTTCAGCAATCTGAGCGAAACGGGCCAGTATAACGGCAAGCAGTATATGCTGCCGCATCAAATGTTCATGACTGGCGTTCTGATCAATGTGGATCTCTTCAATAAGGAGAACATTCCGCTGCCGAAGAAGAATTGGACGACGAATGAATTTGAGGACATCGCGAAGAAGCTGACGAAAGTAAGCGACCACCAATTCGGCGTGGAAAACATCGTCGGCGCCCGCGAGTCATTCGTCCCGCAGTTCGATCCGTCTCTCGGCTGGCTCACCTATGACGGCACGAAGTTCAACTTCGACAATCCTGCGTTTTCCGACACGATCCACTGGATCAACAACATCGTATACAATGACAAAACCTCGGTGGATCTGTACGAGCGCATAGAGCAGGACAAATGGTACGGCAAGGACAAGAGCGGTTTCGTGGCCGGCAAAGTGGGCATGAAAATCGACGCGAATTGGGCTTTTGCCGACTTGGCCAAAAACGCGAAGTTCAAATGGGACTTCATGCCGCTGCCGGCCGACCAGGGCCAGCGCGTTCCAATCATCACGGACTATATCGGCATGGCGGCGAATACCAAGCATCCGAAAGAAGCCTATGAATTCATTAAATGGCTGACCTTCTCCAAGGATGGCTGGCTGCAGCGCATCAATGAGATCGAAAAACCGATCTCGACAATGCCGCTGGTCAGCGACCGCGACGTTTGGGACGCCTACCTGAAAACGACGTTCACGGCACCGGGAATCAAAGACGTTATCTCGATGATCGGCGACGGCTTCGTCGACGGCTTCAAATGGCTGCCGGGCGATGCGGAAATCATCGATAAAGTGCTCAATCCTTACGATACGAAAAAGGACCTCGTTACGCTAAAAGTGAAGCCGGAAGATGTTGCAAAAGATATTCAGCAAAAAGCGATGGATATTTTCGACAAAAACAAAACGCAAATCGACGCGGCAACCAAGTAACCGCTTAAGCTGGCTCCTTTTCTTCGCATGGAAGGGAAGGAGCCTATCATTTGGCAGTAAAGGAGCAAGGACATGATGAGAAGGCTTGTAGCCGTCATTTTGACCGTGGCGATGCTATTGGGCGTCGTCTGTCTGTCCGAAGCGCCGGCGACCGTATCCAAGGCTTACGCGGAAGACGGGGGCAGCGGCAATACGGATACTGACAACTCGGATGTGCTGGATGCGCTTTTCGGCAGCCCGGATAAAAACGATTCCGAAACCAAGCCCGACAGCGAGCATGGCGCGGGGCAAAAGCAGGAAGAAGGCGTCAAGGAGGTCGTAGGGGATGATTACTTCGACGTCCTGCAGCAATGGAAGAAGGATGGCATTCATGCGATACCCGGATTCCAAACGGCGGTTGCGCCGTCGGCGTTCACCGTCGACGGACGCGAGGCGCAGCTGACGACAGCGGCGGACAGCAGCGATTACGGCTCGCCGGTCTTCCGGTGGGACGAGAAGACGTCCGCGATTTCTTTCCATGTCCGGATTCCGCAAGACGGACTCTATCAAGTGAAGCTGGATTACTATCCGCTTACGGATAAAGTCATCGCCATACAGCGCGGCATTCAAATCGGCGGCAAGTACCCGTATTTTCAAGCGCGCCAATTCGAGCTTCCGAAGTATTGGAAGAACAGCCGCTATCCGTTCGCGCAAGATTTGCTCGGCAATGACGTGCTGCCCGACCAGGAGATGCTGCCGGGCTGGCGTACCCAGTACGTGGAAGCCCCGGCATCCGCGGACGACCTTCCGCTGTTGTTTCATTTTGAGGCGGGCGACAACGTTGTGACGCTTCCGTTCGTCAGCGAGCCGGTTTTACTCGGCAATGTCGTCATCGCAAGCCCGGCGGAGCTGCCAAATTACGCCGATTATCATCGCTCATGGGGTTCCGACTCCCCATCCTACATAGCTGCTGTAGAAGCGGAAGACATCGTCATGAAAAACGAGCCGTTCGTACGCGCTCAAGCAGACGGCAATCCCTCCGCGGTTCCGTTCAGCAGCAAAATGCTTCGTCTCAATGCGCTCGGCGGCGACTCGTGGCAGGTCAGCGGGCAGAGCGTAACCTGGAAGTTCCAGGTGCCGCAGGAGGGCAATTACCGCATCGCCTTCAAATACAAGCAGGGGCCGATTACAAGCGACACGGGAACCGACATGCCGGTGTTTCGTTCGATGCGCATAGATGATGACCTTCCGTTTCAGGAAGCGCTGGAAGTAGCGTTTCCCTATGTCTCCGACTGGACCAACCGCGACGCGTCGGACAAGCGGGAGCAGCCGTATCTCTTTCATTTGACGGCAGGCGAGCACACCTTGTCGCTCACTGCCAACGATACGCCGTACCGCGAGACGATCCGCGCGATTCAGGATGCGATGAAAGGCGTCAACGACTTCATCATCGAGCTGAAGATGGCTACGGGCAACACCCAGGACACGAATCGGGACTGGGATTTGACGGATCAGATTCCGGATGCGGCATCGCGGCTTACGCAATATGCCGAAATGCTGGAGAAGCGCAACGCCGGGCTGATGGCCGCCATCGGCAAAACGACGGACGCGTCCAAGTCGCTCGTCATTTCGGCACGGATCCTGCGTGCGCTCGCGGCGAACCCGAACGCGATTCCCTACAAGACCGACCAGCTGACAGGCGGCTCCAATTCCGTCATGCAGCTCCTGGGGAAAACGCTGGCGAAGCTGCCCAATCAACCGCTGATGCTTGACCGGTTCTATGTCTATGCGGACAAGGACTTACCGCACGCAACAGCAAGTTTCTTCAGCCGGATGAATTCGTATCTCTCGGTCTTCTTCGGATCCTTCACCAAGGACTACGGTAAAATCAACGACAACGGGGACGCTGCGCTGCAAATTTGGGTCAATCGTCCGCGCCAATACGTAATGGCGATGCAGCAGCTGGCGAACGAGGAGTTCACGAAGAAGACGGGCATCAAAGTCTCGTTCTCCCTGATGCCCGACGAGACCAAGCTCGTTCTCGCCAATGCCGCGGGCAATTCGCCGGATGCCGCGCTGTCGATCAACACAACGACGCCGTTCAACCTGGCGGTACGCGGGACGCTGACCGATTTGAAGCAATTTCCGGACTACGATCAGGTCATGAAGCGGTTCGCTCCGGGGACGATGCTCCCCTACCAATTCAACGGCGGCACGTACGCGCTGCCGGAAACCCAGGATTTCTGGGTGCTGTACTATCGCAAGGATATTATGGACGCTCTTCATCTGCCGATCCCTGATACGATGGAGGATGTGAAGAAGCTGCTGCCGGAATTGCAGCGGCACGGACTGAACTTCTATGATCCGCTGGCGCAAACGGGCGGCAACAAGCAAATTTGGCTGACGTCTCCGTTTATTTATCAGCATGGCGGGGAGCTGTTTACGAAGGACGGCGCCAAGACGGCGATCGACAGCGAGCAGGCAATCGCGGGGATCAAGGAAATGACGGATCTGTTCACGGTGTACAACCTGCCGCTCAACGTGCCGAATTTCTATAATCACTTCCGCGACGGCAGCCTGCCGATCGGGATCTCGAATTTCACGACCTACATCCAGCTGATGTCGGCAGCGCCCGAAATCAGCGGTCTCTGGAAAATCGCGCCGATGCCCGGCGTGGCCGGCAAAGACGGTACGGTCGAGCGCTGGGCAGCGGGAACGGCGCAGACGTCGATTATTTTTAGAAACAGCAAACGGCAGCAGGATGCGTGGGAATTGCTTCAATGGTGGACCTCCACCGACACGCAGGTGAAATTCGGCAACCGGATGCAGACGATTTACGGCCCGACCTTCATGTGGAATACGGCGAATCTGGATGCCTTCCAGCAGATGGCGTGGCCTTCCTCGGACATCAAGGTCGTGCAGGAGCAGTGGAAATGGCTCAAGGATACACCGCATATTCCGGGGGATTACATGCTGGAGCGGCAGCTCAGCGATGCATGGAACAAAATCGTGTTCGACGGTGTCAATCCGCGGCGCGCGATCGAGGACGCGACGATATTGACCAACCGCGAGCTTGCGAAAAAACTGGAGGAGTTCGGTTTTATGAAGAACGGCGCCTGGGTTAAACCGCTCAAGGTACCGGCGCTCCCCGGCGCGGAAAGGCAGGGCAATGACAAATGAGTGAAATGACCGTCCTGAAGACAGAAGCACGGCCAGCCGTGAAAAGGAAAATGAAGCATTCGCTGCGGGAAGAGTTGTCGGCTTATCTGTTCCTGAGTCCGTTCCTGATCCTGTTCTCGCTCTTTATCATCATTCCGGTCGGTGCGGCGATTGCGTTATCGTTCACCTACTTTAACACGGTGCAGCGTCCGGCATTCATCGGATTGCAGAATTACGTGAATCTGTTGACACAGGACAGCGAGTTCATGATGTACGTCCTGCCGAATACGATCAAGTTCGCCCTGCTCGTAGGTCCTGGCGGCTATATCCTGTCCTTCTTCCTGGCATGGCTGCTTTCCCAAATCTCGCGGAAGCCGCGGACCGTGCTGGCGCTGGTGCTCTACTCGCCGTCGATGACGGCCGGCGTGGCGATGACGGTCATCTGGCTGACGTTATTCAGCGGCGACAGCGCCGGCTATCTGAATTCGGTTCTGCTCAAGCTGAATCTGATTCAACAACCGATCCAATGGACGCAGTCGCCGCACTATCTCATGCCGATCATGGTGATCGTCACACTGTGGAACAGCATGGGCGTCGGATTTCTCGCGATGCTGGCAGGCATTCTGAATATCAACAAGGAAATGTACGAGGCAGGCTACATCGACGGAATCCGCAACCGGCTGCAGGAGATTTGGTATATTACAATCCCTTCCATGAAACCGCAAATGCTGTTCGGAGCGGTCATGGCGGTCGTTGGCACGTTCCAGGCAGGAGAGATCGGCGTGCAGCTGTCGGGCACGAACCCGACGCCCCAATATTCGGGGCAGCTGCTGATCAACCATATCGCGGATTACGGCTTTATCCGGTATGACATGGGGTACGCTTCAGCCGTCTCGGTCGTCCTTCTGCTGATCATATACGGATTCTCGAAGCTCGCTTGGCGTTTGTTCGGCGAGAAAGATTAGGGGCGCACATGAACGCCTGTTTACAAAAACGAGTAAGAAGGTGGTCTGGTGGCTTCATTTCACGGCAATAAAATCAATCCGAGCCGAATCGGCTTCGGACAGCTGAAATTTTATCTGTTTCTCGTTCCGCTCGGCTTCATCATGGTCCTGCCGATTGTCTTCATGTTCTCGCAAGCGCTGAAGCCGCTGGACGAGCTGTTCCTGTTCCCGCCGACGTTCCTCGTACACAAGCCGACCTTCGAGAATCTGCTCTCGCTGCTCAGCTTGAAGGACATGAGCGTCATTCCGGTGACCAAGTACTTATTCAACAGCGTCGTCGTTTCGGCGGTCGTGGTGATCTTATCGCTGCTGACCAGCGCGATGGCGGGGTATGCGCTGTCGAAGAAGAAATTCAGGATGCGCAAGGTCATCTTCGAAATCAATACGATCGCGCTCATGTTCGTGCCGGCGGCGGTGACGATCCCCCGCTACCTGATCATCGAGAAGCTCGGCCTGATCAATACATACTGGGGCCATATGCTGCCGCTAATGGCGCTCCCGGTCGGCGTGTTTCTGGTCAAGCAGTTCGTGGACCAGATTCCGAACGAGCTTCTGGAAGCGGCGGAGATAGACGGGGCGAAGGACCGCTATATTTTCGCGAGAATCGTCATGCCCCTCATCTCGCCCGCCATGGCGACCGTGGCGATTCTGGCGTTCCAAACGGTGTGGAACAACGCGGAGACGTCCAGCCTGTACATGAGCAAAGAGACGCTCAAGACGTTCGCGTTCTATATGACGACGCTCAGCACGACGGTCGGCAACAACGTGGCCGGCCAAGGGGTGGCTGCAGCTGCCGCGCTTATAATGTTCATTCCCAATTTGATCATCTTTATCTTCATGCAAAGCAAGGTCATGGATACGATGGCGCACTCGGGTCTGAAGTAAAGGAGGGGACGCACATGGTGAAATGGAAATCCGTTATTTACGCAATCGTCATCCTCTCCTTGCTGCTCGCCGCTGCGCCCGGCGTCGCCAGCGCCCGGTACGATGCCTTCACGTTCAAGCAGAACGGGCAGCCAAGATTGACGCAAACCGCTTATGTGCCGATGGGCGCCATAGACGGTTACAGCATGTTCGGCGCGGAAGCGGCGGAGCGGGAAGGCGAGCTGACGGTATCGCTCGATCAGCCGCAGGATTTATTCATCGATGCGCGCAATCATATTTTCATCGCGGATACCGGCAACAGCCGCGTGCTGGAGCTGGACGAACGCGGAAGTCTGATCCGCATCATCGGAGCAGGCGATCTGGATGAGCCGACGGGCATCTACGTCGACGGCGCCGGCAAGCTGTATGTGGCCGACCACGGCGCGGAGCAGGTCTTTGTTTATGACAAGAGCGGCAAGAAAACCAAGGCGATCGGCCAGCCGGAATCGCTGCTGTTCGGGAAGAGCAACGCCTTCAAGCCGAGAAAAATCACCGTCGACCTGCGGGGTAATCTGTACATTGTCGGCGAGGGTCTCGTGCAAGGGCTTGCCCAGATGAGCGCGGACGGCAGCTTCCTGGGCTATTTCGGGGCGAATCGGGTGGGCTTCAGCCTCGAGCGCTCGCTTCAGAAAACGTTCTTCACGCGGAAGCAGCTGAGCCAGCTGTCGCAGAAGCTTCCTCCCTCGCCGAGCAACGTGGCCATCGGCGAGGACGGACTCGTCTTCACCGCGACGGTCGGGCTTGACGGCGGCAGCATTAAGAAGCTGAATGTGGCCGGCGATAATTTGCTTCGTTCGTCTTCTTATATGAGCGGGAATATCGCGGACGTGACGATCGACCGGATGGGCAATATTTACGCCGCGGACTCCGTGGAAGGCTTCATCTATGTCTACGACAAGGACGGCAGCCTGCTCTTCGGCTTCGGCGGCATGGATGCGGGCTACCAGAGCCTCGGGTATTTTACGTCCCCTTCGGGCATCGCAGTCAATAGCAGCGGCTTGCTGTACGTACTGGACAAGGAGCGCGGCAACATTCAGATTTTCAAGCCTACGCCATTCGCGACGCTCGTAGGCAAGGCGGTGTCGCTGTATTTGGACGGCAAATACGTCGAAAGCCTGGAGCCGTGGCGCGAGGTGCTGCGTCTGGACAGCCTGTTCGATTTGGCCCATCTGGGCATCGGGCTCGCCTATTACAAGCAAGGGCTTTTCGACCAGGCATTCGATGAGCTGAAATTCGCCAAGAACGCGGGGGAATACTCCAACACGTATTGGGAATTGCGGCGGGAATGGCTGATGAAGCATGTTTCGAAGGTGCTCCTTATTCTGGCCGGGCTGGTCGCCGCTTGGATGGTATTGAAGCGGCTCCACCGCAAATTTGGTCTCGGCGCGCCCGTCGTGGATGCGGTGCGAAGACTGGGACGGGTTCGGATCGTCAGTCAGCTGCTTCACGTATTCCGCATGCTGCGGCATCCGATCGACGGCTTCGAGGAATTGACGAACGGGAAGGCATCCGTCCTGTCGGCGGCTATCCTGCTCGTGCTGCTCGCGGCGGTCCGGCTGTTCGAGGTATTCCAGACGAGCTTTATCTTCGGCGGCGCCGATCCGCTGCAGGTGAGCATCGCATCCGAGCTGCTGAAGGTGTTCGTGCCGCTGCTTGCATGGATTGTATGCAATTATATGGTCAGCGTCATCAACGACGGCGAAGGGAAGTTCAAGGATGTTTTCAAAGGCTCGGTGTATGCGCTCAGTCCCTATCTGTTGTTCGGCGTACCCCTGGCCATCCTGTCCAAAGGACTGACCCTGATGGAATCGGTCGTGTACGACTACTCCCGCATGATTATTCTGGCTTGGTGCGTATTATTGTTCATCATCATGGTGAAGGAAATCCATGGCTACGAGTTCAGGGAATCGTTCAGGAACATTGCGATCACCCTGTCCGGCATGGTCATTATGGCGGTTATCGCCTTCATTTTCTTTGGATTATCCAGTCAGCTGTGGGATTTCGTGCGGAGCATAGCAGAAGAGGTGAAATACCGTGGCTAAACGAAAGCAGGCCGTTCGATTCGGCCTTAGCCTGGCGGCAGCCGTGCTCGCGGGCTCCATCGCGCATGTTTTTGGCGAGACAGCGGAGCCCGTGAATATCGTCTTGGACAGCACGCTGAACCGGCAGGAGGAGCAGGCCTTTTACAAGTCCAACCGCTTTACGATGCCCGAGCCTGCGCAGACCGGCGTAACGCCGCTTCCTGTCGGTCAAGGGTACGAGCGCATCGGGGATAACGGCAGTCTCGAGCTGTACATGAATAGGAGCACTTACGCCATCGAGGTCAAGAATAAGGAGACCGGTTATGTGTGGTCCTCCGTGCCCGACCCGCAGACGATGCAGCAGGAAGAGCTGAACGAGGATTGGATCAATGCCATGCAGTCGCCGTTCATGCTGGATTATTTCCAGGCGGACGACGCGACGGTCGCGACGAGCAACTTCCGCTCCCAGCAAGGCAAGGCGGTATCGGCCAAACCGATCGAGGACGGCATGGAAGTAACCTACGAGCTTCCCGATCTGGGGATCAGGCTGACGGTGCGGACGGCGCTGGACGAGACCGGCCTCGTCGTCACGCTGCCGAACGATTCCATCGTAGAGGAGGGCAGCGGTCGTCTGGCTACCATCCAGCTTTATCCGTTCCTCGGCGCCGTGCGCCAAGCGGATGTGCCGGGTTATCTGTTCATCCCCGACGGCAGCGGGGCGCTGATTCGTTTCCGCGATCAGCAGTCGCGCTTCGACGAGCCGTATGTCGGGGAAATTTACGGCAGCGACGTGACCACGACAGGCTTCGACGCGTCTAACGCCGTTTCGTATCCCGTATTCGGCATCGTACACGGCGCAGGCCAAAATGCGTTGATGGGCGTCGTCGAGCAGGGGAAAGCCAATGCGGAAATCGTGGCTTATCCGAGCGGCGTCAATACGAATTATTACTGGGTATCGACGCGCTTCAAGGTGAGATCCGCGTATTTTCAACCAACCAGCCAGTCGATGGGCGGAATCAATACGTTCACGAAAGCAAAGACCGAAGGCGATAAGGCAACGCGGTATCTCTTCTTGAATGGCGGCCAGGCGGATTATATCGGCATGGCCGGGGCGTACCGCGCCTATTTGCAGCGCAGCGGCATGCTGCCGATGAAGCCGGAGGAAACTGGCGAAGCCAGTGACATTCCCGTAGAGATCGATTTCCTTGGCGGCGATATCGAGCCTGGTCTCCTCGGCAAGCATGTGCTGAAGCTGACTTCCTTCGAAGAAGCCCAAGGCATTTTGGAAGAATTGCACAAGCAGGGCGTCACCCGGGTGACGGCCGTGCTCAAGGGATGGAATGCCGGGGGCTTGAACGGCGCCCGTCCCGCCAAGCCGTCGTTTGCCGGGGAGCTTGGCGGCCGCTCCGGTTTCGAGGCGCTGCGCGATTACGCGAAGGAGCAGGGGATCACGCTCAGCCTGGAAACCGATTACACCGATTTGCTCAAAGGCAGTCCACGGACCAACGTCCGTTCGGATGCCGCCCGGATGATTACCGACCGGCTGCTGGAATATCCGTTCGTAAGCAAATTCGTGAGCAGCCTGTACAAGGATTTGAACGGCTATTTCCTTCGTCCGCAGTCCGCGCTCCGCTTGGCGAAGGACGACTTCGGCGCCTTCCGCGGGGACGGGCTGACGAACCTGACGCTGAACGGCACCGGTTATATGCTGTTCTCGGACTATAGCGGCAAGGAGGCGGTTACCCGCACCGATGCGATGCAAATGTACGGCAACCTGCTGGAGGAAGCGAATAAGCAATCGCTGAACCTGGCGGTGAACCAGCCCAACGACTACATGCTGAAAGGGACGGCCTCGTACTTGGGCATAGCGATGGAATCGTCGCAGTTCATGTACACGACGGACACGGTTCCCTTTATCCAAATGACGCTTCATGGCGTCATGGATTATTATGCGAAGGATTCCAACCATCAAGCCGATCCGTCGGAGGACGTGCTCCGCATGATCGAATACGGCGCTTACCCGTCCTTCGTCATTACGAAGGAGCCGTCCTGGAAGCTGCAAAATACGCCGTCGAGCGACCAGTTCTCCACCGCCTACGCGGATTGGGCGCCGGAGATCAAACGCCAGTACGAGATGGCGAACGAGGCGCTGAAGCCGGTGCGGCACGCGTTCATGACGGGGCGCGAGGTGCTCGATTACGGGGTGGTCAAGGTAAGCTACTCCAACGGCGCCGCGATATGGGTGAACTATACCGGCCAGGATTACCGCAGCGGATCAGTTGACGTGAAAGCGCGCGATTTTGCCGTGACGGGAGGCGACCGGTCATGAAGAAGATGAAGATGCCCAAGGCAAGACGCGAGGCGCTGATCGGGTATACGCTCGTGCTGCCGTGGATCGTCGGCTTCCTGCTCTTTATGGCGTATCCGCTCTATTTCTCGCTCTTCATGAGCTTTCACAAGGTGGCGGTAACGCCGGAGGGTATCAAGACGCAGTATTTGGGCTGGGGCAATTATAAGGAAGCGTTCCTGACGGACCCGGAATTCATTCAACAGCTGCTGCTGTTCGTCAAGTCGACCGTGCTGATGATTCCGATCGTCATCGTGTTTTCCCTGTTCGTCGCGCTGCTGATCAATCAGCCGATCCGGGGACGGCAGCTGTTCCGCGCGATTTTCTTCCTTCCGGTCGTGATCACGAGCGGCGAAGTGGTGCAGGAGCTGTTCTCGCAGGGCGCGGCGACGATTCCTTTGATGGATCAATCCGGCGTCATCGATTATTTGCAGAACTCGCTTCCCCATGCATGGGGGAGCCCGCTGATCGACGTCATCAACAAGTTCATTCTGATCCTGTGGTACTCAGGCGTCCAAATTCTTATCTTCCTGGCGGCGCTCCAGAAGGTGAACCCGCAGGTCTACGAGGCGGCCGCCATCGACGGCGCCTCGCCGTGGGTAAGCTTCTGGAAGGTGACGCTGCCGGAGGTCAAGCCGTTCATTCTGGTCAATCTCATTTACACGACGGTGGATTTGTTCACGAATACGTTCGGTGACGTGATCAAGCTCATTCAAGACAAAATGTTTCAAGTCAACACGGGCTTTGGCTATTCGAGCGCGATGGCCTGGATTTTCTTCGCGGTCATCCTTGCCGTGCTGCTGATCATCGCCTGGTTTTTCCGGAACCGCGACAACGCGGACAGTAGATAGGAGGAAGACAGATATGAGAGACGTGGCCTCAGAGCCGCAAGTGACGCGGAAAACGGCGAGCCGGCGGACGGAGCTGCGCCGCTGGATCGATAAAGCGACCCATCTGCTGTGGGGCAGGCAGGGCAATGACGGACTGCTGCTCAAAACCATGGTGTACGCGCTGCTTGTCATCGTCGGGTTCGTATACGTATATCCGCTGCTGTTCATGGTTTCGCAGAGCTTCAAAAGCTTGCCGGATCTGCTCGATCCGACGGTCGGCTGGATCCCGCGGCGGCTGGAATGGAACAATTACGTCCAGGCGTGGCATGTGCTTCACTATATGAAGGCGCTTGGGGTTTCGCTGCTGAATTCGGTCTTGCCGGCCATTGCCCAGACGATATCATGCGCTGTCGTGGGCTACGGCTTCGCCAAATATAAATTCCCGGGCAAGCCCGTGCTGTTCGCGCTGATGCTCATTACGTTCGTGGTGCCGAAGCAGGTCATCATGATCCCCATGTTCCTATTGTTCAAGGAGTATCACATGCTTGAGACCCCGCTGCCGTTCATCGTCCCGGGGATCTTCGCCCAAGGGCTGCGCGGGGCGTTGTTCATTCTGATCTATGTGCAATTTTTCCGCACAATTCCGGTTGCGCTCGAGGAGGCTGCCGCGATCGACGGGGCAGGCGCGTTCAAAACCTTCATCCGCATCATTCTGCCCATTTCCGTGCCGGCGATCGTCGTGGTCTATCTGTTCTCCATGGTGTGGCACTGGAACGAAACGTACCTGGCTTCGCTGTACCTGGGCAATGCCATGACGACGCTGCCGCAGGAGCTGAAGACATTCAACGATGCGTTCAAGGCGATGTACACCGGCGGGGCGAAGGTGACGGACGTCAACGAAGCGATTCGAATGGCGGGCACGCTGCTCATCGTCCTGCCGCTTCTGGCGCTCTACTTGTTCGCACAGAAGTATTTCACCCAAGTGGTCGACAAAACGGGATTAACCGGAGAGTAAGGCTGTGACCGTCGGATAACCGTTTCGGCTGCGGCCGGGCCATTCATTTTCAGGAGGAGCGTGTTCGAGAATGATCGAAATCTTCGATAAACAGATTCGCATAGACGGCAGGCCGCAAATGATCCTGTGCGGCGAGATTCATTATTACCGGCTGCGCCGCGAGGAGTGGCAGGACCGCATCGACAAGCTGAAGCTGGCCGGCTGCAACGCGGTCGCATCCTATGTGCCGTGGATTTGCCATGAAGAGACGGAGGGAGAAATCGACCTGCGCGGATCGAAGCGCCCGGAGTATGATTTGGCGGGCTTTATCGATCTGTGCCGCGACAACGGGCTGTACTTCTTCCTGCGTCCCGGACCGTTCATTATGGCGGAGATGAAGAACGAGGGGCTTCCTTACTGGATTTACGACAAGTATCCGGAAATCGTGCCGCTCGGTTGGGACAACCGCCCTGCCACGACCAGGACGGTCGATTACCTGGCGCCGAACTACCTGAAGGAAGTGCGCCGCTGGTATCAAGCCGTGATGGAGATCGCCGCGCCAAGGCTGCAGCCGAGCGGCGGGAACATCATCGCGATCCAGCTGGATAACGAAATCGGCATGCTGTCCTGGGTAAGCAACGGACCGGATTTGACGCCGCTCGTCATGGACGATTTTGCAGGCTGGCTGGCGAAGGCGCATTCGGCCGAAACGCTCTCCGAACGCTATCCGTTCAACCTCTCGGATCCGGCTGCGCGCTCGGCGGCGCTTCGCTCGCCGGAGGAAGCGTACGCGCCGGCGCTGCATCTGGATTTGGGCCATTATATGCGCAGCCGCTTCTCGCGGTATGTGGATACGCTCCGCCAATACGCCGAAGAATTCGGCGCTTCCGGGGTTCCGTTCGTGGTGAACATTCATGGCACCGGGGGAGGACGCGGCTTTACGTTCCCCATCGGCATCAGCCAGCTGTACGAGTCTTACGAAGGCAAGCCGGGTTTTCTGTCCGGCTCCGATATCTACTTCGGCGACCTGGACATGAATACATTCCAGGATCTGTACTTGATCAACGGGTTCATGGACGCGGTTCACGACGAGCACCAGCCGCTCACCTCGGTAGAGTTCAACTGCGGCGACGGCAATTTCGGCGAGCTGCTCGCCGCGCGCTACGACGTCTCGGCTGCAGACTTCAAAATGCGCATGTGCGTCGCCCAAGGAAACCGGCTCATCAACTATTACTTGTTCTCCGGCGGGCGCAACGGCAGATTGGAGCATGGGCGGGACGATGGCAACAACCGCGTCGCCTTCACGGGCGAGCGTCATGGCTTCGCCGCACCCGTCGGGCCGGAAGGGCAGCTGAACTATACGTTTCCGCGGATGGCGCGCGGGATTCAGGCCATCATGGCTGTTGCCGATAAAGTCGCCGTCATGAATGAAGAGCGCGACGGGGTCGCATTTGCGTTTATTCCCGACTACTACATGACGGAATACCGGTATGCGGGCAGCCCGGCCATGAAGGCGTTGTACGACAATATTGAAGCAAACCGCGCGCACTGGGGATGGGAGACGATGGCCCGCGCCATGTTGATCGCCGGCTACAGGTTCGGCGCGGCCGATATCCAGAACAAGCCGCTTCGCGTTTCCGAAACCCCCGTGCTGGCGCTGCTTTCAGCCAGCTATATGGATGAAGCGCTGCAGTGCAAGCTGGCGGATTACCTCATGGAAGGCGGCAATATGCTTCTCTACGGCGAAGTGCCGCAATACGACATGGAAGCTCGTCCGTGCACGATTCTGGCTGATTGTCTGGGCCTTCGCCTGCTTGAAGAGCATCGTGATTCATCCGGTTACTTTCCCTCGGTCATGGCCGAAGGCTGGGCGGCGCCGCGTCCGGAAGTGCGCACGCATTTCGCGCAAACGTTCGAAGCTGTACGCGGGGCGGCGCCGTTCTTCCGCTTGTACGGCAGCGGGCAGCCCTGCGGCTTCGAGTGCATGGTCGGCCGGGGGCGGGCTATCGTCATGACGGCGCGGTATCGAACGGATATCGATCTGTTCCGCACCGCCCTCGAGCGGCTTGGGGCAAAAGCCGGTCTGACGCATGACTGCCCGCATCACGGCATCTTCATGACGTCGACGCGTTCGGCAGCCGGCGAGCGGTTTATCCATCTGTTAAATCTTGACGGCTTCGACAAGACGCTGTGTCTTTACGATGCCGGAGCGCCGCTGTTCGAAGGCCGCGAGCTGATGCTGGCCGGTAAGGACGGCGTCATGCTGCCGGTCGGCGTCGCTGTGGGCGGCGCGAACATTGCCGCGTCCACCGCAGAGATCATGGAGGTCGGGGAAGCGCAAATTGTATTCCGGCTCACGCAGGCGGAGGATTGGATCGATCTCGAGACAACGCGAGGGATCCTGCCGAGCGAGAATTACCGGATTGAGAGGTATGGCGGAGTACAGCGGATTATTTCTCATCAGCATGCAAAAGTCGACGACCGGTTGATCGTGCGTTTCGGCGCCTAGTGCTGGGGAAGGGAGAGAACAAGATGGCCTTATCGGACGAGTCTTTGTTGGAGCTCGAGAGCAAGCGAAGCTTTCTGTTTTTCTGGGAGGAAGCGAATACGGACCCTGCAAGCCCGGGTTACGGACTGATCCGCGACCGGGCGCCGGGGCGTCCGGATATGGCGAGCATCGCCTCAGTCGGTTACGGCTTGACCGCGATCGCGATCGGTGCCGAACGGGGATGGGTGACGCGCGAGGAAGCATTCGAGCGCGCACTTGGAACGCTCCATACCTGCTGGAAGAATGCCGAGCATCGTCACGGCTTCTTCTTCCACTTCCTGGATACGGATTCCGCGAAGCAATACCGCAATTGCGAAGTATCCGTCATCGACACGGCGATTTGCATTTGCGGCGCGCTCACGGCCGGCGAATATTTCGGCGGCGAAGTCAAACGCCTGGCGCAGGCGATCTACGAACGGGTGGAGTGGAATTGGTATCGCAATCCGGAGACGGACCAGTTCTATATGGGCTACAGCGACGAGAAAGGCCAGCATTTCGGGACGTGGGATCATTACGCGGAGCAATTCATGATGTATTTCCTCGGCGCCGCGTCTCCGACGCACCCGGTGCCTGCCCATATGTTCGACGATTTCGTGCGTTATGTCGGCTATTACGGCGGACGCGGGCCGGTCATTCATAGTACGGGCGGCGCCTTGTTCGTGTACCAGTTCTCGCATGCCTGGTTTGATTTCCGCGGACGCAGGGACCGCTACGGCGTAGACTGGTTCGAGAATTCCGTGCAGGCATCGCTCGCGAACCGGCAGTTTTGTATCGATCATGCAGACCGTTCGAAGACGTTTGGTCCGGTCGCGTGGGGGCTTACCGCCTGCGATGGCCCGCGCGGCTACAGCGGCGGTTACGGAGCCGATCCGAACACGACAAAGCGGGATTACGTGGACGGGACGATTCCGCCCTGCGGAGCTGCGGGCTCGATTGTCTTCACCCCGAGGGAATCCATTGCGGCGCTTCGCAACTATTACGAGAACCATCCGCAGCTGTGGGGAAAATACGGCTTCAAGGACGCCTTTAACCTGGACGAGACGCCGGCTTGGTACGCGGAGGACGTCATCGGCATCGACAAAGGCATTACGCTGCTCATGATCGAGAATTATCGTACCGGCTTCGTCTGGCGGCATTTCATGAAAGCCGCTCCGGCGCGAATCGGCATGGATATTTGCATGGGTGCAGACAATGACATGAACACAGATACAGACACAGACACAGACACAGATTCTATTGTTTAAACAGAGAGAAAAGAGGAGAAACGGGTGAGCACCATATCACAGACGACCGATACGAAGATTCACGTGGAAGAAGGCCTTTACCGGTTTACGTTTCTAAGCAGCGGCGATCTGTTCGAGGCCTCTCACGACGGGCATACGCTGATTAATCAATTGCAGGCTAATCCGATCGATGGCGCCTTGAATAATCTCTATTTGCGCCGGTTTACGGCGGACGGCGTCGAAGCAGTCCCGCTGCTTGGCATCCGTTCGTCCAGCCGTCTGCGCCGGTCGGAACGGGCGCTGATCTGGGAAGGCTCCGCATGGGGTGTTTCCTACCAAGTCGCCTTTCAGCTGACGGAGATGGGCGTTTGGTTTTGGGAGGTTTCGCTTGGTGGCGCAAAGATCGAGCTCGATGTGATCTACGGCCAGGACATCGGTCTTGCCGACCGGGGAGCCGTGCGTTCCAATGAGGCCTACGTATCGCAATACATCGGGCATTCCGTCTTCAAGGATTCCGCCAAAGGTTATGTCATCTGCTCGCGCCAGAACCAGCCGCAGGGCGGAAAATTTCCGTACATGCAGCAGGGTTCGCTGACCGGCGCGGCCGGCTATTCGACGGACGGCTTCCAATTCTTCGGCTTGTCCTACAAGGAAACCGATGTCCCTGAGCGGTTGTCGCAGGCGTCGCTCGCGAACGAAATCTACCAGTACGAGTTTGCCTATGCGGCGCTGCAGTCCGAGCGCATCCGGCTGGACGGTACCGCTCGGGTCGTTTTCTATGGAATGCTGAGGGACGATCATCCTCATGCGGCTGAAACGCTTGAATTTGGCGAAGACGTGGCCGAGGCCTGGAGGCAGGTTGGCGAACGCCGGCTGGAGCCGGGCGATTATTTGGAGATGCCGGCACTCAAGGAAACGATCGGCAAGCCGCTTCGCGCACTCTCCATGACGCGCGGGGAAATCGAACGCCATTTTCCCGTGCGCTTGCAGGAGGAGCTGGACGGCGAGACGCTGCTGTCGTTCTTCACTTCTACTTACGAGCATATTGTGCTGAAGGAGAAGGAGCTGCAAGTGGAGCGTCCGCACGGGCATATCCTGATGACCGGAGGCAACGACCGCTTGAACGACCAGGTCCTGACGACAACGGCTTACATGTACGGCATGTTCAACTCGCAGCTCGTCGTGGGCAATACGTCGTTTCATAAAATGATATCCAACGCCCGCAGCGCCTTGAACGTCATGAAAGCATCCGGTCAACGAATTTATGTCGAGCTTGACGGCAGCTACCGGTTGCTCACGCTGCCTTCGATGTTCGAAATGGGCTTCAATTACGCTCGTTGGTCCTATAAGCTCGAAGATGATATCGTGACGATCACGTGCTTCACAGCCGTGGATGCGCCGGAGGTCTGCCTGCAGGCAGCGTCGGAGAAAGGGATCGCGTACCGTTATTTGGTCACGAATCAAGTGATCATGAATGTGAACGAGTATGAACGGCCTTTCCGCATGGAGCATAGCGGGGACACCGTCACCTTCAGAGCCGAGGAAGGAACACTCAGCGCATCGGCTTACCCGGACTTGCGTTATCGCCTGCGCGTGACGGGTGCAGAAATGAACGTCGGCGACGAACGCTTGCTTGCGGCCAACGTACGGGCAGGCGATGCTTCGCTCGTAGTGCTGGAACTGGCCGCAAGCCCGTCCTGGAATCTAACCGTTCAAGGCTTGCTGCACGGTCAGCCGCTGCCATTCGAAGACCGCTCGCTGGAAACGGAGAAGGAGCGGTACGCGCGGTTTTTAAGCAAGGTCATGAACGGGTTTCGCCTGTCCATGGAGGAGAGCATTCCCGCCGAGCTGGACAAAATGAATGCGCTGGCATGGTGGTACACCCACAATATGCTCGTGCACTTCTCCTCTCCGCATGGGCTTGAGCAATACGGCGGGGCGGCTTGGGGAACACGCGACGTCTGCCAAGGGCCGGTTGAGTATTTCCTGGCGACGCACAACTACGGCACAGTCCGGGATATTCTGCTGAGAGTATATGCGCATCAATACGAGGACACGGGGAACTGGCCGCAGTGGTTCATGTTCGACCGCTACTTCAACATTCAAGCCGACGAGAGCCATGGCGATATTATCGTCTGGCCGCTTAAAGTGCTGGGCGACTACCTGCGGGCGACGAAGGACTTCGGCATTCTGGAGGAGCTTGTTCCGTTTATGAACCGACAGACCTTCGATTTCGCGGAAACCCGTTCCTCCGTGCTGCTGCATGCCCGCAAGGAAATTGAATACATCCGGGCACATTTCGTGCATGGCACGCATCTGTCTGCTTATGGAGACGGCGATTGGGATGACACGCTGCAGCCCGCGAACACCCTGCTCAAACGATTCATGGTGAGCAGCTGGACGGTTGCGCTGACCTTTCAGACGATCAAGGGATTTGCGGCTGCCGTCGAAGAGTACGACGCGGCGCTTTCCGAAGAGTTGAAGGGGCTGGCTGCGGGCATTCAAACGGATTTCAACCGCTTCATGCTTGCGAAGGACGTCATTCCGGGCTTTCTGTATATGGAAGAGCCGGAAGCTGCCGAGTTGATGCTTCATCCGGAGGATACGTCGACCGGCATCCGCTATCGCTTGCTTCCAATGACCCGGAGCATGATCGGCGAGCTGCTGACGAAGGAACAGGCGGAGGCGCACTATGCCATCATTAAAGAAAAGCTCTATTTCCCTGACGGCGTCAGGTTAATGGACAGGCCGGCACCCTATGCGGGCGGCGTCAGCACGCGCTTTAAGCGCGCGGAGCAGGCGGCCAACTTCGGCCGCGAAATCGGCTTGCAGTACGTCCATGCGCATATTCGCTTCGTTGAGGCGATGGCCAAGCTGGGTTACCGCGACGAGGCGTGGAAGGCGCTGCAAATGATTAACCCGGTCGGGCTGTCGGATGTGGTGCCGAATGCCGAGCTTCGTCAGAGCAATGCGTATTTCAGCAGCTCCGACGGGAAGTTTAACGACCGCTACGAAGCGCAGGAGCGGTTCGAAGCGCTCAGAGACGGCCAAGCGCCGGTCAAGGGAGGCTGGCGGATCTATTCCAGCGGTCCGGGGATCTATATGAACCAGCTCATCTCGGGCTGCCTGGGTATCCGTCAGGAAGGCCGCGATTTGGTGGTGGATCCCGTGCTTCCCGCCGAGCTGTCCGGCTTGCGGTTTGCCTTCCGGTTCATGGACCGGCCGGTCGAGTTTGTCTACCGTCTTGCAGGCGGCAAGGGCAATCGGGTCGCGGTGAACGGTGCGGATATACGGGTTCGGGAAACGCATAATCGCTATCGGCCGGGCGGAATGCGCATTGGCCGGGAGCTTCTGGCTGCCGCTCTGACATCCGAACATAACGTAATCGAGATCTTTATTTAAGGAAAGGGGGCGTACGAAGCATAACGCCCATCCCAATAGCAATGCTTCGGATCGGTTGAGTTAACAAGCGAGCAGATTTTACCAACTAATAGGAATGGTGGAGATAAAGTGAGAGTTAGCGCAGAAGAACTAACCTCCGGTAAATTATTGCCGAAGACGATTGAACTGGCGGTTCAACTTATTAAATTGAACGGTTACGTGTTATTTGAAGAAGTGCTGCCCAGAGCGCAAGTGGACGAGCTATGCGATAAGATCGGGCCCCTTCTGGAAGGATTTATGGACAAGAACCATTTCGACGTAAATGAAGGATTCCATGACGGCACGAATCATATCGGCCTCCATTTACCTTTCGAGCAGCCTTTTTGCAATGAAAGCATCATTGCGCATCCTTTTGTAACCGATGTTGTCGGCCAAATTTTGGGTTCGGACTGTCTATTGACTTACTTTGCCTCGAATACCTCTATGCCCGGCGGGACGAAGGCGCAGCATGTTCATGCCGACATGGGTGCTAGATTCGGCGACCGTTGTACGGTGAATTTGCCGATCACGCATCTTGTCGTCAACTTTCCGCTTGTCGATGTAACAGAACAGAACGGTCCTATGGAGGTATGGCCGGGGGGGACGCATTTGCACCCGGATAATTGGTACAGCTCGAAGGTGCTTGACAAATCCAGGCTTGCCGAGCATATGCTTTCCTTCAAAGCCACCATGCCGGCTGGTTCCATTATGATAAGAGATGACCGGATGTGGCATCGCGGCACGCCGAATCAATCGGATCATCCCAGACCGAACATTGCCCTGATTTATACGGCAGCGGAAAATGGACCGCAGCAGGGCAGCATTCAAATTCCGCAGGAGACCTACAATGGGTTCTCCGACAAAACGAAACAACTGGTCCGCAAAGAAAAAATTGGCTTTCCGGCAGCTCAGCCTTACTAAGCGAGCCCTCCTCACCTGACCGCACGGTCAGGTGTTTTTTTATACTGGCATGCTGTGAGCCGACCTAAGTCACTGAGGCTCAACCGTCAGTTGAATCGTCTTGTTCAAATGACTATTGAAGGAAAAACACCAAACACCTTCCCCTCCAAGTAGGATAATGTTGGCCAATCGATGCACCGATGCAGCGCCTTGATTCTCCAGCTTCTCAAAGAATAGTGCGATACATTACATTAATGAATATATATATTGAAAAGTACCGATTAACTAGGGGAAAATAGAGGAAAGTTAATCCGGGCACACATTTGCGTGGCTCCTTTGGAGTCCGCCAGAAGGAGGATGAATATGGCAAGGAAACGAAAGGCCAAAAAATCCTTGATCAAGGAGTTAAAAGAAACCCTTTATTCTCTCACGAAGCCAAAGCGCATTTCCAAGAAAACCAAGAATCGGAAAGCCACCACAACAAAGAAGACAATTAAAACCAGGGCTAAAAGCACCCTGGAATTGCAAAAGAAATTGGAGCAGGATTTAACCCTGAAAATGACGCAGGGTATGCAAAAGATAAAGCGGGAAATGGAACAAGAACTCTTGGAAAAATTAACAAGCAAGAGGCCTGTAACGAATAGTGATGAAGAAGGTTCTTCCGAAGTTAAGAAAACGAAAGTGCGAAAAGTCTCCAAAAGCGTGACTGCAGGAAAGTCATCCACCAAAACTACAAAAGGAAAATTTAAGCCGAAAACGGATTGTACATTACTAAAATTACTTACATTATCCGATAGTTTAGGAAACAGAGTAGTAGTCGGCTACGAGGTTTTAGACAATAGCAGCCAGGAGATCTGGGGCATTGACATCCATGAGGGTGCCCAATTAGGCAGGTCTAAAAAGATTTTGAATACAAAAGTAAAGAGCCGTAAAGTTGGTCCGGATCGACAATACTATTTGGTACATATATCAGATGATGCTCTCTATTACTCTGAAGAGTACGCTAAAGCGATCCTGGAGCGAGGAAAACTGACAACCGCGAACTATACGCCTGAATTGGCAGACGCAATCAAGACCGCTCACGAATCAGGATATAAAAACAATAGTAAATTGCCTAAACTGGGTTAATGCCATGCCCTACAATTTTCGAGGGTTTTATTTGGTGATATCAAGTGATTACTGAAAAGATAAATTTCTAATGATATAAAGGAATTAATGATAGGGGCACAGAAGAATAACATTTGAGAGAGTCAAAGCCAGTACACATTCGTTCAAAGTTCAGTTACTAACATTTAGTTACAGGTATTAGCCTATGTTTCCCGAATACCCTAGTGTGGACCGAGACTGGGGAAAATTGAACTGGAAAAGGATGGTATCCAATCATGGGATTGTATGGGAAATTGGAAATCCGGGATGTCAAAACGATTCTAACCGCTCCTGAGGGGATTAATCTGATCGTTGTGAAGATCGAGACGAACGAACCTGAATTATACGGATTGGGCTGCGCTACGTTTACCCAGCGGTATTTAGCTGTAGCTACCGCGATTGATGAATATTTGAAACCGTTTCTGATTGGAAAAGATCCCTCCCGCATAGAGGATATTTGGAGTACAGCGATGGTTAGCTCATATTGGCGCAACGGTCCCGTGCTCAACAACGCCATCTCGGGCATCGACATGGCTCTTTGGGATATTAAGGGGAAAATAGCGGGCATGCCGGTGTATGACCTGCTGGGAGGCAAATGCAGAGAGGCAGCCGCGGTTTACCGGCATGCAGACGGCACGAGCTTGCAGCAAGTTGAAGAGAACGTCATTCGGTTTAAAGAGCAGGGTTACAAATATATTCGCTGCCAATGGGGCGGATATGGCGGTAAGCAGCGGGCCATGCATACCCCCGAGGGGGCTATGGCAGGAGCTTATTATGATCCGGATGCTTATGCCCGCAGTGTGCCTGCTTTGTTCGAGCATATCCGTTACAAAATCGGGTTTGACGTGGAACTACTCCACGATATTCATGAACGGATCGCTCCGATCGAAGCCGTCCGATTAGCCAAGGAATTGGAGCCGCATCGTTTATTTTTCCTGGAAGACCCACTCGCTCCTGAGGATTTGGACTGGTTCCGTGCCATTCGTAATCAATCCTCTACTCCGATTGCGATGGGAGAATTATTCGTTCACCCACAGGAATGGATTCCATTGATTAAAAATCAATTGATTGACTTTATTCGCTGCCACATCAGCGCGATCGGGGGCATTACGCCTGCGCGCAAGCTGGCCGTGTTGTCCGAATCGTTCGGCGTGCGCACCGCTTGGCACGGTCCCGGCGACGTCTCGCCTGTCGGCCATGCCGCTAACCTGCATCTGGATATGAGCTCGCTGAACTTCGGCATTCAGGAATGGTATGACCCCTCCGATATTATCCGGGAAGTATTCCCGGGTACGCCGGAAGTCCGCAACGGCTTTGCATACCTGAACGGTAAGCCGGGTCTAGGCATCGACATTAACGAGGAGCTGGCGAGCAAATATCCGACCGAGAACAAGCTGCCCGCATGGACGTTAGCGAGAAGGCCGGACGGCACATCTGCACGGCCTTAGGGTTTAGACTATTTCAATGTCTAATGATATGGGGACAGTCTCTTGGCTGTAATTTCGATAAAAACGATAATTTACTCCTAGTTATAAGAAATAATCCTTCGAACGTCCGCTACCTCCGGTAAACAGCCTATCCAGTCCGGCAAGTAGCAATTGTACTCTCATGTGATCATGTTCGGAACATACCATTCAGCGGAATCCGGTAAAAAGCCAAGAAGGCGCTTGCGACTGGGGAGGCATGCCCCAGACTGACAAGCGCCTAACTTGAATGATGATGTAAAAAAAAAGGGTTGCCCCGATCTGATGGATTGTCCCCTTCTGGTCAAGAGCTAGGAGATGCTACCGCTGGTTTTAACCCAGCACAAGACCGATGGTGGCATTCTCGTCGGGTGTTCCGAGCCAATAGCCATAAGAATGGGCTACTTCAACAAAACGCTGCAAAGCTGCCGGCTCTGGAGGACCCGGTGGCACGGAATCGACCGAGCGGCCGATTTCATTAAAAAATTTCCCCATTTTCACCGTTGTTGCGATCAGCAAGGTTGTATTTTCGCTCGAGTAGTTTCGCCAAGCGTGCTTCCGGTTTCCTGGAATATCAACAGTATCGCCGACGCGAAATACCTCCCAGCCGTCTCCCGTCCAGGCTTCAAGTTCCCCAGAGAGAACAAAGAAAGTTTCGCGATCCTCATGACTATGAACAGGCACGATAACGCCTGGTCCAATCTCGCCCTTCATCAGGCAGTAGGACTGATCGTCCGATAACTCCGTTAAGTGCTGAATACGCGGTCCAAGTATATCCAAAACCTTTGACATTATATATTCTCCTTTTATGAATTTTAAATTTAAACCATTTATACGCTAACATATTGTTCAATGGTCGGTCAAATGGTTGGAATCGCATTAGCATTGCCTTCAAAGCCGATATGATCCATAATCATTTTATAAGAGGCTACGATTCTGATTGTGGAAGCCCCATAACAAGTCGCGTAAATCGCGGCTTTTTTGTTTTATGGGACAAAGTCCCTGTCATTTATGGGATCAAGTTCTTGTCAATTGCCAATGACAAGAACTTGATCCCATTCCTGATAAAGGTAGAAGGGAGCACGTCAGATTGAGTTCGACATTTTTCCGCGGTCAGCATTGGAACAACTCGTCGTAATTTCTTATTGTCCACAATGCGCGGGTTTGCCTGTGAGATGTATATTTCAGGAAGATTGAAGTCATTATAGTTGGTAGCGAATCGGGTGCATATTCGGATCAAAGGAGCAGGAAAATGGGAAAACTTGATGGCAAAGTGGCATTAATTACAGGAGGCAATAGCGGAATTGGTTTGACAACCGCCAAATTGTTCATCGCAGAAGGTGCGAAGGTCGTGATTACAGGCCGGAATCAAACCACATTAAACTCGGTGGCAGAGGAACTTGGCTCCAATGTCCTTGCGATTCAGGCGGATGCAGCTGATCCGGCAAGCATGGAGAACGCGGTGTCCGAAGCAGTCGCAGCCTTCGGCGGATTGGACATCGTTTACGCGAATGCCGGCATTGCATCTTCTACACCATTAGGAGGCACAGCGCTTTCGGTTTTCGAGGAAGTCCTCAAGGTTAACGTGACCGGCGTCTTCTTCACGGTACAAGCCGCTCTGCCCCATCTGAAGGAAGGGGCTTCGGTCATCTTGACCGGCTCAACGCGCGCAACGGACGGGGCGCCGGAAAGATCCGCCTACGCGGCGAGCAAAGGAGCCATCAGCAGTATGGCAAGAGTGTTCGTATCCGAGTTGTCGCCGCGGGGCATCCGCATAAACACGGTGGTGCCAGGGGCAACACGCACACCCATTTGGAAAAAGTCGACCTCTGAAGAAACCGCGAAACTGGAAGCTGCGCAAGCGCGTACGATTCCGCTTAACCGTATGGGTGATCCGGAGGAAATAGCCGATGCTGTCTTGTTCCTGGCTTCCGATGATTCCTCATTCGTGCAGGGAGCGGAAATTACCGTTGATGGGGGAGCGCGCTCAGCACCTTTAGGGGCTCCCATATACCGAGTAAAACAAAACTAACGCGTCAAACAGGACTTCTTCTTATTGACCCGTACTCGTCCAATCCTATGTTTAAAATTCTATATGCGCCTGTATACTTCGGCTCCGTCGTTCATCGGAAGGTACCCTCTCCCGGTTATTCAACAGTGTCCGGTCCGTTTGTTGCATATGGGACAGAAGCGGCTAGATTAGCGATTGTAGTCCCCTGGGATCTCTTTATAAAGCGGTATCGGGGAAGCCGCGGCCAAGCTGCTGGCCGAAAAGGGGGCAAAGCTGGTGTTGGTGGCACGGAACTGCTAAGTACGCTGACAAGTTCCGAGGCGCAGGCGATTGCCAGCCGAATTAAAGGGAAGGGGATGTCGCCTTACCGGATCGCGGACGCCATAGTCTACGCAATCGGGCAGCCGGATGAAGCGAGCGTGAGCGAAATCATTGTCCGTCCGACGGCGCTATCCATGTAACGAGCAGCCAAACAAGAGCTGACCGGACCCGGTCGGCTTCTTTATGTTATGCGCTTCGCCAGTGGTTAGATTGCCGCATTACTTGGTTTCTGTCGATTCATCCTAAACAACCATGATTATGAGGTAGAAGATGATTGGTTTGAACAGTTGGAAGGGAAGTCGGGGAATGGGCAGGTTAAGTTTGATTTTGTGCAGCGGCAGTGATGGCGCGTATCTCGTTTAAAACTTGCTCATAATAAGGTTCGTCCTGATAATGTTCGCTGAAGAGATCCTCGAACTGGTCTATATCCGTTCGAAACTGATTTGTGACAATGCCTCTATACCAAGGCAGGATAAAGTTGAAGAGAGACCGCCCTTTTTCCTCGCGTAGGTTGTCTTCCGTTAGACCTTTACCAATAAAATATCTTAAAATCGACTGATAGCTGCGAAATACCACCTCACCAAAATTGTAACCACTCGGTTGATTTCCTTCGAATTGAAACATGCTCCAATTCACGACACAAAATTTAGGGTTTTTCATCAATATCGCGTATTGAAGATACATTTGATTAAAGGAGGAATCCAGAAACAGGTCAGGCTGCTCGATTTGTTCCAGATCCTCTCTTCGCAAAATCATGCCTGAAATGAAAGTGGACATGATAGTCGATGCGGCGAGAAACGCTTGCGCACCTTCGGCCGTATATACACGACGGTCATTGTTGTAGGTATGAATATGGATAATCCCACAATCACTATGGTTTTTCACAATATCGAGAAGCGGCATCAGTGTGCCTTCCACACAATAATCGTCATCACCTTGCATCTTGATGAATGATCCTTGAGCCAGATGCATGACGTGGTAAATATTGCGGTCCGCACCTGTATTCTCGCTATTGCGGGAATACTTCAAAAAGGGATACTGAGCTGCATAACGCCTAACAACATCAGGTGTATCGTCTGTCGAGGCATTGTCCGAAACAAGCACTTCCACTGGTGCACCAGCCTTTATTTGGGTTAATATCGTGTGCAGGCAGCGGTCTAAATTGGCCGATCGATTGTAAGTTGGAATGCATATCGAGAGCAGGGGAGGGATCTGTTTCGGGGTTGGTTTATATATGGTATTATAGGCATCTGTTTTTTTGCCCACATCGACCCATCTATCCAGAACTGGTTCGTATATTTGTATGATTTGCGCAGGTGCGCCACCTACGATGCATTGCTCCGGCACATCTTGTTCGACTACGCTGCCGGGCAGCACGATACTGCCCCGACCAATACGGATACTGCCGACAATGACAGACCCTGCCCCTATGCGTACCCCTTCCCCGATACATATCTCACCTGAAGTTTCAATCAACGATTGCGCTGTTACGGGTTTTCCAACTTGTCGGTATTCATGATCCGTATCCGAAAGATATACTCGTGGTTCGATAATGACATCCCGTTCAAGCTCAATCCGGTTTAAAGCAGATATAGTAAGTCCCGGTTCGCATATACAGCCATCGCCAATAATGATTTTCGGCTTTGAACCTGTTCCATTTGCAATAATATTTAGCCAATAATCTCCACGAATCGATACACCGCTTCCGATGGATATTTCCTCTGGATGATGGAATTGGCCGCTTAGATCAAGGATTGACGCCTTGCCAAATCGATAAAAGGCAGAAGCCATTTGCGGATCTATGGATTCCGGCATGCAGGTGCTCCTCTCTGTTTGTCAGGTGCTTTTTAGAATAGAAGCAATAATGCTTAAACCATCTTCATAATAAGGCTCATCTTTATAATGCTCGATATAGATTTCTTCGAAACGATCCGTATCGGCTATCATGTTTGTCGCGATAATTTGTCTGAGCCACGGAATGGCGTATTCATAGAGAGTGCGTTTCTTCTCTTTAAGAATGTCATCAGGCGTCAATCCCCTTCCCAGGAAATGTCTAAGGATCGACTGGTAGCTGCGGAAAATAATCTCGCCAAAATTATAGCCATCGGTAGAGTTGCCTGCATATGTGAACATGCAGCTATTCATCACGCAGAATCTTGGGTTTTCTTCCAGAATCGCATATTGAAGGTAAAGCTGATTAAATGAAGAGTCGAGAAATAACGCAGGCTCTTTTATTTTCACAAGATCCTCACGCCGCAGGATGATGGAGGTAATGAAGGTTGCGTATATGGATGTGGCATCCAGGTAAGCGCTCATACCTTCCCCGGTCCATATTCTTCCATCCCCGTTTCTTACGAAGATCTGAACGATGCCACAATCGCTGTGACTGTGCAGAACATGAAGCAACGGGTGCAATGTTCCATCCACATAGAAATCATCGTCACCCTGCAATTTGACGAATTTACCCTGCGCCAAATTCATAACGCGGAATATGTTCGGATCTCCACCGATATTTACTTCGTTGCGCACATATTTCATATTTGAATAACGCGAAGCGTAGCGTGCAGCGATTTCCGCCGTTGCGTCGGTAGAAGCGTTGTCCGAAACAATGACTTCTATCAATTCATTGTTTCCAATCTGCTCGTAAATGGATTGCAGGCAGTGTTCGAGATGGGGGGCGCGATTAAATGTAGGAAGGCATATAGAAAGCAGAGGATGGCGACGACGAGCAGTAAGCAGCTCATTCGCATGCTCTTCTCCGGAGACAGGAATCCAGGTACCGGAAGATACTTCATAAAGTTGAACTATGGCAGCAGGGATTCCCGCCACGACGCAATAATCGGGAACGTCTGTTAAAACTACACTGTTTGGTTTTACAACACTGCCCGTGCCTATGCGCACAGCACCCAGCAAAATAGCATTTGCACCGATCCACGCACCCTCGCCAATATGAACTTCCCCTCCATCAGCCGACTCGGGAATGCTTGGAATCGGAGCTCCTGTTGTCAGGTTCACTTCCATGTCCACATGATCACTGATGTGAACATGGGGACCAATGAGTACGTTTCTCTCCAGTGTTACTTTATTCTTGGCGTTGATCGTCAGTCCATAATTGGTCTGGCACCCGTCGCCAAGAAGGATAGCGGGCAGCTCATTCTCGGCGTTTATAATATTTAATGCATAGGGTGCGCGTATAAATACGCCATGTCCAATTGCTATTCGTTCAGGGGGATCGAAGATGCCCCCGCTTTGAATATACGTATGGTTCCCGAACTTCTGAAATCTTGCGGCTAATTCAGGCGTAATGTACATCGTTATTGAGCGCCTCCATCTCCATAGCTTAAGAGCATCCTATTCATGTTAGGCGTTTCGTGATCGAACTTTTAAGGATTTACCCCTAATCGAGACCCTGAGGGAGGGCGTGCATCGATGGCTATTCATTCAGGGTGCAGGCATAAATATATTCAATAAGCCTTTATAAGCCCTGAATGGGTTAAACATTTTCAAACCCCAGCATATATTTAAAAAATGAGCATATCGCTATGCACAAATTGCGGGATTTTTTCATGCAACTATGCAGGAGCAGGGGGATTCAACATCGATGAATTTGTCCGAGCAAAATCTAAGAAAACAAATTTTAGAATTAACAGTCACATTCCATGAGGAGAAGTGGTCTCCGAAGACATTTCGACCAGGTGTTGATTATATTCCCGTCAGTGGTAAGGTATTCAATCACGAAGAGCTCACGCACTTGGTTGATGCGTCCCTTGATTTTAACTTGACGACAGACCGCTACGCGCTAAAGTTTGAGCGTGAATTCGCCAAATTCATGAATTGCAGGTATGCGCTCCTGACTAACTCTGGTTCTAGCGCTAATTTGCTGGCTATAGCAGCGCTTACTTCTGCTCAGCTTGGAGAGCGCAGACTTCGACCAGGAGATGAAGTTATTACCGTAGCGGCCGGTTTTCCTACAACAGTGAATCCTATAATTCAATATGGTCTGGTTCCCGTCTTTTTAGATATGGATATTCCTACGTACAATATGGACACTACACTCTTGGAAGCTGCAATAAGCAGCAAAACGAAAGCAATTATCATCGCTCACACGCTCGGTAATTCTTTCCGTGTCGATGAGGTCAAACGAATTGCCGATCAGTATGGCTTGTGGCTTATTGAGGATACGTGTGATGCTGTTGGGACGATGTATCTAGGGAGCCGAGTTGGAACATTCGGGGATCTGGCGACAGTCAGTTTCTACCCGGCGCATCACATTACGATGGGTGAAGGAGGGGCCGTTCTGACCTCGTCCCCAAAACTGAAAAAAATTGTAGAATCGTTTCGGGACTGGGGAAGGGATTGCTGGTGCGATCCGGGCAAAGATAACTCGTGTGGGAAAAGGTTCGAATGGCAGAATGGCGATCTCCCGCAAGGCTACGATCATAAATATACGTATAGCCATATTGGCTACAACTTGAAGGTAACCGACATGCAAGCGGCCGTCGGTGTCGCGCAATTGAAGAAGCTTGATGCATTCATTGCGAAACGCAAGCAAAATTTCACCTTCTTGAAAGCTGCGTTAAAGCCACTGGAAGATGTACTCATTCTACCGGAGGCCACCGAAGGAAGCGATCCGAGTTGGTTTGGGTTTCCAATAACCTTGCGAGAAGATGCGCCTCTATCACGCAATCAACTCGTTCAAGCATTGGAAAACCATCGCATTGGTACCCGGTTGTTATTTGCCGGGAATATACTCCGTCAGCCTGCTTATAAAGACATTACCTGCCGAATCGTTGGTGAGCTGCGGAACACAGACCGGATTATGAACCAAACCTTTTGGATTGGCGTGTATCCAGGACTTACCACGGAAATGCTGCAGCATGTTGTGGATGTTTTTTATACGCTTTTGAAAAGGAGTTCTTCATCATGAAAGTAGTTATTCTGGCCGGAGGTTATGGAACAAGAATCAGCGAAGAAACACATTTAAAACCGAAACCAATGATTGAAATTGGTGACAAGCCGATTTTATGGCATATTATGAACAGTTATTCGAAATATGACTTTAGAGAGTTTATTATTTGTCTCGGTTATAAAGGAAATGTGATTAAGGAATATTTCGCGCATTATTATTTATACGGATCTGATGTGACATTTGATTTTGGGAGTGAAATCAAAAAGGTTACTATGCATAACCGATACCAGGACCCTTGGAAAGTGACTTTAGTAGATACAGGTCAAGAAACAATGACAGGCGGAAGACTGAAAAGAATCCAGAAATACGTGGGAAATGAACCCTTTATGCTTACTTATGGTGATGGCCTTTCGGATCTGGATATTGGAAAGTTAGTTGAATTCCATTATTTACATGGGAGAATGGCAACGTTGACCGCGACGCAGCCAACCGGACGGTTCGGAGCTCTGCACATTTCTGGCGAGAGTCAGGTGCTGGGATTTGAGGAAAAGCCACAGGGGGACGGTGGATGGGTGAACGGCGGTTTTTTTGTATTGCAGCCTGATGTATTTGACTTTATTGAAGGGGATACAACGGTATGGGAAAAGGAACCGCTGGAGTCTCTGGCAAAATCCGGTGAGTTGATGGCATTCCATCATACGGGATTTTGGCATCCCATGGATACCCTGCGTGACAAAAACTATCTGGAGGATCTGTGGAAGACGGGAAAGGCCTCCTGGAATCGGAACGGATGAGATACGATGCCAAGTAGCAGTTTCTGGTCAAAAAAAAAAGTGATGATTACAGGACATACGGGGTTCAAGGGGAGCTGGCTTAGTTTGTGGCTTCAGGCATTAGGAGCTGACGTGACCGGTTATGCATTGGAGCCTGCAAGCACCCCGAATTTGCATACATTATGCAGACTTGATAATACGATGCACTCTGTTACAGCCGATATTCGAAATCGAACCTCTTTGCTGAGAACCATTCAAGATACACAACCCGAAGTTATCTTCCACATGGCCGCTCAGCCATTTGTCCGATATTCTTATCAAAATCCTGTAGAAACCTTTGAGGTCAACGTTCTTGGAACTGTTAATCTCCTTGATGCGGTTAGAACGTCTATCGCGGATGGAGCAGGTATTAAAGCGGTCATTAATGTTACAACAGACAAATGCTATGAGAATAAGGAATGGACCTGGGGCTACCGTGAAATCGACAGGCTGGGTGGTTTTGACCCGTATTCCAACAGTAAAGCATGTTCAGAGCTCGTCACTTCATCTTTTCGAAACAGCTTTTTTAATCGTAAGGATTATGCGACTCACGGACTTAGCGTTGCCACAGCAAGAGCTGGTAATGTAATTGGCGGAGGCGATTGGTCGGAAGATCGAATTGTTCCTAACAGCATGCAGGCTTTATTATCAAGAAGCAAGCTAAAAGTACGCAATCCTGTTGCTACCCGCCCTTGGCAGCATGTACTGGAACCGCTGCAAGGCTATTTGCTGTTAGCTCAAAAGTTGGTCGAGCATGGTACGGAATTCGGGGATGCGTGGAATTTTGGGCCTATGGACGAGAGCGTGAAAAGCGTGGAGTGGTTGGTCAAGACGATCGGAACAATCTGGGGAGAGGATGAATTCTATGAATTGGCAGAAGGGAGCAATCCCCATGAAGCTGCCAATCTCAGTTTAGATAGCTCAAAAGCAAGGCGCGCTCTAGGCTGGCAGCCGGTTTGGGACGTGAAAACGGCGCTGGTGAAGACGGTGGAATGGTTTCAAGCCTACCAGCAGCAAGCTGATATGAAGGCTGTATGTTTAAAGCAATTAGAGGCATATACGAGTGCAAGGGTTAAGCAGGACAAATAGCCGTGGAGGGGATTCGTGTGAAGTTGTCCGACTATGTGATCGATTTCATAAGTAAACAAGGAATTGCTCATATATTCGAAATGACTGGCGGAGCTATCGTTCATTTACTTGACTCCACCGTTGACAGAAAGGATATGAGCTGCATTTCTGTCCATCACGAACAAGCCGCTGCTTTCGCTGCTGAGGGATATAGTCGGATAAACGGTAAGCTTGGAGTTGCCATGGCTACGAGTGGACCCGGGGCGCTTAACATGCTGACAGGTATTGGAAGCTGCTATTTCGATTCCGTTCCTTGTCTGTTCATTACGGGACAGGTGAATACGTATGAATACAAATTTGACCAACCCGTCCGACAAATCGGTTTTCAGGAAACCGACATTGTCAGCATTGTGAAACCGATTGTCAAGTTTACCGAAATGATTACGGACGCTCAACAAATCCGCTATTATTTGGAAAAAGCCGTGTTTATTGCTCAGCATGGCCGTCCTGGACCCGTGCTGCTGGATATTCCGATGAATATCCAACGTGCACAAATTGAGCCAGATACATTGGAAAGCTTCTTTGACAGTGAAGAATTCCGCGGTTATGCCAATTTTGTTCAGCCGTGTGAAGCGGAAGACATCGATCTGACGATTCGACTGCTTGAACAATCGGAACGCCCATTGATTCTCGTTGGAGGCGGCGTTCGAGGTGCAAATGCGACCAAAGAACTCCGCGAGTTGGTGGAGAGCAGCCGAATACCGGTTGTCAGCTCATTATTGGGTCTTGATGCGCTGCCAGCTGACCATCCCATGAGCACGGGACTTATCGGCTCCTACGGAAATCGTTACAGTAACCTGGCGTTAGCCAACTGCGATTTTTTACTAATCCTGGGATCACGACTGGATACCCGTCAAACAGGGACTCGGCCTGATACCTTTGCCAGAGCCGCCAAGAAGGTTCATGTGGATGTTGAAGACGTTGAACGTCTCGGGAAAGTACGTGCAGATTTAACGATTCAAATCGATGTCCGGCAATTCCTGAATGACATCAATAAGGCCTTGTCCGGACGTGTTCTCCCGGACTATGTGCCATGGCAGGAAGTCATATTACGTTATAAGGGTAAATACCCGAGTGGAGGAACTTCAGCCAAAACGGAGCATATCGATCCTAACCGTTTTATGGAATTGTTATCCTCACGCAGCAGCGAAGGCGACATTATTGTGCTTGACGTCGGCCAGCATCAAATGTGGGCCAGCCAATCCTTTCGTTTGCGTGAAGGTCAACGACTCCTGAATGCCGGCGGCATGGGAGCCATGGGATTCGCTCTTCCGGCCGCAATCGGAGCCGTTATGATGGCCCCGGGCCAGCAGGTCATTGTGATTGCAGGCGATGGCGGTATACAGGTCAATATACAGGAGCTTCATACGATTGCCCACCTGGAGCTTCCCATCAAGATTTTCGTCATGAATAATCATAATTTGGGCATGGTGAGACAATTCCAGGATATATATTTCGAAGGTCGTCAGCAATCTACGGTTCAAGGTTATGGTTGCCCTGATTTAGTGAAAGTAGCGGCTGCTTTTGGCATACCTGCTTTAAAAGTTGAGACCAATGAAGAAGCAATAGCCAAGATAGACATGGCTTTGCAAGCAAAGGGCTGCTTTCTTGTGGAGATCAATTTGGAAGTTCAGACAAATGTGAATCCCAAGCTTGCTGTTAATCGACCTATTGAAGATATGTCCCCCTTTCTAACGCGTGAACAATTAACGGCTGAGATGCTGATTGAGCCTCTTCCAGAACCAAGTGACAGTTTAACGTGACGTGAAATACATGAAAGTGGCAAGGCATTTTTTATAGAGGTGAACAAATGACAACAAGCATTGTGATTTTGACGCATAATCAACTGCCGTTAACTGAAATGTGTTTGCAAAGCATTAGACAGCATACGAACGATTATGAACTTATCGTTGTTGATAACGGATCCACGGACGACACGGTTGCTTACCTAAGAAGGCAATCTGATGTTATCGTTCATGAGAACAAAGAGAATCTTGGTTTTGCCAAAGGCTGCAACCAAGGAATGGAGCTGGCAACAGGGGAAAATATCCTCTTTTTAAATAACGACACGATTGTTACGATGCACTGGTTAGAAAATATGCTGCATGTGTTGTATGAAAACGAAAGAGTCGGGTTGGTTGGTCCCGTTACAAACTACTCAAGCGGACATCAATGCATTCCGGTTACTTATAGCGATTTGAGTGGACTTGAACAATTCTCAAGAAGTCATTGCCAAGAGAATGCAGGCTGTTTTACCGAAGTGCGCCGTTTGGTTGGTTTCTGTCTATTAGCGAAACGAAGCCTGCTGGACGAGATAGGCGGCTTTGATGAACGGTTTGATCTAGGGAACTATGAAGATGACGATCTATGTTTACGCGCGTTGCAAGGCGGATACTTGCTGCGGGTAGTCAATGACTCTTTTATCCACCATTTCGGTCATGCGACTATGCATAATCTAGAAGGTTTCAATCTCGCTATGCTATTGGAACAAAATCGTCAGGAAGCTTCGGAAAAGTGGGGCTATGATATCCATCAGCTGATTTATAAACCGGTGCGTATGGTTAGTTTCTGCATGGTTGTAAAAAATGCCGAGCAAACGTTAGAGCAATCATTGGTTTCCATTCTGAATGATGCAGAGGAAATCATTATTGTTGATCTGGGCTCCAACGATCAGACGATTGAGATCGCCAAAAACTATACCCCTCATGTATTCAGTTATACGGGATCGGATGATCCCGAAGGTCCCTGCCGGTATGCCTTTAATAAAGCAACGCAAGAGTATGTCGCTTGGCTGCAGCAAGATGAAGTTTTTAATGTGGAGATCATTAGAAAGTTGGCCAGTCTGAAATTTTCGTTGGATGGCACTGAGGATAGAGTTTCCCTGACAAAAGATCGTGTGAATATACCGAAAGCTGGGAATTTAGAGACCACCGATGAACCGAAGTATCGTTACCTGTTCAGAAGGGCAGCAGGGTTTCAGATGCCGGACGAATTGGGAGAGGGAGAGGGAGAGGGAGAGGGAGTCTGGACGATGATTACCATTAGTCTGTGTATGATTGTTCGCAATGAAGAGGATGGACTGGCTAATTGTTTATCATCCGTCAAGGGAATTGCAGATGAAATTGTGATTGTGGATACAGGATCAACCGACCGCACGAAGGAAATTGCCTCACAATTCACAGACCGAATTTTTGATTTCGAATGGATTGATGATTTCTCGGCAGCTCGAAACTATGCCTTTAGTCAGGCAACCAAAAAATATATACTTTGGCTGGATGCTGATGATCGTATTCTGGAGAAAGATCAGCAACTGTTCATAAAACTGAAAAAAAAACTTGCCTTGGATGTCGATAGTGTGACTATGAATTATTACCTCGCTTTCGACGCGTCAGGGAATGTGTCTGCCAGCCAGCGAAGGAACCGGTTAGTTCGCAGGGACCGCAATTTTCAATGGATTGGCCCGGTTCATGAATATCTAGCTGTCTGGGGCAATATACAGAACAGCGATGTGGGCATCACACATAGTAAAAATAAAGATTATACAGACCGTAATCTGCAAATTTATTTAAAAAGAGAGCAGGCTGGTGAGCAATTCACGCCAAGGGATTTATACTATTTTGCCAATGAGCTCCGCGATCATTCTCAATATAGAAAGGCTATTCTGTATTACGAAAAGTTTTTGAACGGTAAACAAGGATGGATTGAAGATAATATACAAGCATGCATGAGGATAGGCGATTGCTTTGGACGACTGGGCCAGAAGGAGAAACAGGTCGAATCGATGTGCAGGACACTCGTCTATGATAGACCGAGGGCAGAATTTTGCTGTGCTCTGGGTGGATATTTTCTTGAAGAAAAGCAATACGAAACCGCGATATTTTGGTTTACAGCAGCTTTGGATCAGGAGTACGACAAGAATAACATGTCATTGGTTAATCCTTTTCATTCGACTTGGTTACCGCACTTGCAGTTGTGTCTTTGTTACGATCGTTTAGGACAGTTCGATAAAGCTAATGCGCATAATGAGAAAGCATTGTCGTATTATCCTAATCATCCAAGCATGCTTTACAATAGAAATTATTTTCAAAACATGTTTGGAGTTAACATGGAGGAAAAGCCGGAATAACAAGAGAGGGATAAGGTTTCACATGGAAGCATGCCGCCTTATCGAAGCGAGTGGCCAATTGACGATAATGTTTGAGTTTGTTAAACATACCTTCGTCCAAATGGCGTATTTTATGGAGCTACGGTCGGTCCCCTTTGAATAGCCGAAGCATTCGGCTGGGAATAAAAGCAGCCCGTGCTTTTTTTAACCAAATATTTCTTTTTTCTATGAGTAATCCGTCTATCCCAGTCAACGTTTATCCTCATACTTTATTTGTATGGAGGTGACAGGCGGTGACTGTTTTCTTAGAAAAGAAATCTAAAAAAAATCGAAAAACAAATAAAACCAAAATACCGAAACGTCCAAAATCCAAACATCAGAAAAAAAAGAAATCGGTCACAAGAAAACCTGCGGGTTCTCATAAGCAGAAAAAAAAGAAGAAAACAAGTATATATTGCATTGAGTGCCATGAAGTACATTGTAAATGCAAAAAGAAAAAGAATAGTGTCTGGAAAGAAAGTTATAAGAGAGGTCCAAAAGGTGAACAGGGAACTATAGGCGAACAAGGTTCGATGGGAGCAACAGGAGCAACAGGAGCCACGGGTCCAAAGGGAACTGCCTACGTAACGGATCCAACCGGAGCAACAGGAGCAACAGGGGCAACAGGGGCAACAGGGGCAACAGGAGCAACAGGGGCAACAGGGGCAACAGGGGCAACAGGGGCAACAGGGGCAACAGGAGGAGTTACGGGTCTAACAGGGGTTACAAGTGGAGCAACCGGCGCAACCGGCGCAACCGGCGCAACCGGCCCGACGGGAGCAACAGGAGCAGCAGGAGCCACAGGAGGAGCTACGGGTCCAACAGGAGCAACAGGAGCCACAGGAGCAGTCGGAGCAGCTGGTGCAGTTGGAGCAACAGGAGCAACAGGAGCAACGGGAGCAGTCGGAGCAGCTGGTGCAGTTGGAGCAACAGGAGCAGTCGGAGCAGCTGGTGCAGTTGGAGCAACAGGAGCAACAGGAGCAGTCGGAGCAGCTGGTGCAGTTGGAGCAACAGGAGCCACTGGCCCAACAGGAGTTACCGGTCCAACAGGAGCCACTGGCCCAACAGGAGTTACCGGTCCAACAGGAAGCACTGGTGCAACAGGAGTTACCGGTCCAACAGGAAGCACTGGTACAACAGGAGTTACCGGTCCAACAGGCGCCACTGGAGTAACAGGAGTTACCGGTCCGACGGGAGTCAATGGTGCAACGGGAGTTACCGGTCCGACGGGAGTCAATGGTGCAACGGGAGTTACCGGTCCGACGGGAGCAACTGGCCCAACAGGAGTTACCGGTCCGACGGGAGCAACTGGCCCAACAGGAGTTACCGGTCCGACGGGAGTCACTGGTGCAACAGGAGTTACCGGTCCGACGGGAGTCACTGGTGCAACAGGAGCTACCGGTCCAACAGGAGTCACTGGTCCAACAGGAGTTACCGGTCCGACAGGAGTTACCGGTCCGACAGGAGTTACCGGACCAACAGGAGCCACTGGCGCAACAGGAGTTACCGGTCCAACGGGAGTTACCGGCGCAACAGGAGCAACGGGTCCAACAGGAGCAACTGGCGCAACAGGAGTTACTGGTCCGACAGGAGCTACGGCTGGAGCTACCGGCGCAACAGGAGCTACAGGACCAACCGGACCAACAGGAGCTACAGGTTCCACGGGAGCCACCGGCGCAACAGGACCAACCGGTCCAACCGGAGCAACCGGCCCAACAGGAGCCACAGGAGCTACAGGACCAACAGGTCCAACCGGCCCAACGGGAGCGACTGGAGCGACTGGAGCCACAGGACCAACCGGTCCGACCGGACCAACAGGAGTTACCGGCCCAACCGGAGCCACTGGCCCAACAGGAGCTACCGGCCCAACGGGAGCTACAGGTTCCACAGGTCCAACCGGCCCAACCGGAGCTACGGGCGCAACAGGAGCCACAGGTCCCACCGGACCAACCGGCCCAACCGGCCCAACGGGACCAACCGGAGCCACTGGAGCAACAGGAGCTACAGGTCCAACCGGTCCAACGGGACCAACGGGACCAACGGGACCAACGGGACCAACAGGAGCCACTGGAGCAACAGGTCCAACCGGACCAACGGGACCAACCGGAGCTACGGGCGCAACAGGAGCCACAGGTCCCACCGGACCAACCGGCCCAACCGGACCAACAGGAGCCACTGGAGCCACTGGAGCAACAGGAGCTACAGGTCCAACGGGACCAACCGGTCCAACCGGCCCAACCGGACCAACAGGAGCCACTGGAGCAACAGGAGCTACAGGTCCAACGGGACCAACAGGCCCAACCGGTCCAACGGGACCAACGGGAGCCACTGGAGCAACAGGACCAACAGGTCCCACCGGCCCAACCGGCCCAACCGGACCAACGGGAGCCACTGGAGCAACAGGAGCTACAGGTCCAACCGGCCCAACAGGAGCCACTGGCTCAACCGGACCAACCGGTCCAACCGGACCAACAGGAGCTACGGGCGCAACAGGAGCCACAGGACCAACCGGTCCGACCGGCCCAACAGGAGTTACAGGTTCAACGGGACCAACAGGAGCCACTGGAGCAACAGGAGCTACAGGTCCAACCGGCCCAACCGGACCAACCGGAGCTACGGGCGCAACAGGAGCTACCGGCCCAACGGGAGCTACAGGACCCACAGGACCAACTGGTCCAACAGGAGCTACAGGACCTACAGGTTCCACAGGACCAACCGGACCAACGGGACCAACAGGAGCCACAGGACCAACGGGACCAACAGGAGCCACAGGACCAACAGGTCCGACCGGACCAACAGGAGCTACGGGAGCAACAGGAGCCACAGGCCCAACCGGTCCGACCGGCCCAACAGGAGCTAACGGCGCAACAGGAGCCACAGGCCCAACCGGCCCAACAGGGACAACTGGAGAAACAGGAGCGACAGGACCAACGGGTGCAACAGGCCCAACCGGCGTCGGGTTAGCTGCAGCCCTCAGTGCTACATCGAGTTCTACTGAAACTATTGGAGTGGGTTCTCCAGTTGCATTTGATACGGCCGGCGCTCAATTCGGCACGGCTATCACACAGTTAAACTCGACTACTTTCAGCATTAACCAAACAGGTTTCTATAGAGTAACATTTATAGTTAATACAGCAGTTCCAAGCGATTTGGGTACTTTAAATATAACGTTTAGTGGTACTGCAGTCCCTGATCCTAGTAATAATTTATTTGTATTAGGTCTAGGCGGATTACCAATTGTAGGAACCGCATTATTCCAAGTTATAGTCACCGGGAGCCTACAAGTCGTAGTAACAGATCTTGTTATAACCCCTTCCGCCGCTGGAACAACTGCCACAATTCACATTGAAAAACTTTCTTAAACCAATTTGTTAATGTACAATTACTCCCAAAACTTGCTTACAACAACGCTGATCAATTGAAAATCACATTGAGGAAGAGCAGGTTCATTATGGCAGATGTCACCATAATTGACCTGCTTTTGTTATCTTCGTTTTTTCAAATTTTTCACTAAAACAAATGATATCGTGTTCCTTTTGTACTCGGATGAGATAAAAACACGAAATATTTATTGATTCCCATTATAGAATCATATCTGAGTTGCTTCCTTAATAAGATAATTAGGACAAAGCGCTGCAGGTACGGGGTGAAATCATGAGATTACCCGAACTGGTAAAACAGCTGCTTGGCTTTAGGGCTGCGCTTCTTCTATGAAATTATTGAGTGGACTAATATAATTGTTGAAAACCGATTGAGGCACATGCTGTAACTTTGAGACAAATTAATGAATATAAAAAAACTTAAGTTAAGGAGGGGCATGGGCATTATGAGGATGCGAGTTGCTGATTTTATTACGAATGCATTATACGAAGCTGGTGGAGAACAAGTTTTTCTTGTGACTGGTGGAATGATCATGCATCTAACGGATGCTCTTTATCAACACAAAGATCAGACATATATTTCCTGTCATCATGAGCAAGCAGCGGCAATGGCGGCAGAAGCATACGGAAGATTTACAAATCGACTAGGAGTCGCTTATGTTACTGCGGGTCCTGGTGCTTTAAACTCAATAACCGGAGTTGCTGGTGCTTATATTGACTCATCCCCCATGATTATTGTGGCAGGAAATTCGAAGGTCTCACTAGCTAAAATCAAGGGCCCACGACAATTTCCATTGCAAGGATTTGACTCTCTGCCTATGTTCTCTTATATAACGAAATATGCCGTTATGCTTGATGATATTTCGAAAGTGAAAAATGAAGTTGAGAAATGTATACAATTGGCCAAGTCTAATAGGGTTGGACCTGTATATCTTGAAGTTCCAGTGGACATTCAGGGGGCTTTATTTGATCCTGATGAATTTGAAGGGTATACCCCAGAGCTGAGTATAACGACACATATTACAGAACAACAACTTAAACAAGTCAAGGAAGCAATATTATCGAGTGAAAGACCATGTATATTGGTTGGTGCAGGTGTGAGATTATCAAATGCCATTGACAAGTTTCATGATTTTGTCCAAAAAGCAAAAATTCCTGTATTAACCTCGAGATTAGGTATGGATTTAATAGACCATAACCATTCTTTGTTTGTTGGAAGACCAGGCACATATGGGGACCGTGCGGCTAATTTTACGATACAAAATTGTGATCTGCTTATAACGGTTGGTTGTAGGCTTGGCATAGGCTTGGTAGGTTATGATTTTCAAGATTTTGCGAGAAAAGCCTATAAAATTTATGTTGATATTGATGAGAAAGAAATAAATAAACCTTCGGTTTCTGCTGATTTATCCATTCATGGAGATGCTGGTGAATTTTTCGAGAAAATATCGGAGGCATTACCTGATTTTGTGGCAGGCAGAATAACATGGATAGACCAAACACAAAAATGGAAAAATAATTATCCAGTTGACCTTGCTGAGTATGACGATGATAGCAAGGGCATTAACTCATATCGTTTTATTTCCAAATTCTCAGAAAAAGCATCGTCTAATCATGTGTTTTTAGTCGATACAGGTTCATGCTTCCATGTTCATGCTCAAGCTTTCAAGGTCAAATTTGGGCAAAGACACATAATAACTGGTGGATTATCGACTATGGGGTATTCTCCTGGGGCAGTAGGTGTATCGGTAGCTTTGAAACATCAAGAAGTTTATTGCATAACTGGAGATGGTTCTTTCCAGATGAATCTTCAAGAGTTACAAACCATAAATCATTACAAGCTGCCGATCAAGTTTGTTTTATTCAGTAATAATGGCTATTTGTTGATGCGGCATACTCAAAATAATTTTATGGATGGAAGACTTATTGGGGAGAGCCCTTCAACCGGTGTTAGTTTTGCGCCATTTGACAAGGTAGCTGATACATTTGGACTGGGTTATATGAAAATATCTAACCTCGATGAATTGGACTTGAAATTAGATGAACTATTTGCTTATAAGGGATCATTGATTTGTGAGGTAATTACACCACCCGATCAATTATTAATACCAAGAGTTTCATCTAAAAAATTAGAGGACGGAACAATGATTTCAATGCCTTACGATGATATGTTTCCTTTTATATCTAGAGAGGAATATCATTCAAATTCTGTTTCTTAATGTTTTTTATTTCTCCCGAAATGCACCTTGCGTTTTTTTGGGGATTATATTTATATCCGAATTATTGGAGAGATAAATATGAATAAATTAAAAGTGGCCATACTCGGAAGTGGCAATATAGGCACAGATTTGCTTATAAAAATAATGAGATCCCCCTATCTTGAATGCACAATGTTTATAGGGAGAAATGCGAATTCTCCAGGAATGCTAAAAGCAAAAAGTTTAGGGATACCCATATATGATGAAGGCATCAATTCCATTATTATGAATCCTTCCTTATGCGATATTGTCGTCGACGCGACTTCGGCATTAAATCATTTGGATCATGCTCCAATACTGAAGAGATTGGGGAAATTCACAATAGATATGACTCCGTCCAATCTTGGAGAGATGTGTGTACCAGCAATAAATTTGCAAGCGTGTTTAGATTTAGACAATGTGAATATGATTACATGTGGCGGACAAGTATCTTTACCAATTGCATATGCAATCGGTAAGTCACAAAAGGTAGTAGATTATATTGAAGTGGTATCGAGTATCTCTTCCAAAAGTGCTGGACCCGCAACAAGAATAAACCTTGATGAATATATTGAGACTACAGAAGAGGCTATCATGCGTTTCTCAGGTTGTCATAGAGCAAAGACGATACTCATTTTAAATCCGGCAAATCCGTGTATAGATATGCAAACAACCCTATTCGCGTTAGTCGATAATCCCGATATGGAAGCTTTGTTGGCATCGGTGAACGAAATTATAACCTCCATCCAAAGAATTGTACCCGGATATCAATTGATTGTTCCCCCTACAATTGAAAACGGTAGAGTCGTCGTCATGATAAAAGTACAGGGCTTAGGTGATCATTTACCTACTTATGCCGGTAATTTAGATATTATCAATTGCGCTGCTATTGCCATCGCAGAAGAATACGCTAAAAAATCGTTAATGCGGGTGTATAAGGTATGAGGCATATTTTAATAAGCGACCCCACCTTAAGAGATGGATCCCATGCGATTCATCATCGATTAACAATAGAGCAAATTAGCGCATATACGAAGATGGCAGAAGAAGCGTCTATTCCAATCGTAGAAGTCGGGCATGGTAACGGACTTGGAGCTTCGTCATTACAATTAGGCGAGAGTTTGGTTTCCGATAAACAAATGTTAGAAATCTGCAGAGTAAATTTGAAAAAAACGAAGTTAGGCATTCATGTAATCCCTGGCTTTGCCACTATTAACAGAGATTTAAATAGTGCTATAGATATTGGAGTAGATGTCATACGAGTTGCATCACATTGTACAGAAGCAGATGTTACGAAGAGGCATATAGAGTACTGTCGTAAAAGAGATAGAGAAGTCTACGGCGTTCTAATGATGTCGCATATGGCACCAGCTTCAATATTAATTGATGAAGCGAAGAAAATGTTGAGCTATGGAGCCCAGGGAATTATCATAATGGATTCTGCAGGGGCCTATTTGCCTGAGAATGTAAAAGAGAAAATTAAAGCATTAGTAAACAGTTTAGATATTCCTGTCGGATTTCATGCTCATAATAATTTGGGAATGGCAATAGCAAATTCCGTTACCGCAATCGAAGAAGGCGCATCGATATTAGACGGTACGATGAAAGGGTTCGGAGCAGGGGCAGGAAATGCGCAGTTAGAAGTTTTAATTGCCGTATTGCAACAAATGGGTTATGAAACTGGAATTGACTTATACAAACTATTGGATGCTTCTGATGTTGCAGAGGAAAACTTTATTAAAATTCCATCTATTAGTTCGTCAAGCATTGTTAGCGGAATGGCGGGGGTTTTTTCGGGATTTGCAAAACCCGTAGAGAGAATAGCAAAGCAATACAATCTGGATCCTAAAGATATTTATTTTGAATTGGGCAAAAGAAAAGTAGTCGCTGGCCAAGAAGATATCATTTTAGAAGTAGCTGTGAGTCTTTCACAATTAAGATAAGATATTGTTTGTTAAAGGAGAACCTATGGATAAAATTAAAATTGCCATTTTAGGGGCAACAGGACATATTGCAAAAAACATCATAGTTGGTTTATCCAAAAATGCGAATTACGACTTATTTCTTTTCGCTAGGAATCAGGAACTGTTAAATTCATTCATTAAAGCTGAGATCGCTACCAGAATTAGTATAATTATCCATTCTTTTGATTCATTTATGGAACTGAGCTACGACGCAATCATTAATTGTGTGGGAATTGGCGATCCTGCAAAATTGAAAAAAGTGGGTGGAGGCATTTTTAAATTGACTGAGGAATTCGATAATTTAGCATTAAAGTATATAGAGAATAGCCCCAAAACATTGTATATCAATTTTAGCAGTGGCATTGCATATGGTTCCAATTTCAATACACCAGCAGATCAAAATAAAACGGCAGCTATCAATATCAATAACATTTCTTCAACGGATTACTATACAATATCAAAAATTAATACGGAAGCAAAGCATCGGTCATTTTCTAAATTCAATATCGTAGATTTAAGAGTATTTGGTTTTTTTAGCAGATATATTGATTTGAAAATGCCTTATTTTCTAAGTGATATTGTTAATAGTCTAAAACTAAATAAAGAGTTTATTACAGGTAGTAATAACATGGTAAGAGACTACATGCATCCCGAAGATTTAATTCAATTCATTGAAAGATGCATTTATATTCGGAGTATTAATGATGTTTTTGATGTGTTTAGTTTAGAACCAATAAGTAAGTTCCAGATGCTTGAATTTTTCAAAAAAAACTATGGATTAAGGGTTAATATCGAAAATGAAACGGTAATAACATCAGTCACAGGTTTGAAATCAAACTACTATTCACTTAACAAAAAATCGGATATTATTGGCTACCAGCCAAAATATTCATCAATAGATGCAATTATATCCGAATTAAAATATTTATTGTAACTGTTGAAGATGTTCTTCTTGCTCTTATTTACAAAAGAGGTCAACCCGAAAACTGGCTGACCTCCATATATGAACGGGCACCGTTCGTGCAAAAGGCAAACACGATGGTTTACATTACATTAGAGCCTCTCTAAGCAATTCGCGTGATAATAAGATGTGCTGAAACAGGCCTTGTTCCTCCGGCGACAGGTGTAATGGTTAGTGCCGAGGCATTGCCTGCAGGATTTCGTACAGTGAGTATTGAATTGATGACTGTCGTTTGCACAAGAGCCATTCCTACGATCTGAGAAGCACCTGTGGCTCGCCCGACCACCGTATAGGCCAGGTCAGCGCCATCAAGAGTTAAAATCAGTTGGCCTGCCTCAGTCACACTTACTTCAAACAAGACCTGATAAGTGCCAATGGCAGACAGATTAAATGTACTGCCACTCGCTCGGGTAATAGCTGTCCCGCTAATAGGTCCATTTTGAGGAAAACTTACGTCTGTGCCAGGTGCAACTGTCGCTGCATTATCGGGAGGCATCAATGCAAAAAAATCTGCAAAGCCTAATACTCCTCCAGCTGGTCCTGTTGGTCCAACGGCACCTGCGGCACCCACGGCACCTGCAGTACCTACATTACCCGCTGTACCTACAGAACCGACAGTTCCTGCTGTACCTACAGAACCGACAGTTCCTGCAGCACCGACACTTCCGGCAGTACCGACAGTTCCTGCTGTGCCAACAGCACCGGCAGCACCTAAAGCCCCTGAAGGAATATTCACCTGTACAACTTGTTCTCTGACAACAATTTTCTTGCAGCAACAATTTTTCTTCAAACGGTTTTTTTTCTTAGCAGGGCGAACAATAACTGTTTTCTTTTTGCAGCCCTTTTTTCGTTTAAGTTGAGGACAACCCAATTCGAACACCTCCACATAGTTTGTTGTATACTACTCCATTTATCTATTAAAGGCATGGACATTTGTCTCACACAGCTAAACAACTATCTATTTTTTACTGAAAATAGGTCTTTGTATATGGGAGATTGATCTAGTATTCCATCCGAGTTTTCAACCCATTTTTCAACAAAATAGATTAAAGCCTATCAACAGCCCATCCCGCAAATAAACCAGTGACATAGTATACAGCACATCTATCCTGGAGGTGTGCGATTTGGCTTCTTGCAAGATCCGTCGAAAACAGGGCTGCAGAGGGAAAACTGCAGTCATTCGCGCCAAGAAGAGAAAAAAGGACTTTAAAAAAGGCGAGACCTCAAACAGAAAACGTAAACGAGTACTATGTAAAGGAAGATTGGGTTCGGTGGGGCGGCAAGGGCCGATCGGCCCGCCGGGGTCAGAGGGAGCAATTGGACCGCAGGGTCCGATTGGGCCACAGGGATCAGCCGGTCTGAATGGCCCACAGGGAACTGCAGGGTTAGCTGGACCACAGGGTCCGGCAGGACCGCAAGGAGCGACTGGGCCGGATGGACCTACTGGAGCAACAGGGCCTTCCGGTTTGTTATCAGTCAATCGCATCTATATAGCCAACTTCAATAGTAACGATGTTTCCGTGATAGATGGTCAATCTAATACAGTGATCGCTACTATTTCAGTTGGCATTAATCCAGCGGGAGTTGACGTCAATCCATTAACCGGGCGGGTTTATGTTGCAAGTAGGGTGAGCGATACTGTTACCGTCATTGATGGATTATCCAACACCGTGATTACTACCGTTCCAGTAGGGGATGAAGCAGGGGCCGCAGCAGTCAATACTGCGACCAATGCCATTTATACGGCCAATTTTAATTCATTGGACGCAACGGAAGATGTTACCGTGATTAGCGGATTGACCAGCACTGTCATTGCAACCATTATTATTCCGGGTCTCAATTTAGCAACAGGAGTAGGCGCCAATCCAGTAACTAACCTGATTTATGTAGCCAATTTCAATTCTGATACCGTTTCTGTAATAGATGGCGAAACCAACACGGTGATTGCTTCTATTCCAGTTCAGGTTAATCCATTCCAGGTAGGGGTCAATCCCGTTACTAACCGTATTTATGTATCAAATTTCACCAGTAATACGGTTTCCGTCATTGATGGAGCAACGAATGCGGTAACGGCTACCGTTCCTGTCGGGACGACTCCGGCCCAAGTAGGAGTTAATACATCTACGAACGCGATCTACGTACCAAACCGCAACACTAATAATGTTTCTGTCATTGCCGGGTTAACCAATACGGTGATTGCCACCGTGCCGGTCGGGAATAATCCAAATGGAGCAGGAGTCAATCCGTTAACCAATCGTATTTATGTCACGAATCAGAATGATAATACCGTTTCCGTTATCGATGGCCTGACCAACACGGTGATCGTTACCATTCCCGTGGGTGCCCGTCCATTTGCTGTAGGCGTATTTCCTTAGAATGCGTTATTGCTCCAGATAAAGCTATGGAACACTGGTCATGATCTTATAATGGATGGTGATTCTTTATGAAAGAAATTCGAACGGCAAGAGATCTAATGAAACAATTGTCAGCCATGAATAAAGCGAATTCGGTATGTCAAATCTTCATTCCCGGATCGGGGAAATTCACGATTGTACTGCAGGAAGAGGACGATCATTCCACAGCGCCGGCCATTGAGAAGTCAGCAGGGGTGGAATCTGCATCTGAATTGGTCAGGAATCCTTTTCTCTAGATGATAAACCCTTCTTCTGGCTGCGCCGGTTTACTGATACCTGTGCCGTTGCCGCGGGAAGGTTTTTATTAATTTATTAACTTCTTACGTTAAGCCAGACCGGCCATAGAGTGAATAAACGGACATCCTGCCCAAATGAATTCAAGTTTTGGGAATGGCTTACCAACAGTAATTTGTTGAGAAAAAGGACACCTCCGGGTATTTTTTTTCTTGAGGCCAGGGCATATCCAGGCGATGAAATAAAAAGTTTTCTTATTTCAGGTTTTAAGGTTGCATTCGCTACATATATTTTTAACAATGATAGGAATGCGTGAATGTATAAACGCCCTAATCGACATGCCAACAGCCATATCGTGTCTGGGTACTGGAAGCCGATACCTCAACCCGGGTATTGGCTTTTTTTTAAATTCTAAGAATGTGTAAGATTCACACTTACTTGGGCTTAAAGGCAGGTGCCAGCATGTTGCCAATGGACGAAAATACGGTGCTCATTGACGGCGGAACGATGACGATTGAGCAGGTGGTCCGGGTAGCCCGCTATAGGGAGCGGGTGCAAATTAGTCAAAGCTGCCTCGATCAAATGGCGATTAGCCGGGCGTACGTCGAGAAGCTGCTTCGGGAGAAGCGGGTGGTGTATGGGCTGACGACCGGTTTTGGCAAATTCAGCGATACTTATATTTCGGCCGAAGACACGAAACGCATGCAGCTGAATCTCATTCGAAGCCATGCCTGCGGGATTGGACCGCCGCTGACAGAGGAAGCGGTAAGAGCGACCATGCTGCTGCGCGTAAATGCTTTAGCGCTGGGCTATTCCGGCATCCGGCCGGGAGTTGTTCAACTGCTGGTTGATATGTTGAATGCAGGAGTGACGCCGGTCATCCCGGAGCAAGGCTCGCTTGGGGCAAGCGGGGACTTAGCGCCGTTGTCGCATCTGGCACTCGTGCTGGTTGGCGAAGGAGAAGCCTGCTTTCTCGGCGATCGGCTGCCCGGCAGCGAAGCGGTGGCCAAAGCCGGCTTACAGCCTATCGCGCTGGAGGCCAAGGAAGGTCTCGCCTTGATTAACGGGACGCAGGTGATGACGGGGATTGGAGCGCTTGCTTGCTATGATGCCGTCAATTTAGCCCGATGGGCGGATTGTGCGGCTGCGTTAACGGCAGAGGTGCTTCGCGGCATTCGCGATGCCTTCGAACCGCTTACCCACGCACTTCGTCCGCATCCGGGGCAGGGACAATCCGCCGCAAATATCCGGCGTTTGACGCAGGGGAGCCGGTTGATGACGGATCAGGGAAAGCTGCGCGTGCAGGACGCTTATTCGATCCGCTGTGCGCCGCAGGTTCATGGAGCCAGCCGGGATGCGCTGCGATATATCCAGGAGAAGCTGGAAATCGAAATGAATGCGGCAACAGACAATCCGCTCATCTTCGCTGCTGAGGATCGTGTCATTTCCGGAGGCAATTTCCACGGTCAACCGATCGCCTTAGCGATGGATCATCTTGCCATCAGTGCTTCCGAGCTCGCCAGCATCTCGGAGCGACGTACCGAAAGACTCGTCAATCCGTCTTTGAATGAGAAGCTTCCTCCTTTCCTGGCGAAGGACGGGGGCGTCCAGTCCGGCTTTATGATTGCCCAATATACGGCGGCCGCGGTTGTGTCTGAGAATAAGTCGCTTGCGCATCCGGCCAGCGTAGACTCGATCCCCTCGTCGGGGAATCAGGAGGATCACGTCAGCATGGGGACGATCGCGGCCCGCAAAGCGAGCCAGATTGTGCTGAACGCCTATTCGGTGATTGCTATCGAGCTTTTGTGCGCAGCACAAGCTGCCGATTTTCGCGGTCCGGAAAAACTGGGAAAGGGATCGAAATGGATGTATGACCGGTGCCGCGAGCATGTGAGCTTCATGGATGAAGACCGCGTATTGTCAGGCGATATTCGCGTCATGGCGGAATGGATGAGAAAGACGAATGTGCGGGAAGCCATCGCGTCGGTCGTCCCGATTGTATAAATTGGATTGGAGGTTTGACGCTATGAAGGAACGAGTCGCTCGCGCGCCGCGCGGCGCTGGGCTGAATACGAAGGGCTGGGTCCAGGAAGCGGCGCTGCGCATGCTGATGAACAATCTGGATCCGGAGGTGGCGGAATATCCGGGCAAGCTGGTCGTGTACGGGGGAATTGGCAAAGCCGCGAGGAATTGGGAGAGCTTCGATGCCATCGTCGATACGCTGAAGCAGCTGGAGGACAACGAGACGATGCTGGTGCAATCCGGTAAGCCGGTCGCGGTCTTCCGGACCCACCGGGACGCGCCGCGCGTGCTGCTCGCCAACTCGAACCTGGTGCCGGCATGGGCGAACTGGGATACTTTTCACGAGCTGGACCGGAAGGGGCTTATGATGTACGGCCAGATGACGGCAGGCAGCTGGATATATATCGGCAGCCAGGGCATCGTTCAGGGTACCTATGAGACGTTCGCGGAATGCGCAAGGCAGCACTTCGGCGGCACTTTGAAAGGGACGATTACCGTAACGGCCGGCCTCGGCGGAATGGGAGGGGCGCAGCCGTTAGCCGTCACCATGAACGAGGGCGTGCTGATCGGGATCGACGTCGACAAGACTCGAATCGAGAAGCGGCTTCATTCGCGTTATTGCGATTGCATGCTGGAAGACCTGGATGACGCGATCTCGCTTGCGGTCGAGGCTCGGAAGGAGGGGCGTGCGTTATCCATCGGTTTGGTCGGCAATGCGGCAGAGGTACTGCCGGAAATGCTCCGCCGCGGCTTCATTCCGGATATTATAACGGATCAAACCTCGGCCCATGATCCGCTGAACGGATATCTGCCTCAGGGCTTATCGTTGGAGGAGGGCAGCAAGCAGCGCGCGGAAGCTCCGGCGATTTATGTCCGGAGGGCCAAAGAAAGCATAGCGGCGCATGTAATAGCAATGCTCGAGATGAAGCGGCTCGGCGCCATCGCCTTCGACTACGGCAATAATATTCGCCAGGTTGCTTACGATGAAGGCGTGGAAGACGCCTTTGCTTATCCGGGTTTTGTCCCTGCTTACATCCGTCCGCAGTTTTGCGAGGGGAGGGGTCCATTCCGCTGGGCGGCGTTATCCGGCGATCCCGAGGACATTTACAAAACAGATGAAGTTATCTTGAAGACGTTCGCCCACCGTGAACATTTATGCAAATGGATCCGAATGGCGCAGGCCAAAATCGCCTTCCAGGGCCTGCCGTCCCGGATCTGCTGGCTCGGCTACGGCGAGCGGGCGTTGTTCGGCCGCATCATTAACGATATGGTCGCTTCCGGGGAGCTGTCGGCTCCGATCGTGATCGGGCGCGACCATCTTGACGCGGGCTCCGTCGCATCGCCGAATCGCGAAACGGAGGCGATGCGCGACGGCAGCGATGCGGTCGCGGATTGGCCGATCCTGAACGCGCTCCTCAATACGGCGGCCGGGGCAAGCTGGGTATCGCTGCATCACGGCGGCGGCGTAGGCATGGGTTATTCCATTCATGCCGGCATGGTGATCGTCGCGGACGGAACGAAGGAGGCGGAGGAGCGATTGGAGCGCGTCTTGACGACCGATCCGGGCATGGGCATCGTTCGCCATGCGGATGCCGGCTATGATCTTGCGATCGATAACGCCAAGAAGATGGGGATTCGGATGCCGATGGCGGGCAGACAGGTGACCGGAGAGGAGTGACGCTGCCCTATGCTTTATATCAAGAACGCGGCGCAAGTCGCAACCGTAAGCGGGGGCAGCCAAGCGCCAAAGATTGGAATAGAGATGGAGAAGCTGAACATCATTGAGAACGGCGGTGTCGTCATGGATGGCGAACGCATTGTCTTCGTCGGAACCGACCAAGAGGCGGCGGAGTATGTCTCGCACCATGGAGGCGAAGACGTCAACGTTATTACGGCGGAAGGAAAGACCGTCACCCCGGGTCTGATCGACCCGCATACGCATGTGGTGTTCGCCGGGTCGCGGGAGCATGAGCTGACGCTTCGCATTCGCGGCGCCACCTATATGGAAATCCTTCAAGCGGGCGGCGGTATTCTCGATTCTACGATCAAAACCCGCGCCGCATCGGAAGCGCAGTTAATCAGAGAGACCCGCAAGCGGCTTGACCGCTTCCTTGCCCATGGCGTTACGACGATCGAGGCGAAGAGCGGTTACGGACTGCGGCTTGCGGATGAATTGAAGCAGCTGCGGGCGGCCCGTTTTCTTCATGGCGAGCATCCCGTCGATCTCGTCTCGACCTTCATGGGTGCCCATGCGGTTCCTCCCGAGTACAAGTCGGATCCGGACTTGTTCGTCAGAATCGTAACGGAGGAAATGATACCGGCTGTCGCCAAGGAAGGGCTGGCTGAGTACTGCGACGTCTTCTGCGAGGAGGGCGTGTTCACTCCCGGACAATCGAGGAAGATCCTGGAAGCCGGCCTGAAATGGGGGCTGAAGCCGAAAATTCATGCCGATGAGATCGTCCCTTACGGGGGCGCCGAGCTGGCTGCCGAGATAGGAGCCGTATCGGCCGAGCATCTGCTGCGGGCGTCGGACGCCGGCATTCGGGCAATGGCAGAGAAAGGCGTCATTGCGGTGCTTCTGCCCGGTACGGCCTTCTTCCTCATGACGAAGCCGGCCAATGCCCGGAAAATGATCGAAGCGGGTGTGCCCGTCGCCTTGTCGACCGACCGGAATCCGGGCTCGAGCCCCACGGAATCGCTTCCCTTTATGATGAACCTGGCCTGCTTAACGATGCGGATGACGCCTGCCGAAGCGCTGACTGCCTGCACGATCAATGCGGCTCATGCGATCGGACGCGCAGACCGGATCGGCAGCATCGAGGCCGGAAAGCAGGCGGATCTGGTTATTTTCGATGCTTCGAATATCGAATACTTGCAGTACCATTATGCCGTTAATTTGACGGAGACGGTTATCAAGAAGGGTGTTCCCGTCATTGTGCAAGGCCAAAGGAATTACGTATGAAGCAGCTGACGATCAATGCGGCCAGATTGGAGAAAGCCATTCATGAAATGGGCCGAATCGGCGTGAATGGGCAGGGCGGCTTGGACCGGACGGCGTTTACGACTGCGGATTTAGCGGCCCGGGATTGGGTAAAAGAGAAAGCGGCTGCTCTCGGCCTGGACGTTCGCGTTGACGAAGCGGCCAATATTTGGGCTGCCCGGCGCGGCAAGCGCAGCAAGCTTCCGGCTATAGCGTTCGGTTCCCACGTCGATACGGTGCCGAACGGAGGCAAGTACGACGGAGCTCTCGGTGTCCTGTTAGCTTTGGAGCTCATGCTTGTGCTGAAAGAGCAGGGGATTCGGACCCGGCATCCGCTCGAGCTCGTTTCCTTCAGCGCGGAAGAACCGAATCCGTTCGGTCTATCGACATTCGGCAGCCGGACGGTAGCCGGCAAGCTGACAAGGCGGGACTTGGAAGGCGTCCGGGACGACACCGGCAGGCTTATGATCGATGCGCTGCGCCAATCGGGCGGGGATCCGGAGCGTTATGGGCAGGCGCGCCGGAAGCCGGAAGAGTTCGCTGCTTTTCTCGAGGTGCACATCGAGCAGGGGAAGAGACTGCTGAACCGCGGCATTCCGGTCGGCATTGTCACGGCGATCACGGGCATATACCGCGAGGAAGTGACCGTCCTTGGCGTGCCGAATCACGCGGGGACGACACTTATGCAGGAACGGACCGATGCTTTACTGGGAGCGGCCGAAGCGATGCTCGCACTGGAGCGGGTATGTCTTGCGCATCCATCGGACGAAATCGTAGGGATTGTCGGGAAGATCACGAACGAACCGAATGCGCCTAATATTATTCCGGGAAAGGTGCAGTTTCATATGGAGATCCGCGGGAAAACGAGAGCCGACATCCAGGAAGCAATCGATAAATGGGAGATGCAGGCGGCTCTCATTAGCTCCAGCAGAGGAGTGCGAATCGAGCGCCGCGTGCTGCTCGACCAGCATCCGGTTGCCATGGATCCGCTCGTTGCCGGGACTTGCGCTTTGCAGGCGGAGAAGCTCGGATATGCGCATGCACCACTTGGCAGCATGGCTGGACACGACGCGGCGCATATGGCGTCGCTTACCCGTTCGGGGATGCTCTTCGTCCCCAGCCTGGATGGAAAAAGCCATTGTCCGGAAGAGGCGAGCCGGATCGAAGATATCGGGAAGGCGGGCAACGTTCTTCTTCATGCCATTTTGGCGCTGGATGAGAGTTTGGATGTTTAAGGAGGGTTAGCGTGAGCAAGCGGAAGCTGTATGCAGCGGATTATGTCTATGCAAACGGATCGTTTCAGAAAGATTTTGCACTCGTGGAGGAGAACGGCGTCATCATGGAGGTTGGGCCTTCGCCAGAGGTATCTGCTTCGTTTCCTGATGCCGAGCTGGTCTGCTGGGAAGGGAAAGCGATCGTGCCGGGCACGGTCAATGCGCATAATCATTCTTTTCAAAGCCTGCTGCGCGGCATCGCCATCGATAAACCTTTTCTGGAATGGAGGGATCAAGCGCTGTACCGGTACACGCCGCTGCTTGATGAGGAAGCGATCTATACGGGAGCACTGCTGGCTTTCGGGGAAATGATCAGGTACGGCGTCACGACAGTCAGCGACTTCTTCTATGTTCATAACGGCAGCACGGCCTATGACGAGGCGGTCATTCAGGCTGCGAAGGATGTAGGTATCCGGCTTGTTTTTGCCCGGACGATGTACGATTGGAGCGGCGCTCCAGCGGCGTACAGGGAGACGGTGGAGGAAGCCGTGGAGCGGACCCGTTCTCTTGCCGTCAAATACCAGGGGGACCCGATGGTTACGGTCCATCCGGCGCCGCACAGTCCGCACGCGGCTTCGCCGGAAATGATTAAGGCCGGTCATCGTCTGGCGGTCGAGCTGGATACCCCTTTCCATATTCATGTCGCGGAAGAAATGTTCGAGGTCGAGGAGACGTTAAGGGATTACGGCCTTAGGCCGATTCATTATTTGGACTCGTTAGGCGTATTGGATGAACGGATGATCGCCATTCATTTGGTGTGGCTGGATGATTCGGAGGTCGAGTTGATTGGCAGCCGCGGCAGCTCGCTGGCATATTGTCCCTCCAGCAATATGTTTCTCGCAGACGGTGTCACCCGTATCCCTGACCTCTTGAAATCCGGCGTAAAAGTTTCCTTGGGGACGGATGGAGGGTGCAGCAACAACCGGATCAGCGTGTTTGAAGAAATGCGGATGTGCGCTTTGCTGCAAAAGGTTTCCCGGTTGGATGGGACCTGCATCACCGCGAATGACGTGTTCCGGATGGGAACCGCAAGCGGCGCCGAAATATTAAGGCTGCAGGCCGGTTCGATCGAAGCCGGCAAAGCGGCGGACTTCACCGCGCTGAACATTCAGGATTTGTCGTTGGCGCCAAAACGCGAATTATTTGCGAATATGGTCTATGCCATGCAGCCGAATGCGATTGCCCATGTCGTCATCGACGGCAAACCCGTCTTCAGCAAAGACGGATTACTGACCGTAGCCGAGCAAGACATTAGTTCGCGGGTGAACCGTTTATTCGAGAAGTGGGGCGGCGCATGAATTATCTACTAACAGTATAATTCTATAATATGGTATTCTACTTACGAATAAAATCAGGACACGAAGCCGCCGAGCCGGTTATGGAGGATCCTATGGACATTACAGGTATACAAGCTGATTGGAAAGTGGAAAAGATCGAGTTCGCCAAATTAACGGGCGAACGAGCCAGAAGCGCAGGGGCCAATGGCAGAATCGGCATTCATGGCAAAAGCTGCACAGTGGATATCGCCAGAATTACGATCGATGGGCAAACGGGTTACGGCAGCTCGATTCATATGACGCCGGACTGGGCCGAAGAGATAATAGGCTGCCGATTGCTTGACTTATTCGACGACCGGGGCAGACTGCGCGAAGCGTATCGTTTGCAACTGGAATATCCAATGCTCGATTGGTTAGGACAGAGACAAGGCAAACCAGTTTATGACCTGGTGTCGGGTGCCCACTTGGAAAGGGGAGCCCCATTGGTTGTCCCCTGCTATGATACCTCTCTGTACTTCGACGATTTGCATCTGTCCGATGAGAGAGCCGCAGTCGCGTTGATGCAAGAAGAAGCGATGCAAGGATATGCGAAGGGACATCGCCATTTTAAGATTAAAGTTGGCCGAGGCGGACGCCATATGCCGCTCCGGGAAGGGACGAAACGAGATATCGCGATCGTACAGGGGATCTCGGAAGTGGCAGGTCCCACAGGCAAAATCATGATCGATGCGAATAATGCCTATAATTTGAACTTAACCAAAGAGGTCTTGGCGGCTTTGGCGGATGTGAATCTGTATTGGCTGGAAGAAGCGTTCCATGAGGATGAAGCCTTGTACGAGGACTTGAAGGAATGGCTCCGGCAACGTGGGCAGAATGTGCTGATCGCGGATGGGGAAGGGCTTGCTTCACCGCATCTTGTTGAATGGGCGACCCGCGGCCGTGTCGATGTGCTGCAGTACGATATCATCTGGCCCGGCTTTACGCATTGGCTGGAATTAGGCGAGAAGCTGGATGCGCATGGTTTGCGATCTGCGCCTCATTGTTACGGCAATGCTTACGGCATTTACGCGTCGGGACATTTGTCAGGCGCCGTGCGCAACTTCGAATTTGTGGAATACGACGACATTGCTATTGAAGGAATGGATGTATCCGGGTATCGAATCGAAAACGGAGAGATTCATATTCCGGCCACGCCGGGTTTCGGAATTGTCTTCGACGATGAACTTGTAACAAACCTTGTAAAGCGATCCGGCTGGTCCTTGAATAGCCGATAGTAAGCCATAGAATATAATGATATTGGAGTACGGATTTCTATTATATGGCGGATAAGTTCTGCTGCGATGCTAAAGCTCTTATAACTGTGGTCAAGTGCAGCGGGGAACGCTTATTAGGTGTCGGGTGACACGAACATTATCTCATTATTGGCCGCGTAAACTGCGGCCTTTTTTTGCGTTATGGGATAAAGCTCCCCTAATAAGAACGGGCAGATGTCTTCTTCGGAGGAGTCCGTGTCTTATTTTTCATGTTGACAGATTAATATTATAATATATTATTAGAATTAATAATTTTAGAATAACTAATTATAGTGTAAATGTCAGAGGAGTGAGTACATGCCTATTTTATCAGTCATGGGATGCCCAAGCATGCTCATTAATCTCGGACAACTTGTCATTTGCGACGGATGAGGAGAAGCTCGAACTTATTGAAATAAGGATTTTACTTTAACTTTATATTTAGGGGGATTTGAAAATGGAAATAGGTGTAGATACGTTTGTCGAAACAACTCCGGATGTTCAAACGGGCGAGACGATAAGTCATGCGCAGCGCTTGCGTGAGGTTGTGGAAGAAATTGTCCTTGCCGATCAGGTTGGGTTGGATGTATTCGGGGTCGGCGAGCATCATCGTAAGGAATTTGCGGATTCCGCTACTGCTGTTGTGCTGGCGGCAGCGGCGCCCATGACTAAAAGGATACGCTTAACCAGTTCTGTTTCCGTGCTCTCTGCTGCTGATCCTGTACGTTTGTTTCAGCAATTTGCCACGCTCGATGGTATTTCAAATGGACGTGCAGAGATTATCGCGGGTCGAGGCTCTATGGTCGATGCGTTCCCATTGTTTGGTTATGATTTAAATGACTATGAAGAGCTTTTTGAGGAAAAATTGGAACTGTTATTAAAATTACGGGACTCGGAGAAGGTAACCTGGAAAGGAGGGCATCGACCTGCCTTTACGAATCTTGGTGTGTATCCGCGTCCGGTTCAAAACCCTTTGCCAGTATGGCTCGGCAGTGGGGGCAATCCGGATTCGGTAATACGAGCAGGGGTACTTGGACTGCCACTTGTTTTGGCGATTATTGGCGGAAGCCCCTTGCAATTTGCTCCACTCGTGCCGCTCTATAAGAACGCTGCTGCCCGTGCAGGACATGATGCATCGAAATTAAAAATAGCTGTACACTCACTCGGGTTCATTGCAGAGAGTACCTCGCTTGCAGTCGAGAAGTACTTCCCTCCCACTCAGGCATCGTTTAATTATTTTGGAAAAGAGCGCGGTTGGGGACAATATAGCCGTTCAAACTTTGATGCCTCACGCAGCTTAGAAGGCGCACTCTACGTAGGCGATCCCGAAACGGTGGCCAACAAAATTATTCACATGAGCAAACATTTAGGCTTCACACGATTTTTCCTGCATTTACCCATTGGCACCATGCCGCATGGGGATGTTATGAAAGCTATTGAACTATTGGGAACGGAAGTCGCTCCGCAAGTTCGGGAAGAGATCGCAAGATGGGAAGCTGCAGAAGGGATATCGAGATGATGACAACAGTCGCAGTTGAAATGGGCTCCGCCCGCAACTCCGATTAGAGGATGACTTTGAAGTTTGTTATAACATATCAGGAACGAATGGTAAACAAAGATTTTACCAATCGTTCTCGTTTAGGTAAACGGTTGGTCTAACCGAAAAATATAACCCGTTGTTGTTTTTCCCTCGGATCAACTCACTTATACGTTTTTAACTAGCCCCAGTGATAACATTCAAATTTCAAATGTTAAAAAACCATCGCCAAGCATTGGCGATGGTTTTTTACAGTGATTTCGTTGAAGGAGAGGTAAAGCATGAGATAAGTTTTTTCAAATATGACATCAAATTCATTTAAGTGACGCGGTTTGTAAGAAATTGGCCTATTAATTAGATGCAAACGATATTTCCACAAATTTCCTCACCCTCGAATTATAAATTTTATGTTATATAAGTTGACAGATTCAGAATGAATAATTAATATGAGAACGATCGAACTAATATACCTGCGCAGGTACTTAAAATTAAATTCCAACAAGAGGAGCAAAAAATGATGATTAGTTTACGTGTTGGATGGAGAATTAGAAATGACACTTGGCAATGAAACTCTTCTGGTTAAAAGTAGAGATTATGTCTTCGCTCCTCGTGGCATTCCACATACCTTTAAGGTGAGGTCAAAAAAAGCTCATTTCCTGATTACAGCCTACCCTGCGCGATTTGATTCATTTGTAAGGGAACTGGGCGTTCCTTACGTGGAAGGAATGGAAGCGCACATTGAGCCTCCCACTCCTGAATCGATACAGAAACTAATGCAAGTATCAAAAAAATATAATATTACTTATCCTGGTCTTTAAATTTTCCAAGCCATTACCCGTTGCCAGTCATACCAAATCGTTTTATCACAGAAAGAAGGGATAGTCGCGTATGAGAGAATCTTTCTCCAATTCATCCATTTATGATTCCAGAGGCGCGTTAGCACCTGGCGAGCATAAGCTTTCGATCGACGGAGTGGAACAAAGCTATTATGTAGCCGGCAGAGGGCCGGTTTGTCTGGTTCATGCAGGTGGTCCCGGTTTCCATTGGGATTATATGCGTATGCCGTTGCTTGAAAAAACAATGACCGTTGTCTATATAGAGTCCATAGGCACGGGGAGTTCAGGGATGTTGCCAGACGGAGATTACAACATGTCGCGGTACGCCTATTACGCGCATAAAGTCGCAGAACACATTGGAGCTCGGAGACCATTCTTCTTGGGACATTCACACGGAGGTTTTGTCGGACTTCAATATGCTCTCGATTATCCTGATGAGCTCGGAGGGCTAATCGTCTATAGCAGCGCTCCGTGTATGGGACCTGATATTGGTATGGAGCAGGTTCGGCAAATTGAGCTCTATGCTCAGCGCTGGCCGGATCGTCCTGAGGCTCAGGATGCGAAACAGGCTTGGATGGACTTAATAACAGGCGCAGCGCAAGACAGCGAATCGACCCTAAACATTTTACGGCGGTTGTTACCCGCATTCTTCGGTGATTATTGGAACCTCCCGGAAGAAGTCGAGGAGTGGAAAGCCAATCTGAACTTTACCTTCGATCCGAATCGGAAGCCGCATACATGGGATGTTAGGGATGCTTTGCATACGATTCTTGCTCCGACACTCATCCTGGTCGGAGAGAATGATTTCAACTGCGGCCCACGATGGGCAACGGAAATGGCTGAGAAAATTCCTGGATCGCAGCTCTATACCTTCGAAGAGGGCGGGCATATGAGTCATGTCGAGAACCCTCAGGAATTTACGAGAGTAGTGAGCGATTTCGTCTCTCGGATCATTAGCAGCAAGTAAATATTAAATGTCTATGGGCGTGGATCTGAAGAGCTTCTCCAGCATTACTGGTATGAATTTCGACTATGACAGCAAGAAACACACTGGCGCTTCCGGCGATCCGGGTTACCACATTCTCGATCTGTATCCCGGGATATATAAGGGCAAGCAGACGAGCCCTGATGTCTACGTCGCGCCTCAGCTGACATACGGAGAGGACCATCCGGGATCAGCCATCCCGGCCATCCGGTTGGGTGTCACAATCACAGAATAAGAGGCTCCCGACAATAATAATAAACTGTCGGCTTGGCAAGAATATTGACCGATTAAACTCCGCTTCATGAACAATTTTTTTATTATGAATGCAGGTTTTTGTCTTTTTCATTAGAAAAGAGACAAGAACTTGCATTGTTTTCCGATTTGGGACAATAACATGCATGGTTTACCACGATATTAGTCTTGCACAAGTTTGATGGCTTCAAGTTTCGAAGCTATAAACCGTTGGGTACTCCCATGATACGAAGGCGTTTTTCTTTTATCAACGACGGAATTAATCCATCTACAGGAATACTAACGGAGGATGAAGAAATTGGCGAGCTATAATGAAGCCATTCGCGAGAACATGATTCTGGCTTTTGAACATTTGAGCAATAATAATCCGCGCATGAAATTTGAACGCACTCTTACCGCCTGCCGGGTCGAAACTGATATTCCGTATCCGATTTTCAACCGCGTATTCGATTATCAAGCTTCCAAAGATATTGACGTTGCTGCGGATGTGAAATCCATTGCTGCTTCGTACCATAAGCGCGGCATGAAGTGCGGCTGGCACATCTATTCCCATGACCGGGATGAAGCCGTAATCGAAGCGCTGCATGCGAACGCGTTTGTCAACGTGGGCAGTATGTCCGGGATGTCGCTTTCCCTTGAAGGCCAGGCGATCAAGAATGCCGAAGTACCGGGATTGCAAATTCGCACCATTCATACGGATGAGGAACTCGAGATATTCAAACGGGTCTTTATTGCCGAATATCAGCTTCCGGATGACGTGGCAGAGGCCGCTACCCGGATTTTCGCCTATGACAAAGAACGGAAATCGACCCGCTATTACCTTGGCTATTTAAACGACATGCCCGTCAGTACCTTAATGACCTTCAGTCAAGGAGACGTTACGGGGATATACACGGTTGCGACTCTTCAAGAATTCCGCTCAAGAGGCATCGGCGGAGCAATCGTGGCCCATGCCTTACGCGATATGCATGCCTCAGGAGCAAAGCAGGCGATTCTGCAGGCAAGCTCCATGGGTCAAAGCATTTACCGCAAGCTCGGATTTGAAGAAGAAATCATGATTGACGTTTATTCTGGGTAATTAAACGCTTGCTTCGGCGCCGATTTGCCCGTATTGGCAATAATGACCGAGATAAAGCAGCACAATAAAAACAGCGGAGGTCCAAGGCTTTGGCATCAAAGTCCTGGACCTCTGCTGTTTCGTTATTTAGTCATATGTCGGATGACAAGAGGTTGATCCCGATTGCCGACGATAAATCAATTTACAAAATTACCCATAACTCAGTTCAAAAGAAAGCGCGATCCAAACGGAACTTTTGTTTCCTTAAAAAACCATAGATCACATCTATCGTTTTCATAGAAAAAATGATATTGATCTATAATTTTTAATCTAATACAATGAGGCATCAGGTGAAGTTGAGTTAATCGAAAGGAGAACGATAAAGGTACATTTGCTCATTACAGCATATGGGAGAGGGCATAAAATGGAATCGGAAGATGGATACTAATATTCATAGATGTGCATCAATTATAAAGGTATAAAGCATGACGAATCAGCCTTGGTTTGGTATTGGCCGAACTGGGGCAATTTGTATAGAAAGTGGTGACTATCCATGCAAACCATGGCTGCCGTACAGAAACAAAAAAGTTCTGTTCAATTCTTACCCGTTAATCTATTCGCGTCGGTTATGGGAATTTCAAGTCTGTCATTGGCTTGGAGACAAGCAAGCACGCTATTCGGCACTTCCCCCGTCATCGCTGATATTATTGGAATTGTCGCAGTTCTGGTATTTGTCGCGTTAAGCATAGGTTATATTTCAAAATGGGTTCTTTATCCACAGAAAGTCAAAGATGAATTTGCGCATCCGGTTTTAGGGAATTTTTTCGGTACGATCACGATTTCCATTCTATTGCTTTCCTCCGTGATAGGCGCCTACAGTCAGATATTGGGGCAAGTGATCTGGATCATCGGAATTGTACCCACATTAGCGCTTAGTTTTGTCATCGTTACACGCTTGTTGAGCGGCAACCATGAGCCAGGTAACGCGGTTCCGGCCTTGTTGATTCCTGTGGTAGGGACCATTAATATCGCTGTTACCGGCGGGACAATGCCATTCCCATGGGCGCATGAAATTAACCTGTTGTCCCTGGCGATCGGAGGAATTGTTGCTTTAGTTTTCCTTTCCTTGATCTTATCCAGATTGATTCATCAAGCTCCACTGCCAGCAGGATCAACGCCCTCCATGATGATTATGATTGCGCCGTTTGAGGTTGGTTTTCTTGGCTATACGAATTTCGAGCAGCGGATTGATCCGTTCGCCTCCATCTTGTATTACTTTGGTCTGTTCCTGTTCATTGTCTTATTCTTCAAAGTATTTAAAAAATCCATCCCGTTTGGCGCTTCCTGGTGGGCCGTAGGCTTTCCAATGGCTGCTCTCAGCAATGCCGCTTTAAAATATGCGATGTTTGTGCATTCCTGGCTGTTAATCGCCATTTCCGCGGTCATTCTGGCTTTGTTAAGCATCGTTTTGGCCGTTCTCTTTATTCGAACAATAAACATGCTACTTAAAGGGAGTCTGCTTAAAGGATAATCATCTAATCATTTAACGATCTTAACAAAAAATGATAAGCAAGGTCTGCGCTCTGCAGGAGTAGGAATTATAATATTAACATTTGTGTTAATTAGATTCCCTTTTTGAAAAATGTTGGAGGCTAGAAAGCCGCCAAATAAAGATATATAAGCTAACGGATCACGATAGTGGAGGAGCTAGCTTCGGGCAGCTCCTCTTTCGTTTACCTTTCCCCATAGAGGGAGGATATCTTATTTCGGGAAGTTCCCCTAGTGTACCATACGGCATTGAATTTCCCCAATTTAGTAAGTATTAAACTGGTGGCCGGACCTTGAACAGGTAGGATATTTTTTGAAAATGGATATTGACACTCCTACCTAACTAAGTTAAACTAACTTTGTTAGGTAAGGAAACAATAAGGATCGGAGGTTTATAAAATCCAACTATGAGTGATTCTTTGAAACAGAGCTTAAATAAGGAGCGCATTATCCAAGTCGCACTCGAAATCCTAGATAAGGATGGAGCTGCAGGGTTAACGATGCGCAAACTGGGGTCAGCACTAAATATTGAAGCGGCTTCTCTTTATTATCACTTTCCTAACAAAGGAGCTCTGATCCAGAACATCGTCGATTCAATAAGCGCCCGGGCAGTACCTGATGCTGAGTCACAATCATGGTGGGAGGCGTTGTATGCATTTGGGATCAGATTCAGAGAAACTTTGTGCGCACACCCAGGGGTAGTGCAACTGATAGCTACTCATCCGGTATCGGCTGAAGTGGGAATCAAGCTCGCTGCACCACTGGTAATAGCAATGCAAAAATCAAGTGCCAGTGAAGAGCAGGTGCTTTTCGTAATCCAATCTATAGCTGTTTTTGTAATTGGTCATGCATTGGCAGAAGTCGGCAATTTGCCCAATCCGCCAACAGCGCCTCAAAGCTACTACGATGATTGGTTTCAAATGGGTATCCACGGTCTCATTAGCGGCTTTAAGCAGCAATTTCAAGAAGAGAGCTAGTAGCAGGGAAGATCGAATACAAACGAGTCTGGAGTTCAAAGGAGGAATATACATGTTTTTCACTATGTTATGGCTGCAGGTTATTACGTTGCTATATCATCAGTTGACAACCAGAATTGATTTCTTTCCTTTTAACGGTGTTCGCAATTATACAATCAAAGAGCGTAAAAATGAGGCTCTAATGAACGGCATTATCATGATCGTCCCCATCATCCTTATATTTACCCAAATGCCTATGCTAATCGGTGTTGCTGCAACCATCTGGACACTTGTAGTTGTAGGCGCTGTGTTGAGCTGGTGGATACCTTATTTTACGGGTCATGCGGTCTATAAAATGCCTAACAATGAAACGTGGACACAAGTATATGAACGTATATTTGCAAAGACCTTCACCATATTGCCTCGTATCAAAAACAATCCTAGGCCGAACGTAGAACATATGGTATTGCATGTTTTTATTGTAGCCTCGGCTATCATGACATGGACGTACGCTCTTCATGCTTAAATGAAAGCAGCAGTTGAAATAAATTTTTGCGCTAACGGATCACGATAGTGGAGGAGCTTGCTTCGGGCAGCTCCTCTTTTGATTTATTGAAATCGTGTTCGGTGAAAGGACTGACAAGAACCTATCTCGTTCATATAGCAATTCCCAATTTGTGTATATATACAGGATGCGTGGACATAATATTTTTAGCAAACTGCGGTCAAGAACATCGACGGCAAAATCAGAGAATAAGATGGGGAGGCGCTAAGTTAATGTCGAATAGAAAAAGCTACTATGCATTTGAGAATCCGTCAGGCACTTCAATTGAATTTCAAGCTACCAGCTTACAACAGGCCATGGTGATTAAAAAGAAGAAGGCCCAAGAACTGGGGATTCCTAAAGAGGCTTTTGAACTCAAAAGCATACGCAAGAAACCAAGCCAAAGCGCATAAGAACATAATCTGATGGAAGTCCGCGGAAATCGCGGGCTTTTTTTAGTAAAGGTTCGTTTTCGAAAAACTGAATTGGATGGATATTTAAAATTTGGAAAGAATAACAATGGATTTACTCATCGAAAGGCAAAGGGGAAGCAAGCAATGAATAACTTCAGGAACGTATATAGAAATCGGTATTATCAAGCCAACGTTACTGCGTTCGGTACAATTCAACTTCACCAGCGAAATCCCCTTATAGTCGCATTATGGTCCGTAGCTTTCCCTGGATTTGGCCATTTCTTGGTCCACAAATTTATGACTGGCTTTGCTTTGTTTTTTTGGGAATTTTACATTAACCAATTAACCCATCTTAATACTGCAATGATGTATTCGTTTAACGGCGAAATAGACCAGGCAAAGGCTGTTTTAGACGAAAAGCACATATACCTCTATATTCCAGTGTATTTATTTGCAATATGGGACAGCTACCGAGTTGCAATCGATGAAAATAAGATACATCTGTTGGCGAAAAGGGAAAATGCCAAGTACACGACTTTCACGATAAACCCTTTCGGGAATAACTTTTTAGACAAGAAAAAGCCATGGATCGCTTTCGCTTGGTCAATGGCATTACCAAGTCTCGGACAACTATATATTCATCGACTCATGGGCGCTTTTTTGCTTCTGATTATGACCATAATCGTAATCCTAAATTCAAACCTGGTTGAAGGCATTCACTATTGTCTACTAGGGGACTTTTCGAGAGCGAGAGATATAGTAGATGTTCAGTGGTCCCTTTATTTCCCATCGATATATTTCTATGGCATTTATGATTCCTACTCAAATACGGTTGAATTAGTCAAACTTTTTAATTGGGAACAAGCGGACTTTTTGAAAAAACATCATCAATCTCAAAATTTTGTATTGCATAAAGGAGAAAAAATCTAATGGACATACAGTTCTTCTCTACATTTCAGCATTCACACTATGTCGAGCTTGCTATTAGCAAACTAAAAGAAAATGAAATCGATGATATCTACGCAGTTCCACTTGATAACCGTCAAATAGATACAAAACTGTTTGATTCGATACACGGTATGGACGGAACCTCATTAGTAGATATTGGGCTCGTACTTGCCATGATGGGTGGAACGATAGGGGTAGCTAGAGGATTTAATCTTGACTGGGGACCGGTGTTTTGGGGACTAATTGGATCGGCAGGTGGGTTTGCTATTGGTTTTGTATTCGATGTAATAAGAACCCTCTATAAACGGAAGAAGATAAGAACAGCTAAAACTAAACATGGTGAAGTTATAATCATTGTCCAGTGTACAAATGAACAGTCCCCGTTTGTAGAGCAGACCTTATGGAGTAACATGGCACTTGGGGTTGCTAAAACACGAATGCAAGGAGGCGTTGAACGGAAACAAGGACGCTATCAATTACGAGCGTTTAAAATAAACAAAACTGAAAGAAATTAGTGTAAAATTATTTCTCCAGGCTTATAGCTTGCTACATACATATGTATAAAATATTTCAGCTGGATTGTGAAGTCGAGTGTCCGCGGACCAAAGCAAACGGCTTATCAGCTGCCGGTAGCCTCAAGCCCTGACAAGCTGACTGCCAGCAGCAAAATAATATGGCGGCTTTTTTAATTTAAGGGGAACAAATTCTTGTCCCGAGCGAGGACAAAACTTGTTCCCTTTATACGAATGATGATCTATCCTTTTGTACTAATCGCCAACAAGCGTTTTAGGTTGTCATCAATAAATTTACTATCGGCACTGTTGATTCCGCGACCGGCAAAATGGCCCCAGATCGACTTGATAGGATTAAAAACAGCATTAGGTATAAGCTCAGCCTCGTATTCGTTATCGTCCGCCGTGCAGAAGAGATCCGTGCTCCCTGGCATGATGCAGGCAAGCGCTTTAATGCTTTTGAGCGCCTCATCGAAATTACCGTTATAGGAGGGGTTTGCGCTAATATCTGCAAATTGGCCTGTCCATAACATGGCCAGGACATTGTGCGGATCCATCTTCATAAAGCTTTCTTCCCAGACGCCAGCCACAAAATCTGCCAATGAGTCATATCCCAGCTCACGATAAAGCTGCTCTCTATAAAATGCCTGCGATAAGCCCCATCCTGCATAGACACGGCCAACGGCGCGCATATCTGCAGAAGTCAACTGGTTTAGTTTGTTTGAATCGAAGCCAACTGCAGCCATGAGCGGAGCTTTCATTCCGTCCAGGACCACAGACGTATGGGGCCAGGTTTTTGCAACTCCGGCGAAAGGTGCAATTCGTTCCACCATGTCCGGATAACTTGCTCCCCATTGGAATGATTGAATGCCTCCCATTGACCATCCAACTACGAGAGCGATCTTTTGAATGCCGAATTTTTCGGTCACCAGCCGATGCTGTAATTTAACGTTGTCATAGATGGTTACCTGCGGAAAATTAGCCCGGTCGAATGGGGGAGGCGTGTTGCTGGGAGACGAAGATAATCCGTTGCCCAGCAGATTTGGAACGATAATGAAATATTTCTGCGGATCTAGTGCCATGCCTTTACCAATCAACCATTCATTCTGAACATGCTGGTCGCCAAAAGCAGTTGGATAGACGATAACATTATCTTTCTTTTCATTCAATCTTCCATAAGTCTTATAAGCAAGAAAAGCGCTCGGTAACGTCACTCCGGATTGCAAGGTTACGTCACCCAAATCAAAAATCTCATAATCCATCGTATTGTTGCTCCCTTCAAAATAAGTCCATACATTTAGAATGTATGTCTTGTGCTTAGTATAGGCCTGTGGTACTTTCAATAAAAGTGATTAGAATTCAATATAGTATTCAATAATATTGAAAGCAAAAGGGGATAGTATGATGGAATTGCGCCAACTGAATACGTTCCGAACGGTTGCATCAACTTTAAATTTCAGCAGGGCTGCGGAAGCGCTGAGCTACGTCCCCTCCAACGTCACCATGCAAATAAAAGCATTGGAGGATGAACTTGGTGTTCGTCTCTTTGACCGATTGGGCAAGCAGCTCGTTCTAACAACTGCGGGTAAACGCTTTTTAACTCATATCCAAGGCGTTCTGGACAAATTGGATGAAGCTCGCAGCGTCGTTCATGACAATGAAAATCTAAGCGGCACCCTAACGATAAGTGCCAACGAGGTTCTTTGCGCCTATCGGCTTCCAGCTGTCTTTCACCTATTTCGTTCGCGCCAACCGGGAGTGCGTCTCATCTTCCGCTCTGTTTCCAATCAGCAACTCAAGCAAACGCTCTTTGAGGGAACCGCGGATGTCGTCTTTATGTTGGACGAACCCATTCGCTCAACGGGACTTGCTGTGGAACCGCTGCTGGAAGAAACGTTCCGCTTTTTCGCCGCTGCAGACCATCCACTCGCGAAACGAACTGTACTACAGCTAGAAGATTTTCACGGAGAAGTGTTCTTGACTAATGAAAAGGGCTGTACCTATCGAACCATGTTTGACCGGGCATTTGAGAAAGAGGGCATTGATAGTATTACGTATTTAGAGTTTCAAAATGCCGAAGCCATTAAACAATGTGCAATTGCGGGAATCGGTATTGCCTTTCTTCCTGAAGTAACAGCGGAAACCGAAGTTGAACGGGGAGAACTTGTTGCTCTTCCATGGCATATTCCGGATTTGCACGTGTATACACAGATGTTATGGCATAAAGACAAGTGGCTTTCACCAATCATGTTATCTTTCATAGAAGCAGCAAGGGAGGTTATCGCTATAGAGGATCCCGACATGAAAAGATACGGGGAGCGATAACTCCTTAACAACAACTTGAAGTAAAACGGCAGCAATCTTGGACTTTATTTTCTCGTCCAGGGCTGCTGCTTATTTGTTTTCCGGGTCAGTCTAATGCAGTGTAGTGCTTAGAAAATTTTAATGAGCCCATCACCGTTATTTGGAAGCTTCTTCTAATGCATAGATAAACTTTGTAATTCCTTGGCTATCCGAGTTAATCTTCATTATTTCTATCAAGTTCTTTATATATATATAGCAAAAAACCTGTCATTTAGACAGGTTAATGATTCATGGATTTGTGCAGTGCCAAGAATATGGAGCGCAAATAAGCAGATGTCAGCAGATATAGCAAAATTGGCGGCTGAAGGACGGGACAAAACAGATGACGAGATCGGCAACATGGTTAAATTTTATAAGCTTGCTGCCGACAGAGAAAAACTGAACAAACAGGGGTTGAAGCCATTAAGGCGGATATCGAAAAAATCAAATCGTTTAACAGTTTAGCTGATTTCACAGAAGCTCAAAAAACCTGATCTTAAGAGCAGTTCAGGTTTAGACAACGAAAGAACGATCAAATGTTGATTTTCGGCTTGGTGAAATCGAGCACTTGCTTGATTTCAAACTTTATGATCAAGACATGGAGTATTACGTATATATACGGTTAACATCCTCGCTATATCTTCGGGAGGAATTGCACGATCCGTCATAAACCAGTGTTGTATAATTCCAAATTGTGCATTTCCCAAATAAGCAATGGCATAGTCAATAAATAGCCGGCTTTCATTGTTCATAGATGATTGATCTCGTCTCAGATTTTCATACAAGCGTGTGCCTACTAAATACTGGAGCCGTTCTCTTAATTCTGCTGGAGCTCCCGAATGGAATAGTGCTTTAAAAAAGCTGGCATGCTTATGCATGTATTGAAAAGCTTTGGTGATTGGAGGATAAGCTCCTTGTTGATCAGGATGGTGCATCAACTCCTGAATATGGATAGGTTCGAATACACTCAATAATCCTTGAATAAACGCCGTTTCCTCAATCAGATGAAAAATATCTTTATAATGCAAATAAAAGGTGCCACGATTTATTCCTGCTCTTTCACAAAGGTTTTTAACTGTCAGCCCTTTAATACCTTCTTTCTCTAAAATAGACAACAATGCGTTCTCCATTAGCTTACGACTGCGGATTACTCTCATATCCGTACTATTTTCGATCATTTGTTTACCTCCATGAATGTTGGATTTATTTATCAACACTTTTGACGTTATATCTATTAATCAACACTTGGCCTTTTATGTTCATTGATCTCCTCGTTATGCTTGATTATAATTGCTTCTACAGCCTTAATCAACACAAGTTCATTATCTTTGGGCTGTATAAACTAAAGGAGGAAAACCATGGAATACCGATATCTTGGAAGGACTGGTACAAAAGTCAGCGCGTTTGCGTTAGGCGGATCAAGTTTTGGATCCAGGGCAAGCGAAGAAGAGAGCATAAAAATTATTGACGAAGCATTGGACTTTGGAATTAATTTGATTGATACATCAAATATTTACGGAAAGGGGGAATCAGAACGTATAATCGGTAAAGCTATTAAGAATAAGCGGCAGAATGTCATATTAGCTTCTAAATTCGGTGCGGAGGCTACTAATGAAATAAATCAAAGTGGTGCATCTCGTCGTTGGATACGAACTGCTGTTGAACAAAGTCTACTACGTTTGCAAACCGATTATATAGACCTTTATCAACTTCATCTTCCTTTTGAATTTGTTGCCTATGAGGAAATTCTAATGACGTTGAACGATTTGGTGATGGAAGGGAAAATTCATCATATCGGCACTTCAAATCACCTGGGTTGGCAAATTGTTCAAGCACAAGCCATTAGTGATCAATATCATATTCAGCGATTTGTAAGTGAGCAAACACCATATTCCATTATTAATCGACGAATGGAATTTGAACTTGCTGAAATAGCCAAACATTATGACCTTTCACTATTTGTGTACAGTCCCTTATCCGGTGGCTTACTAACTGGAAAATACACGGCTGGTCAGGCCGCGCAAAGCGATTCACGCGCTGCCACATTAAAAGGATATGTGGATACATTAGATCCTGAATCAGCTGAAAATGAATATAAGTTTAAGATAATTGCAAAGTTGCAGCAGCTGGCAAATGAAGCGGGGATTCCACTTGCGGATATGGCGATAGCTTTTACCCAAAGTCATCCATCCGTCACATCAACTCTATGGGGACCACGCACTTTAGAGCAATTAAAAGCCTATATTTCCGGTGCACAGATGAGGCTCGGCACAGAGGTGTTGGATGCGATTGATGCCATTGTTCCACCAGGCAAACGTATCGATGACAAAGAGCAAACCTGGACTCCTGAGTGGATGAGTGCCGAACGGCGCAGGCGACACATTAACTGAAGAGTCATCCAATGATCATTATTTAGTGAACTGCATCCCAATTGTTAGACACGTTCTAACATTGGAGGTGCAGTTTTTTTATGGTGGATGTTTTGGCAATGCATGATGAAACGGAAATCGTGAAGGAATTTTGAGCAATCAAGAAGAAATCCTTTGTATTTATGCGTGATAAACTATGGGTGTGTAAGTAAACAATAGCGAGAGGGGATAATGATATGAATCAAAATTACAACATTTCTGCGCTGCCTACAGTGGTCGACCGGGCCGCCTGGCAGGCCGAACTGGATGAGCTGCGGATCCGGGAGAAGATGCATACTCGCGAAGGTGACGCAATTGCGGCAGCCCGACGGCGGCTGCCGATGGTCGAGGTGGACTCGACCATCCCGCTGATCGGCCCGGATGGCCCGGTCACGCTGCTGGAGACGTTCGAGGGCCGCCGCCAGCTGGTCGTCTACTTTCACATGTGGCACACCGGCAGGCCCGCCGCCAAGCAGTGCGAGGGCTGCACCTTCTCCACGACCCACATCAACGAGCTGTCCTATCTGAACTCGCGGGACGTGAGCTACGCGACCTTCTGTCAGGGGCCGTACGAAGAGAGCTCGCGGTATCGCGACTTCATGGGCTGGACGGTTCCCTGGTACTCAGTGCCCCAGGACGCTGTGGACCGGTTGATCTCAGACCGGCACTTCGGCATCCTGGTCAGTTATTTCCGGGACGGTGACAGGGTCTACGAGACCTACTGGACCACCGGCCGCGGCAACGAACTGATGGCACCGTCGTACGGACTGCTGGACCTGACTGTCTACGGCCGGCAGGAATTCTGGGAGGATTCGCCCGAGGGCTGGCCGCAGCGTTGGGACTCCAAAGGTGGTCAGTTTCGGCTGGACGGCCGCCCGACCGCCCAATGGTCCCGCCTGGCAGACGGACGCTCCGACGATCTCGGCACCTAGGCATTGGAGGGCGTTCTTGAAATGGCTAAACTGATCTACGCTGGTAACGTATCATTGGACGGTTACATTGAGGACGAGCGCGGCAATATCGAGTGGACGATCTCCGATGACGAGGTGTTTGCGTTCTGGACTGACTTCGAGCGGCCGATTGGCTCCTACCTATACGGGCGTCGAATGTACGAGTCGATGGTGTACTGGGAGACGGCGAGCGCCAAGCCCAGTGATCAACCGGAGGTAATGCGGGAATTTGCGCAGATCTGGCGAGCGGCTGAGAAGATCGTGTATTCCCGGACGCTTCAGGCGGTTTCAAGCGCCAGGACTAGGATCGAGCGCGAATTCGATCCTGATGCGATCCGGAGCCTGAAGGAGTCTTCAGGAGCCGACATTACGATTGGCGGCCCCGAGCTTGCTGGGCAGGCGATGAGCGCGGGACTGATTGACGAATGTCATCTGCTTCTTAATCCGATCGTCTTGGGTGGAGGTAAGCGAGCATTGCCGGACAACCTCCGCATGCGGCTCGAGCTGCTCGGTGAGCGCCGCTTCCGAAGCGGCGTTGTTCATCTTCACTACCGCGTGATCGTCTGACCACGACGCTAAAGTGAAATTCAGGAGATACGCTATATATATTTTGTGCAGTGACCTCTCAGGGAATAACCGCCCAAAATAGGTTTGGAGGCAGCAGTTCGCTAGAGTGTTAAATGACATTCATAGGGGGAACGTTTCGGGTATTGTTACCGAGTAGATTGAGCATCTAAAAGCAATTAACGGCCGGCCTGCAGCGTTTACCAATGACGAAATATGTGCCGCCGAATCCAGGTAATTGCAAACCTTGTTGCTACGATTCGAGATCGACTACGTATTACCTGAAACCCCAAATTTTTATTTTCATCGATCCGACCGTCGGAGTTGCAATAGCGCCGATGACGGATTTAAAGGGGATGTTTGTGTCAGAGGGTCAATGACACATACATCCCCTTTAACCGACGACGTCTGCATTGGTGACGACGGCCGACGATAGCCGGCAACGACCGTCGCCGCTATCGTCGGCGCCCCGATCGGACACCAGATGCCAAAGTCAACGAGGACCTTTATAGAACGCCAGTTACTTATTTGTTACCGAGTTGTTCCGCCAAACCGATTAAATGTCCTTCCGTTCCACGAATGTAGCAGAGCCGATACGAGTCCTCGTACTGAACCACTTCGCCAACGAGCTGAGCACCATGCTTAATGAGTCTAGATACCAATTCGTCAATGTCTTCAACGGTGAACATGACGCGTAGATAACCGAGGGCGTTTACAGGAGCAGTCCGGTGATCTGATATAGTAGGTGGGGTGAGAAATCGCGAAAGTTCAAGTCGGCTGTGGCCATCTGGGGTAACCATCATAGCAATCTCTACGCACTGAGAACCCAGTCCGGTTACGCGACCAGCCCATTCACCTTCTACAGTGGCTCGCCCTTCGAGCTTCAAGCCAATCTCCTCGAAGAAAGAGATTGCGTCATCAAGGGAGTTTACAACGATGCCGACATTGTCCATTCTTAGTAATTTGTTTTTTGCCATAGTTTTATCTCCTTATGTGTACAAAGTTATTACCTCATAATTGTTCTGTTCAAGAACTTCAAATTCCTCTTTTCAAACAAACAACGCCGTTGTCACAGTTCATGATAACAAAGAAAAGTCACAGTATAGGAAAATGTGAAATTGGGTTTTCTAGCCGTTTTCCCACTCGATCTGCTGCGCTTACCGAGGACCGTGGTGGTGGGGAGGACGTCGCATCCTCCGCCGCAGTCGGTCGGTGGGACTTGGCCTATGCCGCTGTAGGCATCTTGCGAGCAGCCGTCTGCGGAGAGGATCTGTTCGACTTTGAGAGGAGAGGAGCCATGAAAGCTCCTTTCTCTATTCTTGCTCGCCGTCTACTGCTTCTGGTCGCGCAGGTGTGTCGTAAGATCGTCCAGCGCATTGGACCAGCCGTCGTAAAAGTACTTATCGCCGGGGTTACCGGCCAGTCCGCGCAGGTGGAAGATCATCTCGGTGCGGTCGCCCTGTGCGGTGAAGGTTAGGGTCACGACAGGGGAATTCTCGATGGGATCATCGGGGGAACCCCAGGTGAAGACGAGCCGTTCGAAAGGTACAACATCGAGGAACACACCTCCGGTGTGATACTCCTCGCCGGTCTCGGCGTTGACCATTGTGTAGCGGTAGCGTCCGCCTTCGCGGACGTCGAAGGAGATGGACTCCAGAGGTGTCGAAGGCAACCAGGCGGCGAGTTCCTTCTTCTCGGTCCAGGCGAGCCACACGAGCTCGCGGCGGACATTCAGGGTGCGGGTGATGGTGAACTCCGGTGCGGATGTGGACATGTTCATTGTTCCTCCTTTTTGATCATGGTCTTGAGGTGTTCTTCCAGTGCGTCGATGCGCTGGTTCCACTCACGGCGGTGTTTCTCGACCCAGGCCGATGCCTCATCGAGTGGCTCGGTGCGTATCGACAGGGTCCGCCACTGTGCGTTCGCTGTGCGTTCGATCAGTCCTGCTCGCTCCAGCACATTGAGGTGCTGGGAGATCGCGGGTGCGCTAATCTCGAAGGGCTCGGCGATCTCCCCGACTGTCGTAGGCCTCTGTGACAACCTGGTCAGGATGTTTCGGCGTGTCGGATCGGCGAGCGCAGCGAAGATGAGGCTGAGTGAGTCCTTCGCAACCAATTAATAACCTCCTTAATTAAGGATATTATTAAATATACGCCGCAATGTGTAATCATGTCAAGCTGCCTGGAAAGGGTAGTGACGCACAAGCCGAAGGATCGCTGATGCGCTCAGCTGTGTGAAGTTAAACCTTTATGAGGTTGGCTAATATGGATTGACAACAAGTTTATCACTTTTAAGGTAGTAGTACGTAAGTTTGCAGAAGGTACATTTGAACGGAAAAGATTCGTACTGGACATTATCACATCATTTGCATCAAAAGGGTATTCTCAGAGGGCCAGTAGAACTGAAGGAACTTTATGAGGATTCCCGAGCAAAGGTTGGTACCATGTCCAAGGTAGTAGGGGGGATATGCACGATAAACTCGGTATGTCCAACTAAACTGGCTTGCGTCGGTTGTAGAGCGAAAGTTCCGCGACCAGAGTTTATTATCACCAAAATCAATACTGGTTGAAAAATGAATTTGAAAAGTTTCAATAAACAACATGACGACAGCCGGCCCAGATGACTGCTTTTTATTAACGGGAGGAAAGTTTCAAATTAAGACCTTCGCAACAAACTTTTCAATAATAACCGTATAACCGTATAATAGAATGGAATTCCTTAACAAAAATTTGAAGCTCGGCCGGCCGCTCCATCGATTCAATGTTGTACCTCTTCTATGAATCCTCATCTTAAGGGGAGCATCAAGACACAAAAAAGACTCCAGTTGCTTGCGCACAAGGAGTCTGTTCATAGGAGTACCTATTCGGTTCACGATACCGTATAAACAATTCCGTTAGGCTAGGAAACACGGGATGTGATCGATAAGTTACTCGTCAAAGAAGGCGATAAAGCTCGTAACGAAATTGAGTTGGAAAATGAACAAATCAATCAGTTTGATAGACACCGATGACTTTCCTTCGGTGTCTATTCTTTTCAAAAAAGTAGGGACAAATAAACACCATTTTATTATGTTATTTATTTTTATTCAGAAATTCCCTGATATAGTCTATCAATTCTGGACCATGGGACTCCAACGCGAAATGCCCAGCATCTTCAAAAATGTGCATCTCTGCATTGGGCAAATCGTTTAGGTAAGGATGTGCACCGCTTTCCGGGAAAATTTCATCCCCTTTACCCCAAAGTATAAGGGTCGGCGGTTGAGACTCACGGAAGTATTGCTGCCAAGCAGGGTAAAGTGGAGGGTTTGTGCCATAATCCAAAAACATATCAAGCTGAATCTCCTGATTTTTAGGTCTGTCGAGGAGAGACTGATCCAATGTATAGGTGTCTGGGCTGATCAGCGTGCTATCTTTGACACCATTGGTATACTGCCATTTTGTTGCCTGGAAGCTGGTCAACCAGCGAAGGGCTTCACGTTTATCCGCATTGGATGGATCATGCCAGTAAGCTTTAATCGGATCCCAGAAATCTTTCAGCCCTTCATTATAAGCATTACCGTTCTGTATAATCAGGCCCTGGATACGCTCGGGATGACGGGCTGCGATTCTGAATCCAACCGGAGCGCCATAATCCATAAGGTAAACAAAGAAATTAGTGATGTTTAGCTTTTCCAAGAGCATTTCAATAATCTGACTGAAACGTTCAAAGCTATATTCAAACTTGTCGTGATCCGGTGCGCTGCTGTAACCATACCCCGGATAATCCGGTGCGATGACGTGATACTGGTCGGCTAATGCGGGGATCAATTGGCGATACATGTGACTTGATGTGGGGAAACCGTGTAGCAGCAAAACGACAGGAGAACCATATTCCCCGGCTTCACGATAAAAAATGTCTAAACCTTCAACCGTTGCAGTTTGATACTGGATATTTTGTTTCATAAAAAAAACTCCTCTCCGAAATACAAAATTATTAGCGATCAACGCGTTTCCTTGTGACTAACCACGCTGACAACTTCATCTTTATTAACCTCCAAAAACGGTATAAGCGTATTATATATGTTTTTAATTAACCTGTAAACATGTAATTTGGGTATTAATAAATTTATTCAAGTTTCTGATTTTTTCTCACATATAATGCACGAAGGAAATTAAAATTATCCACGACAATGATGAGGTAGAGGCGAGGTAACGGAGATGGGCTTACGTTCGTGCGTTTCCCGAACCTTCCGAGTCCAGACAACTGACTCGGATCACGATTTGCCGATCGCCCCCAATACCCTGAAGCAGCAATTCGCGAACATTTCCACAGTCTCCAACAGTTTCAGGTGGAGCTGGTGTTCAAGGAAAATAGAGTATTAGACTGAAAAATAAAGTATTAGACCGTGAAAATAAAGTTTTCTTAATGCTTCATGGCTCAAACTAAAAACTACATGCTACTATCGTAGGAGCTTAGATTGAATAATGGAAATTTAATTTTCTAATTGTTAAAGGTTGAATATAAATGAACCAGTTTTACCCCTGTCTACAACGTGTAGCCTCAAAGGACTTCTGAATAAAGTTTGCGGAAAACTGGTTTAATTTCCTATGTATGTAGTGCAGGAAATCATAGTATAGATGTTGAACTATAATTTGTGCAGTGACCTCTAGGGAAGCCACCGTCATAGGCATGGAGCCGGCTAATTAAAGATTTGGGGCACTCCATTTAATGGCACTGCACCCTTACCCCAATATTCAAACCAAACTTGCCATGACCAGGCAAGTTTTATGAAGTTGATCGCCCACATATGGCCGTCCAAGTCCTCGAAGACCCATGATAAATGAACCCATAATCCTGCCTATTTATTCTATTGAGGCTGTCCGCTTCATTGCATATAATGAAGGTACCGCCCTTCGGGGAGATCGTTAAGGGAGGCCGCGATGAACGAGACCGCATTTGACGAACCATTATTTGCAAGCTTGAAGCCGGGCTTAACCTCGTTCTGTTACCGAATGCTAGGCTCCATGGACGATGCGGATGATGCCGTTCAGGAGACGAGTATTCGGGTCTGGCAGAGCTGGAGCACGTTCAGACAGGATTCCTCGTTCAAAACTTGGGTCTATCGGATTGCCTCCAACCTGTGCTTGGACAAGCTGAGACAATCCAAACGCCGCGCGCTTCCCGTTGACCTGTTCGATCCGGCCGTCGCCATCGTCGAGCCGCGCGACACGCTGCCGGACTCTGCCTGGATCTGGCCGTCTCCCGACTTTGGGGGCAATCCGGAGGATCGGCTCGTCCGCAGAGATACCCTTCAACTGTGCTTCATCGCTCTCCTGCAGACCTTGCCTCCGCGGCAGCGCGCGGTACTCATTTTGAAGGATGTATTTGAATGGTCCTCCAAGCAGATCGCGGAAACGTTGGCGATGTCGCCGGCAGCGGTGAACAGCGCCTTGCAAAGAGCCCGAGAGACGATGGACCGGGCGCAACTTCGCTCGGATGAGCTCAGCAGCATGGACGTTCAACCGGAGCAGCAGCTGCTGTCCCGGTATGTGGAGGCCTTCGAGCAATTCGATATTGCTGCGCTCGTCGCGTTGTTCCACGAGGAAGGCTGCATGTCGATGCCGCCCTTCGAGATGTGGATCCGCGGCAAGGAAGATTTGTCCGCCTTCTATTCGCTTACTCGCTGGCATTGCGAAGGTTCGCGATTTGTGCCCATTACGGTGAATGGCGGTTATCCGGCGTTGGCCCAGTATATGCCGGGCAAAGAGGGCTCTGGCCTGGTACCCTGGGGCATCCACGTCATCGAAACCAAAGAAAATCAAATCTTGCACGTTCAAAACTTCATTCATACGCCATTATTTTCGCGATTTGGGCTGCCTGAGCGAATTGACCAATGAATTTCGTCATTGGCTTAGAGCCGGATCACATCACGAAGTGGAATCAAGCGTCCGAGGACTGGCATGCGTCGAGAGCCGAAAACGATCTGCGGGTCGGCGGCAAGTTTCTGACACGGATGGAAGCGAAGGATGGCAGCATGGGCTTTGATTTTGGCGGCGTCTACGATGTCGTGAATCGGCATGAGGCGATCGGCTACACCATGGAAGACGGAAGAAGAGTGGATATTGCTTTCGTCGATCAAGGGAATGAGACGAAAGTCATTGAAACGTTCGACGCGGAAAGCTCCAATCCCGTCGAGTTCCAGCAAGCAGGCTGGCAAGCGATCATGGAAAACTAATCATCGCGAAGAAGACGCCGGGGAAGATGCCCGGCGTCTTTCTTTTTGAACCCTAGTACGAGCGTGCTCTCCGTTAGCCTTAACCTTGTGCCGCATCCATGTTCATGTAGTTAATGGCCCACAGATGGCCGTCCAAGTCCACGAAGCCCCAATGGTACATGAACCCATGATATTCAGGCTCAGCGTGTAATTTCCCGCCCAAGGAAACCGCGGTATTCACGATTTCATCGACCTTTTCCCGGCTCTCGAAGGCCAATGCGATCGTCATCTGCGCATACTTGCTCGTATCGACGGATTCCTTCTCCGTGAGCGTATTAAAGAATGCTTGATTGATCAGCATGACCTGCAGGTTGTCGCCGATCACGATGGCTACCGAATTCTCGTTCTCGGGGAATTGCGGGTTGAGCTCGAATCCGAGTCCGGTGAAGAACGCTTTCGATTGTTCTACGTTTTTTACAGGCAGGTTGAAGCTCGTGAACGCGGACGTTAATGCCATTTTCAAAACACCTCTTCGTCAAATTAGTTTGTGTTCATTTATGCCTTCGTCTATATAGACGACAGCCGATCCGGGAATTCATCGGTCTCATGGATTCGGGAGCGTAAATTTTGAAAAATAACTTGGTATTGAGTTCGGATACCCGCCATTCCCGTAAGGTTGCTTATTCTTATTGTGCAGGGATAAAGATTGAACCTCTCTAAAAAGGAATTCGTCTGAATATATGACAATTAAAGGGTGGATATCGAGTGACGGAATGAGGGAACGGTATGGAAATTAATGATAAAACCGAAGTACGAAAGAATAAGTTCGAAACCATCGCCATTTGAGTATTAGGTTAAATGTCTTTTTCATGCTTACATTTCTCCTGTTCTCTTCACTAATCGTACGTTTTGCTTATCTACAGTTCGTCGAGGGTCCGAGTCTCTAGGAACGCCAGACAAGCATGATCACGAAGGGCGTATCCATCCCGCCCATCCGCGGCAATATTTACGATTCGGCGGGACAGCAGATCGCATATTCGATCTCAACTCAGTCCCTATACTTTACTTTCAAAACAGGCTTTAAGCAGGAAGCGGCGGAGGCGCTGGCTGCAAAACTCGTGCAGCTGTTTAAAGAAAAAGGCGAAGTGAATTCCAAGCCGTTGACGACTGAAGAAGGTATCGAGGCTATGGACATCAAAGGCAGAACGCATCTGCCATTCCAACAACGACGGATAAAATCGGGACTGTCAAAAGAAGAGATCGCCTATCTTAGCGAGCACCGCGACGAGTATCCGGACATGGAGATCCTGGAGGAGCGCATCCGCGCGCATCCGCCAGTACAGTCCCGACCGGGTCGCCGTTCAATTGGTCGGCTATATGAACAAGATGAAGGGAGCCAAGGGAATCTAAATGAAAATTCAGTAGGGACAAGGCCTTAACTCAATTTGCAGACATATGTATAAAATACGAATTTTGTGTAAAAGTATGAGTAAATCAACGGTTCATTAGACTTTGACTCCAATAAAAACAATTTAAATTCAAAAAAAGAACATTTTTGTTTTTGATCTCTGCACACTATGTTTTTGATGATCTCTGCACTTTGATAAATTCTAATCTCTGTGCATCATTAAAAACAAAAAACAAATTCAAAAAAAGAATCTTCAATCTATAAAAGATCAAAGATTCTAAAATGTTTCATTGTTTATATTTTCATTATTAATTTTCATTATTATCATTACTTTTGCTTAAACTTTTTCATTTTTCACTTAGTTAACTATAAACTAGCTCTTTTTTGCTGAAACCAAGCGATTCTGCCGTTGAAATATGAATTTCGTGCAGAAGCTCCGGGTTTTCCATTAGTGACACGCCATAAGAAGGAATCATTTCTTTAATTTTCGATTCCCACTCTTTTATATGCTGCGGGAAGCATTTTTTGACTACCTCAAGCATAACGTGAACTGCAGTTGAAGCGCCTGGAGAAGCACCCAGCAATGCTGCAATCGAGCCATCAGCTGCGCTAATAACTTCCGTACCGAATTGGAGTGTGCCTTTGCCGCCAGCTTCTGTATCTTTGATAACTTGCACTCGTTGGCCCGCTACTACCAAATCCCAATCCTGGCTTTTGGCGTTCGGGATAAACTCTCGCAGCTCTTCCATGCGCTTTTCCTTCGATAACATGACTTGCCCGATCAGATATCTTGTCAAAGACATGTTTTTTGCGCCTGCCGACAACATCGTTACGAGATTATCCGGTTTTACGGAAGTTACCAAATCAAACATTGAACCGGTTTTCAAAAACTTCGGTGAGAAGCCGGCAAATGGTCCGAATAGCAGCGATTTTTTATTGTCGATAAATCGTGTGTCAAGATGCGGAACGGACATTGGAGGAGCTCCAACCTTAGCTTTGCCGTATACTTTTGCATGATGCTGTGCAACAACATCCGGATTATTACATACCATAAATATTCCGCTTACCGGGAATCCGCCAATATGTTTTCCTTCAGGAATACCGGATTTTTGCAATAAATGCAGGCTTCCTCCCCCGCCTCCGATAAAGACGAATTTCGCAGTATGTCGTTCGACGATACCGCCGTCATTTCGTACTTTCAATTTCCACGAGCCATCGCTGGTACGTTTAATATTATCAACGCTATGTTTGTATTTGACATCGACGTTTTTACTCTTTAAGTGATCAAACAAAATGCGGGTTAAGGCGCCGAAGTTGACATCAGTGCCAGAGTCGATTTTTGTTGCCGCTATAGAATCATTCGCTGGACGATCTTGTATAATAAGCGGAATCCATTCCATCAGTTTTACAGGATCATCGGAAAATTCCATCCCTTGAAACAGAGGATTATGCGACATCGCTTCAAATCGTTTCTTTAAAAACGTTACATCTTGCTCCCCTTGTACCATACTCATATGAGGCAAAGGCATGATAAAATCCTGCGGATTACGTATCAGCCTGCTGTTTACGAGATAGGACCAAAACTGCATGGACAGCTGGAACTGTTCATTGATTTGAATAGCTTTGCTGATATCTATTGATCCGTCCGGTTTTTCGACCGTGTAATTAAGCTCGCACAGTGCCGCATGCCCTGTTCCTGCATTATTCCATTCGTTAGAGCTTTCTTCTCCTGCATTTTCGAGCTTCTCAAAAACTGTAATTTCCCATTCCGGCACTAATTCTTTCAGAAGTGTCCCTAAAGTTGCGCTCATGATTCCGGCACCAATCAAGATGACGTCTGTTTTCGTTTCTCCGTTGCTCATTTTTACACACCTTTTCTGTTTCAATAATAACCATGTCATCGTGTATTACAATTATTGAGAGATTAAAATATATACTATTTATTAATAATTATAAGCTATTTAAAAGCTGATGAAAAGTGAGAAGTCCGTGAACCGCCACCCTCTAATTTTCGAAATAATTTGTTTGCAGCCTCTCCCCTTCCAATAAAAAATAATAGACAAGCGAATAACAATCGCATTCCTGCGCGATATATACTTATACATTTTTATAAAGGCAAAAAAAACGGACCAAGTGCCGGGAAACACTTACTCCGTTCTAAAACACTAATATATTCATCTACAATCCAGCTTGATACGAAATCATGAGCTCCTCATGTTCCGGAAATTGGCCGGTTCCCGTTTCCCAAATCGTAATGTCGTCCACGCACATTATTATGGCTGCTGGACTTTTATTCAGTGAAGGCTGCGAGGTTTTCCAGTGAGGAATTCATGCCTGCATCGTGATCTTCCTGTCGTATTCCTTCGGGGACGTTCTCGCAAATGATGGTGACTTCGGTGCCTTCGGGGACAGCTCTCAAGGTCCATGTCATCGTCATGGTACCCGCGTACATCGGATCTTCGGACTCAAATTCGACCTGCTGCACGATCTGCTCGTCCGGGACCAGCTTCAGAAATCTCCCCTGGACGACGTCAGAGTCCGCCGAAGTCTTGCCTGTTGCTGTGTGGTCTGTTCCGATATAAGTGAGGGACATCCGGTAGGATCCGCCCTCCCTGGCATCGAACTCGTAAATGCGGCCTTTCATGCCTTTTGGCGGAAGCCACCTAACCAGGTTCTCCGGCTCCACGAATGCCTTGTAGATTATTCGCGGCGAGGCCCTGATAATTTTCGAAGCGGAGTCAGTTCTCTTCTTGTTGGACGCATTCATCATGACGCAATCCTCCTTGCAGCTGTCTCATCATTTCTTAACTTTACCATGGGGCGATTGAAACGGGTAGGTGATAATTCCATCTTCCAGCTATTGACCGCAATAATCGCAGTTATTCGTATTCATTTATGTAGCGCTCATACTTTACATCCGATTGCATAATGATCTATTGTAAAGTAAGAATGCCCATTTATATCCATATACTTCACCTGAAGGAGAGTGCAACTGTGCGCGAAACCTGTGTTCCGACTGGCGTCGAACCAAAAGCCACTGGCTTTGGATATACATTGTCCTTAATAGGCGGTAAATATAAAATGATCATTTTGCATTGGCTGTCTGAAAATAAGGTTATGCGGCATAATGAGCTGAAGCGAAGCATCGGTACTATTTCCTTTAAAACGCTAAGCATAATGTTAAAGGAGCTGGAGGCGGATGGCCTGATCATACGCGAGGAATTTCCCCAAGTACCTCCAAAAGTTGAATATTCATTGTCTGAACGTGGTCTTTCTCTAATTCCCTTGCTGCATATGCTCTGCGATTGGGGCGAGAAAAACAGTGTGTCGGCTCTGGAAGTTTCACAGCAGTAGGCACAGCTTTAAATCAAAAGAAGTATCTCCTAAACAAGGAAATACTTCTTTTCTTAAGCTTTAATAAAGCTGTCTATCACAGATTGTCGACAAAATCCAGATAATCTTGTGCGCTTTTTTCCAAATCGCGTACAGACGGCTCATTTTCTGTGCCGGGCTCATTTTCGCCAGGCTCATTTTCTGTACCATAATACGCAAAGAATGAACGATAATCAGCATTGCAGTAAAGGAAGGTAATCTCAAAAGGAGATAATAATTGTTCAAGCGTATAACGATATCTCCCCTCTTCACTATAATCTCCTTTCTTAATTCCGGCCGATACGGCTAAGGCAGCTTTGCGATTCTTCAATTTACCGCCCCCATTTGAACCATAAGCCCAACCATATGCAAAAACATCGTCAAGCCATTTTTTTAGGAGAGGCGGACAATTAAACCAATATACAGGGAACTGTAAAACCAGATTGCCGTGCGATTCAATTAATTGCTGTTCCTTCTCCGCATCAATGTTTCCGTCCGGGTAAACCTTATGCAATTCATGTACGGTATACTTTTCCGGATATTTCTGAAGTTCTTCTGCCCATCGTTTATTTATGACGGATGTCTCAATGCTTGGATGTGTAAGGATAACAAGAGTTTTCAAAAATTTTGGCCTCCTTTCGTAATGATTGATTTCTTTGAGTATAAAGTGCGCCCTGCAAATATGTAAGTATGCACCTTTAGTTCAGGTACTTTCCTGAAGGTGAGTGTCAAATTCATTCCATGTTGTTTTCAGCTAATCTGACAGCTGCCTATTCCCTTAAATGAAAGGGTACGGTAGTAATAATGACATTTCTCCGGTACAGCAAGTGAGCGCGAATCAGCAAGCTGGATTGGTTATGCAAGATGTTATGCCATCCTTTTTTGGGAATGAATTGCGGAATAATGACGGTGACCTGGTAATTCGATTCACTCGCTTTGCGTTGAACGGTATCAATAAATTTGCTCAGTGGGTTTATGATGCTTCGATAAGGCGAATGCAAGGTGACCAGTCTCACATCAGGCTGCCATTTTCTCCATTTTTCTTCAAAAACGGCTTCATCCTCCCGCTCAAAATGGACGTAAACGGCAATAATCTGGAAAGGTGACAGCGATTTGGCATAGTTTAATGAATTCTCAACCACATGGGTAATGCCGGCCACAGGAAGAATCATTACATTCCCCTCAATAGGCAGAGCGGCCTCGCAGGTTGTGATGCCTAATTGATTGCCTACCGCCGTGTAATGGTTCTTGATCCGATGAAAGAGAAAAATGATCAACGGCAAGAAAATCAACACGGACCAAACCTGCGAGAACTTGGTTAAGAAGAACATCATGCAGACGATTAAGCTTATCAACGCCCCCAGTGTATTTATAATAAGCTTGGAAACCCACCCATTGGGCTTTTCGCGGATCCATTTTACAACCATACCTGTCTGGGAAAGGGAAAACGGGATAAAAACACCGACAGCGTAAAGCGGGATGAGATGCTCCGTCTTTCCTTTAAACGCTATGATCAGAATGATCGAAAAAACGCCAAGATTGATAATCCCGTTGGAATACCCCAACCGGTCTCCGCGGATCGTGAACATTCTTGGAATAAATCTATCCTTGGCAAGATTAACTGCAAGCAGAGGAAATGCAGAATACCCGGTGTTGGCGGCTAGGATCAGTATCAGGGCCGTAGTTCCTTGAATGAAGAAATACATAAAGTTCCGTCCAAAGGTCTGCTCCGCAATCTGGGAGACCACCGTTACGTCCGCTCTGGGAACAATTCCATAATAATAAGCCAGGCATACGATACCCGAAAACAACAAGGCCAATAAAGAACCCATGGCCAGCAGTGTCTTGGCCGCGTTATTGGGAGCCGGCGCTTTGAAGTTCGGGATGGCGTTTGAGATCGCTTCAACGCCTGTTAAAGCCGAGCTGCCCGAAGCAAATGCTCTTAGTAGCAGAAATAAACTGATTCCAGCTACCGGGGTGCCGATTGGTGTATGTAATTCAGGGGGAATATCCCCCGTTACGATATTGTAAATGCCAACGCCGATTAGAATGAATAACGCGAAAACAAATAAATAAACGGGATAGGCTAAAATAGATGCCGACTCGGTTACGCCCCTTAAATTCAAGGTTGTAATGAACAGGACAAATACGATGGCAATGGCGACATTATAAGGATGTAAAGAAGGAAAAGCAGATGTAATGGCATCCGTGCCTGCCGACACACTTACAGCAACCGTCAGAATGTAGTCCACCAATAAGGAGCCTCCAGCGATCAGCCCCGGGTATATGCCCAGATTTTCCTTTGAAACCACATAAGCTCCGCCGCCATGAGGATACGCAAAGATGATTTGCCGATAGGACAGGATAAGAGCCGTCAGCAGAATCAAAACTCCAATCGCAATCGGAATGGAGTACCAAATGGCTGCAGCACTTACTGTAATCAATACAACCAGTATCTGCTCTGGCCCATATGCCACTGAAGATAAGGCATCTGAAGAAAGGATGGCTAACGCTTTCGTCTTATTCAGTTTTTGTTCCCCTAATGCAGTCGATTTCAGCGGTCGTCCAATTAAGAATCTTTTTAGGGTCGAAAGCATTCGGATTCACCACCAAAAATTATTTCAGTCCTTAAATTGCTATCCGGATTGTTTTATAATAAAGGAGCAAACAGTCGCGCTGCTTGATCAATAAAGCGTTGTTGATACGTGCGCTCATTCAATTCGTCCATACGCAAAGGAACGGAATCATTAAGATCGCGTTCAAATTGCACTGTGAGTTCCAGCGCTGTGCGGGTGCTGTAGAGCAGTTCAATGACCTCGAAATTCAGACGAAAACTTGAGACATCGTAATTCGCTGAGCCGATTCCTGCCATTTCCTCATCGATGATCATCACCTTCGCATGGACCGTACCTTTCTCATACATATAAATATGCACCCCGGCTTCCAGCAGCTCTCCATAGTAGGTACGGCCTGCATACCCTATGATTTTGGGAGTCACGCGGCGAGGAACCAGCAATCTTACGCGCACACCCCGCGCCACGGCTGTCTTTAAAGCCATAATGATATCTGCTTCAGGCACAAAGTAAGGCGTGGTTATGTCAATGGTCCGGGACGCTTGGGTCAGACAAACGAAGTAAGCCTGCCGGATGACCTGTGTTGGCAGTCCAGGATTGCTTTCCAACGTCTGTATGTAAGCATGATGAAGCACGTCTGTGCCCGGTATGGGATCAAGATCCGCACCCAGCTCACTTCCCCATTCCTCCGATAAAAAAGAAAATCTGGCTGATGGAGCAACGGGCTGCGATCGATGCCTTTTATCCCGGGCGGACTTCTGCGGCGATTTTCTTTTCATTTTTTCCGGCGAAGCGATATTCCAATGGACATCGAACAGAGTCTGCAGATCATTAACAGCCTTTCCTTTTATACGCATATGGGTATCACGCCAAAACCCCACGTCAGGCTTTAATCCAGTATACTCATACCCGACATTGATACCGCCTGTAAAGCCCTCTTTGCCATCGATCACGACGATCTTGCAATGATCCCGGTGAGTCAAAGTGGGCAACCAGGGAAAACGTGCGGGAAATATCGTCCGGCATTCAATTCCGGCTTCCATCATCCGATTGACCTGGCTTTGCGGAAATTGCCTGCTCCCCCAGCCGTCCCTGACAAACCGGATCTGCACGCCGGATTTGGCCCTTTCGATCAGTGCGTCCGTAATGGGTTTGCCTGCCTGGTCATTCCGATATATAAAATATTCCAGATCAATGGCGCTTTGCGCTTTCTGTATGGATTCGACAAGCTTCTCATACGTTTCAATACCGTTCATAAGGATTTGGACACGGCCTTCCCTGAGTCCATGCACGGTTAAATGCCTAACAGATTGCGCAATGATCGAGGATGTGCGGCCGAACAATTCAGGCAGCGAATCCGGTTCATTACGGGATGAGGCGAGTCTTTCGCGTTCGCGGCAGATACGCACCGGATTTGCAATGATAAGATACACCATGAAACCGATAACAGGCAGAATGAGACCTATTGCCAGCCAGTTCAAAGCTTTTGCCGGCTTGCGGACCTCCCGGATGGCAATGACTAGCATACATACAGCATTCAATATGTAGAGCCCAACAATCCACATTAAGAATAATCCCCCATCGTTATATCCTTATCAAAAATTATGGTGTTCAAATGGTGACGAATATATCCGTTTACCTGGACGTGAGCGCAAAAAGGCCGCCGAACACAAATTTTCAAGTGTTTGACGGTCTTTGCATTTCAGACATAATTAATGTCGTTAATCAAAATTAATTAATGTTATTAATCATAAAATTAATGTCATTAATCATCCTTTGAAGACATCAAATTCTATCCTTGGCATGAATAAAGGCAGCCGCCCCGCAGGTCAGCTGCCTCTTGTCACGCTCATTCTTCGCCGCTGCTTAAGAGATCGTACAACAGACTTGATACGGGTGTCGGTGATTCCACCTGCTCAGCTGTCTTTTTAAAGATCCCTACATCCTTCAGCGGAATCCTGCTTTGACTGAAAGCAGCATCCTTTTTTTCGGCAATCATCCTGCCATAGTTCTTATAGATTGGAGCGGCAAATAATGTTTGTGTCAGCATGTCGGCCACTGCTTTGGGATCGCCCCCATTTTTTTCAACCATCGAAAGTGCTTCTCTCAGAGTCTGCACCGCCGAAACGATCATAAAGTTCCCGACAAGCTTGACCTGCGTTGCCGCTCCGATCTCTTCGCCAAAATCAAAGATATTCTGTCCCCCCATCGCCTCCAGGAGCGGGCGGACTCGTTCTTTGGCATTCTTCAGACCTGCTACAGGAATCAAGAGCTGCCGGGCGACAGCGGCCTCGGCTACTCCAAATATGGGGGCTTCGATCAAGACACTGCCATGTTGGGCATGGATGGCCGCAAGCTTTCTCGACGTTTCAGGCGATACCGTGCTCATCGAAATATGGATGCCGCCTTGTCCCAGTTTCTCTAAAAAGCCGTCGCTCATGACGATGCTTTCCACAGCCGCATCATCCCATACAAGGGTCGCGACAATTCCCCCGGTCGTTACCGCGTCAACAGGTCGTGTGGCTAGCCGCGCACCCTGAGCAACGAGCGATTCCGCTTTACTCGCAGTGCGGTTGTACACGGCGATCGAATACCCGGCATGGAGCAGATTGGTTGCCATGGGGAGCCCCAAATTGCCAAGACCGATAAAACCTATTGTTTCATTCATATTGTTAATCCTCCTCAATGAGATTAGATATCTAAACATAACGTTAACGTCATGTTCAGGCCAAAAAAAATTTAGTGGTCTTCTCTTTCCTCAAACCAATTCTCGAAGCGTTCGATATTGGCCTGCAATTCAGCGCGAAATTGCTGCAGCGCCCCGATCTTCTGGTCCGATTCAGCGAGATGCTGACGGAGGATGCCGAGGACCTTCTGCTTAGGCTGTACACCGCTGGGGTCAAGGAAATAGAGGTCTATAACATCCCGTATTTCTTCCAGACTGAGTCCAAGCCTCTTTAACTGGTCAATTTTCCGCAGACGGGCAAGCGTCTCCTCTGTATAATAGTGCTGCCCATTGCCTTCACGCTCGCCTGACGGGATTAGTCCGATGCTTTCGTAATATCGGACGGTGCGCTGCGTTACCCCTGCCCGTTCCGTCAAATCGCCTATGCGCATGCGGTGACTCATCGTTCACTTCCTCTCTGATAAAACATGACGTTAACGTCATGTTGAAAGAATATCATCTTAGAGGCGCGTTGTAAAGGGCGTCTGAATCATCATAGGTGCGTAATCGTTTTAACAAATAGCACCCTATCCTGATTGGCCCCATCATAATCTGCGTGTACTGAAACTCCGGCATCTTCCTTATTACCGGCCTCGATTTCAAATCCCATCCTGGTATGAAATGCGATCGAGCCCTTGTTTACAGGAGACGTTATGCATCGGACAATGCTTCGGCCATTTTGTTTCGCTGCATGAAAAAATTCGTCGTATAATTGCTTTCCAACATGATGTTTTCTGTATTCAGGATGAACGCCCGCAAAGTGAATATAGGCTTCATTTGGATGGGTTTGCGAGAGGAATCCTATCAGAAAACCTATCATTTCATCTTCCTTTTCCGCAATGAAGCTGGTGCTTGAAAAATGGTCAAAGAATAATTTCGGCAGCTTGCCAGAAATTTGCCTGCCTCCCCACCAATCATTGATCAGAGGCGAAATCAAGTAATAGTCTGAACCTTTCACTAAACGAATTTTCATGCCAATCTCCCCTTTTAATCCTGAAGCTTCATGAAACATAAAGAGGAGCTTCCCGAAGCAAGCTCCTCCAAATGATAATACCATCTGCGACTAGAAATGAAAGGTTATATTTTCAATGTCTGCGTTATCCACGACTATACCTTCAATCTCAATCGCGTTTATACTGATTTCGGGATCGCGGCTTATGATATTTAATAGGGTTAAATAGTCCTTTGCCATTTTCTCCACCGTTTCTCTTACAAACAGCTTGCTGGCATACTCGAATTCAAAAAAGATTCGGTCTTCACCGGTTTCCGCAAATAACGACAGATCAAACTTGGAGCTGCTCTTCCTGTAATTTACGGGAGTCAACGTGATCTTCCCGATCCTATGCTCCTTGCCCGGACTATCCTGAAGCGCCAGCATGGTGCTAAATATCGGATTTCGTCCCGGATCCCTCTTGATCTTTAATTTGTCCAGGAGCATATCAAACTGATAATCCTGATGTTCATAGGCTTCAAGCAGGTTTTCCTTCACCTCCGCAAGCAGCGCGGCAAAGGACCGGTCTCCTCTTGGACGACTTCTTATGGCAAGCGTATTGACGAACATGCCGATGATATTTTGCAAATCCGAATGCGTCCGGCCCAGCACCGGCGATCCCACGATAATATCCTGCTGCGAGGCATATCTGGACAATAACGTGCTGTATGCTGCCAGCAATACCATATAAAGCGTTGTGCCGGTTTCCAGACATAGCGTGCTCAACTGTTCCTTCAATGCATTCCCTGTTTCAAAAATGATGCTTTCACCTTCAAAACTTTGCATAGCCGGTCTGGGGAAATCCGTGGGCAAATTCAGAACGGGAAGGTCTCCGGAAAGCATATCCGACCAATATTCCTCCTGCCGGCTTGCCGCCTCCGTCTCCAAAAACCGATTCTGCCACGCCGCATAATCCTTATACTGAACACGGATCTCCGGCAGCGGTTCGCCTTGATATAACTTCGCGAACTCCTGCACCAGAATGCCGACGGAATACCCGTCCGAAATGATATGATGCATGTCGGTTAACAGCAAATGCCGATCCTGGCTCAAACGGATAACCCCGACTCTGAGCAGAGGCGGCTTGGTTAAATCAAAAGGCCGGATAAATGCGTCGATGTTATGGATCAGCTCGTCGCTCCATCCATCCGCGGGATCGGAACTCCAATCATCCCCAGGTTCCGTATAGCGGATGTCCACCTCCGCGTGCATGTGTATCCGCTGCACGGGTTCGCCGTCCACGATATCAAACGAAGTCCTGAACGCTTCATGCCTCTTCACGATTTCACTAAACGCTTTCTCCAATTTCACCGGATCGATTTCGCCTTCCAACAGCGTTGCCCTCGGCATATTGTAGCTTGTGCCGATTCCTTCGATCTGATGGAGCGAGTAAAATCTCCTCTGAGCGGATGAAAGCTCGTAATAATCACCGGTCTTTATCGGCTCCAGCGACGAATGGATGTTTACCGGCGCCATTCTCATATATTCTCTCATCCCTCTGATTGTCGGGGATCTGAAGATCTCCCGGAGCGGAATGTCCACATGGAACGCTTTATGAATTTCAGCCGCGAGCAGCATCGCACTAAGCGAGTGACCGCCCAGTTCGAAGAACGAATCCTGCACGCCGACCTTGTCCTGTGCGAGGATCGCCCCCCAGATTTCAGCCATTTTGCGTTCAACCGGATCCGCCGGCATTTCGTACTCGACCACCATGACGGCCGCATCGGATGGTTCGGGAAGAGCCTTGAAATCGATTTTGCCGTTCGGCGTCAACGGAATCTGCTTCAACTTCATCATACGTTGCGGAACCATATAGTAGGGAAGCCTGTTTGATACATATTGTCTTAATTCCAATGAGTCTGCGCCTTCTTTCAACACAAGATAGGCGTACAGACTATTGTTGAAATTCTCGTCCCTTCGGGCGGTCACGACTGCATCAATCACCGAATCATGCCGGCGCAATATCGAGGCCACTTCCTCCGGTTCCACCCGGAACCCGCGTATTTTCAACTGGCTGTCCGTTCTTCCCAGAAATTCGATCTCTCCGTCAGCCGTGAGTCTGCCCAAGTCTCCGGTTTTGTACGCTCTGACGGTCCCGCTGCCGAATGAAGCCTCTACGAATTTTTCGGCATTCTGTTCATTTAGATTCAAATATCCTTCAGTCAATCCTTCCCCGGAAATACAGATTTCGCCGGCAACCCCGATGGGAACAAGCTTCAGTCGCGAATCCAGCAGGAGCACGCTAATATTGTCGACTGGCCTTCCGATGACGGTTTTCTTCGCGTAGGAATCGGGATTGTCGAAACGGACCGTATGGGTTATGGCTCCGATGGTCGCCTCCGTAGGCCCGTAATGATTGATGACCCTCGCGCCAGGATACAAGTGGTGAAACTTGCCGATATCGGCAGCCTTGATCTCTTCTCCCCCAAGCACGACCAATCTCAATTCCTCAAGTGTCCGCTTCTCCCCGATTGACGGACTACCGATTGACGGACTGTTGATCATAAGGCCAAACAAGGAAGGTGTGAGCTTGATATAACTGATTCTATAAGCTGTCAAATACACCAGCAGCTTCTCGGGAACGACATACATATCCTTTGAAGCCAGATGCAGCTCACATCCGTTAAGAAGCGAAGAATATAAGCTTGTATACCCCAAATCAAAGGCGAAGGACGATAGCAGCATCGTTCTGTCGCCAAGTTCCAGCGCCGCTGTTCGGGTGAACCACGAGCTGTAGTTGACCAGGCTTCGGTGTTTGACGGGAACACCCTTCGGAATCCCGGTCGTGCCGGATGTATAAATGATATATACCGGATCATTGGATGTGCCATAATCCGCAGGATTCGCAGCATCGCCGGGGACTAATCGTTCATAATCAAGCGGCATGATTTCGCCCGGATAATCGACAGCCGCCGATAAATGCGGTTGAACGAGAAGCGCAATAGCCCCGCTGTCCTCAAGCATATAACGGATGCGTTCCCCCGGAAATTCGGAATCGATGGGAAGATAAGCCGCGCCGCTCTTGACGACGCCCCATATTCCGATAATCATTTCGAGCGAAGGCTCCGCCAGTATTCCGATTACCGTCTCCGGTCCTGCTCCCATCCCGATCAAGCGCTTGGCCAATTGATTCGCTTTCTCGTTCAATTCCTTATACGTCATTGATCTTGGGCCGGATACAACCGCAGTACGGTGAGGATGCTTCTGTGCCTGTTCCTCGAAAAGCTGCTTGATCGTTTTTTGATCCGGGAACGGCATCCTCGTCCTGTTGAAATCGCTCAGCAGCATCTTCTTCTCTTCTGCGGATAGGAGATCGACTTCTCCCAGAGGAACTGTCCTGTCTTCCGCAATGATTTCAAGAATCCTGACCAGGTGTCCGGCCATCCTGACGATCGTTTCCTGATTGAACAGACTGGTGCTGTATTCCAAAACAAAGCGGAGACCGCCTTCGCGCTCGGTCACTTTCAGCTCCAGATCAAATTTGGCCGTGTGACTATTATATTCGAATGGAATAACTTCAAAATCGTCCACCTGCGCCTTGGCCATATCCACATTCTCAAACGCAAACATCACATCGAACAAAGGATGACGGCTCAGATCCCTTGCGGGCTGAAGCTTCTCAACCAGCATTTCGAACGGGTACTCCTGATTTTCGAGCGCCTCCAGCGAACGCTCCGCCACTTCCTTCACAAAGGCCTCCAACGTTTTGCCGGGATCAGGGAAATTACGCAGCGCAAGCGTATTGACGAACATCCCGACGATATGTTCCAACTCGGCATGCCGCCTACCCGCCACGGGACTACCCACTACGATATCTTCCTGCCCGGTGTACTTCAGCAATAGAACATTATAGGCCGCCAGCAGCACGGCATACAGCGTAACGCCTTGCCCACGGGCAATTCGATTCAATTCCGAGGTCAAGGAATGGTTCAACTCAAATTCAAGCTGATCACCCTCGAATATCCGCGTGCCCGGTCGGGGCCGATCGGTGGGCAAATCCAGCAGCGGAATTTCCGATGAGAATGTTCGGAGCCAGTAGTCCTCCTGCTTTTTCATCCTATCGGAAATCAGCCATTGATTTTGCCATTCGGAAAAGTCTTTATACTGGATTCTTGGCTCCGGCAGGGTTTCCCCTTCGTACAAGCGGACAAACTCCCGGATCAGAATGGCGATTGATTGTCCATCCGATATTATATGATGCATATCATACATAAGCAGACATTTGGAGGCTGACACTTTGACAATCGCGGCTCGAAATAATGGCGCCTGTTCCAGCTCAAACGGTTGCACAAATTGTTCAAGCAGTCGTTCCAGCCCGCTTTCATCGGCGTGCAGATGCCGGATCTCCAATTCCGCATGCCGATGCACGATTTGGTAGATTCGTCCCTCTTCTTCTATGAAGGAGGTTCGCAGCATTTCATGCCGCTCTGCCAGCACTCTGAACGCCCGTTCCAGCCGCGGCACATCGATCCGGCCACTCAGCAGCACTGCTCCCGGAATATTATAATTGGTGCTTGCACTAGCCAGACGGCTTACGATAAACAGCCTTCTCTGGGCAGCCGACACCTCATATCGCGCCTTCTCCGCTGCCGGCCCGATCGACAGATACGCTTTCTTGTCCATCGTTTCTTCGATCAGCGCTGAAAGCTGTTTGATTGTAGGAGCTTCGAATACATGGACCAATGGAAGCTCCACTTCAAACTCACGGTGGATTTCGGAAATCAGCATAATCGCCTTTAGGGATTGGCCGCCGATCTCGAAAAAATGATGATTGATTCCCACAGTGCCGGTTCCCAATATTTTTTTCCATATGGATACAAGTCTGGTCTGGATATTATTGGCCGGAGCTTCATATTCCGCCATGGGGTTCATCACGATTTCCATACCCGCGAGCGCCTTGCGGTCGATTTTTCCGTTTGGATTCAGCGGAAGCCGATCCATCGGAATGAAATACGCGGGAATCATATACGCCGGGAGCAAATGGTTCAGAAATTCTCTTATGCCCGACGGCTCGTTCGTCATCGGATCGGAAGCCACATAGAACGCGGCAAGATCATGCTCTGTCGTATCTCGCGATTTCACAACGACTACGGCATCTTTTACGAGGCTGCAGCGGTTCAATATACTTTCGATCTCGCCGATGTCGATCCGATGGCCGCGGATTTTGGTTTGCTCATCCTTCCGCCCCAGCACCTCGATATTACCGTCTCCAAGCCGCCTTCCCAGATCTCCCGTAAGGTAAAGACGGTCGCCGTAACCGTCGAAGAACGGGTCTTTTATAAACTTCTCATTCGTGAGCTCCGGGTTATTCAAGTACCCCCGGGCCAGCGGAATGCCGCCGATACCTATTTCGCCTTTAACTCCCACGGGAAGCAGCCGCATGTCTTCGTCAACAATGTAAATGCGCCGATTTGCCAGAGGCTTGCCGACGGGAATGCATGTCAAATCCGCACTCTTGATGCCCTCTCCGGAAACGGGGTACAGCGTGCTGGTCATCGCCGTCTCCGCAGGTCCGTAGGCATTGAGAAGAAGAATATTAGTGAACGGGAGTTTCTCCCACAGTGCGACCTTCTCCGGAAGCATTCGTTCCCCGCCGACGATGACAAGCCTGAGCTCGCCGCCCGGAACCGTGTCAGGCTCAATATGCCACTGCTGTACGACTTCGTTCCAGTAGGAGGTCGGGAGATTCGTAACCGTAAGCCCATACTCCTTGCATTTTTGCGAAAACTGCCGCGGAGTCCACATTCTGTTGTCCCGCAGCACCAGAGCGGCGCCCGCTGCCAATGTCGTTAGAACCTGTTCAAGCGAAATATCAAAACCGATTGAAGAAAACTGGAGGACACGGTCCTCCGGAGTGAGCCGGTAACGACCGATCAAATCTAAAGAATGGCTTACAACCGCTTCATGCGGCATCATGACGCCCTTAGGCCTTCCGGTTGAGCCGGAAGTATAGATGACATAGGCCAGATTCCCGGGACCCACCCCGGAAGCCGGCTTATCTGCCGGTTCCTGCAGCAAAACGTCCCATTCCCTATCCAGGCATACGGTACGGCCCTCAGGGTTGCGGACCTTCGCTTCAAGGCTCGATTCGGTAAGCAGGACAGGCACCCGGGCATCTTCCAGCATCAAGTCGACCCTCTCGCCCGGATAATCGGCGTCAATGGGAAGAAAGGCGCCTCCCGCCTTCAAAATACCCATGATTCCCACGACCAGGTTGATAGATCTTTCCACGAATAACCCTACCGGCACTTCCGGCCCGATACCCCATTTCATCAGCTTATGAGCCAGCCGGTTCGAGAGGATGTCCAGCTCGCCGTATGTCAGCCGCTCATCCCCGCATATAACCGCCGTATGGCCGGGACGCAGCTTCACCTGGGCTTCGAATAATTCATTAAAGCTTTGATCTTTGGGAACATTCATGTAAGCATCGCTGCCGTCTGTAATCTGCCTCAGCTCGTCACCGGATAACATTGAAATCTCGCCGGTCGTGCGGCCTTCGCCTTCTAGTAATCCCTGGATTATATTGATCAAATGCCCGAGCATCCGATGTGCCGTGTCGTCTGCCAAATAACGATAATCAAATAAGAGATTGAAATGCAGCTCAGGCTGCAAATTGCAATAAACAGTCAGAGGATAATCCATCTGCTCCTCTACCCTCATGGATTGCACCTTTAAGGAGCCCAGACCGTCCTTCAGCGTTGTGTCGAAGGGATAATTTTCGATGATGACGATGCTTTCATACAGATCATATAAGGCTGAATTCCTCGGCACTTCGCTCCAGCTGCGAATATCGGACAGGGGCGTGTATTCGAATTGACGCATTTCAACGCTGCTCCGCTGTATGTCCTGGAGCCAGGGGATCGTTTCGTAACCCGCATCCGCAAACACTCGAAAAGGCAGTGTATTCATGAAGCAGCCGATGATGGAAGCTGAACCGGCCAGTTCAGTCGGACGTCCCGACGACGTGGCGCCAAATACAATATCTTTCTCCCCGGAATAGCGGTTTAATAGAATCGCCCAAGCTCCCTGTATGATCGTATTTAATGTGAGCCGGTGCTTCCTGGAAAAGTCCCGCAGAGCTTCCTGCATAGCCGGCTGTACCTCATACACGGCTTTGCCGAATGCCGGCGTCTGTTCTGCTGCGATCTTGGCAGCTGCGGGAAAAAGGCCGGCAAAATGTATAGGCGTTTTAAATCCCTTTAACGACCGCTTCCAATAGTGCTCGGCCTGCTCCAAATTTTGTGCGCGGTACCATTTGATATATTCCTTGAATGGCAGCGCATCGTTCATTGCGGGTTCATGACCGGAGGAATAAGCCTCATACAACGTTCCGATCTCGCTCAGGAGAATGCCGATGCACCATCCGTCAAGCTGAAGATGATGGTGCGTCCATATCACCTCATAGGCGGACTTCTCCCATTGCACCACCAGAATTCTCATAAGCGGCGGCTTGGAAAGATCGAATCCTCTTCTGCGGTCTTCTTCGATAAGCCGTTCCATTCTTGAACGTCTCCCGGATTCCGGAACGCCCGTCCAATCCAGAACTTCAAATGGAATGTTGATATCGTGGTGGATAATCTGTACGGGCTCCTCCAATCCCTCCCAATGGTAGGAAGCCCTCAGGCTTTCATGCCGGTTCAGGACCGTTTGCCATACCTTCTCAAAGGCCCCGATATTCAATCCGGTATGAATCGAGTATATGGTTTGCTCCACCGTCACGGATGAACCCGGAGAATATACATGGTGAAAGATCATGCTTTGCTGCACGGGTGAGAGCGTATAAATGTCTTCCACATTCCGGTATTGCCCGGCCCATTCATCCAGCTTGTTTTGTCCAACCGGGGCAAGAGGAAAATCGGACGGCGTAAATTGACGCGTTTTCTCCGCCTTGCAGATCAAGATGATGCTCCTCAAATGGCGGACAAAATCCTCCGCCAGCTGCCGGATCGTCTCCGGCAGATGAATTCGGGTGCCGTACTTCCAGTCGATGGTCAGCACACCGCCTGCAATCATCGCGTCGATATCAATCAGATGGCTCCGGATTCCCTTCAAATCCCGGGCACTTCCCGTATTTACGTCTGCCAACTGAAATAATCCGCTCTTTTTCAAAACCTGGTCGAACTGTCCCAAATAGTTGAAGCTGATTTGCGCTCTCGGCTTGGATGCGATCGTCTCGCGGATGCCGTCCTCCGCCAGATAATACAAAATTTCATACCCGATTCCCCCGCCTGGGATGCTCCGGTACCGTTCCTTCACCTGCTTGATCAGACTGCCACTCATTTCGCCGGATTCCGCATCTCCGGCTGTATCTCCCAGGACGATCGGATATACCGAGGTGAACCAGCCGACGGTCCGGGAAACATCATGCTCCTCCAGCAGCTTCTCTCTGCCATGGCCTTCCAGATCGATAAGCGCCGCCCCGGACCAGTCCCTTAATGTGCAGGAAAGCGCGGCAAGCAGAATATCGTCTATTCGAGTCCGGAACGGTCCGTGAATATCATGCAGCAGGCTGTCCGTTTCTTCCTTCGTCAGAGTAACGGATATCGTATCGGCGGCCTCCTCCGTATTGAGTCCATGGTCCAGATCGGCCGGTATCGGGTTTACGGAAGAGGGGATACTATTTTGCCAATAAGACTGTTCACCCTTAATTTTGTCCGATTTCGCATATTCGCGTATATGCGCCGACCACTTCTTAAAGGAGAGACTGCCCGGGAGCAGCTTCACAGACTCACCCTTTTCGAGCTGTTCGCAGCTATCCTGCAGGTCCTGGGTTATCACCCGCCACGAGTAACCATCCACAACAAGATGATGTGCGGTAATAAACAGTTTCCCGCTGTCTTCTTTCCCAAACTGGAAATACGCCGCTCTGATCAACGGCCCTTCCGTAATGTTCAAGCTGCGCTGAAGCAGGGAACAGGACTCCTTCATTTTTTCTTCGCGCTGCCATGGCGAAATACCGGACATCTCAAATACTTCAAACGATCCTTCGCCGCGCGCGTCCGAATAAGTCTGAATCCACTCTCCGCCGCGTTCAATAAACCGAAGCCGGAAGCTGTCATGAGCGCGTACCAGGTTTTGGAAGCTCTGCTTCAACCATTCAGGATTCATACCGGGGCGGGTTTCAAGCAAAACCGCTTGATTCCAATGATGTACATTTTCCAAATTCTGCTCAAAAAACCACTTCTGAATAGGTGTAAGCGGAACTTCTCCCGTCTCCGGCGCTTCTGCCGCCTTTGCTTCCCTGGTCTCCAATTGCTCCGCCGCGTTTGCAAGCTCGGCGATCGTCTGGTGCTGAAAGATTTGGCTTACCGTGATCGGAATCCCCGCTTGCATCGCTTTCCCGGCAATCTGGATGCTCAGAATGGAATCCCCGCCCAATTCGAAAAAATTATCGTTAATGCCGACTGCGCCCTTATCGATTCCCAGCACGGAAGTCCATATGTCTGCAAGCACTTCCTCTGTTTGGCTGCGGGGAGCCGCAAACTCATTTCCGGTAATCGCTGCGGGAGCAGGCAAAGCCTTCCGGTCAATTTTCCCTATGGATGTCAGCGGCAATTTTTCCAGTCTGACAAAGCTGGAAGGCACCATATAATCCGGCAATTCCGCCGAGAGGAATTCCCTCAGATGCCTGGTTTCCAATGGGATATTTGCGACTATATAAGCGCAAATCGTTTTTTTACCCTCATGATTGTCCAGATCGATCACGACGGCATCCCGAATTTGATCATGCTGCAGCAACCGGTTCTGAATTTCCCCGAGCTCAACCCGGTGGCCTCTGATCTTCACCTGGTGGTCCGCTCTTCCGATCAATTCCACTTCTCCGTCAGGAAGCCATCGTCCCATATCGCCTGTCCGGTACATTCTTTCATCCGGCATGAACGGATCGCTCATGAATTTCTCGGCCGTAAGCTCGGGCATGTTCAAATACCCTCTGGCCACTCCGGCTCCGGCGATATACAGCTCGCCGGCAATGCCGATCGGGGCAAGATTACGGTCACGGTCAAGAATATAGCATCGCGCATTGGCAATCGGTTTGCCAAGCGTTACTTTGCCTGCCGAGCATAACGAAGATAAGGCGTCTACTGTCGTTTCCGTTGGCCCGTAGTTGTTATACAGCACATAGCCATTCCCGACCAGCTCGTCCTTTAACGAATCGTCAAGCCTTTCTCCGCCTGATATGATGATGCGCAAACTGTTTAATTTCCGCTTGCTGCTCATTAATTGTTTCAATAACGTCGGGATCAGGTTAATGATATGGATTTGATGCCGGTCCACATAATTGCCAAACTGCTCGCGGTCCAGAATTACGTTTTGCCCTGCGATATGCATTGCAGCTCCATGAAGCAGGGTCCCGAAAAATTCTTGTATGCTGGGGTCGAATATATAATTCGTCATTTGCAGGACATTCGTAGTGCTATCTATCCCGTACGTTCCGGCAAACCACTGTATATGGCTGACGACGCTTTTGTTCTCCACCATGACGCCCTTTGGCTTCCCTGTCGTTCCGGACGTATAGAATACGGCGAACAGTCCATCCGGGTCGGGATCTCGAACAGGGCTGAATGTCTGCCCCGAATATAACCGTTGATCGTCCAGCAGCATGATGCGTTCGGCCGGAATATCCGCTGCCAAGCGGCCGCTTTTATCGAGCGGCTCTTGATGGGCAAGCAGCAGCCTGGCGCCGCTATCCTGCAGCATATACCTCTTCCGCGATTCGGGAAATGCGGGATCCACCGGCAGGTATGCGGCTCCCGCTTTAAGAATGGCGATGATGCCGGCAATCATTTCAACCGAACGTTCTGCCATGATGGCGACGATTTCCCCGGCCTTCACGCCTCTGCCGATCAACTCATGCGCCATGCTGTTCGAAATCGCATCCAGCTCTTGATACGTGACCGTTCTCCCCTCGCACACGACAGCGATATGGTTCGGCGTTCTTACCGCCTGCCGTTCGAACAAGCGGCTGACCGCCAGATGATCCGGGAACGCTGTCCGGGTATTGTTGAAATCGTACAGGATTCGCTTTTTCTCTTCGGCGGAGATGATTTCAATTTGGTCCACCCTTTTCCCGGGTGTCCGAATCACATCCTTCATAATTGCGGCAAAATGCTCCGCCAGCCTGATGACCGAAGATGAGCCGAGCACCTGTTCATTGCAGCTGAAGCAAACCTCAATATCGTCTTCAATGGTCACGCTTATCGTTAAATCATAATTCGTCATTTCAAACGCAGAGTAAGAGCTGAAGGCAATTTCGCCTTGTTTGCTCGTGACGGTCCGGTCCAAAGGATAATTTTCAAAAACGACGATCGTATCGAACAGCTCTGCCAGGCCATCCAACCCGCTGTATCGTTTGATATCCGCGAGAGGGGTGTGCTCATGCTCATCCCTGCTCTGTAATGACCCGTGCACCTTTCTTATCAGATCTATGGCCGACTCATCCGGAGTGCGGGTTACCCGGAGCGGGATCGTATTGATGAACAGCCCGACAATCTCCTCAATGCCCTGAAACCATGCGGATCTTCCGGATACGGTCGTGCCGAACACAATATCGTCTTCATTCACATTTTTTTGCAGTACGATTCCCCAGACGCCGTAGATCAGAGAGGCCAGCGTCACTTCATTTTGCCTTGCAAAACGCTCCAGTTCGTCTTTCGAAAATCGGATACGATGATGAATGTCTCTTCGTTCTTCGGGGCGCTTGATGATTTCGGATGTCAGCCTTGTTTGCGAGTCAAACCCTTCAAATACACCCTGCCAAAACCGCTTTTGCTGCTCTTTATCCTGATTTTGAATGATTTTAACAAAATCCTTATACCTTTTCTTGTTCGGGCGTACGACGTTCTCCGAGCGGCTTAACCCCCGGTATGCATCCATAAATTGTTTTAACAGGAGTCCGCTGCTCCAGCCGTCAAATAAAATATGATGGCTGCTTATGATCATTTCATGCTTCTCTTCCTCCAGCCGGCATAACGCGATCCTGAACGGGACCTTCCGGAGATCAAACTTCTTCTCCCCGTCCTTCGTTTTGATGTCTTCTAGCAGCAACCGCTTGTCGTCTTCATTCCGATCCTGGAGGCTGTGGAGCTCCAGCTGCAAGGGATGCTGTTTCAAAATGATTTGTACAGGGGCTTTGACGTTTTCCCAACGAAACAGCGTACGCAGCATTTCATTGGTTTGAATGACGCTCTCCCATGCTTCCGCAAAATGCGCCTCATTCACCTTACCCGAAATTTCCAGACACAGCTGCTCGAAATACTCGTCGCTCAGGGGATCTTTTAAGTAATGAAACAAGATTCCTTCCTGCATCGGGGTTAATCCAACGATGTCTTCGACATGCTGTCGATCCAGCTTCGCCATAACGTAAGCTCCTCCTATCTCGCTTGTGCAGCAGAACCTGCAAGAGTATGGTTCATTTGTTGTTCTTCTACGATTTCTCCTCTTTCCATCTTGATCAGCTTGTCTGCCATATGAAAATAACGGTCGTCGTGGGTAATGGCAATGACGCACTTCCCTTTGGATTTGAACTGCGGCAATAATTCCGTATAGAAGAATTGTCTGAATTCCGGATCCTGGTCGGCCGCCCACTCGTCAAACAGGCAGATCGGCTTGTCCTCCAGATAGTTGATCAATAGCGCCAGTCGCTTTCTTTGACCTGTCGAAAGCTTCGTCGTACTGAACTCGCCGTCTTGAATTTGCAGCTTCTCGTCAATGCGCAGCAGTTTCAAATAGGTATCGATCTCGTCCTCTTTGGACGCGCAATCGATGCCGTATATTTTGGTGAACAGGTAATAGTCGCTGAAAATGGCAGAGTAGAGCTCGCCCAATTCCTCATTGCCGATGACTTGGTTGTTGACGAATATTTCACCCTTCTCGCACGCGTACAATCCTGTAATCAGTTTCGCAAGCGTTGATTTGCCGCTTCCGTTTCCTCCTGTAATAAAAACGATCTCGCCGGAATGAAATTTGCAGTCGATCGGTCCGACCCGAAAGGACTCGCCATTCTCGCCGCGGTATTCGTATTCCACGTCCTTCAGTTCAATTTGCAAGCCGCCGGATTGCACTGCCTCCCCTTCTGTCTTCTCCTTGCCGGCTTCAATCTCCGTCAAATGCGCGATAAACGCTTTGATCCGCTTCCAGCTGATCCGCAGCTGTACGGCATGCGGAATCGCATTAAGAATGCTGTTGACAGGCCCTGTCATGTAGAGGAATACGAACACATAGTTTCGCAGGGAATGGCTCTGCACCTGCTCGAACAGAATGGGAAACAAGAACGTGACCGCCCCGATCACAAGCGTGAACAACAATTCGCCGATTATAAAGACATTGGCGAACTTCAGCCCGCCCCGGATCCGCTTGTCCTTGTAATCGCCGATGCTTTCCTGCATATCCGCTCTGAAATGCTCCCGTTTTGCCGATCCCAGCCTGAGTTCCTTATAGCCTCCGGTAAGATCGTTGATATATCTGAAGAAGGTATTCTGAATGTTTCTCGTTTGCTCCCACAGCTTATTGGCCGACCTTCCTGCCACATAATATAAGCCTGCCGCAACGAGCATGACGGCAATGGAAATCAGCAGTCCGTAGACATTCAGAATTCCCAGATAGACCAGGCAGCACAGCAGCGTTATCGAATCCGTCAGTCCGGTAATGAGAGTAGCCGCGTGGTTGCTGATGGCTTCTGTATCATTATTTAACGTGGTTTGAATCTTTTCGCTCTCGAGCCGCTCGATTTTCTCATAAGGGGTATTCAAAATTTTGTCCAGCAGCTCGATCCTTTTATCAGCGATCAAATTATTCGTAAGCGTGATGAGCCTGGTCCGCACGAACTTCTGTCCCATCACGTAAATGACGATGCCCAGTGCAAAATATAAAAACAATCCGCTTCCGGATTGCCCCGTCCGGTTTAACGCTTCATTGACGATGAAGATGATCATCGCATTGCCGAAGCCGCTGGCGATGCTCAATAGGATGAGGGGGAAAAAATTCCTGTCCCTGCGTTCCGAAAAAACGGATACCAGCGTCAGGTAAACGCAGAAAAGGATGATGGCGGACATGACCGCGCCAATCGCAATAATCAGACTCGCAGGCGCCCACACCTTGACGAAATCCCAGGAAAGCCCGGAAAATAATACGTCGGGAATTTGATATAGACAATATCCCGATACCAGGATAAATGCGAGCGATGCCAGCGGAATCCCTATACGCCTGGCTGCATGCTTCTCCAGCCTTCTTTTTTTCTTGTAAATCCGGGCTGCGGACAGAACAATAAAATACAGTGTAACAACTATCAGCGGGAGCATCAGCAGGATGACGAAAAAAGCAAAGACATCGAGGCTTTTATACATATCCTGCGCGTTGTCCGCCGGTTTCTTTCCTTGAAGGATATCCATGATGCCTTGACCCATGACGCTTGTATAAGACGAGTTCAAATTGGCCAGTACGGCAACGCCCAGACCCTCATGGGGACGAAATACCAGGAAGGAGGAAAAGTTAGGATTGCTTCCGTCATGGGAGATTTCACCTTCCCCGCTCTGGTATACCTCCCATCCCCCCGCATAGGATGATCCGTCCGAAGAGGGAGCAACGGAGCGGTTCGGCTCATGCGTTCTTTGAACCGTATCCTGGTCGGCCTGCTCCAGCGTGGATGTGCCCATCTGGATCCTCAGCCACTTTTCCATATCCTCCGCATTGGAGATGAAATAACCGGCCGGCGTATTGCCGCGGTACATCGGAGCATCATACTGGACAGGTCTCAAGAATCCGAGCTTGTAGCCCTCGGCCATGTCTTGCTGTGCAGCCTCCTGCCTGAACAGATACGTATGATCGAGTCCAAAAGGCTTCAGGATATGGCTGTCCGCATATTGTTCAAACGATTGGTTCGTCACTTCCTGAATAATCAGGCCCAAAATATCGTAATTGATCGTCGCGTATTCAAATTGATCTCCCGGGTAGGACGCAAGAGGGTGATTCAGCAGCGTTCTCACCGTTTGTTCAAGCGCATCTTCATCGTCCGTCACGGGGATGTCCTTGATCGTCTCGAACGGGATTCCGCTGCTGTGGTGCAGCAGCTGTTCCACCTTGATATCGACCGCACCGTTGATGAGCTGACCATCATGCTCGCCCTTATACTTCATTTGGAACCAGGGCAAATATTTGCTCACCGGTTCATTCAAATCGATGACGCCTTCTCCGGCAAGCTGATAGACAGCCAGAGCCGTAAACGCCTTGCTGTTTGATCCGATTTCGAACAAGGTTTGTTCGGTTACGGACTGCTTCGTCTCCCGATTGGAATAGCCGAAGCTTTTTTTATAAACAGGTTGATCGTCCTTGACGACGACGACCGACAAGCCGGGAATTTTCCCCTCTTTCTGTTGCTTCTGAATCCATGAGTCCAGCTGGCGTTCATAGCCGTCCGGCAATTCCGCTGCCGCGCTTTCATTCGCCGCGGCAGCGGCGGCGGGTCCGGCTATGGTTGGAACCAGCAGGAATACGACAAGGATCATCCATATGAATCTTGTTTGCATTTTCGGCATGGTCCTCTCCACTTCGAGAATCGGTTCGGCATGATTTCAATCGTTAAAAAGATGTTCGAGCTCGTCGCTCGAGAGGTCTATCGTTTCAAAATCGGCAGGCGTAAACTCGCTGTGGTCCCTGCCGCTGCAATGATCGATGACCTCTCTCAACCGATCCATATAGGAGCGGGCAAATCGCTCTGCCGTCTCCGGTCTAAACTTGCTGCGGCTGTAGGTTATCGAAAGCTTCAGCCTGTTATTCACCGAATAAGCGACGATATCCAGCAGACAAGACATTTCATTGCGGCCGCTGCATTCTCTGCCGGCAGGCTCCTCCGCATGTTCGAATATTCCGCTCGTAAATGAAGCGTTAAAATCGCCCAAATAATTAAACCGCACATTTTTCCCCGGATCGCCGTCCAATTCGCCAGTTATATATTTCAAGACGCCATGACAAAGTCCATTGTTCGGGATCCCCCGCAATTGATCCTTCAACAGCTTGATTTGCGATGACAGACCCGTATGCGGGACTGCCAGTCTGACCGGATATAAACTCGTAAACCAGCCTACCGTTCTCGATATGTCGATATGGTCCGCGATCTCCTCGCGGCCATGTCTCTCGATTTCAACCAACACGTCGCCAGTTTTCGTAAAATCCCTCATCACCAGCGCCAACGCGATGAGCATCAATTCATCGCCTTTTGTCCTGTAGGCGTCGTTTGCCTTGAACAGCAATCGTTTTGTTTCATCCTCCGTCAATCGGTATTCTACCGTTTCGCAGCATTCCATAGCATCCGCACCCAGGTCAAAATCTCTCCACGTTTCCGTGCCGGTTTCATAAACCTGCTGATTCCAGAAAGGCAGGCTTCTTCTCGCAGGACCACGCCCAAACTGCTCCAATTGGGTGGCCCAGTCCTGCACCGAACATGTTTTTGGCGGCAGTGCGGCAACCTTGTTATGCAGCAATTGTTCGTACACATGGCTCATATCCTCGAAGATTATTCTCCAGGATATCCCGTCGACAGCCAGATGATGAGAGGTCATGAGCAGCCTGCTGTCCTGACCGCCAAGATGAAAAATGCAAGCCTTGATCAAAACTCCATTTTCAATATCAAAGCTGGCTTTCAGCTTCTCCCCGATCCCCGAGATTTGAGCAGGCTGTTCGGAAACCGGATATCCCGACAAATTGATTATCCGGATTTCGCATGGTCCCGAGAGAAGGGAATCGTTATAGCTCAGCTCCCCCGTCCGGGAATCATAGTTGATTCTGAAGGCATCATGATGGCGGATGATCATATTCAGCGCCGTTTCCAGTTTATCAGGATACAGCTCGCCTTTTAATTTGAGCAGCACCGATTGCGTGTAATGGTTCATGTCCGGCAGCCGCTGCGAGAAAAACCATGATGTCGAAGGCAGCGGCTTGATCACGCCTTCGCAAGGGCTGTCTTCTCCGGAGGCTCCTCTCCCAACCGTTTCCACATATAATGCCATATCTGAGATTACCGGATGAGCCAATATATCCTTTACTTTGATTCTGTACCCCTGGCTGCCCAGCTTCGAGGCGATCTGGATCGCTTTGATGGAATCCCCGCCCAAATAATAGAAATTATCCTTCAGGCTCGCATCTTCTGCATTCAGAACATGTCCGACGGTATCGACCAGCAACCGTTCCATCCCGTTTGCTGCTTCGCGGGCGGCCGGCTCGTTCCCTGCTGGTGCAGGCTCGGGTAAAGCAGCTTTATCGACCTTTCCGTTAATCGTCAAAGGGATGGCGTCCAGCGCCACAAAATAAGCGGGAATCATATATTCCGGCAAATATTCTTTCAAGAAATTCGCCAGCCCCGGAGCGGGAATCTCTTCTTGCGCGGTGTAATAAACGCAGAGATACCGGCCGCCGTTCCGGTCCTCACGGTCCATGGCAACGGCCTCTTTTACGCCTGGATGATGGGTCATACCATGTTCGATCTCGCCCGGTTCGATGCGGTGTCCGCGTATTTTCACTTGACTGTCCGTTCTTCCCGCGTATTCGATCCTGCCTTCGTCCATAAATCTGGCCAAGTCGCCCGTTTTATACATCCGCTTTCCCTGAACGAAAGGATTATCGATAAATTTCTCTTTCGTCAGCTCCGGCCTGTTCAGGTAACCCCGTGCCACTCCGTCCCCGGAAATGTATAGCTCACCGGTTTCACCGTCCGGCACCGGATTGAGCTCCGGATCCAATATATATATTTTCATATTTTGGGCCGGGATGCCGATCGGAACCGAGATTCCTTTATCCTTCCCGGCATCGAACCGGTGGATCATACATCCCACGACCGTCTCCGTCGGACCGTATTCGTTGTAGATACGGATATGACTGCCGAAACGGTCGAGAATGCTGCTTGCGAGGCTTGTCTTTAAATCTTCGCCTCCGACGATAAAGGTTCGGATTGAACCCGTCCCGGATGATATATCCTTTAATAGGGAGAGATGGGAGGGTGTCAGTTTTACAATGGTTGCTACAGCTTCCCGGACTATTTTATAGAGCACATACTCATTGTCATCGGCGGGATAAATGGCTATCTGGCCGCCTCCGATGAGCGGTGTGAAGATTGAGGTGACCGTCAAATCGAAAGTCAAGGAAGAATAGAATGCGAACACGTCAGTCTCACCGGAATCCGCATACACCCGCTTTGCCCAACAGATATAATTCACCAGTCCGCGATGCTCAATCATCGCGCCTTTCGGTAATCCGGTAGAACCTGATGTGTATATGATATAAACCAGGTCGGACGGCCCGCTAAGGTCCCCAAGATCGGAGTCCTCCCCTGTATACAGGCTTGCCGAATTCAGCTGAATGACTTCCCCTTCGAAACGGGAAAGGTTCGATGTATGAAGCATCTCATCATCGGTCAACAGGATGGAAGTCCCCGAATCCTGCAGCATATAATGAATCCTGTCAGGCGGCAAGCCGGGATCGACGGGCAAATAAGCGCCTCCCGCTTTAAGAATCCCGAGAATCCCGATGATCGTTTCCATCGAATGTTCGGTTGACAGCCCGACGATGACTCCTCTTTTTACGCCTCTCCCGAGAAGAAATCTTGCCAATTGATTCGATTTTTCGTTTAATCCCCGATAGGTTAAGGTTTGATTATTCAGACGGAGCGCGATCCGATCCGGCGTCCTCGCCGCCTGTTCTGCGAACAGCCGGTGAATCGTCTTCTCTTTCGGATAATCGAATTCGGTAGCGTTGAATTCGTATATCCGTCTATTCCAATCATCTTCAGCTATAAGGTTGAACCCGCTCAGCTTGCGGTCGGGAAACTGTACGATTTGATCGGCCAGATGGAGCAGACTATTGTATGTCTGCTGGATCCTTTCTTCCGTATAATCCTGCAGCTTATAGTCCATATCCAGCTGGAGCTCCCCCAAGCCGGACCATTCCCGGATGATCAGCTGGAACGAATACAGCTGTTCCCCGCTGTAAAATTCTTCATTTTCGATTGGAATGCCGTCAAGGTCGTTCATCAGTCGGGTGTTATAATAATTGACAGAGGAATGGAATAAAGGGCCGTAGCCTTTCTTGTTCAATTCCAAATCCTGCACCAGGAGATCGAACGGATACCTCTGATGGTAGTAGCACTGCGTCAACTCGCGGTTCATGTCCCCGATTAATTGACTTGCCGGTACTTCCGCATCCATACGAAAGCGAAACGGCATCGTGCTCGTAAACATCCCCACGATGCTCTTCTCTTGTTTACCCGCCCGATTCAGCAGCGGCAGTCCGACAACGAGATCATCCCGCCTGGACAGCTTATGAAGATAGATGAGATACAAGGCGACGAAGAAGGTGTACAGCGAAATATTATGATCGGCGGCGAATTGTTTGATACGTTCGGTTTGCCCGCTTCGCAGCGAAAATGTTTTCCGGTTTCCTGCGCCGCATTCCAAACCGGCATTTCCTGCCGGCTCCGGCAGCGCCGAGAATTTGTCGTTCCAGAATTTCCTGTTTTTCAGCAGCCGCGCGCTCGCCAAATACGTTTGCTCCTGTTCGATGTAAGAGAGGTAGGAATTTCCGTTTCGGCTGGTTGCCTCCTCTCCTTTTAAGAGCTTTAAGTAAGCGCCGCAAATCTGTTCGGTCAGAAGATTCATCGACCACCCGTCCGCAACCATATGATGCGCCTTGACGAAATAACCGTTGTCGCGATCTCCCAATTTCAATAAAGCGAAATAAAACAAGGCGTTGTCGTAGATCGGCATATGCGCCGACGCTTCCTGACGAACCCAGGCGGAAAAAGGTGCTTCCGGATTCGGGTGTGCACTGAAGTCGAAATAGTCGATAGGAAAACTTGAATCATCGCTTATATATTGCCGGACATCACCCTCCGACTCCGTGAGACGAAGCCGGATGCCCTCATTCGTTTTTACAAACGAGCGGATCGCTTCCTCCAGTAAAGCGAAATCCGCCTTTCCTTTTATTCTTACTGTGCCGCCGATATTATGCATCGATTGGCCAGGGTTGATATTTTCCATATACCATATTCTTTTTTGAGGATGTGTAAGATTATAATATTCCGTACGATGCAAGATGTCTTTGCTCGTCAACTGCCGCACCTCCGAATCCTACAGGAATTTCACTTGCCGGCAGTAATCTATCATTCGTCCGGCAAGCTGCTCGTTCATCTCATTCCATACAAAGCCCGTTCTTTCTAACAGCGCGGCCGTCTTGTCGCTCCTGATATGGAATAAAGTGTGTTCGGCCGGACTGTCAAGCTCTCCCCAATCATCTCCGATGCTGTGCAGCTGGATGTTATAGATAGGGGATGAATGTCCGCGGACCTGATTTTCATCATAGACATAGTCCAGAAACCGTTCGATCGACGCCTGTTCCACGCCGAGCGACAAACCTGGAATCGTCAGCAGCTCCGACATGCTGACAGGGCTCGGATTGTAAATATGATGGGTCTCATTCTTCAGCTCCATTCGGTTAAACAAGCTCACGATTGCCCGACTTACGTCATCCACGCATGAAAAATCCGTATCCCTCTCCATTTCCGGAATCAACCCGATCGTGACATAGGATTGGATTAAGGAATATAAAGCGTTCTGTGCGATATTTTCCTGGAACTTGCCGGATCTGGAGTCGAATACGATGTTGCCGACACGGAAAATAGTAACGTCGACTCCTTTTTGTCTTGCTTCCATCAATCGTTTCTCTGCTATGAGCTTCGTTTTCGAGTATGGACTCGTCAGGGCTTGTCCGACATCGCAATCGAATTCGGTAAACAGGATGTCCTTCTGATGTTCAACCCTGCCGGAAGCGACGGCCATCGTCGAGATATGGTTAAAATCCTTGATCCGTCCCGTGAGCGCAAACTCGACTAAGTTATCCGTAGCCACAATGTTGGCCTCATAAGATTCGTCGTATTTGCCGTAATGGCTGACATTGGCCGCCGAATGAATAATGCATGGAACGAGTCCGCAGAGATCCCGGTACCCGCTGTCATCCATTCCCAGATTCTTCTTCGTTAAATCACCGTTATATACGAAAATTCTCCGGTTCCATTCCTCATAAAAGTCCGGTCCGAAATAAAAACCGAGCTTTTCTTTGATCCGTTTCCCGGCTTCCTCCCGGCTTCCGCTTCTTATGATAAGATGCACATTGCTGCTCGAGTGCCTTAATAATTCATAGAGCAAATAGATTCCCAGGTATCCCGTGCTTCCCGTCAACAAAATATCCTTGTATTCCACCCTGCGGGTAAGGCTGGTTTCGTTATATCCCCTGCTTCTCTCCTCGTATAGACGGCGTTTTGCTTCCCATTCATTGCCCGCATCCGCGGGCGAAAGATATCTTTCTCTCCGCGCGAGCAAGTACCCCTTCAATTCGTCCTTCGGTAAGAAAGGGCCTTCTGTCTTGAAGCCGATATGCTGTGCCAGATCGGACACCCGCGGATATTCAAACAGTTGATGGATGGATATCCGAAGGTCCTTCTGCAGTCTGGATACAACGTTGACGGCAGACAGCGAGCTGCCTCCCAGCTCGAAGAAATCGTCATAAAGGGTTATATTCTTTACGCCTGTAACTTCCTTATAGGCTTCAATAATGAGCTGTTCCTTATCTGTCATTGGCGTCCCGTCTTTTTCTGCCAGCTGCCCGTTACTGCCCCGGGCCGCATCCCCGCCGACCCGGCCTCTCGTAACCCGATTGTCGGCTCCGCTTCCGGCTTCGCCGGCGCGAATGCTGTAATACTGGCGATCAAACGCATACGTGGGCAGCGGAACGCGGAATCTTCTCTCTCCTGCGTAATAGCTCTGCCAATCGATGTGCGCGCCATGAATATGCAGCCTACCGATTCCGCGAAGCAAGAATTCGTCGTCCGGCACATTATCATTGGAAGACTTTACCGTGTTCACGATCACATTCCGTGCTGCCGCTTCTTCGTCAAGTTGCTGTCTGACGAATGCGCTTAATGTCTTGCCTGGCCCTACCTCGACAAAGATACTGTCCGCATCCGCCAATAATTGCCCCACACCCTCGGAAAACCGGACGGTGCCGCGCAAATGCTTCACCCAGTACCGGGGGTCCGCCGCTTCCTGGGCAGTTATCCACTTTCCCGTGACATTTGAAATATAAGGAATCTGCGGCTCGCCAAAGACGGCTTCCCTGGCTTTCTCTTCATAGGCGCTTAGAACCGGGTCCATCATTGATGAATGAAAGGCATGGGAAGTCTGCAGCCTCTTGTGACGGAGACTCTCCCGGTCCAGCTCTGCCTCCAGATCATTCAATTCTTCAAATGAGCCCGAAACGACACACTGTGACGGACCGTTTAAAACGGCAATGGACAGGCCTGGACCAAGCAGTGGCAGCAGCCTGTCTGGTGTTGCCATCACGCTCAACATGCCGCCCGCCGGCAGCCGCTGCATGAGGTCGGCGCGTGCCGAAACCAGTGCCAGGGCATGCTCCAGCGACAGCACTCCGGATAAACAAGCGGCCACATATTCGCCCAGACTATGTCCGATCATGCCGTCCGGACGGATCCCCCAATTCATCAGCATCCTGGCCAGCGCATATTCAAAAATAAAAATTGCAGGTTGAGTATAGGATGTTTGATGAATCCTCTCGTTAGTTCCCTCCCCGATATGTGCCGGATACAAGATTTCTTTCATTTCATATCCCCTTTTCCTGGCCAGGATATGACAGCATTTGTCTACCTCTTCGCGAAATCCTTGTTCTTCTCTATACAGCTCCAATCCCATATTGATATATTGAGAGCCTTGTCCCGGGAACATGAAGATGACCGGCTTGACGGAGCCGGACACCTTCGCCGTCTGTACTTTGGCAGAATGCGCTGAAGCCAGCTCCCGCTTGGCCTCGACTGCATCCGCCGCCGCCAGCACCCTGCGGTACTTCAGCTGTTTTCTGCCGATCAGAAGCGTATAGGCCGCATCGGCCAAATCAATGTCTTCGTTCTGGTCCAAATAATCGACCAGCCTGCGGGTCTGTTCATCAAGGGACTTCATGGTTTGCGCGGAGAGGGACATAAGCTGGACCCTTCTGCCGCGGTCCGGGCTGCCTCTGTCCGGAGCTTCTTCGAGCACCAGATGGGCATTGGTTCCGCCGATTCCGAACGAACTAACCCCGGCTCTTAAAGGAAAATCCGAATGCTTCCATTCAGCCGGACGGGTGTTGACATAGAACGGGCTTCGTTCAAAATCGATTTTGTCGTTCGGCTGCCCGAAATTAATGCTCGGCGGAATCAGCCGGTGCTTCAGGGAAAGCGCTGTCTTGATGAAACCGGCCACGCCCGCAGCATTATCGAGATGTCCGATGTTCGCTTTAACTGATCCAATGCCGCAGTAGCCCCGCTTGCCGGTATTAAATGCCAGCTTCAGCCCTTCGATTTCAATCGGATCGCCGAGTACGGTCCCGGTCCCGTGCGCCTCCACATAGGAGATGCTTTCCGGTTCGACTTCCGCCATGAGCAGAGCGGACCTGATCGCATCGGCCTGTCCCTCTATGCTCGGCGCGGTAAAGCTGACTTTATCGCGGCCGTCATTGTTAACCGCCGACCCCTTTACGACCGCGTAAATATAGTCTCCGCTCTCTATGGCATCCTGCAGCCTTTTCAGGACCACCATGCCCGCTCCGCTGCCATTCACCGTTCCTTTGGCATTGGCGTCGAACGGTCTGCAGTGTCCGTCGGGTGACAGAATCATGCCCTCCTGATACCAATAGCCTCGTTTCTCCGGCAGTGTGATGGATACGCCTCCGGCCAGAGCGATATCGCATTCGCCGCCCAGAAGACCCTGACAGGCCAGATGAATGGCAACCAATGAAGATGAACATGCCGTTTGAACCGTATAGCTTGGGCCCTTCAAATTCAGCTGATGCGATAATCTCGTGCTGAAAAATTGCGATCCGTTCAATAAGTTAGCCTCTCTCATAAAGTCGGGCGCTTGTTGAAACACATCGTTCATCCAATATAAGTTTGTTGACCCTCCGATATAGACGCCCGTTAATCCGTTCCCATGCTCCCCGCAGCAGCCGGCTTGCTCAAGCGCTTCCCAGGCACATTCATGCAGCACTTTAAGCTGGGGGTCCATCACTTCCGCTTCCCGGGGGGAGTAGTGGAACAAGTGGGTGTCAAACCATTCCGAATTACGGATCACGCCCCCGGCTTTGACATAGCCGGGACTACGGAGCGTCTCCTCGTCGACGCCCGCTTCCTGCAGCTCCTCATTCGTGAAGAAAGAGATCGCTTCCGTTCCGTTCTTGATCGTATCCCAGAAGCTGCGGATATCGTTTCCGCCCGGAACCCGGCATGCCATTCCGACAACCGCGATCTCCAGCCCGTTTGTCGTATGGTTGTTCATAATTTCCCACCCTCTTTTATTCTCTGCATTCTTTGCTTTAACCGGTTCTTCGATTCCTCCCTGACTTGATCCCGATCCGGGCCGCTTCCTTCCCTCGCTCCTTCGTCTGCTGTCGCCCCCAAGCGCCTTGCCAATGCATGGATAGAAGAATAGCGGAACAGTTCAACTACCGGCAGGTCGACGTTCAGCCGTTCCTTCAGGAGGACATGCGCCTCGATAATATTCAGGGAATTTCCGCCAAGCTCGAAGAAATGGTCGTGGACTCCTACCCGGTCCGTTCCGAGCACCTGCTTCCATATCTCCGCTATCGCCTGCTCAAGCCCGCTTGAAGGCTCTGCATAAGCGGTTCCCGAAAGCATATAGGTTTCATCTTCTCTTTCCTGCAGTGCCTTGATATCGATTTTACCGCTGGTCGTTGCAGGCAGCTGCGCAAGCTGCACGAATCGTTCGGGAATCATATACCCGGACAAATGCAATCCCAGGTATTCCCTTAATTCCGTTGTGGTTACAGCGTCTTCCGCGACCACATACGCGCACAGGTAGGTTTCGCCGGACGGATTCATTTTTGCCGCGACAACCGCATCCTTAACGCTGCCATGATTCAGGAGATGATGATTGATTTCGCCCGGCTCAATCCGGATTCCCTTGATTTTGACCTGATGGTCGAGTCTTCCCATATATTCGATGCTTCCTTCCGGAAGCCATCTGACCAAATCTCCCGTCTTGTACATGCTCGCCCCATCCAGGAACGGGTCGGGGACAAACCGTTCGCGGGTCAGGTCCGGTCTGTTCAGATACCCTCTTCCCACTCCAGCACCGGAGATGTACAGCTCTCCCGCCACCCCCAGCGGCACCGGGCGAAGTTCGCGGTCCAGAATATACGTTCTGTAATTATCTAAAGGCCGGCCGATCGGCAGGCTCGCACCTGCCTCGCTGCCGTCGCAGATATGGTAAGTTGTATAGATTGTTGCTTCGGTCGGCCCGTACAGATTCACGATCTGATCGGCATTGACGGCGCTTCGCAGTTCGTCATACAAATTTCTGCTGAACACTTCACCTGCCAGCATGACGTAACGGAACCGGTGATTAACGAGTTCGCGCCTGTTGTTCAGAAGAGCTTTCATATGGGCGGGTACGGCGCACAGAACGTTAATTTGGTGCTTCGCCATGTAGTCCCAGAGACGTCCGGGCTCGGCAGCCGTTTCTTCGCCGGGGATATACAGCTGTCCGCCGGAAAGAAGCGGCAGCAGCATCTGCTGCACCGACACATCGAAGGTAAACTTGGCCAGAAACAGATGACGGCATTCGCGGTCGAACTTCAGCCGGCCGCTGAATCCCGCAAGCTGATTTGTCACGTTCCGGTGCTCGATCATGACGCCCTTCGGCTTCCCTGTCGTGCCGGATGTATAGATCACATAAGCCAGATCGCCGGGAAGATTGACGTTCTCCGGGCAGGATGCTTCTACCTGGCTTAAAGATTCGTCATCCAGCGCGACCTGATCAAGCTTCAAAATCTCCTGAAGAGGGCGCTGCGTCACGATCAATGAACAACGGCTGTCCTCCAGCATATAGCGGATCCTGTTCACCGGGAAACCGGGATCAATCGGCAGATAAGCGCCCCCGGACTTCAGTACCCCCAGTACGCTTATGACCATTTCGGCAGTTGGCTCCGCAATGATTCCGACAATATCGTTTCGTTTCACTCCCTTGTTTCTCAGAACGCGGGCAAGCCGGTTAGCCTGCTCATCCAGTTCGGCATATGTCAGCTGCCTGTCCTTATACACGATAGCCGTCTCCGTTGGAGTGTCCCGCACCTGCCGCCCGATTAATTCATGTACCGTCTTTTCGTACGGGAATTCAGTCTGCGTATTGTTGAAGCCTTCAAGCAGGAGCCGCTCATCCTGGTCGGACAGGATGCGGAGATCCTGCAATCGGATATCGCGGTTTTGTGCGATTTCCTCAAGCAAACGGATGAAATGGCCGGACAGCCTTGCGATTGTTTCTTCCGCAAACAGATCCGTGCGGTATTTAAATCTGAAATCAAGGGTGCTCCTTTTCTCAAGGGCCCTAATGGAAAGATCGATTTGGGCCGAACGCTCCTCAACCGGATATTCCCGGAAGGACAATCCGGCAGTATCCATGGCCGTGCGATCATCGCTTTCCTGCGCAAAAATCACATCGTATAAAGGATTTCTTCCCGTGTTCCTTGGAACTCCCAGTTTATCCACCAGCACTTCAAAGGGATATTGTTCATTCTCGAAGGCCTTCAGCGAATTCTCCTTGACTTCGCCCAGAAGAGCGTTGAACGTCTTTTTCCCGCATGGAAAGTTTCTCATGACAACCGTGTTCACGAACATGCCAACGATCCGTTCCAGACCCGGATGGGACCTCCCTGCCGTCGGCGAGCCGATTACAATGTCCTCTTGCCCGGTATATTTGAACAACAGCGCGTTAACGGCGGACAACAGCAGCATATATAAGGTTGCCCCGCTCTCTGCGGCCACCGCTCTTAAGCTCGCGGTCAATTCTGCGTTAGCGAGGACGCTTACGCTGCCGCCCTCGAACCGCATGACAGGCTGCCGCGGATAATCCGTATTCAGTTGAAGCTCGGGAACACCATCCTTGAACAGATCCAGCCAATACGCCTCTTGCCTTCTCCTGTCATCGGCCGCATTCTGCTCAGCCTGCCATACCGAATAGTCTTTGTATTGCAGCTCGAGCTCGCTCTGGCTCATCCCTGAGTACAGTTCGGAGAATTCCTGCATCAAGATATCCATCGACGCGCCGTCGAAGACAATGTGATGGATATCGGTCAGCAGCAGGTGCCTGTTGTCTCCAACCTTCATGAGCTTGACTCTGAATAGCGGCTCATTTTCCAGATCGAAGGGCTTCACAAAATCATTGACTGCACGCTGAATCCCAATTTCTTCCGCCTCTTCGAAATCCAGCGTGAAGGTAATGTCGGGTCGGATCGTCTGCACAAGCTCGCCGTCCTTGAATATGAAGGAGGTCCGCAGCGATTCATGCCGGCGGATAAGACGTCCGAGCGTATCCTCCAGCTTTCGCCAGTCGAGACCGCCCTCGATCATATTCACAGAGGTCATGTTATAGGCGAGCGAACTCCGATCCAGCTGCCACAAAATGAACAACCGCTTCTGCTGCGAAGGAACGGGATATGTTCCGGTTGTTTCCACAGGCCGAATAGCCGGATATTGCCGCCCTTGCAAGCTCTCCGCGTATTTGGCGAACGCTCTTATGTTGGGATGCCGGAACAAGCCGCTTATTTGCAAGCTGGTTTCCAGCTCCCTGTTGATCTTCAGCACGATGGCAGCAGCTTTAAGCGAGTGGCCTCCCAGTTCAAAGAAATCATCATGGATCCCAACACTCGCCACACCCAGAACCTCTTCCCATATGCCTGCAAACAATCGTTCCATATTGCTTTCCGGTGCGGCATAAGGGGAGCTTGCAGCTGTATCCGGATCCGGTGCGGGCAGGGCTTTCCGATCGATTTTCCCATTGTTGTTGAGAGGCATTTTGCCGAGCTGCGTGAAATATGCGGGTATCATGAAATCGGGGAGCTTCTGGGCAACATAGCCTCTTAATTCTGAAACCGGGAGCTTCAGGCGGGAAACGAAATAGGCGCACAGCACATCCATGCCTGCAGAATCTTTCATGGACACTGCAATGGCCTCTTCCACGCCGGGATGCTGCAGCAGGCAATGCTCTACTTCGCCAAGCTCGACACGGAAGCCTCTGATCTTGGTCTGAAAGTCTTTGCGGCCGAGAAATTCAAGCGTTCCGTCCTGCATCCATCTTGCGAGGTCTCCGGTTTTATAAATCTTTTTTCCCGGATAAAACGGACATTCCACGAATTTCTCGTTCGTCAGATTCGGCGCGTTATAATAGCCGAGCGACAGACCGTCTCCGCTGATGCATAACTCGCCGGCAACACCAATCGGCTGCAGGTTCATATCCTCATCCACGATGTATATTTCGGTATTGGGCAGCGGTTTGCCGAGCGGAACAACTTCCAATCGCTCCATATTCAGGCGGTTAAACTTGAAGGAGGCCGCGATATCCGTACACTCGGTAGGACCATAGGTGTTGATGACATCGGAGCGGCATTCGGGTGATTGGAGCCATGGCTTCAGCTTTTTCAGATTAATAGGCTCGCCGCCCACGATCACATGCTTCAAAGGGCTTAATTTGCGGTATTCGTTGTTCTCGTTGTAATCGATCAAAGGGTAAAGGGCACTCGGCGAACAATTGATAACCGTAATCCGTTCACGGGCGATCACGTCCGACATCTCGTTATAGTCATACATCCCTGCGGTGAACAGGTGCAGCCGCCCGCCCACCAATAAAGGAGCGAACAAATTTTTATGCGCCGTATCGAAGCTTAGCGGTGCGATCAGCATCAGGTCGTCAGCATCGCTAAGCTTCAGTTCGCGTATATACCAATTCAGCAAATTAACGAATGAACGCCGTTTCACCATTACCCCTTTGGGCACGCCTGTGGTTCCCGACGTGAACAGAACGTACATCATGCCCTCCGGGTCATACGTCAATCCCGGATTATCCATAGGCACGCTGCTCGCCAAGGCGCTCCCGATATCGACGATTTTCATCTCCTGATCAGAAATTTTTATTTCAAGATTGCCATTTACCAGAATAATGCCGGCCTGCGAATTGTTCAGCAGAGATCTGATTCGTTCCTCCGGCAAGCCCGGGTCAATCGGCAAATAAGCTCCTCCGGTCTTTAAAATCCCCATCATCCCTACGGGCATCTCATGCGATCTTTCCACCATGATCCCGACAACGCTGCCTTCCCCGATCCCATGCCTGATCAATAGATGGGCGATTTGATTCGCTTTGGCGTTGAGTTCCCTGTAGGTCAGCTTTCGGTTCTGATAAACGACTGCTGTTTGATGCGGTGTTCTCTCCACCTGCTCTTCAAACCAGTCAACTACGGTTTTGTCCTTTGGATAAGGGGCAGCCGTTTCGTTAAACTCGTATAATAGACGGCTTCTCTCTTCATCCGGAATTCCAATCCCGGACAAAAGGATGTCAGGATTGTCCAGAACGGTTCTGAAGAAGTGAGTGAAATGATTCGCAATACCGCCAATGGTCTCCTGCGTAATGCCGCCTGTCTTGAACGATACACGGCAATGAATGTGCTCTCCCGCCAAGTTGAACTGAAACGTCGTATCGGCGGCCGATTGACCGGCAGAAGCATTATTTTGGATATTTTCCAGTAAGACGACCGTTCGCGGTTTCGGCAGATCTCCGGCAGGCGTTTCCAGATGCAGAAGCTTTGCCAGCCTGGGGTAGGAAACTTTCTGGTGCTTGCCCGCATCCGAGATGGTTTGTTTTACCTCGAACAGAAGATCCTTGAACGTCATGCGGCTATCCATCACATTTCGTATAATCAAATGGTTATCCTGAAAAGTAGGTCCGGACTTTGTCCTGAACACCGGAATCCCGACAACAACATCTTTATTTCCCGAATGTATGGATAGCAAATATTGAATTCCGCACAGCAAAATGATGAAAACACCGTATTCCGACCCCTTGCTCACGGCCGTAATTCTCCGGGAAATTTCATCTGGAAGTTTAAACGTATAGATTTCTGTATTCTGAATTTCCGCACGCACCATCTTGTGATCAACCGCAAAACTGCTCATGCTCAAATCGGGTGATAATTTGCCGAGCCAATAGATTTCTTCTTCCGTTAATCGATCGGTATCGTTATTATGTCTGCTGTCTGCGGGAATGTTTGGGGTATGCATTATAAACCTCCTGATCAGTACAAAAGTTGTATTGATTGTTGGCTTGCACTCAATGCTCCGCTAAGGTTTCGTTAATCAGATGCAGGATATCGAAATCGTTATCGTTAATGAAAAAATGTCCTCCGGGATAGCCTTGAAGGCCAAACTGCTCCTTCGTAAAATCCTTCCAATGCATCATATCCTCATAAACGATATCGTCCCCCTTCCCGTATAATGCGGTGATATTGGCGTTTAGCCTGGCATTGTCCGGCATAAACGCATATTCTTCAATCAGCCTGAAGTCGGATCTTAATATCGGCAGAAAAATCTCCATTAGCTGTCGATTATGAAGAACCTCTTTGGGCGTGCCGTTTAATTCATCCAATTTTTTCTTGAATTCTTCCTCGGGCAGCTGGTGAAGATTATGGCTTCGTATCCTGTTTGGCGCTCTGACGCCGGAAACAAATACATGGTTGGGAGGATGGACCCCTTCACCCTCCAGCTTCCTGCAGAGCTCATAAGCGATTAGTCCGCCCATACTATGTCCAAAAAAGGAATACTTCGTTCCGCTGATATATTTTTTTACATATTCAAACAGATCGCATAAGGCATCATCCATGTCTTTATAGCAAGTGTCCCGAAATCTTGTTCCTCTGCCGGCGTAGGGGATTGGCAGCAGCTCAATACCGGGAAGCAAATACTTGCGCCACGGATAGTAGATAGATTCAGACCCGCCCGCATAGGGGAAACAAAATAGAAGCATGTTATTCATGAGTGAATCCTTCCGGCAATATTTCTCTGTGGAACTATTAAATTTCAAATATTCTGAATCTTTTAAATGCGATTTTCCATATGAATTCGTTTCCAACTGATAGAATTTCGGGTTTGCTTTTCATTACACAGCGGGAGCATATTGATTTTCGAAAATCATTTTATCATCCGCCCATTCAATTTTCAAATATGCACATTATTCCCTTTATTTCCTCCAAAACGTTAAATATCAGGGTCAATGTTCCCTATATTTTCTCAAATATGTTGAAATATAGGGATTAATCATGATTATTGACCTATTTCAATTCCAATAACTGATGTAATACAATTTATAATATACTAGTAATAATTGAAAGTGCAACATATTTTACTTATTCATGCCAATTATTACTGCTTGTTTTTTCTCCTATAACCTCTCTGTTTTACAAACACTTACAAGACTTTTCGTAACGTTTTTGCAAGACTCAAGTTATTAAGGAGGGCAACAATAATGAGCGACGCAGCAAGCCGTTTAGAAGGAACAGAGCATCATGAATTGGAAAAATATCGTTTTTCGCCCGAAATACGCAGCCATATACGCGAGCTGCAGCAGCAGAATAATTGGTACAATTACTTCGCCATAGGACTGGACTGGCTGATCATCTCGGCGGTTATCGCCCTATTTTATTTAAAACCGACGATTTGGATGTATCTCATCAGCATTACTATCATTGGAAGCCGTATGCGTGGTCTGGATATTATGATGCATGAATCCAGTCACAATATGCTTTTTAAAAACCACAAATTAAACAAATGGATCGCATGCTTATTTGCAGCTTATCCCATCATGATTTCCTATCGAGCTTACATTAAGGGTCATATGACCCATCACAAATACTTGTGGAGCGATATTGACCCCGATAAAATCCGGTATAAATTGGTTGGGTTGGATAATCCTCCGAAGAGCAGGATGGAATTTTTTCTCCGTCATTGTCTGAGACCCTTGACCTTGGTTCATGTTCCCCGCTATTTAAGCGGCATGATCAAAGTAACGATGTATTCCAAAGAGGAAACGCGTTTCGACAACATTGTGCGGGCTGTATATTGGGCATTGATCATATTCTGCTCCATCTTTTTCGGGTTTTGGCTGGAGCTTATACTTTTTTGGGTCATTCCTTTTATGACGACGCTGCAAATACTGAAATATTGGGCTGAGATGGCCGAACACGCTGGCCTGGAAAACGATAAGGAAATGTTTGCGACAAGGAACTCCTTTGGAAATTGGTTTGAACGGGCGCTTCTTCATCCTCACCGCAATTCTTATCATTTGGTTCATCATCTTTTCCCTGCCATACCCCATTACAATATCAAAAAGGCGCATCTTGTTCTGATGGAAGATTCCGAATACCAGAAGGCACATCATTGCACCGGTTTTTTCCTGTCGCTTGCCCCGGGCTTTTCTTCCGTTATTGACGATATTCAAGGCCGCATTCCGTTTTGGAATAAATTAAAAGGCAGATAATGAGGAAGCGTAACCCACCATACTCTATTTGGATTCTTATTCCCTCCAATTCGTACAACAAGGCTGCCGGGTTTCGCGGGCAGCCTTGTTGTACGACAGCAAAGGATTCATTTCAATCAAGGTACCTGGCTGCAGCTATGCTATAGTATTTGTAATGCTGCACCCAAACTGCTCGATACTGGAGAGATCTTTGATGGAATTGAAACCCGGAAAACCCGTTGGACTATTACACGTAAATAAGGAAAATCCCAAATTTTCAGCTTCCCGGTACTCCCCCTCCACCGATCTTATTCCTTTCATTGAGCATTACTGGATTGTCCGCTGGGATCTTCGGGGGCAGGAACCGCATCTTCAAGAAACCCTGCCTCATCCTTCCGTTCATCTGGTGTTTGAAAGAGACAATTCGCGAATTGTGGGCGTTTTTAAAGGGAGATTTTCAGTGCTTCTCCAAGAGCAAGGAGCGGTCTTCGGCGTCAAATTCCTGCCTGGAGCTTATTATCCCTTTCTGAACAATTCCGTTTCAACCCTGACGGACCGCATGGTGCCTTTCCGGGAAATCTATGGAATGAGCAGCCAGGCGCTGGAGCAGCGGCTTTTTTCCCAGGAGACCGCAGAGCAGATGATTCCTCTTGCAGAATCATTTATTCGGGAACGGCTCCCTGAACGGGACACCAATGTCGATCTCATTAATACCGTCGTTCAAACGATCATCTCCGATAGAAGCATCATCAAAGTGGATGATATTGTGCGCCGCTTTCCTGTTAGCAAAAGGCAGTTTCAGCTCTTATTCCGTCAGTATGTGGGGGTCAGCCCCAAATGGATCATTCAACGCTACCGGCTTCACGAAGCGGTCGAGAAAATGGACGATGGCAAGATTCCCGACTGGTCAAGGCTTGCTTTGGAGCTCGGCTATTACGATCAGGCTCATTTCATTCATGATTTCAAATCTATCGTAGGAACATCCCCGGAAATCTACACGAGATTGTTAAATGAACCAAAGCCGGACTAAGGCTGTTAAAGCGGGTGTTTATAGAGTTCGATCACATTGCCTTCCGGATCGCGTAAATGGGCAACCCTTGCATTCCATGCCTGCCGGTCATGAGGTTCATTAAGGAGTTCCACCCCTTTTTCTTTCAAACGGGCGCACACCTCGTCCACATCATCGACGGCAAATGCGAGTAAAAATTTCGACTGTGATTCTGTGCCGGTTGGAAGATGGTTTTCATCGAGCACTTCAACGATATTTTGACGGGAAAAGATTTCGATTTTGGTTTCGCCGGTATTAAACGATGCGAACTGCATCTCCTCTGCGGAAAAACCCATTGGAATCTCCATGACATCTTTGTAAAAGGCTACATTTTCGTGAAAATCGTTTACCAGCAGTCTGACTTGGGATAATTTCATTGTTCCACTACCTTTCTGTATATATTGCGGCTAACCCGGGGGTAAAAAGGTTTCCTATGCCCAATTTAACAAAATCAGGGGAACACGGTATTGTAAAAACGCGATAAAAATATTGTAAGGGAGCAGAGTAAGGGAACATGATGGGGATGCAGGCTTGCTGATAGACTATGATCAGCCGTATATACAAAGAAGAAATGAGTGTGGGTAGGCGAAGCAGGAACTAAAGTGTTCCGTGCACTGAATTATTTTGGAAATAATGAATGAATCGTATCTTCAACTTCCTGTAACAACCCTTTATATCCATCCCCATCGAGGTTTCCTATGCTGCCAAAAAATAAATGTCCCACAGGTTCAATACCAACGAAGTCCAAGATGCCAATATCAGACGTAATTTTCAATCCGGCGGTCATCCCAATCGTATCGTAAATTTCCAGGGGAGTAGCATGTGTGTTGATAATAAATCCCTTCTTGCCTGTCAGCATCTTATCGATACCTTGTTCACCAACACTATAGGCAAAGCCGTAAGAGAACACGCGGTCAACATAACCTTTAAGGATCGCGGGAAGTCCCGTCCACCAAATAGGATAAATAAATGTAATAACTTCCGCTTGCGTGATAAATTCTTGTTCCGTTTTAATATCCTGCGGTGTTTGCCCGGCTCTCATCGCAATTGAATCTTCTGACTTTAGCACAGGCTGGAAATGGAGTGCATACAGATCACGCACAATAACCTCATGGCCGTTTTTTATTAATGCAGCGGCTGCGGTTTCCAATATCGCGTGGTTAAAACTTTCAGTTTTTGGATGGGCAAAGACTATAAGATGCTTCATTTTAAGGTCTCCTTGTCATTTTGAAATGTTTTCGACGAGTCTGTCTACGATTTCGCCGCAGGTCAAGTTGGCGATGGCGCCAGTAATGGCGCTGCCCGATCCGACACTATAAGGACTGCCGCATTCGCTGCTTCTTTGAGTCATGGCATGTTCATTCCTCCTTTGATCCGAAAGCTTGCTGCTGGGAACGTATAGGAGGCCATTCTGATTCAATTATATCGTATGGCGTATGAAGCCGTTTCTTATCGATTGCTATTATGACTAAAAAATCAAACAACTGTGATCTCAAACCACCCTTTTGATGCCGGGGATCCTGCGGATGAGCGATGCTGCCGTGTAGGAGAGAATGACGGCGGCACAGCCGACCAATACAAATTTTACGATCGGATGCCAATCCAAGGAACGAAGCGCAAAGGACACGTAGGTCACAAACAGCGCATGAATGATATAAACGAGAAAAGCGTTGGAGGAAAGCCATCCGGTATAAATAGCTGCCGCGCTGTTCCATCGTTTGCGGAACCATACCAGAAGCACATAGGAGATCCCCAAACCAAGCAGCGGATCGATTATTGCATAAAAGGCCGCTTGCCAGCTCATTCCCCCCATGAATTGGGATATGTCGCCCTCCAATGCTCCTCCGAACGCCATCCCTGCAGGAAACAAGACGATCAGCAAAATGACGATCCCCCTCCACTTCCGGGCGGCGTCTTCGGTAAGCTGCTGCAGCCAATTTCCGCGATTGGCCGCAACGCCCGCCATGAACAAGCCGATATAGGCCGGAAAATATGCCAATTGCAAATGCAGCACTTCAGTTCCAACGGGGTATGCCAAGCGCACGATAAAATTTGCAGCCATGACGATTACAAGATAACCTGCTATAAGCCGCGGTGTCAGTGCGGGAGGTTTACGGAGAGGCTTGCCTGCGGTTATCTTACGAAAACCGGAATAGATGACGAAGAACAGCAGCAGCGCAACCAAATACCACAGCGGCCCTACTTCAAATTCAATCAAACCTCGAAGCGGATGAGGGATGATCTCCTCTTTCATATATATGCCCAGTGAACCTTTATGCCCATTCGCAACATATCCGAGAAGCGGAGCAATAACCAGCATATAGAACAACAACGGAATTCCGAACCGGAACAGGCGTGCCTTAAGGAATCTGCCTCCCCCTTGGTGGTCATAGGAAGCGGGCGTCACAAAACCGGAAATAAAAAAGAACAGCCCCATAAAAAACGATTGGTTGACAGCCGTAAATATCGTAAGCAGTGTATTCACCACAACATTGTCCTGATGCTCGTAATAAAACCAGCCTCCCGAACCGCCATAAGTAATTGCCGTATGGTGGAGTACGACCAGCACCGTCAAAAAAACTTTCAAGCGGTCCAGATAGATCAATCTCTTCTCCATTTTTGCATCCCCTTTCGTTCTCATGCACCAACAATAACACGGGAGTCATAGTAAGCTCACCGAAAGAAAGAGGAGAAACCGCGCAAATCGAGCTTCGGTACCGGGGGGCATTCCTTTCGTTCTCACTGCGGACGATTGCGGTGCCGAGGAGCTGCCGGTATAGTATAATAAAATCATTCATTCACTAGGAAAGTAGTTTGGGGGGATCGATTGTGACCCATATTTTGTTGGTTGACGACCACCGGACCTTCTTGGCCGGAACGGCCATCATTCTCGAAAAAAACGGCTTTCGCGTGACGACCGCATCAAGCGGTGCATTTGCGATGGACCTGATGGAACAATCTGTTTTTGATCTGTTCGTATTTGATCTGAAGCTGCCGGAGATGAACGGTTTCGAATTAACCGAAGCAGCTCTGCAGCGCCATCCGGAAGCGACAATCGTCATATTGACCGGTGAAGACATCTCGGAGCATTACGACCGGCTGATCGAGATTGGTGTAACCGGCATTCTGGAGAAATCTCTTGGCGAGAGGGAATTTATCGCCAGTCTTCAATTAGCTATTCAGCAATTAACGGTTCTGCCAGTCCATCTCGCCAGGCAGCTGAGAACCAAAGAAAGCCGCCTCTCCGACCCAGGAGTGGATTCCGGGGGAGCGAACCGGACGTTATCGGACAAAGAATTGGCCGTCTTGAAGCTGATTGCTCAGGGACATAAAAATAAAGACATTGCGGACCGGCTTTTCATGAGCCAGCGCAATGTCGAATATCTGATCTCGCATCTGTTCGGAAAATTGGGTGTGACCTCCCGTCAGGAGGCCGTCATGAAGGGCATCAAGCTGAAATGGCTGAACATGGACTTATAGCCTGTTTGCCGTGCTAATAACAATTCATCGCATCAGACCGGCACAGAACAATGGACCTTGACCCCTTGACCGGGCTCAGACTGCACCGACACTTCCCCTCCTGCCATGTGGATCCGCTCCGCAATGCCCCTTAATCCAAAACGGTTCATGGAAGAAAAATCGATACCGGTCTCCATGCCTTTGCCGTCATCCTCATACCGGATATATAGATCGCTTTCCTCCTGCCCGATCTCCATTATGACTCTGGATGCTTCCGAATGCTTGACCGCATTGTTAATCAGTTCCTGCACGACTCTGTAGACCGCCGTGGTTTGCTCGTCGCTGAGAGAAGCGGTTAACGGCAATCCATGGAATTCCAGCTGGAAATCAACCCGCAGCCGGGTTTTCTCCTCCAGCCTGGAAACCGCGTGCAGCACGCCATGATCGGACAAAAACGACGGCATGAGCTCCCGGCATGTTTCCCGGATCATGAACTCGGCATTATCGAGACCCAGACGTATCTGCTCATTGTCCTCGTTCAGCCATTGTCCGGCGGGCATTCGTTCAAAGGTCCGGCGGATATGAAGCAATTCCTGCAGCACTTCGTCATGAAGATCGGAGGCCAGACGCTTCCGCTCCTTCTCTGCTATTTGCATAAACAGCTTGGATAACCATGGCGACCGATCCGCTTGCCGCTGCTCCATTTCCCTTAGCCGGCTCTCAAGCAATTGAAAATATTCATAAAAGATCGATACGTATTTGGACATGAGCAATAAAGCGAACTTATCCCGTTCATCTACCAGGATCGGACCGCCATCTGACGAGCAAACGGCCAAATAAAGCCTTATCCCGTCAGTTCCGCCCGCCGATCCCAAAACCATCGCAGGAGCGACAATCGCCTCGCCAGCGGACATCCGGTTCCCTGTTGATCTCAGCATCCCGCGAATATCCTCTTCCCGGGAGGGAGGAGCAGCCTTTCCCTCGAATTGGACAAAATCTTTCGCTTCATCGTACTTCACCAGCATAAACGCATGCGGCTGGAAATATCGCTGCCCTTCCCGGATGACGCTTTGCTCCAAATCGGCGACCCGGTAAGTCCGAAGCAGTACGGACAACAGTTGATCCAGCCGCTGCCGGGTATCAACTTCCTGCTCCAGGGAGGTGTTTTTCGCTCGGAGCTCGTCGGCGATGGCTCTATTATCCTTAAGCGTCTGGATGAACCGGCGGAAAAACAGTACCCCAAACACGGTCAACAGCGCCAGCAGAGCCCAAGGGAATGTATCCTCCAGGCATTGCTCCCAATACACCAGGCGGTATCCGAGATTTCGCCCGGCAATATCCTCCAGCAAATCTTTTCCCGGATCAGGCAGCAGGACCAGCGCAAACAAGACGAATCCGGACGCAATTAACCTTAGCTCCGCCTGATTCGCCTTGCTTCGCAGCAGGGTCAAAAATTGCGATATGCAAAGTGCCATGTTCAGGAAAACAAAACCCAGGAACAGCCGGCTCAGGACAATGAGCATAGATTCGCCGACAGGCAGCAGCGAGGCTGCCGCAATGACGGCCCAAAGAAGTCCTCCCGCCCAGAGCAGCAGGCGGACGAAGGGTCTATTTGAGGTTCCCAGCAGATAAGAGACAAAAGCGAAGGACAAGAACGCAACTCCGCTTTTGATGGCCAGCGAGTTGTATGGAATTTCCGGGAAAGGCCCGAACAACAACACTTTATCATCCCATTCCGCAAACAGCTGAAGCGATGTCAAGAACGAGATGAGCCCAAGATAAAGATAGCCGCGCTCCTGATTGAGAACGGCGAACATCGCCCAGAAGATGAACGCTACGAAAACAAACAGCAGGACGAATATGGCATCGTCCAGATGGTGGCGAAACTGGTTGAACACCTTCGCCCCGCCGTCGAGCGGCTTCAACAGTGTATAGTTGATCAGACCGTTCATCCCGAAGAGGAGGAGCGCCGCTCCTGATATCTTCGCCATCGTTTTCAACATCGTCACATCTGTTCTCCTTATGCCGCTCCATGTTCTCAATCCGCTTGCTGCCCATAATCGTCTGCTGTGAATCCGGAGCCTGCTAGTTTGTTCCAGGATATTCCTGCATATAAAACCTTCAGACGATGGATATGGAGAAAAGTTGCGGGTTATTCCAAAATGCCGGACGCAGCGGCAGCACAACGCCACTTCCTGTTGGCCCGTACAATCCCCCCTGCTCTCCCCTACATGGCGTTTTTAACAATTTTCCTGTAATAACCATGCTCGTTATCCCATAACTTCCGAATGAGATCAAGATGAGGCCTTTTTAACACTATTTTAGCTCATATCCTTCATATGAAGTTGAAAAGTTTGTTTTGTCATGCCGATTTGCTTCCTGGTTTTCCCTGCCGTTCCGGATTTCAATGATGGATGCATGTTGTTATCTCAATTCATCAAATCAAAAAAGCCGCGGTATCCGCAGCTCTTTTTTGCAAACTGTTATTGTCTAGCTCGTCTGCCAGGCATCGCCATGAATGTTGTCTTTCGTTCCATGCACCTATTGGTTTCATGCTTGATCGATTAGTGCGAACAAGTCGTTGAAGATCTCGGCCATGCCAGGATGCGTGTAGATCCGGTCCCTCAAATACGTATAAGGTTGATTGCCGTCCATCGCCAAGGCAACCAGGTTGATCAATTCTCCCGCTTCCACACAGAACAGCGTGCATCCCAAAATTTGGCCGTTGGCCGCATTGACAACGGCTTTGACCATGCCGTCCGTGTTTTTCAATATTCTGGCCCGAGTCGATGCCCCTGCCGCAAGTTTGGCCACCTTGATCTGGTAGCCTGCTTTCCGCGCTTCTTCTTCCGATAATCCTACCTGCGCGAATACCGGTGTAATAAAGACGGATTGCGGGATGTTCTTGCGATCCTGCCGCGAGCGGGAACCGTCGCCGAATAATTGATTTCTGATGATGCGGTAATCATCGAGTGAAATGTAAGTGAACTGCGGTCCGCCATTGACGTCCCCAATCGCCCAAATATGAGGCACATTGGTACGAAGCGTATCGTCGACCGCGATAAACCCTTTGTCTGTAACAGCCACGCCGGCGCGATCAAGCGCAAGCGAATCCGTATTCGGTTTTCGGCCGGTTGCAATTAGCACGGCGTCGACCTCTGCCTGTTCGATCTGTCCCTCGCCGTTGATCAGCGTAATGACCGTCGCACCGTCGTTGTCCTTTATGTTCTTTACGCGGGTCGAGAGGCGGAAACGAATGCCTTTTGCTTCCAGGACATGTTTGATCTCTTCGCGAACATCCGGGTCTGCCCGCTTCAAGAACTCCGCTCCTCTCTCGAAAACCGTGACCTCGGCACCGAAATTGGCGTACATAGAGGCGAACTCCAGGCCAATATATCCACTGCCGATAATGGCCAACCGCCGGGGGAGCTTATTCAGGCCAAGCAAGGTTGTGCTGTTATAAACGCGCTTGCTGGCGTCCGCTCCTTCGATTGCCGGCATGAACGGTTGCGCGCCGGTGTTGATGAAAATATGCTTCGCCGTGATCGTGACGGGTTCCATTCCTTGGATTTCAACCAATACCTCGTGGGGCGAAAGGAATGATGCATGTCCGGTAATCAATTGGATACCAGGGTGATTCTCGATATTTTCCTGATTTTTGCTGCGCAGGAACGCGACCAGCTCTTCTTTGGTCCGCCATGCTTCCTCAAAAGCGCTCTGTTTCCCGGCGAAATCGGCGTAACCGCGAGCGGCGGCATTTTCCGCCGAATGAACCAGCGATTTGGTCGGAATACAGCCGATATTAATGCAGGTTCCCCCATACATAGCCGCGGATTGCTCGACCACCGTTACGCTCCAGCCTTGCTTTGACAGAAAAGGCGCCAGCGTCTTGCCGCCCTTCCCAAACCCGATGATTAACGCGTCTGTTTGTTGATCTATTATAACGAACACCTCCAAATTTGCTACGTGTATACTATACAAAAGAAAGTTCTAAAAAACAACTCAGTTCTTATATGAAACTTAATCGGGCTATGTTATACTTTCTGATATCAAGGAAGGCGGGATCACCCGGATGAAAAAAGTCTATGATTTAGAGTGCAATATCGCCGAAACGCTGAATATGATCGGCGACCGTTGGACGCTGCTGATTATCCATGAAATCATGATCGGAACGCGTACATTCAATGACATGAAGCATGCCCTTAATGGGCTTTCCACAAGTATTCTTTCGGAGCGGCTCCGCATGCTGGAAGAAGATGGACTTATTATTTCCCGCCTTTACTCTGCGCATCCCCCGCGCTACGAATATGGTTTGACGCCAAGCGGACAAGCGCTGGACAACGTCATGAACGCCATCATCCTGTGGGGCAAAGATCATTTGGAAACCTGCTATAAGCGGATTATTCACCGCTCCTGCGGCGAGGAGATCAACATTTCCTATTACTGCCCGCATTGTGAACGCAATGTAACGGACATAGAAGTCACACCCGTCGAACACATGCCAGTCAGCAGAGCGTAAGCGACGATAATTTGCCAAGCGATCTTGGACATTAGACAAGAAGAAACAGCGGCATTAGCCCCTATTACAAACGAAAGAAATAGTTCCGGACTAAAACGAGACGGATTCGGCGTGTTGGACATAGCCAGCCTAGGTACTTTCAACTGATAAAATTGCTGATAAGCATCGAGATTATCGTACAGACCAATTTTGGTCGCCTTCCCCGGGGCGGCCATTTTTCATTGAAATAAATTTTAGAAAGAAGTGTAAAATTTGGCTCGCCTTTTCTGATATTTTTGAAGAAGAAACTAACTTTGCCGCCAGAGGACGGTGACAGCCGTGCCGTTCCTTCCTACGATTCGATATTCTCGCGCCTTGTGTCCGCTCGGACAACAGCTTGTGATAAGCAAGCCTTGGATCCGGAAGAGGCGTTCTGTCCGTGCGCGGCTGCGGCTGCCATCATCAATAAACGCATCATATTACCATAAAAGGTCATCCTCCTACCCTACTTTTTCCTCGTGCCAGCTTCTACAATGAGGATAGGTCCGTACATGATTCATTGAATTGAATAAGAAGTGGAGGAATGTCAGGATGGAATTGTCGTTGAGTATGTGGAGTGTCCACCGTACGGTGAGAGAACAAGGCTGGACCGTGATGGACTTCTTATCCTTCTGTTCCGTGGAAGGTATCAGGCGCGTGGAGCTGTTAAATGTGTTTTGGCGGGACATAGAGCAGGAGCTCCCGCAGGTATTGGACTATATCCGGGACAATGGAATTACGGTGGTGAGCTACGCCGTAGCCAACGACTTTGTGAATGAATCACCTGTGGAACGTTCAGCCGCATTAAAACAAATAACGGAGGCTTTCCCAACGGCCCAAGCACTTGGCACCTCGATGATTCGAGTGTTCTCCGGCAATCTCAGCGGAAGCATCAATTATGAGACGGCGCTGGATTGGATTGTGGATGGGTTGTCTGAGGCCGCCCGGCAGGCAGAGCTTGCCGGAATGGTGCTTGGCCTCGAAAATCACGGCAAGCTGGCCGGCAACGGTGAGCAGGTTCAGAAGATCATCGACCGTGTCGGTTCCCCCGCACTTCGTTCCACCTTCGATACCGGCAATTTCCTTCTGGTCGGCGAGCATCCTTCACAAGCGCTTGAAGTGCTGCTGCCTCTTATTGCCCATGTTCATGTCAAGGATTTCTACCCGGATATAAACGGGCGCTACATGTCTCTTGGCGGCCAAGCCTATGAAGGAATTGCGCTGGGTAAAGGCGAGGTTGAGGTCAAAAAAATTGTGAACCGCTTGCGCGAGCATGGGTATCAGGGGGCCTTTGTCCTTGAATATGAAGGCTTGGGCAGTGAAGTGCAAGGAATCCTCGATAGCTTCGCGTATTTCAACTCTATCAAATAATCATAAGGGAGAATGGCAAAAATGAAACGCGAATTCCATGCCGACATCATCATTATCGGAGGGGGAACCGGAGGCACTGCGGCTGCGCTGGCTGCGGCAAAATCGGGAAAAACCGTCATCATGACGGAAGAAACCTTGTGGATCGGCGGTCAATTGACGAGTCAGGCCGTGCCTCCCGACGAGCACCGGTGGATTGAATCATTTGGCTGTACACGAAGTTATCGGCAGTTCCGTGACGGTATCCGTCAATATTACCGGCAGTTTTTTCCTCTTACTGCCGAGGCAAGAGCGCTACCTCATCTGAATCCTGGCAGCGGCATCGTCAGCCGCATTTCCCATGAACCGCGGGCGGCCGTCGCTGTCCTGCATGGCATGCTGGCCCCGTATATCCACAGCGGGCAGCTGCAGATTCTGTATCGTCATGTGCTTGTGGAAGCAGAGACAACGGGAGACCAGATCCGTTCGGTTACCGTAAAGTGCCTGGATACCGGCGATCAGCTGGTTTTGCTCGCTTCCATCTATGCGGATGCGACGGAATGCGGCGATTTGCTGCCCCTGGCCGGAATAGAGTATGTGACCGGAGCGGAATCCGTTGCCCAGACCGGTGAGCCCCATGCGGTTGAGGGCCCGCCGCAACCCATGAATATGCAGGGCTTCACCAGCTGCTTTGCCATGGATTACCGGGATGGCGAAGATTATACCATTGCCAAGCCTGAGCTTTATGAGTTTTGGCGGGATTACAAGCCCGATTTCTGGCCGGATCGGCTGCTGAGTCTGAGCGGAATAAAACCTTCCACTCTGGAGCCCATCCAATACGGGCTATTCGCGGATACCGATAAATTCCCCCTGTTTCTTTACCGTCAAATAGCGGATCAACAGCATTTTCGCGCAGGAACGTATCCAGGCTCGATATCGCTAGTGAACTGGCCGCAAAACGATTATTGGTTGGGGCCGATAATTGACGTCAGCGAAGAAGAGCGGGCCCGTCATTTGCATCAAGCCAAGCAGCTCAGCCTCTCTCTGCTCTATTGGCTGCAGACGGCTGCACCGCGGCCGGACGGCAAAGCGGGATATCCCGGACTTCGGCTGCGGCCCGATGTGGTCGGTACGGCAGATGGCTTGGCGATGTATCCCTATATTCGTGAATCCCGGCGAATACAGGCTCAATTCACCGTTCTTGAGCAGCATGTGGCCGCTGCATGCCGCCCGGAAGGCCTGGCCGAAAAGTTCCATGATTCAATCGGCATCGGCAGCTACCGCATTGATCTGCATCCGAGTACAGGCGGTCAGTCCTATATTGATATATCCTCTCTCCCCTTCCAGATTCCGCTCGGCAGCCTGATACCCAAACGGGTGAGCAATGTCTTGGCGGCAGGTAAAAACATTGGCGTAACCCACATTACCAATGGCTGCTACCGGCTGCATCCGGTGGAGTGGAATATCGGGGAAGCGGCAGGATATTGCGCCAGTTACTGCCTGGATCATAATGTCAATCCAACTGACATACGCAGCAGCGGGAAAGAGCTTGCGAGCTTTCAAAACAGGCTGATTCAGGAAGGCATCGAGCTGGAATGGCCTTCCATTCACGCGGTCTGACCACTATAAGAATGAGGTGCTGACGATGAGCAATCCTATAAAAATAGGCGTGATAGGTGCCGGGACCATCTCGGAGATGCATTTGCGCTCCTATCACAATCACGCTGAAGCGACACTCCATGCCATCTGCGACCTGCAGATCGGGCGCGCACAGGCCAAAGCCGGGAAGTACAATATTCCCAACGTTTATTCCGACTATAAGGAACTGCTGGCGAATCCCGAGATTGATGCCGTCAATATCTGCACCTGGAATAACTCCCACGCGGAGATCAGCATCGCCGCCCTGCAGGCAGGCAAGCATGTATTGGTAGAGAAGCCGCTCTGCAGGAACGTGCGGGAAGCCCTTGCCGTTCAGCAGGCGGTTCAAGCTTCCGGCAAGATACTTCAGGTCGGATTCGTCCGCAGATACGCATCCAATACACGTATCGTCAAAGCCTTCATGGATGGGGGCGACATCGGACCCATCTATTATGCCAAAGCATCCTGTATCCGGAAATTGGGCAACCCCGGAGGATGGTTCTCCGACCTGGAACGTTCCGGAGGCGGTCCTTTGATCGATGTTGGCGTTCATGTGATCGATTTATGCTGGTACCTCATGGGCCGGCCCAAGGTGAGGTCAATCAGCGGCAATACGTACAAGAAGCTGGGCAACCGCTCCAATGTCCAGAATCTGAAATCTTACAAAGCCGCGGATTACGACGCGGAGCACAATTCGGTGGAGGATATGGCCAATGCGCTTATCCGCTTTGATAACGGGGCATCTCTCCTGGTTGATGTCAGCTTCACGCTTCATGCCAAGGAGGATGAGCTGACGGTCAAGCTTTACGGGGAACAGGGCGGCGTAGAGCTCGAGCCGGAGCTTGCGTTCATTACAGAGAAGCATGATACGATTTTGAACAGCACCCCTCAGATCGACAGCCTGACCTTTGACTTTGCAGCGGGCTTTCAGGATGAGATGAATTATTTCATTGAGGTCTGCCAAGGCAAAAAACCGACCTTAAGCCCCGTAGAGGACGGTGTGGAGATGATGAAGATCTTATGCGGCATTTATGAATCAAGCGAGCTGGGCCAAGAAATTTACTTCTCCTAGAACTTATGGATCGTATAAGGTCATAGAAAGAAGCATAAATAATAAGAAGCGACGTCCTTAAGCGGCATGGTAAGTTTCTTTCCTCAAAAATATCAGAAAAGTATCGGCCAAATTTTATACTTTCTGTTAATTAAAAAAAGATGACTTCTGATTAATTAATCAGAAGTCATCTTTTTTCTCATCTTATCGTTATCTAACGGTTGATATACCCTGCGTGCTGGAGCATTCTCATCAGTACAACAGCGGCTTCGGCCCGTGTTGCTGAACCCTTGGGCACGAAGCCCGCAGCAGAGCGTCCTTCCATGATTCCCATATCGGTAACAGCAGCAACCGCTGATTCAGACCACGCTGCGATGGCTTCTCGATCCTGGTAGCGCTGCAGGATCTCGAGCAGATTTCCTGCCTCCTGCTCCATTCCTGTCATTTGCAAAGCACGCAGCAGCAGGACGCTTAATTGTTCGCGTGTTATCGGCTCATTGGGCCGGAACTCTTTGTCGTTGATACCCTCTACAAGTCCCCTTGCGGCAGCAGTCCCTACTGCTCCTGCGTACCAGGCATCCCGGTTTACATCGCCGAATGTCGTTTGCTTCTCCCCATCCCTCCAGCCTAACGCACGGACCAATAGCGTGGTGAATTGGGCACGGGTGATCGGCTCATTCGGCGTAAAGTGAAGATCATCTGTTCCCTCGATGATTCGTTTGGAAGCCAGCAGACTTACCTCATTGCTTGCCCAGTGGCCGCCCATATCATCAAATGTCTTCTCTGAGCTAGCCACAGAGAACAGACCCAGCTCGGATAATATCAACCGCACATCGGAATTCCCACCCTCTGCCTGCTCGACCAAAGCAGGAATGAAGCGGCTTTTCCCTTCTGCCGGGTCATGCGATAACGCTGACGTAAGAGAAGGATCGGCTTGCGCGGATAAATGAAAGGTAAATCCGGCTTTGGCGCCATCCAGGCTGGTAACATGCTGCTCTACGCCGCCTTGCTCCCATACCAGACTGATATTAACGCTGTAGCCAAGCTTAGATGCCCCCTCCATCCTGAGCCGGCGGTTGATTTGCTCCTCCTCCTCATCGGGCAGCTTGCCGATTCTTATTTGGAGCATCTCTGCAGGTTTGGCTGCAGCAAGACCTGCCTGCAGTCCAGCCAGCGGCACTTCGAAGCGGCCCAGCGGAGAGCTGATAACCATTCTGCCTTTTGGCAGAGCCGCCAATGCTTTATCTAATCCGCTTACCGGGAGATTAATCAAGAGCACATCCTCCACCTCTTGAATGGAGTAATCCAATATCTGGTCAGAGATATTCAACTGCTGCAGCTGTTCGATTTCCTTCAGCATAAGCTCCAGATTGACATCTGCATCTGTCAGGAATTGCCCGTTTGATGCCGCTTCATACGTTGCCGACAAGCGTTCAGCCGGGGCTGCAGCTTTATCGGGTACGACTGGCGTGTTTGGTGTAACTGGTGTATTTGGCGTTTCCGGTATTTCTGGCGTTTCAGGTGTTTCAGGTGTTTCAGGTGTTTCAGGTGTTTCAGGTGTTTCAGGTGTTTCAGGTGTTTCAGGTGTTTCAGGTGTTTCAGGCGTTTCAGGCGTTTCCGGCGTTTCAGGAGTCTCCGGTGTCTCCGGCACTGAACCATCATCGCCCGGTGACGAGTCCGTTCGAACGATCTCCAAGGTTTTGGTATTGGTTTTCAGCTCATCCACGTAAACATCGATCGTTATCCCGTTGATCCCTACTGACAGCGGAATAGTGGCTGTGAAGGAGCCGTTCTCCTCTACCGATGCGGATTGCCCGTTTAGTTTAACTGACGCTACACCCGGACCCAGTACATCGACATGGCCTTCAATTTCCAATTGGCTGCTGCCGGTTTCCCGCCCTTCATCATCCTGCAATCCACTCAGAACGGCGGCCCGCACCTGATCCCCTTCATCATAGGCATTAGCCACGAGCTGCCTGTTTGTTCGAATACCTGACGGGTCGAGTGTCGTAATGACGAATCCGCCAGACGGGATCACACTATTATTCATCTCCGGAACTCCCCAGCTCCAATTGATCGCCTGGTTCCGGTTAACCACCCGGGTTACCTCCCCGGAGTCGTTAACCACGACCTCAACGCCGAATTGGTTCGTTCCCGTGGAGTATCCGAATGCTTCTGTCAGCACATTGATATTTCCTTCGATCCGGTTGACATCATAATAATTGCCTTCCAGGAACGATTCAGGGCTGTCAGGCAGACTCATCCCCAATTGATAATCCTTGACATATTCTTCATCCCTGAGCGCAGCCGAAACCATCGGCCAGTTAACCTGAGAGGCGTCGAATAGCATTAATCCATTCGTATTCTTAAGGCCCGCCTGGAATACCTCCCGCTGCATAGCCGGAATTTGCACATTAGTCAAAGCGATTCCTGCATACAGCGGAATTTCACCGTTAGTCGCTATATTGCCCAATGTAATGTATTTCTCGATTTCCTGACTTGTCGTTTGATAGGCGCCGATCATCAGGAAATCCAGGTACTCGATATAGGCCGTTTGATAATATTCCGGTGTATAAAGCGATTCATTGCCAATCCCCAGCCTGGGATCAAACCTAAAGTTGGTGCTGCCCCAGTTGACGCCGTTCAGATAATAGGTTTCGTACCAGGATCCCACATAGGAGGAGACCTGAATGGTTCTTCCTGTTGAGCTCTCATAGGATTCTGTCAGGTCCTTCACTTCCTTGAAGAAGCTCTTGATTGTGCCGGAGCGAAACTCCCACCAATCCTGAATCAACGGTCCGTCCACCCGAACGTTTCCTGCAAATCCATAGACATCTGTTGGCCAATTCGCAAGCTGTTTGCCTCTGCTCTGCAGGAAGCTCTCGAATTTCGCCCGGGTCTCTTCGCTGAAGTCAGCCCCTTCATTGTCATACCGGCTGCGGTCATGGACGACGCCGTCCACCTGATAATTTTTTATAATTTCTTCAAAGGTTTTGAGCTCGTATTCCCTTACCTCATCGTTGGCGGGATTGACAAAAGCCACTAATCCCTGCTTGGCACTCTCCCGGAGCCGCTTGATCTCTCCATTGTTCTCGGCGTAGTGAACCCGTTCCTCCCAATCCAGATGATCATCCAGGATGGCGAATTCGTTATGGGCAATAGATCCTTCGGCGAATACATTCACGGCAGCATGGATTTTTAATCCCAGCTCGTGTCCATAGGTGATGAATTCCTCCAGCAAATCCAGATCCGGATTGGAGCCGGCTTTCTCCGGAGCTGTGATTTCACTGACGTATGGGCGTCCTGTCAAGTCATTTTTCTTATATGAGGCATAACCCTCCACGCCCTTAACATCAAAGACAACGGAGGTGGTGCCATTATCCTTCGCTTTTTTCAGAAATTCATAAACCTGCTCACTGGATTGCAGCTTTCTCGCGTTCGAAGCCTGATCCACCCACAGGATAACCTCTTTCTCCGATGTGAAATCCGGTCTGCTGAAGACAACCAGGTGGCGTAAATCCTGCTCGATACCATTCTTTTCTACTTTCACATCGATATAGTTCGTGCCTGGTGTCAGAATATGAGTATATGAGAAGCTTCCGTCCATCTCGAAGGGGACTTGTGTTTCATTAACCGATAATACAGTAGCCTCTGGATCGTCGATGTTAAGTATTTCTCCCGATATTATCGTTTGATTGTCGACCACCGTATACATCGGGTTGTTAGCCAGTGACAGGCGGGCGATCAAGCCATTGCCGTTCATCACATCTCTGACAGGCACCACCTCGCCGTTCTTGCGCAGTTTGATGATATCTCCCGCCTTGAAGTTAGTGGCCAAATAACGCTTGATATCATTACTGGTATAACTGTCATCCTGCGCCATCAACACATAGCCGTCTTCCGGGATGAGCAATTCAGTCGGACCTGTCCACACAGGCGCGCCGCCGTTGACGGATGGGTTGACCACCTGCAGCACCCTGCTGCCCGCGTCCACCTGAACCGCAACATTGTATTGAGGCACAGTGATGGCTTCGCCATAATCCCGAGTGAATAATGATACGACATTGCTGATTCCTGTTACATCGGTATCGATATAATCGAGCTTCTTGCGCGGACCTTCGATGGAGATGCTAATATCGGCCGGAGCTGCCTCCACCTCGATATAATCGCCGCTCTGCTGCGAATTATCGTACGTAACAGCCAGAGAGATCAGGGCAAGCTCCGCTTCTGCTACCATTAGCTTGACTGCCAATGTGTTGGCACCTGGGGCAAGGAACACGTTTAAACGAAAGCTGCCGCCTGCTGTAACCACCGTTTCCTTATCATTAATGGTCAGCTTCATATCCAGCTCCTCCGTATAGTTGTACACATATCCGCTCACCTCGAAAACGGGTGCCATCACAGTCGTACCTGATGGCGTCGTTAGATGCAGCTCGGGTTCCAATCCCGGATCCGTGCCCGGATCGGGCTCTTGCCCGGGATCCGCATCCGGATCAGGTCCTTGCCCGGGATTCGCGTCCGGATCAGGTCCTTGCCCGGGATCCGCGTCCGGATCAGGTTCTTGCCCGGGATTCGCGTCCGGATCAGGCTCTTGCCCGGGATCCGTGCCCGGATCAGGCTCCTGCCCGGGGTCCGTGCCTGGATCAGGCTCTTGCCCGGGGTCCGCATCCGGATCAGGCTCCTGCCCGGGGTCCGTGCCCGGATCAGACTCCTGCCCGGGGTCCGCGTCCGGATCAGGCTCCTGCCCGGGGTCCGTGCCCGGATCAGGCACTTGCCCGGGATCCGTGCCCGGATCAGGCTCTTGCCCCGGATCCGCGTCCGGATCAAGCTCCTGCCCGGGGTCCGTGCCCGGATCAGGCTCTTGCCCCGGATCCGCGTCCGGATCAGGCTCCTGCCCGGGATCCGTGCCCGGATCAGGCTCTTGCCCCGGATCCGCGTCCGGATCAGGCTCTTGCCCCGGATCCGCATCTGGATCAGGCACTTGCCCGGGATCCGCATCCTGCACCGGAACTTCCGCGGCTTCCGAGTCCTGCACAGGCCCTTGCCCGTGGTCCGGCTCCAGGCCGGGCTCTTGCTCCTGGTCTGTCATAACCGACTCAAGAGTTGGTTCTTCCGCTGCTGATGCAGGGACAACAACAGGTGCCAAGAAGGTCGCAAATATAGAGAGAATAAGGACAATCGGCAATCTTCTCAAGATCCTCATGTTCAAATGGTTTTCCACCCTTCTCATCAATCTTGCCTGGCGATCCTTTCAGAAAAAAGCAGCTGCGCTTTTTGCAACTGCTTGCTTCCAAAATCGTATTATTTCGTCGATTGGTACCATTCATTGGCGCTACTAACCATATCAGCGCCTCCCTCAGCGCGCCACTGAGCCAGGAATTGATCATAGCTGTCCAGAGGCTCGGAGCCGGCAATAAATTTCAATACATTGTCATCCAGCAGCTTGTTCAGCTTCAGTGTGTTTTTGGATATCGCTTCGATAGGCGGAGCCAGGGACATAGGATCGACAACGACGATTCCTTCCGAGTTCTTCTGAAAATCTTCATAGTAGGCCTGGAGCACAGGGTCTTTGCGTACGCGCGCCTGCCAATAAACAGGATAATTCTCTTCATCCACCCCGGTCATGAATGCGCTGGCATTGTTCAGATCATCGTTGAATTTAGGCAATATCGGATAATATTTTCCATCCTTGACCTCATGATGGACACCTTCGATACCGATCGCCATTCCCTTGAAGGTCTCCGGCTCAAGCTTGGCGTTCAACAGCTCCATAGCATCCTCTTTATGCTTGGAGGCTTTGGGAATGGCAATGAACCAGGTGGTATTGGCGACTGCTCCAATAGACGCTTTTCCCTCCTTGTTCTTCAAGTACGGGATGACGGATACAGTCGCTTCAGGGAAATTCTTGCTGAGCGCATTAATCGTATTGCCTGCATTCCACCAGGCCAGTTTGTAGACGGCGGCCTGCCCGCCGGAAAATTTCTCAATGGCTTTGGCGGCTGTATTAAGAGGCATTTCCGTATCCACTAAACCCTCACTGTACAATTTGTTCATATAAGCGAGAAATTCCTTCATCTCCGGCTGCTCGGCTTTATGGACAATTTTGCCGTCCACTACCTTCCAGTCCGTGAGCACGCCGAAGGCTGCGGCGATATCCCCATAGATCGAATCTTTGCTGCCTGTAAGCGGAATAATCTTTTTCTTCTCCTTGATCGTCTTGAGCACCGTGTACAGTTCATCCGTATTGGAAGGGATTTCGAGGCCAAGCTCATCGAGCCAATCCTGCCTGATAACCAGCTCCTCCCCAATACTGACGCCTGCTCCCGCCTCCGGCAGCGCATAGATCTTGCCGTCAATCGTTGCGCTCCCCCATGATTCGGGCTTGATGGCCTGATTAATATAATTCCCATGTTCTTTAAGCAGCTCGTCAATCGGCTCAAGAGCTCCGGCTGTAGCCAGATTATAGAACTGGGCAGCGTTCAGCTTCATGAGGTCGAAGCTTTCATTGCCGGCCACTAGCAGATTCAGTTTTTCATCCGCATTCTCAGCAGGCAGCATTTCATATTCAATGTCATATCCCGTTTTTTCCTTGATGTATTGGCCGGTGTACTCTTTGTTTGGATCGAATAAGCTGTACTGCATAATCATGCGGAGACCTGGTTTCGTTCCTTCCTGCTGACTATTAGTGTCCCCTTCGTTATTCCCTGCGGCGGGAGTGGCAGCAGGGTCTGGATTCGGAGAACCGCTGCAGCCGGCGACAGCCAGACTTAATCCGAGAATAAGGGCAAGGCGTGCTGATTTCTTCATCATGCTTGAACCTCCTTGAATGATAGACTCTTAAGTAATTAAAGAATAACTTCTTCAATATCGTCTTACCTGACTCAACAGGCCAGCCAAGCTGCTATAAGAGCGGCATCACCATCCTTAAGCTAATCAGAATCAACCCTTGACCGAGCCTACCAGAACGCCTTTTACAAAATATTTTTGCAGGAAGGGGTAGACGAGCAGGATCGGAATCGTGGCCAACAGGATCGAAGACGCCTGGATGGATTGGGGAGTGGTATTCAATGCCGCATCCACATTATCCTTAAGAAACTCTCCTCCCGAGGACACGAACAGCTCCTTCAAATACAGCTGCAGCGGCTTCAACGCCGGATTTGAGATGTAGATCATAGAGGTGAAATAATCGTTCCAGAAGGCGACGGCAAAGAACAAGGCAATCGTGGCAAGCACCGGCATCGACAGGGGAAGGATAATGGATGTTAATATCCGGATGTTTCCCGCTCCGTCCAGCTTGGCTGATTCCTCCAGCGATTCGGGCAGTCCTTCGAAATAGTTTTTGATGATCAGCATATTGAAGACGTTCACCATTGCGGGCAGGAACAACACCGGGAACGTATTGACCAGATTCAGATTATTCATGAGCAGATAAGTGGGAATCAGCCCGCCGCTGAAGAGCATCGTGAAAATAAACATCAGCAGCAGCCATTTTCTGCCCCTCAGCCTGAGCTTGGATAACGGATACGCTGTGATTGTCGTCAGAAGTAAGCTGAGAATCGTACCCGTTACCGTCAAGAGAACCGATATTTTCAAGGAATTAAGAAACATCTCATCCTGCAGGACATAGCCGTATGTGCCATACTGAAAGCCTACCGGCAGCAAGCCTACCCTCCCCGAAATCACAGCCTCTTCGCTGCTGAAGGATTTGGCGATCAGATTGACGAAGGGAAGCAGCGTCGTGATTCCCATCAGGACAAAAAAGATATAATTAAAGATGGCAAAAGCCTTTTCCGCTAATGAGCTTTTAATCTCCCCGTTTTGGGCCGCTGCTCTTCCTTGTTTGACTGCCGAACGGCTGTTCATGCGTTTTCCTCCTCCTGTTTACCAGATTCCACGCTGCAGATATTTTCTGCTTAAGGCATTGCCGGTGATGACGAGCGTAAATGAAATCACAGCTTCGAACATGCCGACCGCCGTTGTGAAGCTGTAATCCTGATTGCCCAGACCCATCCGGTACACATAAGAGCCGATAACATCCGATACCTTGTATACGACTGGATTGTACATAACCAGAATCTGCTCGGTGCCTGCCTCCAGAATGTTGCCAAGGCGTAAAATAAACATCAGGATGATAATGGGCGCGATCCCCGGCAGGGTGATATGCCACAGCTGCTTCAGCCGCCCTGCTCCATCGATTTTGGAAGCCTCGTAGAGCATGGGATCAATGTTGGAAAAAGCCGCCAGGTAGACAATGGTGCTCCATCCCGTCTCCTTCCAACCCGCTGAAGCGACCAGTACGCTGCGGAAATAGCTGTTGTCGAGAAAGAAAGAGATGGGCTCCAGGTTCATGGCGGCCAGAAGCTTGTTTACAATTCCTCCGTTCGTCGACAAGAGGTCGATGAACAGTCCGCCGACAATAACCCATGACAAGAAGTGAGGCAGATAGATGACGGTCTGTACCGTTCGTTTGAAGAGGACATGACGCATCTCATTGAGCATCAGTGCGACAATGATGGGCAGAGGAAACAAAATGCCGATTTTCAGCAGGCTGATGATCACCGTATTTTTGAATACAAGAGCAAAATCAGGCGAAGTAAACAATTTCTCAAAATGCTTGCCTCCTACCCAGGGACTGTCAGCAAAACCGGTGAAAATATTGAAATCCTTGAAGGCAATAATAATCCCGTACATTGGCGTATACTTGAACAGCAGAATAAACAAAATGCCAGGGACCAGCAATAAGTACAGATCCCATTCCCGCCATATATCCGACCACAGCCGCATCCAATAACTCCGGCGGGGACGGGTTGGCGTCAGCTTATCTGTCGCAGGCTTCATATTAATCCCCCTTTTTTAGTGGTGTTGTACTTCAAATTGTAGACTCCGATCACAACAATGAGTAGGCGAGTGTCATTACTATTTCTGGTAATCTGATGTTTAGTTTCTCGGATTTCCGGACTGGCGCAGGCATCGAAAAAAAAACTGAACCCCTCTGTCGAAGCGGGATTCAGGTTTATATCCGGCGATTAAGGTTTACATTCGCCGGGGTTTACGCCCCAGTATTTCCGGAACACTTTGGTAAAATAACTGACGTCGCGGTAGCCAACCAGGCTGGCCGCGTCATATACCTTTAGTCCTTCCAGCAAAATGGCCTTGGCCCGCTCCATCTTGCGCTCCAGCACATAAGCGGAGAAGGCAACCCCCATCTCCTGCTTGAACAGCCGGCTTAGATAAGATGAATTGACATACAGCCGATCTGCAACGGTATGCAGCGTTATTTCCTGGTCGATTTCCTGGTCCAGTATCGTCAGAATCTCTCTTACCATTTGATTGCTGGTCGTCCTCCGTTGATTATGCCTGAATGTGGTGATATGCCTTACAATGCGCGCTAACCATGACCAGGTCTGCACTTGTGTTTGAAGCAGCTTCAGATTTTGAAAATAGATGAAGTCATCCCCGACCACATCTCTCACCATCCAGCCTTGCTTCTGAATGATTCGCACAAACAAGCTGCTCAGGTACAGCACCGCTTCATGCACTTCATCTGCCGATTCGAATTGTTTAACCCCTACCTCCCACAAACCGGCCAATGCTTCCATCGCTTTATGCTCATCAGCGGTTTCCAGGGCGATTTCCAATGTCTTCTCCAGGCTTTGATGAGCCAACTGAGTATGCGGGCTGCGCTCAGGCACCTCCCGATACGGGATCGCAATATCAGGTCCGTACACCATCCGCTCCTGGAGTGCCCTGCATGCTTGCGCATAGAGCAGCTCCATCTCCTCCAGGCTTCCTGCGGAGGAGCAGATGCCGGCGCTTGCTGTAAGCTTGAGCACAGCCTTCGTCTGGGATAACAGCTTGACGACCGCCGAATTAAAGAAAAGCATCGCTTCATTGGAAGACTGAACGGCTTCCGCGATGAACACGAGCAGCAGATGATGGTCGGCGTCCGTACTGACCCAGCAGGATGGATGGGATAATAACTCGTTTGCCATGCATTGCATCGTAAATTGCAGCAGCGGCCTGTCTTGAGGAGTGAACCGCAGGTTGCCATCGTCGGGGATCGGATCGAGATCGACAACGGCTACGGCGATCCGGTCGTCTTCCTTCAATTCAATGTAGAAATCCTTGCTTTGCTTTAATGCCTCCAGGGGCGTAAGCTTTCCATTGACCCAATTTTGAAAAAAGTTATTTTGCAGGATAGGCAGATGATCCTTCCACTTCTGCTCCAGCGCCGCCTTGCTCTGCCACTGCTCCCACTCTTCCTGGAGCTGCTTCCTGGCTTCGAGAACCGCCTCCAATATCTCGTCTTCGCCTGCCGGCTTCAGCAAATACCGGGAAACCCCATGCTCCATCGCATCCTGTGCGAAGGCGAAATTATCATGTCCGCTCAATATAATCATCTTCATAAAGGACTTCGTTTCCTGCTGCTCCTGCAGCCTGCGGACCAAGGTCAATCCATCCATCTCGGGCATCTGCACATCGATAATCATGATATCCGGTTTATTGCGCTTCACCAGCTGCAGCGCCTCCAGCCCGTTCGATGCCAGTCCTGTCAGGTCAATCCCATGTTCCTCCCATCGTATGTTATGGGCCAGCGCATTGCGCAAGCGCGGTTCATCCTCCACAATCATCAAATTCATCTGGATTCTTCCCCTTCCGTTTGTTTGTGGCAGCAGGGCTTAAGCCGGAAGATCTACCTGCAGCGGTCCAGGGGGATCGAGAGGGTGACAGTTGTCCCTTCTCCCTGAATACTGCGGATCGTCATTGCCGACTGCTTGCCATAATAGAGCTGCATTCTGGTATACACATTACGCAGGCCGAACAGATCCTTCACGTTTCCCTCATCCTGAGACAGGGAGGGAAAGCTGCGCAGCCCCATCTGCTTCAATTCGTTCTGAATGTAGTGAAGCCGCTTGCCCTCTATGCCGGAGCCATTATCTTGGATGCTGATGTTTAAGAACGGCTTGTCATCCACCCAGCTGCTGATGCTGAGCAGCCCTCCGCCGGATCTGCCCTCCATGCCGTGCAGTATGGCGTTCTCCACCAGCGGCTGAAGCATCAGCTTCAGAATCAGTGCGGCTTTGCACTCTTCCGCAATATGGTATTCCACCGTGAAATTGTCCAGAAAACGCAGCTGCTGGATCCGGATGTAATAATGGAGATGGACCAGGCTTTCCTCGATAGTGAACACTTCTTTGCCCTTATTCAAGCTCAGGCGGAAGAACCTGGACAGGTTCATGACCATCTCGCTTATTTCCTCCGCATCGTAGTTTTTGGCCATCCAATAGATGGAATCCAGCGTATTATATAAAAAATGCGGGTTGATCTGAGATTGCAAAAATTTGAGCTCTGTAGTGGTTAACCGCAGCTGCTGCTCGTAATGATCTTCGATGAGATGCTTCTGGTAAATCGTCATCTGATTAAACGAATCGATCAGAAATCCGAATTCATCCTTCCGTTTGTTCTCCAGCCTGATATCCAGCTTGCCGTTGCCAAGCTGCTTCATTCCGCGGGCCAGCCTGTGTACGGGGGAGGCGATGCCGCTGTACACCACCCACGATATGCCAACAGCCAGAAGGATACTGATTACAATAATCGTATAGGTAAACATACGCAGCTGGTCGGTCTCCTCATACAATTCTTTCTTGGGCTGAACCAGGGTAAGCTGCCAGAGTGAATACTCAGAATCAATCGTAACGGCCATTTCGTTGTCCAAAATATGCTGTTCCTTCATGTTCTCTGAACTGCTGGTGCCCGCTACCACCTCGCCCCTCTCATTCTGCAAATCAATCCGGGTGCTTGCCGTCGGAAGCAGCGTCTTGATGGCGCTCAGCAGCTTGTTCTTGTTAAAGGTCACAATCAAGAGATTGGATTTGCGGTCCGAATTGTACAAGTCCATGGAACGGACAAGAAATAGACTATCGGCATTCAACAAGCTGCCAAGCGTCATCCCCTCCGCAACATGCGCATCTGCCAGCATATAGCGAAGTCCCGTCCCGTTGCTACGGGAAGCCTCGACCAGCCATTCCTGCTGAGGCTCCGACAATATCCGGCGGCCTCCGAAATTAGTAGAGATGAGCATATGGGAAGCCTGGTGATAGATCGAAATTTCCGAGACAAATCGATTGACGGAAATCAAATTGGATAGCTGCTTGAGAATAAGCGAGAAGTCGAGGATCGATTCCGGCGACAGATTGGAGTCATTCTTGTTCAACAGTTCGATAATGCTGGGATCGGCAGCAATAACGCTGGATATCTCCTCTACATTTTGCAAGGCGAGATCAATATAATCCATCGTGGAGGACAATGCGACCTGCGTTCGCTCAACAGCTTGCTCGTAGAGAATGTCCCGGGACTTCTCGATGGCAAACAAACTGACAACAACCAGCGGAAGCAGGATAAGAAGAAAATAGCCGGTAAGACGAGTCTGTATATTTCTGGAATAACGTTCTGCGATCCAGCGCAGCATTTTATTCATCCCATTCCCTGCCCCTTTCGCCATCCCTTTGTTTCCTGTACCATTCATTCACCTCTTTGGTTATCTCGTCCCCTCCCTGCTGCTTCCACTGCTCCACAAATGAGTCAAACGCTTCCAGGGGCTGAATCCCCATAATGATTTTGATTAATCCCTCCTGCAGATCGCCCAGCTGTTTGTCGTATTGGCTCATGGCCGGTGTGGGGATGCCGTAAAATTCATTTACGATGAGATTCTGTTCAATCGTCTGCAGATTGTCATACAGATGAAAATCGCCAAGCGAGTCGAGCCTTTCCTTGAATAATTCAGGATCCGGCACGTCTACTAATGACTGATAGATGCCTCTGTACAGATGCTTGTCATGCATGGCAAAATCCGTTACCATCCGCCCGTTCTCCATCGTCCAGATCTGATTCTCAAATCCCAGCTTCAGGTTCTTGTAGTCGCCTGCGATAAAGTCAAGCATCCTGATGACCAGCTCCGGATGTTTCGTCCCCACAGGGATGACGTTGTATCCGCGTATATTATCCTGATTTTTTATTCCCTTCTCTCCATGGACACCTGTAGGATAATCCAGGGCAATCCACTCCGCATCCGGATCTTTTTTCATATTGGCTGCAATCGGACCGCGGGTGTCGTACCAGGTCGCCGAGAACAGCCCAACCTTGCCGCTTTCTACCTTCTCATACAAGTTGTTATGCAAATTTAAGGGGAATTCGCGATCGAGCAGCCCCTCCTGGTACAATCGGGCGAGAAAGGCAAGCGCTTTCCGGGTTTCCGGCATAATGCTGCCATTCACGAGCTGGCCATCCCTCTCGAACCAGGAGTCCAGCTGCGTGCCGAATGCCCCGAAGAAAGGGGCAGACCGGCTCATGTCGGTCATCAGGGTCAGTCCCACTGTATCTGCTTTGCCGTTGCCATCGGGATCATCCCTGGTGAATGCTCTAATAACGTTGTAATATTCCTCCAGTGTGACAGGCGGCTTCATCCCCACCCGATCGAGCCAATCCTTGCGGGCGTACATAATCTCATTGCCAATGACCTCGTTCAAGCTGGGGATGGCATAGATTTTCCCGTTGTATCGCACTCTGTCCCATACCTCATCCTTAATTTTCTTCTTGAGATTGGGCCCGTATTGATCAATCAGCCCGTCGAGGGGGATAAAGCTTCCCTGCTTGGCATAATGATTAAACCAGACAGGATCGTAGGTATGGAGCAAATCCGGCAAATTGCCTGACGACATAATGACATCCAGCTTCTCCTCATAGACTTCCGGAGGAGGTGTGGTTACCTTGATATCCAAATCATTCTTGGTCTCGATATAGCTCAAATATGGATTGTCGTTCTCATCCATTCCATCGGGAAAGGTCATGCCGAGGCTGCTGATGACAATGGATATAGCAGATTCGTCTTGAGCAGCAGGCTTATTCATTCCGGTCTGGCCGGATAATTCACAGCCGGTGCACATATAACACACAGCGGCTGCGAGCATTGAAGACAATAAGATTTTCCGCTGGACGGTCCTGATCACCCATCTCCTTAACTTTGTCGCAGAGGCGCTTGCTCGAGTCTTATCTTCCATCATGGTTCTTCACTCCTTCCAATTAATAGGATACAGACAGCGGTTCTGAACAAGGGTCAACGGCAGCATCTTTCCCAACGATAATTCGACAAAAGGAAAATATCCCCTTCTTTCGTTCATAAATGCCTGTCCTTCCAGGCTTTTCATGGCAGATATCCTGACATCGAAAGCGGCGGATGTTACTGCTTTGAAGCAGCCGTTATCCAGCATGTTTTTGTTAACCAAAACAAAAAAACTCAAGCGGTATTCCGCTTGAGTACACATTCATTTATAGCGTTCTGTTATTGCTTATATACCAGGTATCTCATAAAAAAGAAGCTGCAGGTTGAAGACAGAACCATGGACAATCCCTTCGATGTATTGTCGATGATCCACAAGGGAATAGCATAATGCCCCAGCAATCGGGCAGATATCACAAATACGAGATTGCTGATGACCAGGCTCACAGCAGCCTGGGCGAAAAATTTTATTTTTTCCTTCGTTGAGTATGAGGCTTCATTCTTGAAGGTTATTCGTGAATTCCAGTAATAACTGTTCAGAACGGCCAGTCCATAAGCAAAGGTATTGATGAGCGTGAGCTCCAGCACCGTGTGTCCATGCCATATCCACAGCAGCAGATTTAATGCAAGCAAGTCGAGTGCCCCGTTGCAAACCCCGATAATACCAAACCTGGTAAATTGATGGACGGCCTCCTGCGCCTTGGAAAGTGTCATTTGAAACTTCCTTACATCTCGTATTTTCAGCACCTTTTAATAAAGAAGCCGAATAATGGATGAGAAGCGTCTTATCCCGTTTCAAGGCGGAGGCTCTCTATCCTTATCCTATACGAGATCCCGGCTATGTGTAAAGGCGAATCCCGCTCTTCACATTGCCCCGCCTTCCTCCCGCTTGATGGAATCGCCTTTATTGTAATTGGTTAATCAATTACAAATTTGCAAGGGATGATTGGTTCCCCTGCAAGGCCTTTATTGTCGTGGTCAAGCCTTCCTGGAACGGCGTCGCGGTGATGGGCCCGACTAACCGTTTGAATTTGTCTCCGCTCAGCGTCAGCGGCTCTTCGGTTAAATAAAGCATCTCCACGACTTCTTTCATGACGGGTACGCCCATGCCCAGCAGCGATAAACCTAATTTTCTCAGAGGAATGACCGGTTTAGCACGGCCGCTTGCCGCCTGCGCAATCCGTACGATCTCTCGTCCCGATATGAGCCCGGCTCCCGGTATATTCCAGTTCTGCCCGTAAGCAAAATCTTTGTCCGCCAGCTCGGCAATCATGGCGGCAGCATCCGGCAAGTAGATGAATTCGCGTGGAACACGCATGTTGCCGACGAAAAAAGACATTTTGCCGGCAGCGATGGCCTCTAGGGTTGAACCCAGATACGAGGCCTCGTTAGCTGTAGGTCCATAATAATCAGGCAGGCGGACAATCATGACCTTGGACCTGCTCCACCGCTTGCTAAACAGCATCCGTTCATAGTCCAGGCGGACTTTTCCTTTTTTCGTATGCGGCTGCTTGGGATGCTCTTCTGTCACAAGATCCATCTGTTTTCTTCCATAAGGATAGATTCCGTCAATCGCGACCACTTTAACCGCAAGCCTCTCTGCCGCCTCCATCACCGATTCGCCCAGCGGAATCAGCTTGCTTGCCATCTCGTGATAAGGAACGTTCGCGCAATGGAACAATACGTCCGCGCCGTCGGCTTGAGCTGCAATATCGTCAGGGCGCATTGCATCCCCTACGGCGAGCGTCAAGTGCGCGGGATTGCCAAGCTTATCGGCAAAACGTACCAATTTCTCGCGTGAACGCCCAAAGGCAATCGTTTGTATCCCCCGTTTGACCAGCTCCTCCGTAATCGCTGCTCCCGTCCCGCCCGTTGCGCCAATTACTATTGCTTTTTCCATTTTAATTTCCTCTTTTCTATGGTTTAGTTATTGGTCAATCACTAACTTGAATTCATCATATCATTCGGTTATTGATTGGTCAATCACTAAAATAGAGTTTTTTTGTCAAAGATTTTCGTCCATTAGATCGTTGATGTGAATACTTTCTTTACCCCTATCTCATCCGTTTATTGTATAATAGTAGTGATATTGATTATCATTATTATTTATCCTCCATCCCCTCTTCAGGAGTTGATAGCCTATTATGATTGTGGAAGACCATCTTTTACTTTGGAACCATGCAGCGCTGAAAATAATGGAGGTGAAGCGTGCCGAGCTGCCGATTGGCGGACAGCTGTACGCATCCCGGCTCCCGGCGAGCACTTTGCTTTACACGATACAAGGCCGTGCCCGGCTGCTGCTGAACGGAGAGGAGCAGCTTGTGGAGAACGGATATGTTTGCCACGCCGGCAAAGACACAGTTCTGGCTATTACGGATATCGCCGAACATTTGGAATATTATATGATTCAGTATAAAGCCGCTCTGCCGCTGCCATGCAGTCAGGATCTGCTTCAGCTGCTGGACCGCACGGAACCATTTGATATCCAATATGGTTTTGCGGTCAGTCACGCCGCCCCCCTGCTCGCTGTCTTGTCCCGCATGGAGCAGGAATGGGACCAGCCTGGAGCGATGGCGAAGCTGCAGGTGAAATCGTTATTTTATCAGTTCGTTTGCGAGCTGATGGAGCAATTGCAGCACGATGGACTGGAGCGGGCTGCACCGGATTTGGTGCTGCAGGCAGCAAGATACATGGATAATAACTATGCCCAGCCGATCACAGCAGACACACTTGCGGCGCTCTTGAATTGCAGCTCCCGGACGATTCAGCGGCTGTTCAAAAAACGGCTGGCGCTTGGGCCAATTGACTATCTGCTGCAGGTGCGCATGGACAAGGCCAAGGAACTGCTCCTGGATACGAATGCAGGGCTCAAGGATATCGCCGAAGCGGTCGGTTATGTGGACAGCTACTATTTCAGCCGGTTATTTAAACGTTCTACGGGCGTTTCACCAAGCACTTATCGGGATTGGATGCTGCAGTCCAGAGAAGATGAACCGGATAAAAATGCAGTGATCAAGCTTCATTCGGCGGCAGACCGCAATGGAAAGAAGGCATGGACAGATCCGCTGAATACTGCGATCCGCCGCTCATTGCGTACGGTCATTCATCTTAAAGGCGAGCTTGCGCTTCAGCGGCAGCCTGGGAAAATTGCCGTGCTGGATCCCCAGTTTATGGACCATATGCTGGCATTGGGAGAACAGCCGGCCGGTAGCGTCATGGTAAGCGGGGATCCAAGCAGCTTTCCCGAGTATCTGATCGGCAAGCAGCACGCGCTCAGGACCTTGGGGACGAAGGATGAACCCGATATGGAAGCACTCCGTGCTTTAGCCCCCGATCTGATCATTTGCACCGAGTTTCAGAGGAATATTTATGCAAGCCTCGCGCAAATAGCGCCGACCATCATGTTTGAGCGGAACCGCGACTGGAGAGAAACCTTGCGAATCATCGGGCGTATTACGGGCAAGGAACTGGAGGCGGAGCAGGTTCTGGAGCAGTACAAACATAAAGTCGGCAGGCTGAAATCGGTTCTGGCAGCGAAGCTGCATGGACAGTCGGTAACCGTAATCCGGCCGCGGGATAACAATATAAGACTGCATACGAGCGCTCACCGTACGGCGGCGATTTTATACAGCGATCTGGGGCTGCATCCGCCGAAGCAAGCCGTACAGCGCAAACGGACCAGCTCCATGATTTCGTTGGAGGGGCTGCCGGAGTTGGACGCCGACCATTATTTTGTTTTGACCGACAACAAATTTCAAACATGGTCGGATGAGATTCAGAATACGACTACCTGGAAAAGTCTGCGGGCCGTGCAGCAGCATCACGTTTATCACGCCAAAGTGAGCATGTGGATTGCCTATTACGGCCCTATTGCGATGAATCGGGTGGTGGACCAGGTGGCGGAAGTGTTCCTCAATGCAAAACATCCTGTTTTGTCGTAAAGCGCATGCTATAACGGGCGATGCGTCAATTCGCTTCTTATACAAACACTGTTGAATCCGGATCCTCCGATCCTCAACAGTGTTTTTTTGTAATAGAAGAAAGGTTAACTCTCCCTCATACTTTGATTAAATTTCACGGGTCTAAGGAACTTGCCGCCCTGTCGGAGTACGGCGACAACCGCAACTTCTCATGTCGCCATAATCCATTGCGGTTGTCGCAAGCATCCATTGCTGAGGACAGCCTGAGTCGTTATAGTGTTGTAAGTGATGTTGAAAATCATTATCAATTAGAAACCGGAGGGGCTTGTTGTATGTATCGAAAAATCAATTTTGTATGGACCATTAGCTTGTTGGCAGCTTTGGTTATGTTCCTGGGGGCGTGCTCGAGCAGTACCAATCAAGGCGGCAATAATACTGGAGAAGCTGCGGCGAATCAAAAGCAAGCCAATACTGACGGGGCTGGCAATACCAACGCCCCAGCGGAGCCCGCACCCGCGGAACCGGTGACCATTCAGGGTCTTCGGGGCGGGATCACACTCGATAAGGTACCGGAGAAAATCGTCGTGCTGGACGTCCAGTATGCGGATCAAATGCTGGCACTGGGCAAGCAGCCGCTGGGCAGCGTAGTGGCCGAAACCGACAATGCGCTCCCTGAATATTTGGGCGAAAAGATGAACAATGTCACGTTGGTCGGAACATATGTGGAACCGAATCTGGAAGCAATTATCGGACTCCAGCCGGATCTTATTATCGCCACGGAGTTCCATGACAAGATTTACGACGATTTGCAGAAAATCGCACCGACGCTTGTGCTGGAGCGCAATGAGGATTGGCGGACCGTGCTGTTGAAATTCGGGCAAATTTTGCATCAGCCGGAAGAGGCGCAGAAGCTGGTTGATGATTACAAACAGAAAGTGAGTGACCTGAAGACCGTATTGGCCGACAAATTGAAAGACCAAACGGTCGCTCTGATCCGGCCCAGGGATAAAATGATTCGTCTCCATACGACATCGCATCGAACCGCACAAATTTTATACGATGACCTGGGCCTGACTCCTCCCAAAATGGCAGTCAACAGCACAGATACAAGCACGATGATTTCGCTTGAAGTCCTGCCGGAGCTCGCTGCCGATCACATGTTCCTGCTTCAGGACGACACGAATACGGAACTGACGGCTGAATTTCAAAACACCTCAATCTGGAAAAGTCTGAGCGCAGTGACGGCAAGCCGCGTCTATGTGGAGAATACGGCGCAGTGGATCGGTTATTATGGCCCTATTGCCATCAACTTGGTTGTCGATCAGATTGCTGATGCGCTTAACTAAGTCCGTTTGAGCCCGGAATCCGAAGGGGGAATGAACATGCAGTCCCGGCTCACGCAGGAGGAATGGAATTACTTGAGCGGACATTTTGGCATGTGTGAGCATGCCTCGACCCGTCATAGAAATTCGGTGAGAGTGTTGGGCTTGCTTGATTCAGCGAGCTGCTCCGATTATCTGGATCTATTGTCTGTGCAGCTGCAGTCCCCCTCGCGGATGATTACAGCTTCACAGTTTATGAAAAGATATGCCTTCTTAACCGCCGCTCCGCTGCTGTACGCCATGTCCGCGTACAACAGGGGGCTGGATTTATCGGCCGGGAACTGCTTGCTCGAATCGACCCCTGGCCTCTCCTGGCTGGAGCTTGTCAGTCTTGACGATGTCGATGCGGCGATGCCCGAAGCAAGCGAACGGCATGCTTGGCGCGATACGGTAATTCAAAGTTATTTCGCCGGTAATCTGGGCAAACTCATACAGGTCATGTCTGGCGTGGCCAATGTGCCCAAACCGATTTTATGGGAGAATGCCGCGGTTCGTGTGTTTTCGCTCTATGAGAAACGAATCCGCGCAAGCGGGGATCAGCAGGAGCAAGCCCGCGGCCGGGAAGACTTTCAATACCTGATTCATCAGGCTCCTGGCGCCCTGTTCGGGGAAAAACAAAATCCGCTGAGCCCCTTTTATGGCAAACCGGTTTGCTCGACTGTCACTGATACGTCTATGCGGGTCCGCAAAACCTGCTGCTTCTACTATGAGGTCTCCAGTGTCGAAGAATACTGCTCTAACTGTCCGAAGGTGAAAAACTAACGGATGCAAGTATTTGTTCATCACTTAACAGCATATGCATTATAAAATCAGCGCCGTCCGGTTCACCGGGCGGCGCTTTTGCTTGCAGTCGGTCAGCCGTGCATCCCGGCTATAGCTGCGGATTTGGTCTGATTGCATCCAGCCCTCCCCCTCCCCTTTCCTCTTGGCAATAGTCCCCCGGTTATTTTCCAACATTTACAAACCCTTCTTCTAGCGATTACCAACAGTTAATAAAAGTATTTTATAGTAGACAAGTGTAAGAAATAAGTAAATATCTGGAGGGTTTGAATTGAGAAAAATGCATGTTCTTGCTATTCCGCTGCTGCTGTCCGCGTTATTGATTAGCGCCTGCGGCGCCAACAACGGCACCGCAGGCAATAATGGCGGCAACTCCGCAGTGCCTGCGGCGACGAACGAAGAGACTTCTGCCCCTGCCGATACGACTGAAGCAAGCAAGTCAGCCGAAGGCTATGTTCCCGAAACGCTGACCGTTCAATTCGTTCCTTCGCAGAACGCCGATACGCTGGAGGCGAAGGCGAAACCGTTGGAGAAGCTGCTGGGCGACAAATTGGGCATCCCGGTAAAAGTGAGTGTGTCCACCAACTACAACACGATTATTGAGGCCATGGCTTCCAAGCAGGTAGACGTAGGCTTCCTCCCCCCTACCGCATACGTCATTGCCAAAGACAAAGGGGCGGCCAATATTATTTTGCAGGCGCAGCGTTTCGGCGTTGACGACAACACCGGCGCTCCGACGGCCGAACTGGTTGATTTCTACAAATCGATGCTTATCGTCAAGGCGGATTCTGATATCAAAGAAGTAAAGGATCTGAAGGGCAAACGTATCGCCTATCAGGATGTCACTTCGTCGGCCGGTTACGTGTGGCCGGCAGGCAAGCTGATGGATAACGGCATCGATCCGCTGAGCGACGTAACGCCGGTTACGGTGAAAGGCCATGACCAGGGCGTAATTGCTTTGCTGAACGGGGATGTCGACGCTGCCGCTATTTTTCAGGATGCGCGCAATACCGTGTTGAAGGACTATCCGGATGTATTCAAGGATACCCGCGTCCTGGCTTTCACCGAGCCGATACCGAACGACACCGTAACGGTCCGCTCCGATATGAACCCGGACTGGACGGCGAAAATTCAGCAGGCGTTCATCGATATCGGCACCGATCCGGAAGGCCACAACATCATTAAGGAGATCTATACGCACGAAGGCTATGTCAAATCCGACGACAGTGTCTTCGAGATTGTCCGCCAATATGGGGAAAAGGTGAAAACCGAGTAAGCTCTCCCGCTTCCTGCGGTAAGCCGGTTTTGCACCCGGCTGGACAAGCCAGTACGTTCGCTTACGGCGCGCGTGCTGGCTTGTCCCATTGTTACGACTCCCTAACGAAAAGGAAGGAACTTAAGCATGATTGAGCTGCGCAACGTATACAAGGCATATCCGAACGCGACAAAGGGACTTAACGGCATCAATCTGACCTTCGGCAAAGGCGAGTTCGTCGCGGTTGTCGGGCTGTCCGGGGCAGGCAAATCCACCCTTCTCCGCTCGATCAACCGGCTGCACGATATTTCCGAAGGCGACATCCTGATCGACGGCAGTTCGATCACGCAGGCGAGCGGCAAGCAGCTGCGGATGATCCGCCGCGATATCGGCATGATATTCCAGAGCTTTAATCTGGTCAAGCGCTCGACCGTCCTCCGCAACGTGCTGGCCGGGCGGGTCGGCTACCATTCCACGCTGCGGACCATTCTTGGCCGCTTCCCCGAGCATGACGTCAACCTGGCTTTCAAGGCGCTGGAGAGAGTCAATATTGCGGAGAAGGCTTATTCCCGGGCGGACGAGCTGTCAGGGGGACAGCAGCAGCGCGTTGCGATTGCCCGTGTCCTTGCGCAGGAAGCGAAAATTATTTTGGCCGATGAGCCTGTTGCCTCCCTCGACCCGCTGACGACGAAGCAGGTCATGGACGATTTGAAAAAAATCAATCAGGAGCTTGGCATTACGACGATCGTCAACCTTCACTTTATTGATCTGGCCCGGGAATACGCGACGCGGATTGTCGGGCTCCGGGCAGGCGAAGTCGTCTTCGACGGGCCCGTATCGGAAGCGACGGATGAAAGGTTCGCCGCAATTTACGGCAGACCGATTATGACGGACGAGCTGCTCGGGGAGCTTGTCGTATGAGCCTGCAGGCGAATGTGAAAGCAAGCGCACAACCCCGTGCAGAGCGTCCGAAGCCGCCCCGAAGATACAAGCATTACTTGACGGCGGCAGTCGTGCTCGCGGCGTTGTGGGGAAGCGCCGCGAGGACCGAAGCGACGATTGGCGAGCTTGTCAAAGGCCTGCCGAATATGCTGGATCTGCTTCGCGAAATGTTTCCGCCGAGATGGTCGTATTTCGATAATATTGTGGCTGCCATGCTGGAGACGATACGCATGGCGGTTATCGGCACGACGATAGGCGCCATGCTGGCCGTTCCTGTCGCCCTGCTGTGCGCAAGCAATATCGCCGGAACCGGGTGGCTCTTCTACCCGATCCGCTTCCTGCTTAATCTGGTCCGCACCATCCCGGATTTGCTGCTTGCGGCGATCTTCGTTGCCATTTTCGGCATCGGTCCCGTGCCGGGCATCCTGGCTCTCGCCGTTTTCTCGCTGGGCCTGATCGCCAAGCTGACCTATGAGGCGCTCGAAGGAATCGACCGCGGACCGCTGGAAGCGATGACCGCCGTTGGCGCTAACCGCTCGCAGCGTATCATGTACAGCGTCGTGCCGCAGATTCAGGCGCATTTTGTCTCGTTTACGCTGTATACCTTCGAGATTAACGTTCGGGCTGCTGCGGTGCTTGGGCTCGTCGGTGCCGGAGGGATCGGCCATTTCTACGATGTAACGCTCGGCTTCCTGGAATATGACAAGACTTGCGTTATTATTCTTTTCACATTGGCTGTCGTGCTGCTGATTGATTATGCGAGCACCAAGCTGAGGGAGAAGCTGCTATGACGACGAAAACAGAAGCACAACGACTCCGCAAACCGCGGCGCAGCCGATATCGCTGGCTTATCTATGCGGCGCTTGCGGCCGTCTATATATGGGCTTTCGCCGGTATTCCGTTCACGGGGATCAAGGAGACGGCCTGGCAGATTACGAAGTCGATCACGACCGGCATATTCTCGCCGGACTGGGACTTCGTCTACTTGCCCGATGGCGAGGATCTGCTGCGCGGTCTGCTGGATACGCTCGCGATATCCGTCCTGGGCACTTTTATCTCCACCGTGATCTGCATCCCGTTTGCATTCTGGGCGGCTGCCAATATGAGCCAATACAAGACGGTATCCGGCACGGGGAAAATCCTTCTCAGCTTCATCCGGACCTTTCCCGAGATTGTCATGGCGATCCTGTTCATCAAGGCGGTCGGACCCGGCTCCTTCGCAGGCGCTCTGGCGCTTGGCTTGCATTCAATCGGGATGCTGGGCAAGCTGTTCGCCGACGAGATCGAAAGTATCGACCGCGGTCCGGTGGAAGCACTGATTGCGACAGGCGCCAATCGGCTCCAGCTGCTATGGTTCGCGGTCATTCCGCAGGTACTTCCGGGCTTCCTGTCCTATACGCTGTACCGGTTCGAGATCAATTTGCGCTCTGCCACGATTTTGGGAGTTATAGGTGCCGGCGGCATCGGAACGCCGCTTATCTTTGCACTCAGTACGCGCAATTGGGACCGCGTCGGCATCATTCTGCTTGGCATCGTAATCATGATCACGATCATCGACTATCTCTCCGGGGCAATCCGGAAGAGACTGGTCTAGGAGAAGAAACCGTCCGTTCCGCCTGCTGCGGAACGGACGGTTTCTTTAGTTGCGCCGGGTCTGTGAAGCTCGCAATATGGTTTGTTGTGTACCTTCATGGCGTGCTCCCGTTGTATTCGGCGTTGAATGAGATGTGCTTTCCACACAACATGGCTGTACCCGAAGCACTCGGCCATTGAGGTGCGCTTTAATTTACCTCATGGCTTGCTCTCGCCGCATTCGGCATTGAATAATGGTGCGCATTCTCTATACCGCATCGAATGGCACTCATGCCTCATGGCACGTTCCCACCGAACTCGGCGTCTAAACGGGGATTCATTTTGATGTACCTCGTGGCATGCTCCCATTGCGCCGCATAGGCATCTCATCTTACCCGCTTTTAAGGAGGCAGTATTTTCGCGCGCTTTCGCGCTACCTCACGACGACAGTGATCGTCTCGCTTGTTGTCTCGCCTGCGGCGTTGACAAGCTCGCTGCGGTACGTGTACGTTCCCGTCTTACGCCCGTCAATCGCTGTCACGGCATGCTGTGCGTTCGGCGTGTGCTCCTCCAGCTGCTGCGAATCGATGAGTCTGTCATTTTCATACAGCCGGTACCCGGTCGCATTCGTTCCCCACCACAGATTCATCGTTACGTTATATTTGCCGTCGCCGTCCCAATTGTCTTGCGACAGCACCGGCTTGCCGGGGGACGCATCCGTCACGGTCACGACCAGCGTATCGCTCATCGTCGTTCCGTAGGCGTTGCCAAGCTCCGCTGTATAACGGTAAGTCCCGTTCGCCTTGCCGGCAATATCGGTATTCACGGTTTGCGCGGCTGGTGTCCTGTCCGTCAGATTCTGCGTGCTGATCAGCTCGCCGTTCTCGTACAGCTTGAATGAGGTGCCGTTAATCCCCCACCATACATTCATCGTTACCGTATAGCTGCCGTCCCGCAGGCCCGTATCATAACCGTTGTTGCTCGACAGCACCGGCTTGACTGGAACGCCCGTCGCCAGTGGCTTGCCTGTAACCTGGAAGGGATAGCTGGCAGCCGAGACGTTCCCTGCGGCATCCGCAACGCTGTAGCTTACCGAGTGAGCGCCAACTCCCAGCTCCGATGCCTGTACCGTCTCCCCGCTCGCAATTTCTGCGCCGTCCAATAGCAGCTGCTCTGAGATTATTCCGGAGAGCCCGTCGGATGAAACCAATTCAAAGGTCAGAACAGCTGTTTCAAGCACATCCCCTACAGCCTGCCCCGACTGGGTCAGTTCAGCGGCAGGAAGCGTTTTATCCACGTTAACCTGAATGAATTTCGCCTCTTCTGCATTGCCGGCCGCATCCGCAGAGAAATAGCCGATCGTATGCCGCGCTTCCTCTGTGATGGTGAACGGCCCCGCATAGGCATTGTATGCACCGCCGTCAACGGCATATTGCGTTGCAATGGTTCCGTCCGTGTCATCTGAAGCGGTTAACGTAACTTCCACATCCTGATTCACCCATCCGTCGGCGTTAGGAGCCGTGGAAAGCGCAGCCGACGTTGTCGGCGCCTCCGTATCCGACTGCACCGCTGTGAAGTCGCCGAGCCCTCTCGGCTTCAACTGGTAGAGCCCTCTGAAAATAGCCGAGACGCCCGTTACGTTCACCACGGCTCCTTCCTGATACGGAAAATCGGCAAGCGCAGCTCCCGTCCGCACATCAACGCGCACATGATTGCTGACTCCACCGTTCACCGCGTCGAATTCAAAAGAACCCGCAGGCGTTGCGCTGATGATATTGCGGATCGTCACATCCTGCAGCTGAAGCAGCTGCCCTTGATTGGCATCGCTCACCGCTTCCGCCATGACCGGGCCAGGCAGCGGTGCCGTGCCCGTCTTCTCGATTGCAACCAAATCGGCAAGCTCAAGCTCGGTATTATAAATGGCAAGAGGCGCCGTAATCTTCACGACATCGCCCTGGTGATAGCCGCTGGCGCTTTGGAACACATAAATTCCGCCGGTCTCATCCTGAAGATAGAAGGCTTGTCCGCCAAAAGCACCCGGCTCGGTCGTGATCACTCCCTCCACCGTAACGGTCGTTCCTTCCGCCTTCGTACGGGCTTCCGCTATGGTGACAGCTGACGGAATCGGTCCTTCCTCCTCCGGCAACGGCTCCGCAGGCACGTTTGCCAGTGTCACGGTCTGTGTGAGCAGGTTCGTGCCGTTCTGTCTGAGGCGTAGGTTCGCCATTCCATTCGTACCCGGCTTGATCCGGACCGTCAGGTCCTTGAAAGCATGCCCCCTGCTGTCAGAGGTCAAGCTGAAAGCGGCGCTGTAGCCATAAGCTGCCGGCCACGTGCCGTCTTCATTCCGGATCAGAGCTACCTGCGCGCCGCCGGTCAAATAAATGCCCGCGCCGAAGCCCGATACCGTGGTATTGGCAGGCAGATTGTCTGCGGCTACGCGAATTTGAAAATCGGCGGCGTTCGGCAGCTGCGCCTGGTGGACGAAGCTGTACGCCGCATTCGCGCTGCTTGCAGGTCCGCCGTAAGAACCCGGCTTGAAGGTCGAACGGTCATGCCATTTATACCCGGCCGCCGGGGCGGACCAAGGCTCCGGCTGCGGCTCCGTAGATGCTTCGGGAGACTCGGTCGGCAGCAGCGCCGTTGGCTGGTCGAGCTGCTGGCCGCTTACTTGCTCCAGGCTCGTATAGCTCTCCTTCTCGGACAGCCAATTGATCAAATTCACAAGCAGCAGGCCGTCATCCTGCTCCTTGAAGCCGTCGTATGTCGTCTTCCTTGCGCCCGTCTCCTCGCGCAGATATTTCGGAGTGGCGTCCTCGACCGGCGACGAATCGCCGATAAATGCGGCTTTGCCGGCTCCGGCCTTGGAGACGGCAACAAAAGGCCCTTCTGCAATCCCTCCGCCGTTATAGACCCCTTGGTCGACGGCGCTTTCCCAGGACTCATTCGTTTCGGGAACGTAGACGATCCCTTTGGCTTTGGACGGATCGATGATGGCGAGTGTCGAGCCGGCATGCATGGCCACGCCAGACACGCCTTCCGTAATGCCGAATGCCTGCCCGGACTGGACGATCTGATTCGCCGTTATATCGCCAAGCGCATTGTAGCGGAACCGGACGCCGAAATTGTCCGCCAGCCAATCGGAGCTGGCGATATTTTGCATGGCGGCCGAGCTTCTTTCTTCCGCGGTCATCCCCTTGGCCGGATCTTCCCAGGCACCGCGCCGGTACCCGTTTATTGCCTCGGAGCCGTCCCAGCGGTTCTTGTTGCGGTCCGCGTTATAATGGTCGCCGATAAAGAAGATGCTCCCGCCCTCCTGGACATACTGCTCCATGGCGTCCTGCTCGCTCGTCTTGAACGGAATGTTCGGCTCCGCGATGACGAACACGTCGTAATCCTTCAAATCATTATAAGTAAAAGCGGCAGACTTGCGCAGTTCCTTTACATAGTAGCCGTCGTCTGCCAGTGCTTGGCCAAAATCCGAGAAGCCCCCGTCAATTACCCAGTCCGCCGCTCCCGCCGTTTGGGCGTGCGTGTTGTCGAAAAGAACCTTTTTGCCTGCATTCTCGTTGACGATCTTCGCATCAATGAAAGGCGCCGGGTCGCCCGGACCCTCGGCATAGGCCGGCTGGAGCCCGCCTGTGAATCCCGCAAACAGCGGCAGTACCAGAGCCGTCAGCAAGGCGGCCTTTACCCATTTTCCATTTCTCCACGCAAGATTTCCCATTAAAGTCCCTCCTCATATGGAATCTAGTATTTCGCCCATATTCTACCATATGATTAAGAACGCCGGTGATAGGGTTTTGTAAATATCGTGAGTTTTTTTAGAAAATGAAAGGGACAGCGGACACGTACTGGAAAGGGAATCCGGCGTACAAATGAAGCGAGCCGGCATGAAATATGGAGCCAAAAAATAAAAAAACCGCGATTTACGCGGATCCATAACAAAAACAGATTATTATCCCCAGACATCAGAAGCTAATGTGGGGACGATTGATTTTCAAAGATGACGCCCTATGTAAAATTACCGGCAGACACATGCCGCCAAGGAGGCTGAAATAAGCCTCCTCAAGCGAAAGGTCCCGGGACTGACAGGCTTTAATAACGGGGATCGGCCTGGAATTCTTGCCCATGACATCCTGAGAACGGCCAACCTGCTCAAGGGTAAATGCCAATGATACGGCGAACCGGATAATGAGAAGCTCCAAAGAAATCGGGAAAGGCATGATTCTCTCTTCAGAGCGGCCAGTCAGACTCAAATAGCATTCACACCATTGGCAATATCGTTCTGTACGCTGTCCTGGAAATCAGGGTCGTTCGTGTTCGTGGCACTGAGCGCATTGTTCGAGTTGGCAAGGCTGCCTGTTAAAAATGAACCGGCTCCGGCATATGTTTTTGACGTGCTGGATGGAGACGATTGGATACAGTCGCCGAACTGGACGATGGAACTCGATCCGACGCTGACAATTTTGGCAAAGCCGACAATAGCGGGCATTATAAGATCACTCCTTCTTCAACTGTGTTTTTACATCGTATGCGGCATTTGCCCATAGGTTCCAGCCCACTGTGCAAGGTATTTATCCGGCAAGCCGCCATACCCGCCGGTTATAGCCAGCATAAAGAGCAAGCTCACATTCATAAACTTACTCCGTGGATCTTGAATGTAAGGAGGTCTCCCTTTTATATGCCCGAAAAGATAAATCTCCAAAAATTCGTAGATGAGCTGCCCGTTCCCTATACGTTATCCCCCAGGAAGCAAGGCAGCAATCATTCCTATTACGAAGTGATAATGAAGGAGTTTTCCCAGAAGCTGCACAGGGACCTTCCGCCAACCCGTCTATGGGGGTACGAAGGAATATTTCCAGGTCCTACATTCGATGTGATGAAGAATGAGACTGTGTTGGTCAAATGGATCAATGATCTGCCGGCCAAGCACTTTCTTCCCGTTGATACCACGATCCACGGTTCCGAAGCAACGCTTCCGGAAGGAAGAAGCGTTGTACATTTACATGGAGGAAGAACGCCAGCCCATAGCGATGGTTACCCTGAGGCATGGTTCACGAGAAATTTCGAACAAACGGGACCTCTATTTGAGCGGGAGGTGTATATCTATCCGAATATTGAGCGGGCCACAGCTTTATGGTATCACGACCACACTATAGGAATTACAAGATTGAATGTCTATGCGGGACTCGTGGGTTATTATCTCATTCGCGACAAGCACGAGCAATCGCTTAATCTTCCTCAAGGAAAATATGAAATTCCGCTTATCATTGTGGACCGATCGTTCAATCCCGATGGATCGCTTTACTATCCCGCCAGACCGGATCAGGATGATGCAGGTCTCCCGTCTCCTTCTCTAGTCCCTCCTTTTGATGCGGATACGATACTGGTCAACGGAAAAGTCTACCCCTATTTGAACGTTGAGCCACGAAAATACCGGTTTCGGATATTGAACGCATCCAATAGTCGAATCCTTACATTAAAATTGGACAGCAACCAGCCTTTTTTTCAAATTGGCACGGATAGCGGCCTGCTTGAGACAATGATCGTCATCCATGAATTTATCCTTTTGAGCGCCGAGCGTATGGACGTAATCATCGATTTTTCCCAATGCCGCGGCCAATCCATCACTCTCAAAAATGTTACCGGGAATGCCTCAGCCGAAACTACGGAGGTTATGCAATTCAGAGTCATCCAACCGCTAACAAGCGCAGATACCAGCTCTCTTCCATTTTACATGGGAGAATTTATAAGACTATCAAGAAATATGGCCAAGAGAACAAGAGATTTGGTGCTTATCCGAATTCAGGACCGGTATGGACGATCCTTGAATTTATTGGACGGTAAAATGTGGATAGATCGCATATCCGAAAAAATTGAAGTGAATACGGTCGAAATATGGAGGTTCATTAATATCATTAATGATGATCCCCACCCGATCCATCTTCATTTGGTTGACTTCCAAATCCTTGAGCGTCAGCCTTTTGATGTCGCTCATTTTGAAGAAACAGGAAACCTTATATTCCCGGGACCTCCGGATCCTCCTGAACCTTATGAAACAGGATTGAAGGATACCGTTCGAGCCCCTTATGGTTATATTACATCCATAATAGCCCGTTTTGGACCTTTTACCGGGCGTTATGTGTGGCATTGCCACATGCTGGAGCATGAGGATTATGAAATGATGCGGCCCATGGAAATTTTTAAAACACTGGATTAAAGACAAACAGGAGACTCATTTCCATTACATCCATCCGGCATTCGGCATCGCCACCCGGATGACAGGGGCATCTATCCATTGCGATAGTCTTCTCCTCTGATCTTCTGTACGCATACTCCAATCAAAAACAGCCTTCGCCGTCCAGAGGGCAGCGAAGGTTGTTTGAATTGCTGACTTATTAAATAAAATGTAAATATTGCAGCATCCGCTTCAGTATGACGGCGCTTTGCGCCCGGGTTGCTTCCGTCTGCGGATCGAATGCCCCGCCGGTCGTCCCTTGGACAATTCCTGTCCCGGAGAGCTGTGCAATCGCATCCGCCGCCCAGTCCGAAATGTCTGCGGCGTCGGCGAACGGCTCCAATGCGCCGGCATTCGTCTGCGGCGTTTGTCCGGCGAACGCCAACGCTCTTGCGATCATCACGGACATCTGCTCGCGGGTGATACTGGCGTTGGGCCGGAAGGTCCCGTCCTCAAAGCCGTCGATCAAACCGGCGTGCAGCGCAGTTTCTGCTGCTTCGGCATACCAGTCCTCCGCCTTCACGTCCGTGAACGGCTCTTCTCCACTGGCCTCGGGCAGCCCGAGTGCGCGCACGAGCAGCGCTGCGAATTCGGCGCGGGACACCTTGGCGTTCGGAGCGAATCCGCCGTCCGGCTGTCCTTCGACGATCCGCTTGTTCGCCAGCAGCTCGATCTCCTCTTGTGCCCAATGCCCCTCCACATCAGGGAACGATTCGTCCGACTGAATGACCGTATACAGGCCGTCCACAGGGGAATGAATGACTACCATCGGCGGTTCGCCACTTGAAAATACGGAAGGCGCAAAATGCAGACCGCCCTTCGCATCGATCCATACCGCTGTCGTCTTATCCGGATTGGCTGCCGCGGACAGCCTGATCGTCCGCTCTGCATAGATGCCGCTCCAGCCAGTAATGGCCTGGCCGTCCGCATCCAGCCCATAAGCGATCGGATGCACAAGCAGCGGAGTCGCGCCCGCCTTGTCGATCACTTGCTTTATGGCAGCGCTCGACGCATCGGACGCTTCTGCAATCGCAGCTGTCAGGATCGCCCCTTCGGGCAGTTCGCCAATAGCGCTTAGCGGAATACGCAGACTGTTCCCGTTCACGGTTATCAGCAGTTGGGCTTCCGGTTGGCTGTTTAGGACGCTTAGAAGCAGCGCTGCCGGCAAGCTTATCTTGACCGCCGGACCGAGCCCGTCGGCCTTAAGCTCTGTTTCCGCTTGATCGGCGAAGGCTCCGGCCAATTGCTCCGCTGTCGGGAAGAGCCGGATCACGGTCTGTCCGTCGGCGGATGTCTCCTTCGTGAATCGCACCGCCGTACTTACGCCGTCCAGCATAATGGTTGCCGTCGGTTCGGTTGCGGGACCCGATGGGCCGGTATAAACCGGTCCGCCGGGTGTATCGTCCCCATCGTCTTCATCCGGATCGGGTGACGATGTATCGATGCCGGTGACGGCAATTTCGCTCACCGCTTCATTGCCTGCCTTGTCCCTGGCATAGACGGTATAAGTACCGTTCGCTGAGACGATGAACTGCTGCGCGGCCAGAATATCGGTACCGGCTTCGCCTGCAAAATCGGCGCTGCTATGGCTTCCCGGCAGCCAGTTCAGCTCGGTCAGCGTGTTGCCCGCCGACACTCCATATACGCTCGCCGTTACCGTTACACCTATCGATGAACTGCCGCCTTCTCCAGCGGCCAGGGCAATAGCAGGCGGAATGGACACGATATGCAGCCCTTTCGTATCCGGTGCCTGATAAGCCAGCGAAGCTGCCCCGCTGCCATTGGCACGCGTTATGCTTGCGCCGTTCGGAAGCTCCATCTGCGGGGAAATGGCAATGCCATCCTCATCCGCAAGCCCACCGGGAACGTCATATTCGAAGGTAAGCTCGGTCAATGGCGTGCCGCGTTCCCCTATATAAGAGGCATAAACCGTCTCGGTACCGCTGCCGCTGCCGATTGCGAGCGGAATGGCCGGCGAACCCGTCACGGTCACTTCATACCCATAGACCGCCGTAAAGCGTAGGATATCGTTGGTGCCGTACAGACCATCCGCTGGCGCTGTCAGCACAAGCCCCACCCAAGCGGCTTCAAAATGCGCCAGGGCGTTATTCAACGCGGCGGCTGCCGCATCCAGCTGATCCTGGGTTTGATTCCCGGCATCGTCAGCGATTCCCTGCGCCACGTTGATTGCGCCTAGCAGCGCGGCGCGGGCTGCGCTGGACGCTTCACCGACATCCGTGCCTTCCGGATGCTCGGTCAACGTCTGATCCGCTAATGCGATTGCCGCTTCCAATGCTGCGGCATCGCCAGCCAGGATAATGGCATCCCCGAATGTATCGATCGCCGCATTCAACGCGGCGGCTGCCGCATCCAGCTGATCCTGGGTTTGATTCCCGGCATCGTCAGCGATATCCTGCGCCACATTGATTGCGCCTAGCAGCGCGGTGCGGGCTGCGCTGGACGCTTCACCGACGTCCGTGCCTTCCTGATGCTCGGTCAACGCCTGATCCGCTGCCGCTATGACCGCCTCCAATTCTGCGGCATCGCCAGCCAGGATAATGGCATCCCCGAATGTATCGATCGCCGCATTCAACGCGGCGGCTGCCGCATCCAGCTGATTCTGGGTTTGATTCCCGGCATCGTCAGCGATACCCTGCGCCACGTCGATTGCGTCTTGCAGCGCGGTGCGGGCTGCGCTGGACACTTCACCGACGTCCGTGCCTTCGGGATGATCGGTCAACGCCTGATCCGCTAACGCGATTGCCGCTTCCAATGCTGCGGCATCGGCCGGAGGCGGAATGATCGCGTCGGTGAACACATCGATCGCCGCATTCAACAAGGCTGCGGGAGGTTCCAAATCGGTGGATACGGTTGTGCCCGTGATCCCGTCGACGAAAAGTCTGGCATCAGCGAGCGCATCCTTCAAGCCGTCATGAATGGGCGTTGGCACCTGCCCTTCATTTGTGCCTGGCATATGGTCTGATAACAACTGTTTCGCCGCGTCCATCGCTGCAAACAACACGGTCCCGTCCACAAATGTATACCCCTTGCTCCTTGCATAATTTTGCACAGCGGATCTCGCGGAACCAAAAATTTTCAGATCTGCCGCAATGGTCTGATTGTTGTTGAACGCGAGGTTATCGATAACTGTTGATTCATTCAGCAGCGTTACGCTGGTCAGAAGATTATAACGGAAAGCATAACCTCCTATACTCGTCACGCCGTCCGGAATAACCACGCTTGTAAGCTGGTTGCCTCTAAATGCAAAATCGCTGATGCTCGTTAAGCTGTCCGGGATATTCACGCGGGTAATGAGATTGTTCGAGAAAACCTCCTGGCCAACACTCGTCACACTGTCCGGAATGTCGACGCTTGTCAGCAGATTATCCTTGAAGGCTCTTTCGCCGATACTCGTAACGCCGTCCGGGATGTCAATGCTGGTAAGGAAATTAAAGCCGAATGCATCATTGCCAATGCTCTTCAGACTGTCCGGAAAGACGACGCTCGTAAGATCGATGATATAAAATGCAGTGTCCCCAATCGCGGTGACCGGTACTCCTCCCAAGGTATCGGGAATTATGATATCCACAGCAGCTCCTCTCGGGAAATCAGTAATCGTTGCGCCATCGCCGTCAATGGTGTACGAATAATCGCTCTCCTTGGCCGCATTTGCATAGTGCACCTGCGATAATGAGGCCCAGAACATAACCAAAGCGAGCAGCATGCTTAAAGCTGATTTCCTCATTTTTTGCCTCCTTTCCTTCCACGGATAATTGATGTACGAATTGTCTGGCACGATCAGGAGATGGAGCTCCCGAAGCTGCGCGCAGCAGCTTGTGTTCCATGTTCCAAACACAGGTGAATGGTTGCCGACGCGGAAGCCAGACGACCGCCATTTGTAATTGTAGCAAAGGCCAATAAAAGAATAATGAAAGATCATCTCCCAAACTGCCGCGCAGCATCAAGAATCCGCAGGTTTGCAAGGAGCTTAAAAAATTTTTTGGAATAAAACGAAGACAGCTCCGGGCTTATTTGCCCGGAGCTGTCTTTAATACGAATAGCTCAACATATGATCGTCAAGCCGTTTCCTTCACTCAAGGCCAGGGCCAGCTTGCTCTGGCGATCCAGCTTCTTCCGGATATCGCTTTGGTTTCAAGGTACTCTTCCAGCCCGCATACGCCCAATTCCCTGCCGATTCCGGCTTTCAAAATAATCATAAAATAATATTTTGATAATCGATCGTTCCATTTTATTTCAATAGAATAAATCCTTCATCAGCCTCTAACAGTAAGTTCAATCGCGGCCTGAAAGATTGCTTCGTTTTTAATATCGTCCTTGTGTCTCATAGCTGTACAATTAACGAACGTTCGAGTATTGTCATTCTAAAAACGATATGATCAAACGTTCCCGCAGCAGCTGTCTATTACTAGAAATAATTATTGCCATCAACGGGAATAACTAAAAAATAGTAAAGGAGGCTAAACAGCAATGGAATATACTGGGGGAGGGCTTTCACCACAGCAGAATGATGTTAAGGAACAGTTCATCAGCATCTCCGAAAATCTATCCCAATTAATTGCCTCATTGAATCAAGAGGATATTGACATTCTGAATGATCTTAGACATCTTTCTAAAAGATTCTCGGATTCGGGAAAGATGGCATCGGCGTATTACCTAAGCTGCCTGCTGGCTCCTTATACAAATAAGTTTAACGAAATTTTCGAAGCCGTCCGCAAGCTCAGTTCCAAACGGCAAGGGGCTCTTATTGTCATCCAAAGGGAAGATCCGCTTGACGAATGGATTACCCCGGGAGTGCCTATCCATGCCGAATTTTCAGGTTCGCTTTTGGATTCCATTTTCCCGGTGGGCAGCCCCTTGCATGATGGAGCTGTATTGATCCGTTACGATATTATTGTATCGGCTGCCAACATCCTTCCGCTCACCAAAAAAACATATAAAAAAAAGTTAGGGACACGCCATCGCGCTGCAATCGGATTGTCGGAGCGGACGGACGCATTAATCGTCGTGGTATCCGAGGAAACGGGAAGAGAATCATTTTCCTATAAAGGTGCTCTTTACCCCTTTCAGCTCCCGGAATCAAAATAAGCTTAAATCCCTGTCAGGCGGAGGGTTTTACATATGGATATTGCCAATAGCGACTTTTCTCTTCTGCGGACTGAATTAATAAAAAAGCTGACCCGGATTGAGGAAATACTGAAAAATGTTATTTTTACCTTTGAGCAGGAACGTGTTCAACTTCTAAGCGATATTGATGATATCTCCAAAAGGTTTTCCGAATCGGTATCGGTTGCGTCCACCTATTTTTTGAACAGCATTCTGTCTGAATACACAAATCACTATAAGGAAATATCCTTTGCCATGCATCATTTGAGTTCCAAACGGCAAGGAGCGCTTATCGTCATTCAAAGAGAAGACCTTATTGCTCCTCTAATAAGTCATGGCACACCCATATTCGCAAAGATCTCCACTCCGCTGCTGGAGTCCATTTTCCTTCCGGAGAGCCCTTTGCATGCTGGTGCGGTGTTGATTCAGGGCGATATGATTATATCCGCTGCCAATGTTCTTCCCCTTACGGATCAAATTTTCTGGGATCGGTCATTCAATGCCCGTGAGCTTGCCGCGATCGGACTATCGGAACGCTCCGATGCGTTAATTTTGCTCGTTTTCGACAACGGGTTAACGTCCTTTTGTTTAGATGGACATCTATACCCATTCTCGACGACATAGTAACTTGTTCACCATACAGAAACAGGCTATTCTTCATCTGGGAATATCTGTGCGGTCCGGTGCGAATAATATGGGATGGACATCTAAACCTTAAGAAGATGAAGATACAGCGAATATGGTCTGGAAGGGGCAAATATAAGGTATGGCACATGTACATCTGGCGGTTGTCTACTACAGCTCTACGGGTACAAACTATCAACTCGCCCAGTGGGCTGCAGAAGGAGGGAAGCTTGCGGGGGCAGACGTCAAGCTTTTCAAGGTACCGGAATTTGCGCCCCAATCAGAGATTGACGCTAACCCGGATTGGAAAGCGCATGTCGAAGCGACCAAGGATGTCCCCACTGTAGCTCCGGATGATATCGTGGCAGCAGATGCCATAATTTTCAGCACCCCCACACGTTTCGGAAATATTGCGGCACAGATGAAACAATTTTTGGACTCCACAGGCGGCATTTGGTTTCAAGGAAAAATAGTCAACAAGGTAGTAAGCGCGATGACCTCCGCACAAAACCCGCATGGCGGTCAGGAAGCTACCATACTCGCTCTGTATACGACAATGTATCATTGGGGAGCCATCGTCGTAGCGCCAGGTTATACGAATCAATCCCTGTTTGATGCAGGAGGCAATCCCTATGGTACAAGTGTGACGGTTGACCAGCAAGGAAAAATTGTCGAAGATGCCAAAGCTGCCGTCATTCATCAAGCCAAACGGGTCGTGACGATCGCTTCGGCGCTAAAGAAAGGATTCCAGGCTTAACATCCCATAACCGTTTGTTATCCGATGTGTATAAATAGGTTTTAACTAATTTTTTCCAATTATGCATGAAGGTCAGAAGAGTGCCATCGGATTCATTCGTTTGAACAAAAAAATGACCAGCTCCAATAATCGGAACTGGTCATCATTGTGAAGCGCTTGATCCTCAAGGACTTTCTTGCAGCCTGATTTGGTTCTGCATAGGTGAGCAAATGACCTGGAACATTACCCTTGCTTCTGTTTATGCTTCGGATTTTCACAAATGACCATAACCTCGCCATCGCGGCGAATAACTCTGCATTTTTCACAAATAGGCTTAACAGAGGGTCTGACTTTCATTGTAATTACCTCCCAACTTCAACCATTCGCAAGTGTCCGGGAGAACCCGGCATCCTCATGCTTTCCAATCGGCATTGCGTTTTATGCACCTGCGAGATAATGGTTCAGTTTTCCCCGTAATTCCTCGAGAGCAATAAGAGCTGCCGCATCGTGCAGAATGTCATCCGGTCTGTTTCCCTTACCAAGCAGATGACCCGCAAACGTTATGCCGGCAAAATCAAAAATATATTGGAATTGCTGGATTAATGGCAGTCCTTTCAAATGAGGTTCATCGTCCCCAATCGCGATAACAAAGGCCTTTTTGGCGGATAAAGCAGCTCTGAAACCCGCTCTGTTCTCCAGCAGCGATTGGGACCAGCGGTCAACAAAGGTTTTCATGACCCCTGACATTCCATACCAGTAGACAGGTGTCGCAAACACAATAATGTCCTGTTTCAAAACCTGTTCCATTAACATAAGGTAATCATCGTCCGGGAACGATTCCCTCTCGGAATGACGATAATCGTTAATCGGTTGGATGTTATAGTCGGACAAATATAATTTAACCGCATCCAAACCTTTTACCAACTGACCTGCCAATCTGTCGGTATTTCCGTTTTTGCGAGAGCTTCCGAGAAGAACAGCAATTCCCATTGATCGTTATCCTCCTGCATCTAAAATAGCCTTACTAGGCCTTATGGCATCGGCGAACATCCTCTTGTTCTGTCATTTTATCACCCTTTCTTCTCGATTTACAAATGATTCGATCTGTTCTTTATGTTGATCGTCGTGTAAAACAAATTCCTGAATAAGGAATGCAAGAGAATAGTTCAAGTGCGCATGATATAAATCATCGGGCATCTCCAATAGCTGGGCGACAAGATGTTCTCTGGTTCGAATGACTTCATCGATCAAGGCCGATTGTGTGATTCCCGATTTGGCATACTGGGATGCTTTTTGATTATAGGTCTCAATATCTGGAAATGTGATGTTTTTCCCTTTTCTCACGGCGGGAAGAATCTGCGAGATTATATGGTTATCCCAATTCAAAATATGCGAAACAATTTCGCTAACCGGCCATTTCCCTTCCGAAATCGGTTTTGTCCATAAATCGTCATCCAATTTGTTTAATCCAGCAATCCAGGAAGTAAAAGCTTTAAAGCTTAATATATCATGATGTTCAGGAATAAAAACCGCCCCCATTCTTGTTCCAAATAGCATTTGCATCTCAAAGGCGACCGATTAAGATGGCTGCGCGGTCGGTCTGATGACAATTTCATTCACTCCCGTATCGGCCGGTTCATTAATCGCAAAGGCAATCGCTCTTGCTATACTGTCGGGAGAAATCGCAATGTCGCTCATTTGGCTCACCATGGCTTTAATTTCAGGACTGCTGATCGCATGGGTCAGCTCCGTATCCGTAAAACCGGGGGAGACAATCGTGGTGCGGATATTGGATGCCGGTGATTCTTCCTGGCGCAGCCCTTCCGTAATGGCTCTGACCGCAAATTTGGTGCTGCTGTATACAGCAGAGGTTGGGGATACATGATAACCCGCAACCGATGAAATGTTGATGATATGGCCTGATTTTTGTTCCCTCATAGCTGGCAGAACGGCGGCAATCCCGTATAAAACGCCTTTGATATTGACATCGATCATTTGGTCCCATTCGTGGACTTTTAATTCATTCAGCTGAGAAAGAGGCATAATTCCGGCATTATTGACAAGCACATCGATGCGTCCATATTGCTTTAATGCAAATCGGGCCAGTTCCTGCATGTCTTCCGAAGAAGCCACATTGGTTGCTAAATATACAGCCTCTCCGCCCTTTTTTTCAATATCGCTTACGATCTTCTGCAAACGATCTTCTCTTCTCGCTGCCAATACGATCTTTGCACCGTATTTAGCCAATAACTCCGCCGCAGCTTGTCCGATCCCGCTGGATGCTCCCGTTATAATGATGACCTTTGACTTTACGTTTTCCATAGCTGTCTCTCCTCGTACCTGATTTATGATTACATACATACTATACAATTCATAATATGACGACAGTATGTCATATTATCCGAATAGCGAAAAAGGCTGTGAGTAGTTAGCATGGATGGGAGTGAAAAATTTTATGCATAAGCGTGAGAGGCCCCGCCCTATTAGCGGCAAGGAGCCTTGGAAGGAACGGCAAAGAAGGATGCACAAGCCATGTTGACTTGTACATCCTTCCTCTGTAAGCGTAACGCCTTGGATAAGTTGTCTGCTGTCCAGCGAAGGGCATCAGACCGGATTTTGGGATGAGTCCACCGCTTCTAGTCAATGGTCCACGGGGAAGTCTGTCGAGAATGCGAGATCTCTCTGCGCTTCCAGAGCCGCGAGCCGCTCGGTAAGCGCCTTGTGAATCGCATTGTAAGAGTCGCTGCCGAGCACGATCCGCTCCGGAGCCGGATTCTGATCGACGCTGTCGATCATGATCTTGGCCATCCTGGCAGGATCGCCAATCGGAAGATGCGTGGAGCCCTCAATGAATCGCCGGGTCATGCTGGCAGGGCTTGCGTCATAGGCATCGATTTTCGTACCGATCCTGGCGCTGCCGTATCTGAACTCCGTGCGCGCGCCGCCAGGCTCGACGATGGTGACACCGATATTGAAAGGTGCAACATCCTTCATCGTTGATTCGATGAAGCCTTCGATTCCCCACTTGCTTGCGTGATACAGCGACGCGCCTGGATTGGTCGCCTGGCCGCCATAGGTAGAGAGCTGGATAATGCGGCCCCCCCCTTGCGCGCGCAAATATGGAAGTGCGGCGCGGACCACCTGGATCGAGCCGATCAGGTTGGTGTTCAGATGGTGGAGGATTTGCTCATCCGTAAGCTCCTCAGCTGCGCCGAAGAGTCCATAACCGGCGTTGTTGACCACAACGTCGATCTTGCCGAGTTCGGCGAATGCCTGGTTCACAGCCTGATGGATAGCTGGCGTATCGGTTACATCGAGATGGGCGAGCCACAGTTTGTCGCCGTATTTGGCTTTGAGATCGTTCATGGCATCCATCCTGCGGACGGTGCCGGCGACACGGTCGCCGCGGGCAAGAAGCTGCTCGGTCATGTGACGGCCGAAGCCGCTGGTTACGCCGGTAATCAGCCAGGTCCGTTGTGTCATTGGATCATTCCTTCTCTCTTTGGGTTCAGCCATTATATTAACTAACTGGTTAGTAATAATATAAACTGATCTAACCATTTAGTCAATGGAACGACCCGATTTACCAGAAAGAATCAATTATATTGGACTCCCCGTCCGCAATGCCGTCAGAGTTCAGCGCGTGCTCAAACAGGCTGCCCGGTAAAATCAGGCAGCCTGTTTGCACGATTGTATTAAGGTCTATCCTTCGCATGATTGATTCCTTATGATGATTAATCCTTGACCGAGCCCTGCATCAAACCTGCGATGAATTGGCGGCTGAAGAGGGAGAAAACGATGATCAACGGCACCGTCGCCATCAGTGTGGCGGCCATTACCATGGAATAATCGGTGCTGTACACGCCGTTCATGGAGGCGATGAGCATCTGGATCGTAAATTTGTCCTGAACCGATATGACGACAAGCGGCCACAGATAGTCGTTCCACGAGCCCAGAAACGTAATGATCCCCAAGGTGGCAAGCGCCGGCCGGAGGATTGGCAGTGCCACGCGCCAATACAAGTCAAATGTCCGGCATCCGTCGATCCGTCCTGCGTTGATCAGCTCATCGTGGATGACGGAATGCGTATACTGCCTCATCCAGAAGATGCCGAACGCATTGGCCACACCGGGAATAATGAGCGCCTTCAATTCGTTGATCCAGCCCAGCTTCTGCATGATGATGAACTGCGGGATAAGGCCGAGCTGCTGCGGGATCATCATTGTCATAAGCAGAAACAGGAACAGGATGCCCTTCCCGGGGAATTCGAATTTCGCGAAAACGAAGCCCGCCATGGAGCAGAAGAACAGGACAAGCAGCGTATGGGAAACCGCTACAATCAGGCTGTTGGCGAATGACTGGAAGAAACCGACGTTATCCAGCACTTTCTGAATATTTACCAGGAGCTGATCGCTTGGCAGCAGTCTCGGCGGGAACCGGAACATATCAGAGGTTGTTGCCGTGGACATGACAATCAGCCAATAGAATGGAAACAACGACAGAATGGCGCCCAGGAACATGCCTGTATAGATGCCGATCAGACCAAAGCTGAACTTCCTTCCCGTCCTGGCGGACATCTTGGTTTTCGGCAGCCTGGTTGCAGCAGGAGCTTTTGCATCCATCACATGCTCTCTCCCCTCGAAATGAATTTCCAGTTCAGGAAGGAGAAGATGCCGATCAGGAGGAACAGCACCCATGCGATTGCCGACGAGTAGCCGAACAACTGGTTGCCGAACGCCTGGTTATACAGATACAGCACCAGCGTCAGCCCTCCCTTCGTCGCTCCGCCGGTGTTGCCGACCAGAATCGCCGGCTCGGTGAACAGCTGCATGCCGCCGATGGTCGACAGAATGACGGTGAACAGGATGATCGGCTTCAGGAGCGGAAGCGTTATCCGGAAAAACTGCTGTGTGCGGCTTGCGCCGTCGATTGTTGCCGCTTCGTACAGATCGTTTGGCACTGCCTGCAGACCGGCCAGATAGATGATTGCGTTATAGCCCGTCCAGCGCCAAATGACCATCAGGGCAATCGCGACTTTCACCCAGAATGTATCATTGATCCAATCGATTCTCGGAATACCCATGATGCCGAGCAGTCCATTGATCAGGCCGAATTGCGTGCCGAAAAAAGAACCGAAGATAATCGCAACGGCGACGATAGACGTAATATTCGGCAGGAAAAATACGGCGCGGAAGAAGTCTTTAAACCGCATGAAAGCCGCATTGAGCAGGAACGCGGACACCAACGCAAGGAACAGCTGCGGCAGCGTAGAAAGAAACCAGATGACAAACGTATTCCCGACCGACTTCCAGAAGTCGGGATCGTCGGACAACAAATTTTTGAAATTCCGAAAGCCCACATACTCCATCGTGCCAAGCCCGTCCCATGCATGGAACGAGAGATAAAGCGAGAACAGGATCGGGAACAGGCCGAATATGAGAAATAGAATAAAGAACGGTGAAATCATCAGATAGGAAGCCAAATATGATCTGAACCCTTTCACGTCCCCACCTCCTTAACCCTACTATCTTTTTCAGGGGTTCCCCCGAAAACGGCGGCTATGGAAGAACAAGCAGGAGCTTGCCGCCCGCTTTCGGGGGAATGGATAACCTTATTTGTTCTTGAGCTTTGTCTTTGCTTTCTCGACGAGCGCCCAGAATTCTTTCTCGGGATCCTCGGACTTGCCGACCGTGACCGCCTGCATCCCGTCGTTGATGATATCTTCCACCGTTTGATAATTCGGTCCTTTACGCTGCACCTTCACATCTTTCGAGACTTCTGCAAACAATACGCCAAGCTTTTGCCCGCCCCAGAAATCGAAGCCCTGCTCGGTAAACGTCTTATCGCCGTAGACCGAAGGCGTCGAAGGGAAGTTTCCGGAGATTTTGGCCACTTCCAGCTGCTGCTCAGGGGAGAGCATCCATTTTATGGCCTCGTAAGCTTGCTCGGCATATTTGCTCTGCTTGGGAATGAGCAGGAACGAGCCCCCCATGTTGCCGGTGCCTTCCGGAATTTTCGCGGCACGCCAGTTGCCTTTCGTATCGGGCGCACGCGTCTCGACATGGCCGCGTCCCCAAGCCGCCGAAATATAGGTGGCGATTTTCCCCGAATTAAGCGCTGCGGAATATTCCTGCAGAGCGTTCTTCTGGTCATAAGTGCCGGCAATGCCCATATCGCGGGCTTTGATGTAATAATCCAGCGCCTTCTTGATCTGCGGATTTTGATCGATAATCATATTGTCGTCTTTATCAAAATACAGCTCATCGCCCTGGTCGCGGATCGCGCCGTACAGTTCATACGGGTTGGACAGCATGTCTACGCCCGTCTTTTCCTTCAGCGTTCTTCCCGCCTCGAGGAATTCATCCCAGTTCGTGATCTTCGCGGAGACATCTTCCGGAGCGGAAGGGAGTCCCGCTTTCTCGAACAGATCCGCCCGATAGTACAGCACCATAGGACCGATGTCCGTAGGCAAGCCGAGCTGCTTGTCACCGACGATCGACTGGTTCCATTTCCACTCGAGGTATTCATCCTTCAGATCAGATGCGCCGAACTCGTTCAAGTCATAGAACTTGTCGGGATATTTCAGAAACTGGTCCAGCTGCGAGATATCGATCATTGCGATATCCGGGCCTCCCGAGTCGGCGGACATTGCGGTCAGAAGCTTCTTGTGCGCGTCTTCCCATTTGTAAATCTGCGGGACAATTTCAATATCCGGATGCAGCTTGTTGAATTCCGGAATAATTTTCTCGAAGGACGCCCCCTGCCAAAACCACATCTGCAGCTTGACCTTCTTGCTGCTGTCGCCTCCTGTGCTGCCGGGCGAAGCATCTGTTCCATTGTTGACGCTGTCACCGCTTCCTCCGCAAGCGCTGAGTACCAGCATCAGCGGTAGTACAATCAACAAGAGTGTTTTGAAATACCTTGTTCCCTTCATCACTGATTCTCCCTTCTTCTGGTAGGACCGCCTAAAGTAAGCCCTTACATATAGTGTACGGTCAGCCCCATTCCGGGGATAGATGAGTAATCTTCGTTTTCTTGTACTAATGTTGGGAAAGTGACGCACACAGACGGTAATCGTTCGGCGACATGCCCTCCGCCATTTTAAAAATGCGGCTGAAATACGCAGGGTCCCGGTATCCCGCCTGTTCGCATACCTCGTAAATTTTAAGATTGCTTTCGCGGAGAAGCCGTTTCGCCTGCATCAGGCGGTGATGGGTCAAATACTGGGAATAGGTCATGCCTGTCTCCTGATGAAAAAGATTGCTTAAGTAATTGGCATTGACTTGATGCGTCTGGGCAAAATCGGCAAGCTGCGCGCTGCCTGCATATTCCTTGTGAATATAGGCAATTAAGCTTCGCACAATGGGAGCCAGCCGTTCACTTGCTCCGCGCCTCGACAGCTCGGTAAATCCAAGGTTAACCACGCAGCGCACATACATCATACCGATATCTCCGATGTCGCTGCTGTGACCGCCATATCCTGTCTTGATCGGAATGCGCAGCTTTTCCTGAATCCACAGCACCGTCTCGTTCACCAGCTCCTCCCATAACTCCCGGTCATATCGGGCTGTGAACAGCACAATGGTAATCAAACGTTCCTCAAGGCAGACCACCGGCACGCCCAGCTTGCCGAACGCTTCATATGCACTGTTCCTGATGAAATACCGGACGGACGGTTCGCCCAGCGATTGAAGATCCCTGGTGGAGAAGGAAACGAGCGATATCTGCTCAAAGGGTGGAATCAGGTTCTCGTCGAATTTGGGCAGCGGCAGGTCATGAAGCAGGTCGTGGATGCGCTTCTCGAGCAGCGCACTGCTGCGGATCGTATCCACCTGGTGGACATGATAGCGCTCGCGGTATTTCGCATACGCAGCATCGAACACGTCCAGCAGCTTCTGCTTGGACAGCGGCTTGAGCAAATACCCCGCAACCTGATGCTCCATCGCCTTCAGGGCGTAGTCGAATTCCGCATGACCGGTTAATATATACAATTGCGAATTCGGGAACCGGTCCTTCACTCTCCCTGCCAGCTCCAGTCCGTCCATCCTTGGCATGCGGATGTCGGTAATGATCAGCTGCACTTCATGCTGATCCAGCAGCTTCAGCGCTTCCTCTCCATCGCCTGCTTCCAGGACGTTGTCCACGCCTGTGAGCTGCGACAGCATCCGGCACACGGGTATCCGTACATTCGGTTCATCGTCAACAACCATTATCGTAAACACGGCCATCTCTCCCGCTGTAAAGGTATATTTTATCCATTTAATTCCTGCTGCTGCCTGTGTCGCTGCCAACTTCCTGCATGACCGATTCCCACATAAGATCAGGGTCTGCTCCTTCAGTCTCCACCCGCTGCAGCGCATCGCGGATGAGCCGGTCCGTAATGGTCATATCCGCATCCTCAAACCCGCCCTTATAACGCAGTGCGGTATAGGAATAGATCTGGCCGGTCGGCGCGTTGTTAAAAAAAGGATCGTGAATCCCGATGAACTCGGAGGATGCGTAGGATTCCGGGGTTGACGGAAAGTTTCCGTTCTGAATAAAATTATCGAGCTGCTGTGGCGGAGCAGTCAGCCACCGGGCAAGTTCATACGCCTCTTGCGGATAACGGCTTGCGGCGGGCACGGCTATGAATGTCCCGTCCCAGTTGGATGGTTCGCCGGGAGGTCGTGCCAAATCCCATTTGCCGGCAGTCGCAGGCGCATTCTTCTTCATCAGCCCATGCACCCAGGATGGTCCCAGAACGGCGGCGAACCGTCCGTTCACCGCTCCGCTTGCCCAGGCTTGCGTCTGGGATTGCAGCCCCGCGCTCAAACCGAGCTTATGGAACCGGATCGTCCGGTCCCACGCTTCCTTGAATCGGGCAACGGATTCATTTCCGGATTTATCTGAATGCGGCTGTACGTATTGATTCAAATAGGAAAGATAAATATTGGTCAAATTGTCGAACAGCGGGATGCCCGACTTCTCTTTGAGCGCGATCCCAAGCCGCTCCAGATCGTCCCAGCTGCCAAGCATGGCTGTAATTTCCGTGCGGCCTGCGGGCAAGCCTGCGGCTGCAAACAAATCAAAGCGGTAGGCAAGAGCGACAGGACCGATATCGGCCGGAAGCGCAAACAAAAAGCTGCCGTCATCACTCTCCGCCTGCCTCCATTTCCAATCCAGGTAGTGGACATGCTCATCGCCGTACTCATATAAATTATGGAAATATGCGGGGAAATTCTTCATTTGGTTGATTTGCGACGAATCCAGAAGGACGAGATCGGGCGAATCGGACCGGGTTGCGAAGGCGATCATCAGGTTCGGTTGAATATCGTCGTATTGGGAAGTGACAATCTCCACATCGATCCCCTGATGACTGTCCTTATAGGCTTGAATCAGTGATTCCAGGCCGCTGCCCTGCCAAAGCCATATGCGGATTGTGGTCTTGTCCGGATGCGCTTTGATAGTCGGCAGAGATGTTTGCGGCATACAGGAACAAACGACGATCATGAACGCCGTCATCAGAAAAGGCAGAATGAACCCATGTCTGCTCAACGGCCGTCACCTCCAAGCAATTCGCTCCACACCGATGCCGGTTTTGCCTTGTCAAGGGGGAGCGACAGAATGACTCCAAGCCCGCCAAGCGGACTGGCAAAAAGCCTTAAACCGTAAGGCTCCCCGAAGAAGGATTGAAGCTGGCTGTGCAGATTGGAAAGGCCGATGCCGCCCTCTTTTCCCTCGGGCATCTGATTCTGACGAACCCGTATTTCCAGCCTCTTCATGGCATCCGCATCCAATCCCGTACCGTTGTCTTCCACCGCACATAGCAATCGGTCGCCTTTTCGGCAAATGCAGACGCGAATGCGCCAGTCGCCCTGCTCCTTCTGTTCGAGCCCGTGCCGGATCGCATTCTCGACAAGCGGCTGAAGCATGAGGCGGAGCACCCGCTGCTCCTCGAGTCCTTCTTCGACCTCCACGCTCACCTGCAGGACCCTCCCATAACGGGAACGCTGCAGGAACAGGTACCGCTCCAGCTGATCCAGATCATCCCTGAGCATGACCATATCCGACGTGGGATGAATGCTGTAACGAAGCAAATCGCTTAAGGCAAGCGTCATCTCCTGTGCCTCCTCGGCGCGTCCGTCCTCGATAGTCCAATAGATCAAATTCAGCGAATTATACAGAAAATGCGGACGGAACTGCGCTTTTAGCGCGACGAGCTGAGCCCGCTGCACGCTGATTTGCTGCTCCGACAACCGTTCGATCAGCGTCTTCAGCTGGTTGACCATCTGGTTGTAATTGGCATATAAAAGCGATATCTCCCTGCTGGTAAACCGCATCTTCACCGGATGGACCGCCTGTCTGCCGATTCTGTTCATCCCAAGCGCGAGGTAGCGGATAGGCTTGGTGAGCGTCCATGTGAAATAAGCGACCAGAATAAGGGCGACAGCCGTACCTGCGGCGATGGTCAGCAGGGCGTGGATCCAGATTTGCGAGGTGTCGCTGTATACCGCTTCTTTCCGGAAATAAGCAATCGTTGTCCAGCCCGTATAGGCGGACTTTGCGTAGGTTACATACATCTGCTCGCCTTCTTCCCGGGTAGTCCAATCGAAGAACAGCGGGCCTCCGTCGGCGAATTTGGCGAACAGACCGGTATCGGCAGCCGTACCTATTTCGCTCGATTGCGTAGAATAGACGATGTTGCCGAGCGGATCCATCACCTGTACCTTGCGCTCGATCGGTTGAACGGTCTGCCCGATCATCCGGTTCAATTTATCGACAGGAAAAACGAGGAATTCGTCGCCGATGATATGAAGATCTTTCGTATACTTGATTTTGCGCGCCCCGATGATGGCCGGGATTTCACCGTCCCTCCATGCGGGACCGTACACCCACAGCATTTTACCGTCCATGCGGGCCATCTTGCTGTACCATGTTACAGAGGATGCTTCGTCATATTCGCGCCAGAACAGCTGCAGCGAATCCGTTGAGGAGTATCCATGACCGCTTCTGTCAAACAGATGAATCAGCATGCCGTTTGCGATATGCCGCGTTTTCTGGCCAATGTACCTGCTGAATTCGATCGGATCTTCCGCAACGCGCTTCTCGCTTCCTGCTTCGTTCAATGTTTGCTGGACACGGTCGTCAAACACGACAAGCTGCGATAACTGATCGTACTGAGCCAGCAGCACATCGATTTTATCCGAGAGCTGCTCGACTGATTGCTGGGTGTAATCCGCCATCCGGTTAAGCATCACCTGGGAGGTCAGGCGGTAATTCAGAATATTCGTGAGAGCGATTACAAGAACGGAAATAAGGAAAATCCCGGCAAGCAGCTGCACGAATATTGGCAAAGGACGGCGAAGCATCGCGGATCACATTCCCTTCCGTTACAAATTCCGACACAAATGAAATTTCTGTGAGTCTCCATACTCAGGCACGATAATCCTCCTTTCAAAAATAAAGTTAACATAAAAAGATTCCACCTTTCTATAATAAATCCTTTTCTGATGTTATTTAACTGTCCTTTCGCTTATTGCAGCTGTCAACTCTCCACCCGGGGCGGCGATTTGAATCCACGAGCCGCACCGCAGCTGCACCGGCAATGCAGGCTGCTTGACAGGGAACAGGTAAAGTATTATTGTTAAATAGCTAATAGTTAAACAATTAACTATTGAGCGGCAAGCGGGACAATGCGAGTCCGCTTCACGGCAAATTGGAAAATCCGCTTGGTGCGACAGGCTGCGGGGAGGTTATATGAACGGGAAATGGGATCCGTTTGAACAGCCGATTATGTCGGTTGATGTTTTTTTGACTCTCTATAAGACCAATCACCATCTGGTTAAACAGCTGGAGGAGCAGCTGGGGAGCTTCGAGCTGACGCTCGGCCGATGGTGCTTGCTGGTGGCGCTGAAGTCTGGAGGAAGAGCGATGCTCCCTTCCGAATTAAGCGACGATCTTGCTGTTACACGGGCCAATATAAGTAATTTATTAAATGCGCTGGAGCAAACGGGCCGGATCAAAAGAGAATTCGACCCCTCCAACAGGAGACGGATTTTTGTTAGTTTAACATCCGAGGGTCATGATGTGATATCGCAGGTATGGCCTGTTTATGAGCAGACGATCACCCGGAATGTTGGCAGCAAGCTCACCATAGAAGAACAGGAGCAGTTAAAAGGACTGCTGAAAAAGTTGTTTTAGACGCAACTCACACTACCCGCCGAAATTGAGCGGAAGCCCCTTTTGATTTGGACAAGAAGTTATGGGTCAAGCGGTGCTTGAAAAATTTAAAAATAGAGGAGAAATATATGAATACACTCGAAGACAAGGTTGTTATTATCACAGGTGGCGGCGCGGGTATCGGACTTGCAGCGGCAAAGCTGTTTGCTGCAAATGGAGCAAAGGTGCTCGTCACCGGGCGGCGAAAAGCTGCTTTGGAAGAAATATCGGCCGGCAACCCGGGCATTAAGGGTTTTGCGGCGGATGCAAGCGATCCGGATTCGGCTGCCCGGACGGTCGCAGCGGCCATCGAACATTGGGGGCGCCTCGATGTCATCGTCAACAATGCAGGTGGCGGCAACCTCCAGCCGCTCATCCAAGCAAATGCAAAGTCGATCTCCGATATTTTCAACGTCAATGTCGCCGGCCCAACACTGCTTGCTGCCGCCGCCATCCCGTACCTGGAAAAAACGAAAGGCACAATTATCAATTTGTCCAGTACCTATGGAAGCAAGGCGGCTGCCGGGCTGTCGCTTTATGCCGCGAGCAAGGCAGCTTTGGAGCATTTGACGCGCTGCTGGGCGCTTGAGCTTGCCCCGAAGGGCATTCGCGTGAATGCCATTGCGTCCGGGCCGGTCGAGACGGATTTCCTCCGCGAGCGGATGGGACTTTCCGATGAGCAAATCAATGCCGTCAAGGAGCAGGAGCGCCAGGCTATTCCGCTCGGCCGCCGTGGAGAGCCGGATGATGTAGCACGCTGGATTGTGAATTTGGCCGCTCCGGAGGCTAGCTGGATCACGGGACAAATCATCGCGGTTGACGGCGGGCTTGTGATTGCCTGACCTCTCCCCTATGCTGTCCCCCCACTTTCTCATACCTTCCAGCACCGTATAAGAAATTGGCGTATTGTCTATTCATAATCCAAATAGGAGCTGCCTTAGGGCTAGCTCCTCTGCTATTGCAATTATTTGAAAGAATGGCTTACCTTCATCCTTCGGGATATTAATGAATTCCCGTCAAACCTTCGCCAGATATTCTTCGAGCTGATCGAAAGTATTGCCAAAGCCTTCCTTCATGGACTCGAACATGCCTGCAAAGAAGCTTCGTTCTTCCTCGGTTGCATGGATCGGACCGCCGCGCAGGGTAACGGTGGTTTTGCCGTCATTTTCAGCAAGGGTCAGAACATTGCGTATTTTCAGCGGGAACTGATCGCTGAAGTCTGGCCGGACAATATTGCCCTCCTCATCTGAAAAACAGTTGTCCCAAACGATCTTCTCCAGTGCCTCAATTTCATGATAAATAAATTTGGCCCACATTAGGTAACCATCCGGGGATTGCATACTGTAATGGAAAAAACCGCCCGGACGGAAATCCAGTTCAGCGTAACCCCAGTTGAATCCCTTCGGTCCCCACCAGTGCTTCAGATGCTCAGCCTCGGACCATACTTTGAACATAAGCTCGCGAGGCGCATTAAAGACACGTGTGATTACCAGTTCGTTATCTACCATTTTCGCTGTCATGTTCTTTGCTGCATAGCTTTCAGTCATTTCAAATTCCTCCATTCAAGATTAATCAAAGCAGCAGTATTCCTGTTTACAATATACCCTAAATGGAATATTCCTGTAAAGGAATATATTTAGTAAATAGCTGCCATATTGATAGGAAGAATGCTTCAGCGCGAAGCTCCTCATGCTCTAAAGTTTGTATCTCCGGATACTTTCCTGTATATTCCTAGTTGTCAGAAACTTTCTCAAAGGATGGTGTCCGATTATGATTAATCTACTATCTCCTGAGTTTTTATCAAATCCGTATCCTGTTTATGAGATGTTCAGAAAAAATCAACCCGTCGCGTATATGGAGTCGCTTCAGTTATGGTCCGTGTTTACCTATGATCACGTCAAAACGGTACTGACCGACCATGCCCATTTCTCCTCGGGACCGAATGGCCAAGCCAAGGCTGCAGAACCATCTGAACAAAAGCAAGAAGGATTCAGCTTGATTACTACCGACCCTCCAAGGCATACAGACCTGCGTTCATTAGTAAATCGCGCGTTTACTCCAAAAGCCGTCGCCGCTCTCGAGCCAAGAATTGAAGAGATTGCGAATGAGCTGCTGGATAAAAACGCCAATACTGGCGAACTTGATCTGATCAGAGACTTTGCTTATCCGCTTCCCGTTATTGTGATTGCTGAACTGCTGGGAGTGCCTGCCGCAGACCGTGATCGTTTCAAGGAATGGTCGGATGAAATCGTGGCGGGCGCCGATGCCATAATCGGCGGCGGCCAAGCAGGATCCCGTCAGGCGCATATGGAGATGAACGACTATTTCAAAGACATCATCGCGCAGCGCCGGGTCCAGCCTCAAAATGATCTGGTCAGCACATTGCTGGCAGCAGAAGAAGGAAACTCTCATCTGTCGGAATCGGACATCCTGTCTTTTTGCCGCTTGCTGCTGGTAGCCGGTAATGAAACGACCACTAATCTCATTGGCAATGCCGTTCTTGCTTTTCTGGAGCATCCCGCTGAGTGGGACAAGCTTGTATCCCGGCCGGAAATGCTGCCCAATGCCATTGAAGAAGTGCTCCGTTTTCGTTCTCCTGTGCAGGCCATGTTTCGGACCGCCAAACAGGATGTGCAGGTCGGAGGCCAAACGATCCCGCAAGGAACACGCGTTGTGGCATGGATCGGCTCTGCCAACCGGGATGAAGCAAAGTTTGACGAACCTGCCCGTTTTGATATATCCAGGGAATCCAACGCGCATTTGGCCTTCGGCCAAGGCATCCACTTTTGTCTCGGGGCGCCGCTCGCTCGTTTGGAGGCCAAAGTCGCACTGACAGCGGTCAGGAACCGACTGCCGGAGCTTGCCCGGCAAAACACGGAGCCGCTGGAGCCGGCACGCGGATTTATCGTACATGGCGTAAAGAGCCTGCCGCTTCGTTTCGCCCCCCAAAGCTAGTATGCGTGCGGCTATGTAAAGTATGCTCAGGTCATCTTTCAAATGATAGTAAATGATTAACTATAACGGATGGCTACACACAAACCAGGAACGGCTCACTTCGCATCGTTTTGCGATTGAGCCGTTCTTACATTTGAACCTATATATTATTCCAAAAATACCATATTCAAGTTTTCTGAACATGTAGTATCGATCGTATTTCAGTTATTCATCCGAGTCCTTGACGGCTCCAAACTCCGTTTTACGTGGTAATTTTCGTGAACGCAAAGAGTTATAAGCTGCCTGCATATTCGGCTTATTCGTCTTAGTCAGCACAATTCCGCGGATTAAATCTCTCAACGGGAGCAAGAGTTCCATATCCAAAGAGGCTAGTTCCTCTGGTTTAAGTCCAATATCGACGTTATATTGCATACTGAATGCACGTTTGATTTCAGCTTGCTCATCTGCTGTTATATTCTCTAACCATTGGTTAATTTGATATTCCTCAAACGCATGCTGCCCCCTCCTCATAATCTCATATCAGAATGGAATGACCTCTTTGTGCAATTCCGTTATCCGGTAAGCGCAGCGGGTGCCGCCTGATAAAAGATACTCAACCCGTTCAATCAGCACATGGTCTCCCAGCACGGATTGAAAGAGTTCCATCTCGTTACGGCAAAAACCATTGCATACTGCGGCGGCCTCCAGAATCGGGCAGTGCTTCTGCACAAATAAAAAGCTGCCATCCTCCAGCTCTTGAACCTCGGCAAAATATCCCTCGTTCATGCGGAGCGTGAACAGCTTTTGAAGCTTGTCCCGCAGGCCGGCTGCACCGGACATAAGCTCTTGGTATTGAATCTTTTTTGTATGATTTTGAGATTCCAGTACCTTCCCGATTCCCTCGTCCCCGAATGACATTCTTATGGCGCCAAGCAAGCCGACCGATAACTGCTGGTATCCATTTGGAAACCAGAGATTGGCTTGGGATGTCAGCTTCCATATCTTGGCCGGCCTGCCCATAGGGCGGGACTCTTCTTCATATTCAACGACCTGCTGGGTCTGCAGCTCATATAAATGCTGACGCACTGCCATCCCTGTCAATGTCAGCCTGGACGCTAATGTAATGGCATCCATAGGCCCGTGCTGTTTCAGCAATGTTACAATCGCTCTTCGAGTGGATGTTACGGATGACTGATCTTTCTTACTCATGATGGAACTGCCTCCAATGACTTGATTTCCGAACGTTACCTGCATGCTCCACATTGTAAAGAAAAATCTTGACAAAGTAAATGACTCAGGATAAATTTGGTTTGTAAAATAAAAACTTTATAAAGTAATTGGTATCAAAACTAATCATGGACGGAGGAATAAAATTGGCTGCCACATTGTTTATTAAAGCGAACAACCGACCAGCGGAGCATTCGGTAAGTGTGAGAATGTACGACACGTTCCTGAACAGCTACAAGGAAGCGCATCCGGACGATCCGATCATGCAAGTAAATTTGTTTCAAGAACAACTGCCTTATTTGGGAGACACGATGATTACGGGGAATTACAAATTCGCCAACGGCCTGGCACTTACCCCGAAAGAACAAGCCGAGCAAACATCCGTCCGCAAACATCTGGAGCAGTTTCTGACTGCCGATAAAGTAGTCATTGCCTTCCCGCTATGGAATTTGACGGTTCCCGCTGTATTGCATACGTATCTGGATTATCTGCATCAACCGCGTAAAACCTTTCAGTACACAGCCGAAGGTCTGGTTGGACTATTAACCGCCAAGAAGGTGGCTCTATTAAATGCCAGAGGCGGAGTATATGGAGATCTGGAGGAACTTGCGGTTAATTTCGTCAAGAAGCATTTGCAGGTGTTCGGTATCCGTGACATTACAACGATTGTGATTGAGGGGCATAATCAATATCCAGACCGCAGCCGGGCGATTATTGCGGAAGGGCTCCGGAATACAGATCGGGCGGCAAAAATGTTCTAATGGTGCTGCGCAGTTGAATTTCGGAGTGGAGGAAACTTGTTTGATAGAACAAAAAAGGGCATTATTCTATTGTCCATCGCTCTGGGATTTGTGCTGACAGCTTTGGATAACTCGATCGTATCGGCAAGCGTCTGTTGCACTGCTCTTCACGCTCCGGGAATCCCGGTCGGAGACAAAACCCAAAATCGATGTGACCGGCGCGCTGCTGATTGTCATCACGACAGTCTCTTCCATGCTTGCGCTTGAATTGGGCGGAAAAGACTATGCTTGGGGTTCCTGGTGGATTGTCGGCTTATTCATTATTTCAGCATTGGCGGCCATCGGGTTCTACGTTGTGGAACGGCGGGTTAAGGAGCCGATATTGCCGCTCCGGCTTTTCAGAAACCGCATGGTGGCCGGTACAAGCATCGTCGTGTTTTGCCAAGACGCACTCATCTTCTCCGCGATGTCTTACCTGCCCCTGTATGCCAATTATGTACTCGGGGAAAGCAAATTGAATCTGTTGTTGACCCCACTGATGCTTTCCATGATTGGCGGCGCTGTTCTGATCGGATTCTTCCAGACTCATTTTCGGTTTCGAACCGTCATGTTCGTCAATATGGCGCTTGGAGCCGGAGTTTCCTTGCTTTTCATGAATATGAACCAGGATGTGCCCTTTTGGCAAATCATCGGCCTTGTCGTCATTCTCGGGTTATTTGTTATCGGTCCGCTCAACAGTGTCAGCCAGAACGCCGCCTCATACAGTGTCGAAAAACAATTCATTGGAGTCTCCGCTTCGCTTATCGGGTTCAGCAGAAGAATAGGCGGCGTTATGGGCGCCTCGGTCACGGCCGTAATCGTCAATTCCCACATGGAATTGTCGGTCAATACGGCAGCCTCCTTATTCCATCTGATTCCGGGTTCAGACAAGGCCCTTAATCCAATGGATCCCGAAACCGTATTCCGGTATAAGGAATACTTTGACCCTGAGCTTGTTTCCTACTATAAGCTCGCGATGGATCATGCGATCACGCAAGGATTTATCCCTTCGCTTTGCGTATCCATCATCGGCACAGCCGCTGCCCTAACGGTCGGTCCCATGAAGCTGGAGCAGCGATCCAAAGAAACACCCGCATCCCCCGGCTTCAAGCCTGATCTTTGATATAAAATAAACTGCATCCACTCAAGGAGGACCTGCCCATGAGCAGATATTCAGAATCAGACGCCCCACCCGTCCACCCGTCCGTTCAGCCTTTATTTCTTCCGTTCACGCTTGGCAACTTGGAGCTGCGGAATCGAATCGTCATGTCGCCTATGACAAGAGCATTCTCGCCGAACGGCATACCCGGACCTGATGTGGCCCGTTATTACCGGCGCCGTGCAGAGAATGGCGTAGGACTGATCATTACGGAAGGTACGGTTATTAACCATCCTTCGTCAGCGGATAATCCGAATGTTCCCCATTTCTACGGTCCTGCGCTTGCCGGCTGGTCCGCTGTCGTTGAGCAAGTACATGAAGCAGGCGGCCTTATCTTCCCCCAGCTATGGCATGTTGGCATGACCCGGTCGGTCTTGCATTCGCCAAATCCGGAATCACTCCCAATTGGACCGTCCGGTCTCGATCTGTACGGCAATCCGGTAACCACGCCTATGACCGAAACGGATATCCGCTTCGTTATTGATACATATGCCAATGCCGCTTCAGACGCAAAGAGACTGGGGTTCGACGGTATAGAGATCCATGGCGGGCACGGCTATTTGATCGATCAATTTTTCTGGAAACAGACCAATCGGAGATCGGACCGGTATGGCGGTGATGACTACGAGGGGCGTACCCGCTTCGCTGCCGAGGTGATTGCTTCCGTCAGGAAAGCCGTTGGACCCGATTTCCCCATCATGCTTCGCATATCGCAATGGAAAATTTCATCGTTTACCGCCAGGATGGCGGACACGCCGGAGCAATTGGCTGCGTTCCTGGAGCCGCTGACAGCCGCTGGCGTTGACGCCTACCATTGCTCGACACGACGGTTCTGGGAGCCGGAATTTGCGGGCTCCAGCCTGAACCTGGCGGGCTGGGTCCGGGCTATCACGGGAAAACCCGTGATCACCGTTGGATCAGTTGGCCTTGAAGAAGAATTCATGAGTTCATTAATGCCGGGAAAGGTGACCGGGACAACCGGTATTGAAGACTTGATCGAAAGGTTGAGCCATAATGAATTCGATCTTGTAGCGGTTGGACGATCGTTGTTGGCGGATCCGGAATGGGTCTTGAAAGTTCGTGGTGGACGGTGGGCAGAATTGAACCCTTTCACCTCGGATGCTTTAAAAACTCTGATATAATGCCGGAGAGTCCGGCATGAGGATAGAGACTGCCGCTCAGCCGATTTACGTCAGCATTTCCAGAGCAAAAAACAGGGCTGTCTCAAAAGGTCAATTGATGACCTTTGAGACAGCCCTGTTCGCCGCCGCTGATTCATTTGGTATATTCTTCAGCTCCACTCGATTCGCTGTACAGCAGAACTGCTCCAGTCTTCAATCACCTGGCTCTTCACCTGGAGAGCGGTCAAAGGTACAGCTAATTCCCCTTGCCGCCTGGGCCAAAGAAGGCTGTAAGCTCCGCCGCAATTAGATGTGCAGCGAGCTTCTTGGTATGGCCGAGTCCCTTTTTACTCAGCAGCTGCGCATTGGGAAGTATGTTCGCCAGCGCCTGGGCGCCATGACGCAATGATGCCGGGCTTTCCGTGCCTTCGAGCACGAGCGTTGGCATCGTGACCGCACTCCATAAACTGGCAGGCAGCGGCTTGCCGTCCATATATCCATCCAACAAGGCCGCATCGTAAGGGAGCGTATGGGCAACGGCCATGAGCCTGGACCAAACGCCTGGCATAATGCGCATCAAGCTGATAACGAATGAAGGAGCGCCCATGCCCTGGGTCATGAAGTACTTGATGGTCTCAGCCCTGCGATTGGCAGCTATTAGCCCGGAAACATGTATAAGGAAATTTTCGGGCGGCTTGCGGTCCGCTGCATCGACCACAAATGGAGGCTCATGCAGGGCCAGCTTTGTGATATTCAACCCCTTTGCCGCTGCCTGCAGGGCAAGAACCGCCCCGGATGACAACCCCCAAACATTTGCCGATCCGCCGGCTTCTTCTATCATGGCCTGTAGATCCTCAATCTCGCGCTCTATGGCATACGGCTGGGTGTCTCCGCTGTCGCCGCGGCCGCGCCGGTCGTAATTGTAGACCGTGAAGTGCTCTGACAACAGACCGGCCAGCTGCACCTGTCCCGGAAATTTGCGGTAACTGAACGCCCCTGCTACCAATACGAGTGACGGACCTTGTCCAACCTTGTCATAAGCGATTCTGGTGCCGTCTCTTGAAATTACTGTGTTCATCATGTATCTCCTTTGCTGCTGCAGATTATTTAATGTGAGTTTCTTCAAACCACGGGCAGATCCTTGAGCTGCCGCCATTTTACGTGATCCGGGTATGCTTTACTGACCGCCCAGACTGCATGTGCTTCAGTGCTTCAGTTTATCCTATCCCGTTTCAGGTGCAGACGGCAGCACGCCGAGTTGATTACAGGCGTTCAATTGTTCTGCTAATTTCAAATTAGTTACCCGAAACCCCGGCCTCTATTAAGACGACGATCCAATATCGGCAAAATCGACACATTCGAAAAGATTTTCTTTTATTATGAATCAACCAGTGATTCCTTCCTTGGAAGGTGACAACATGAAAAGCACCCCTGTGCCGGATACCATGAAATCGGAAACTTCATGGTATCCGGGAGGAGTGCTCTTTTTGCAGCTAATTAATGATATTAATATTCCAATGATCGGTTATCCGTTAATTTTTCATCCATTGAAAGTGAAAGCTTCCTTCTTGATCAACCCGCTCGAATGTATGAGCCCCAAAATAATCCCTTTGCGCCTGCAGCAGATTAGCCGGCAGTCTCTCTGTGCGGTAGCTGTCGTAATATGCCAGAGCGGAAGCAAAAGCAGGAACCGGTATTCCCCTGGTTACGGCAACTGAAATGACTTTTCTCCAGGCTTCCTGGTAGTTATCCACGATTCCGCCGAAGTATTCGTCCAGAAGGAGGTTTTTCAGAGCCGGGTCGCGGTCATAAGCATCCTTGATATTTTGTAGAAATCTTGCACGGATTATACATCCGCCGCGGAATATCATCGCAATGCTGCCATAGTTCAAATCCCAGTTGTATGCGTCGGAAGCAGCTCTCATTTGCGCAAAGCCCTGCGCGTACGATGCGATTTTGCTGGTATACAAAGCTTTGCGGACAGCTTCGATGAATTCCCCGGGATCGCCGTCATAGCTTGCTGCCGCAGGGCCATTCAGCCGTTTGCTTGCGGCCGTACGTTCTTCTTTCATTGCAGAGATAAACCGGGCAAATACGGATTCGGTAATAATGGACAATGGAACGCCCAAGTCCAATGCACTTTGACTTGTCCATTTTCCAGTTCCTTTTTGCCCTGCCGAATCGAGGATCACGTCCACCATCGGTTTGCCTGTATCCGGATCTGTTTTCGCGAAAATATCGGCCGTGATTTCGATCAAATAGCTGTCCAGCTCGCCATTGTTCCATTCGGTGAAAATGTCATGCAGCTGGCTTGTATTCAAGTTCAATACATCCTTAAGCAAATGATACGCTTCGCCAATCAACTGCATGTCGCCGTATTCGATGCCGTTGTGCACCATTTTGACATAGTGGCCTGCGCCGTCTGCTCCGATATAGGTGGAGCAAGGATCGCCGTTCACTTTGGCCGAGATGGCGGTCAGGATAGGCTCTACCAGCTCATAGGCGTCTCTTTGCCCGCCAGGCATTATCGCAGGGCCGTTCAGCGCACCCTCTTCCCCGCCCGACACGCCTGCGCCGATAAAGCGGAAGCCTTGTGCCTGCAGCTCTTTATTTCTTCTTTGCGTGTCAGGGAAAAAGGCGTTTCCGCCGTCGATCAGGATATCGCCTTGATCCAGATATGGCACGAGCTGATTAATGGTATCGTCTGTCGGTTGTCCCGCTTTGACCATGATTAATATTTTACGCGGCGTCTCAAGAGACTGCACGAATTCCTCGATGCTGTACGTGCCTACAAGATTCTTTCCTTGCGCTTCCGCCACAAGTTCATTTGTTTTCTCGGCTGAACGATTATATAGAGAAACCGAGAATCCTTTGCTTTCGATATTCAAGGCCAGGTTTTTACCCATGACGGCTAATCCAACCACGCCAATTTGCTGTTTGCTCATTGTTATTCCCTCCTTGTTATTCCTGTCCTGCTGCAGATAAACGCTTCACGAGCTCGGCTTTTTGCGCTTCAAATCCAGGCTTGCCCAGTAGTGCAAACATATTGACCTTGTATGCTTCTACGCCAGGCTGGTCAAACGGGTTCACCCCGAGCAGCAGGCCGCTGATGCCGCATGCCTTCTCAAAGAAGTACACCATTTCGCCGTACGTGTATTCATTCAGCTCATCCAGCTCAACAATCAGATTGGGCACGCCTCCGTCAACATGGGCAAGGCGGGTGCCTTGGGCGGCCTTCTTGTTCACTTCGTCCATCGTCATGCCCGCGACGAAATTCAATCCGTCCAGATTGCCCGAATCCTCCTGAATGGTCAGCTCAATCCGGGGCTTCTTCACCGAGAGGACCGTCTCGATGAGATCGCGCCGGCCTTCCTGGACATATTGGCCCATCGAATGCAGATCGGTTGTGAAATCGACGGATGCGGGATAAAGCCCCTTTTGGTCTTTGCCTTCGCTTTCGCCGAACAGCTGCTTCCACCACTCGGAAACAAAATGCAGGGACGGTTCAAAATTAGCCAGCAGCTCAATGGACTTTCCTTTGCGGTAAAGAGCATTGCGGACGGCCGCATATTGATAGCTCTCATTGGCGGCAAGATCGGCATTATTGTATTTCTTTGCTGCGGCTGCGGCTCCCGCCATCATTTGATCGATATCGAGTCCTGCAGCGGCAATGGGCAGAAGTCCTACTGCTGTAAGCACGGAATAGCGTCCGCCAACATCGTCGGGAATGACAAAGGTTTCATAGCCTTCTTCATCGGCCAGTTTTTTTAATGCGCCCTTGGAGGAATCGGTTGTGGCAAAGATACGCTTCTGCGCTTCGCTTTTGCCGTATTTCTTCTCCATATAATCTCGCAGAATACGGAATGCGATTGCCGGCTCCGTCGTCGTTCCCGACTTGGAAATGACATTCAGGGAAATGTCCTTGCCCTCCAGCAGCTCCAATAAATGGGTGATGTATGTCGAACTGATATTTTGTCCGGCAAAATAGACCTGGGTATTCCCGTCCATTTGATTATGAAACGTATGGGACAACGCTTCGATCGCGGATCTTGCGCCCAGATAGGAACCGCCAATGCCAATGACGATCAAGGCGTCGGAATGGCTGTGAATACGCTCGGCAGCCTGTTTGATTCTCGCAAACTCCTCTTGATCATACTGAAGCGGCAGATTCACCCAGCCCAGATAATCGGATCCGGGTCCTTTCTTCTCATGAAGCATATGATGAGCCGCGTTCACAAACTCGCTGAAGTAATCCACTTCATGCTGCCCGATAAACGATAATGCATTGGAATAATCAAATGAAACAGCCATATGGAACATCTCCTTTGATCCTAAATTTATTTGGTCGAATCTTAAAGTGTTGTTTTCTTCCAATCAGCTGCGAATTTCTCCATTCCTTGATCTGTCAGAGGATGTTTGGAGATTTGCTCGATAACCGCGAAGGGAATCGTTGCAATATGTGCGCCTGCCATGGCTACGCGGGTCACGTGATCCGGATGGCGGACAGATGCCGCTATGATTTGCGCATCCAGCTTGTGCGTGCGGAACAATTCCGCGATTTTTACGATCAATTGAACGCCGTCTTCCGAAATGTCGTCCAGGCGGCCGAGAAACGGAGATACATAGGTAGCGCCTGCGCGGGCAGCCAAGAGTGCCTGATTCACCGTGAAAATCAACGTCACATTTGTTTTGACGCCTTTTTTGGTCAGGTAGCGGCAGGCTTCCAAACCGGCCAGCGTCATCGGCAGCTTGATGGTGATGTTTTTGTCGTTATTGTTGATTTTGATCAGTTCATTCGCTTGCGCAATCATTTCCTCGGCCGTCAGAGCGTCAGGCGTTACTTCGGCAGAAACGGATTCAACCTCGGGCACCAACTGCAGAATCTCCGCAATCCTGTCCTCGAATTTAACGCCTTCCTTGGCTACCAGAGAAGGGTTTGTTGTAACGCCGGACAAAACGCCGATTTTATACGCTTTTTTGATGTCTTCCACATTTGCAGTATCAATAAAAAATTTCATAGTTGATTACCTCCGTTTTTTAGTTGCTGATTTTTGAATTTAATAACATGCGGCTGCGCAGCCGTTTCTTCTTTATTATCATTAGTTCGTTTTATTCAGTAATTCTTTCGTCAAGCGAACCACATTAGCCGGGGAGAAACCAAAGTATTCCATAACTGCTGAGCCTGCTCCTGAAGCGCCGAACGTATCGATAGACAAAACGCTGCCAGCGGGTCCCGTATAACGCTCCCAGCCGAGTGAAATGCCTGCTTCAATGGACAGCCGCTTCGTGACGGAAGCAGGAAGCACGCTCTCTTTGTAGGCGGCAGATTGACGGTCGAACAGCTCTCTGCTCGGCATAGCGACGACGCGTACAGAGATATTGTCCCGCTCCAGCTCCGCCTTGGCGCTTACGGCAAGAGAAACCTCGGATCCGGTTCCGATCAGGATGACGTCCGGCTGACCGCCCGTTTCCGTCAGAACATATGCTCCCTTCGCTACCTTGTCAACATTGGCTTTGGTTTCTTCATATACGGGCAGATTCTGTCTGCTCAGCACCAGAGCTACCGGGCCTTCATTTTGCTGCAGGGCATAAGCCCACGCGCTTGCCGTTTCGTTGGCGTCGCTTGGCCGGATGACCGTAAGTCCGGGAATGGTGCGAAGTGCAGCCAGGTGCTCGACGGGCTCATGCGTAGGTCCATCTTCCCCGACGGCAATGGAATCATGGGTAAAGACATAAGTCACGGGCAGCTTTTGCAGCGCAGCCAAGCGAATGGACGGGCGCAAATAGTCGCTGAATACGAAGAAGGTGCTGACGAACGGTTTAATGCCTCCATGCAGCGCCATGCCATTGCCGGCTGCGCCCATTGCATGCTCGCGGACGCCAAAGTAAATATTGCGTCCTGAATAGGATTGAACGGCGAATGTTTGCTCTCCGCCGATATCCGTCATCGTCGAATGCGATAAATCCGCGCTGCCTCCAAAAATAGAAGGAACAGTTTTCACGTAATGATTGATCGCTTCTCCGCTCGCGATACGGGTTGAAACGGTTTTGGAGGCGTCGAAGGTAAGAATATTTGCCGCATCAAGCAGTACGGAGCCGTCGATCGCTTGCTCCAGCTCCTTGCCCTGCTGAGGATACTGCGCTTTATAAGAAGCGAATAATTGGTCCCATTCTGCTTCTTTGGCCGCGCCTTTAAGTTTAAGCTGGTCGAAATGAGCTTTGACTTCCGCCGGAACGGTGAACTCTTCCTCATACTGCCAGCCATAAGCTGCCTTGGTTGCCTTGGCTTCATCTTTGCCCAGCGGATTGCCGTGCGCTTTGTTCGTTCCGGCTACCTTGCTGCCGTAACCGATAATTGTCCGGATTTCGATAATGGTTGGCTGCGAATCGTTTTGCTTGGCCGCCGCGATTGCTTCAGCAATTCGCGAAACGTCGTTGCCATCCTCGACCCGCAGATATTCCCAATGAGCCGATTCAGCTCTTTTTTGGATGTTTTCCCCGAAGGAAAGGTTCAGTGCTCCATCCAATGAGATGTCGTTGGAATCATACAAAACGATTAATTTGCCCAGCTTCATATGTCCTGCCATGGACATCGCCTCGTAAGAGATCCCTTCCATCAAACAGCCGTCGCCGACGAGCGCATACGTATAATGATCCACAACCGGGAAGTCGTTCTGATTGAATTTCGAGGCCAGATGAGCTTCGGCCATCGCCATCCCGACTGCCATGGCAATCCCTTGTCCCAGAGGACCTGTCGTGGCATCTACGCCATCCGTGTGCCCAAATTCGGGATGTCCCGGCGTTTTGCTGTTCAGCTTGCGGAATTGCTTCAAATCATCAAGCGTTACCTGATAGCCGGACAAATGCAGAAGGCTGTACAACAAGGCTGAACCGTGGCCCGCAGAAAGAACGAAACGGTCGCGGTTAAACCACTTCGCATGGCCGGGATTGTGATTGAGCAGTCTGGACCAAAGCGTATATGCCATCGGCGCTGCTCCCATTGGCAGACCTGGATGACCGGAGTTGGCGCTGTTAATGGCGTCGATTGACAAGGTACGGATCGTATCGATTGCTAACTGATCAATTGTTTTTGTGATAGACATATTGTTCTCCCTCTTTTAATTCGATTTCTTGTTCAGGTTTGGCATCAAACCACCAATGATAGCCATCCTCCGCCAGCAGCGCGTCGGACTCGACAGGTCCGTAAGTACCCGCTGCATACAGATGAAGCGGAACCAGATTCTCCTCGAATGCTTCGAGAACCGGTTGAACCCATTTCCAGGACAATTCGACTTCGTCCCAATGCGCGAAGAACGTGGGGTCTCCGTGCAGAGCGTCGAAAATCAAATTTTCGTAAGCCTCGGGAACATCGTCCCTGCTCGTGTGAAAATCTATATTAATGGGTGTAAACTCCCCTTTATGGTGGGGATCCCTTGTATTTAATTGAAGCGTAATGCCTTCGTTCGGACTAATTTCAAATACGAGAAGATTAGGCACTTTGCTATCCTCGTCGGCCTGGGAGGACTTCAGCGGTTCTTTGAACTCAATGACGATCCGCGTTGATTTTTCCTTCATTCTTTTGCCTGTCCGGATGTAGAAAGGAACCCCGCGCCAAAAGAAATCATCGATTTGCAGTCTGGCGGCAATAAACGTATCGTTCATGGATGAAGCCGCAATTCCCGGTTCGGAAGTATAACCGATGACCGGTTTCCCTTGAATGGTTCCCGCTTTGTATTGTGCGCGGATGATGTTGGCGGCCACATTCTGTTTTTCAATGGGCTCGAGGTCTTCCATCACTTTTTTCTTCTTGAAGCGCACTCTTTCGGAGCTGCTGTTGTTCGGGAGGTGAATCGTGAGCATCATAAGCAATTGCAGCATATGGTTTTGGAACATGTCTCTTACTGCGCCAACATGATCGTAATAACCCGCTCTTTCTTCAACGCCGACTGTTTCGTTTGCGGTAATCTGCACATTGGCAATGTAACGGTTGGTCCAAAGCGCATGGATGACCGGATTGGACTGCTGCAGAATCTCAAGCTTCTGCACCATCGGCTTGCCGAGATAATGATCGATCCGGAAAATCTCTTCCTCCGTAAAATCTTTGCTCAGCTTTTGATTTAGATCCCGGGCGGATTGCAAATCATGACCGAAAGGCTTCTCGATCACCAGACGCTTCCAGCCATCCGCGGAACCAAGCCCGCTCTCCCCGATGTTTGCTGCAATCGTTTCAAAAAATTCAGGGCCAACCGATAAGTAAAACAGGCGATTCGGCGAAATGCGCAGCTCTTCTTCCCGCTGTTCGACCAGCTGCAGGAGCTTCTGGTAATCCTCTTTACGGCCAATATCCAAAACGCTGTAACGAAACGCGCTGAGAAATTTTTGCATCGATGCGGAATCGTCCGGTTCGCGTCTGGAAAACATACGAAGAGACTGCTCGACATTTGCCTGAAAGGATTCATCAGTCCATTCTCTTCTTCCAAGACCAATCAAGGAGAAGGATTCAGGCAGCTTCTGATCGACGAATAAATTATACAAGGCAGGGTAAATTTTTCTTTTGGCTAAATCCCCTGTCGCTCCAAACAAAACAAAGGTTGTTGGATCCATTTTTCATTCTCCTTCCATCAGAGCTTTCCGCCGAAGGACGATCGTCAGTTGTTTTATGCTTGATCGTCCGGCATTGGGGCAGCATGACTGCTTTCCAATCCGCAAGCTCTGGTTTCTTTTTCGTATTTCCACTATAATACGATTATCATCTATACGTGTAATTAATATATTTGACAGGAGCTATAGACCACGTCTATGACCAATAATTACGAATTGTACAAAGTTTTTTATTGGGCTGCGAAGACAGGCAGTTTGACCCAGGCTGCCAAGGCCTTATATCTTACCCAACCGAGCGTCAGCCACGCCATCAAACAGCTGGAAGACAGTTTCGGCATTACGCTGTTTTACCGAAATTCCAAAGGCGTTGCGCTGACGCAAGAAGGCGCCATTCTGTATTCCTATATTGAGCAGTCCCAGATTTTGATTTCGCTGGCTGAAGAAAAAATGGCCGCGCTTAAAAATCTGGACAGCGGCGAGCTGCGGATCGGCGGAAGCGATTCGCTGTTCAAGCATTATTTGCTTCCCTACCTGGAGGATTTTCATCAGAAGCATCCCGGCATCCGGCTTCACCTGAACCATGGAACGACGCCGGAAATCATCGCTTTCTTAAAAGAAGGCAGAATTGATTTGGGCGTCGTTCGGATGCCTATCGGCGATTCCCAGCTTGAGGTGCGGGAAAGTATCCAGCTGCAGGATTGCTTTGTAGCGGGGGCCCGTTATGCCGAGCTAAAGGATGTGGTTCTATCGCTGGATATGCTGCTCCAGTACCCCGTCATCCTATTCTCGCGCAACAGCCGGGCGCGAATGGCCATTACGGAATTATTTCAAAGCTACGGTTATACTCTCAAGCCTGAGATCGAGGTCGGAAGCGTGGATCTTCTCATCGAGTTTGCGCGGAAGGGTCTTGGAATCTCTTATGTGACCAGGGAATTTGTATCGAAGGAGCTGGAAGAGGGTTCCCTCTTCGAGATTCAGCTGGACGTGCGGCTGCCGCCTTCTCATGTGGGGCTGATGATTATGCGCAATATGCCGCTTTCCAGCACAGCAAGCAGGTTTATTGAGCTGGTTCGATAGCGTCTCATATAATCGTTGAGGATCATGCTTCAATTGCAGAATAAGCTGTGCCTGAATGAATCTATAACACGCTCAAAACCGCCAAACCCTTGATAATCAAGGGTTTGGCGGTTTTTTCAGTTGGAGGCGAGAAATAATAACTGCCCCTGTGGTCTCTGCTTAAAGCTTGTCTGGTTAATGTGATTCTTTATTACACAATAGTGACAACTTAACCGCGCAATATCATATAATAGAAGCAAATGCATCACGAGAGCGGGGGATCGGGCAATGGGAAGCAAAACACGGAAAGTGGCGGTTGTCGGCGTTGGATTTGTTGGGGCGAGCTGTGCATATTCGATGGTTAATCAGTCGATCTGCGACGAAATTCTGCTGATCGACAGGACGGCTGAACGTGCTTACGCGCAGGCGCTCGACCTGTCGCATTGTATGGATTTCACACATACACGGACGAAAGTTTACGCCGGCGGTTATGAGGATTGCGGCGATGCCGACATCGTTGTTCTATGTGCGGGGGCAAGTCCGATTCCGGGCGGCACCCGGCTTGCTCTCTTGGACAGCTCTTATGAGATTTATAAAACGATTATTCCCCTTATCATGAAGAGCGGCTTCAACGGTATTTTCGTCGTGGCCGCGAACCCGGTCGATATCGTCACCTACATGGTGTGGAAGCTATCAGGTTTGTCTCGCGGCCAAGTGATCGGAACCGGCACTTCAATCGACTCTTCCCGTCTGAAGACGCTGCTGTGCGAGTTTTTGCCCGTAGACCCGCGGAGCGTGCAGGGGTATGTGCTCGGTGAGCACGGAGACTCCCAGTTCCCGGCCTGGTCGCATGTAACGATTGGCGGCAAGCCGATATTGGACATTCTGGCCCAGCATCCCCACCGGTTCGGACATATCAAGCTCGACGAAATTGCTGCGAAAACACGCAACGCCGGATGGGAAATTATGCAGCGGAAGGGATCGACGCATTACGGAATTGCAAATGCGATCGCACATATCGTCCGCTCTATTTTGAATGACGATTACAAGATAACGGCAGTCTCCGCGATTTTGGAGGGGGAATATGGGGTTAACGGACTATGCGCGGGCGTTCCTGCCATATTGACACGGCGCGGCATAGCCGAGCTGGTCGAATTGAATCTGACGGAGAAAGAACAGGAACAGTTCGCCTATTCCTGCTCCGTCCTCCGTGCTGCAGCCGCTCCGCTGGATCTGAAGTAAAAGAACTCTTGATATATAGTAATATCCAGCTTAAGAGGAGCAAGGCCCTCCTCATTTCTCCGCCGCGTGTTGCTTCGGTTATCCCGGAGCATCATCACGTTTACTCCATCCCGCTAGCTTTCCGTTAACGACCGCAGGCGCCTGAGGGACGGAAATAAATACATCCATAAGCCAGCGACGGCTATAGTTCCTATACCGCCGATGAAAGCAGCCGGAACAGCTCCAACAAATCCGGCCAGTGTACCCGACTCGAACTCGCCTAATTGATTCGAAGTCCCGATAAATAGTGAATTCACTGCGTTCACCCGGCCCCGCATTTCATCCGGTGTTTGCAGCTGCACGAGTGAAGACCTGATAACGACGCTGACCACATCCGAAGCTCCGACGAAGAACAAGGCAACCAGTGATATAAGCAGGCTCGTCGAAATGGCGAAGAGCATGGTGGCCAGTCCGAATACGGCGAGAGCCCCGAACAACATGGGTCCAAAGTTCTTTTTAAGCGGATAATACGAGAAAATGACGGACATTAATAATGCGCCAATTGCCGGTGCAGTTCGCATTAATCCTAATCCCCAAGCACCTGTATGTAGAATATCCTGCGCAAATATCGGCAGAAGCGCCGTAGCTCCGCCAAGCAGAACGGCAAAAAGATCAAGCGAGATCGTTCCCAGGATTATGGGATGCCGAAAGATGAACTCCAGGCCCAGGAAGACAGAGCGCATGGACACGGGTTCCGACTTTCGGATGCTTGGCTCCATACGGATCAGGAAAGTGAGGATTCCGGCAACCAGCAGCGCTATAGTAGATGTACTGTATACAAAAGCAGGACCTAATGAATAAAGCACTCCCCCAAGAGACGGACCCAAAATTTGAGACGTTTGCCCGACCGAGGTAGTCCAGGCGACGGCTTGCTGGAGCATGGCTTTTGGAACAAGCTGCGGCAGCAGCGCTGATGACGAAGGGCCTTCGAAGGCACGGCATGCACCGATAATCGCCGCCGCCACCAGGATTTGCTCACGGCCAAGCCACCCGGCAAAATTTCCGATTAGCAGAAGAGCGGCGATCCCGCCTTCGATGATCTGACATAAAAAAACAATTCTTCGCCGGTCAAAACGGTCTGCGACATGACCAACAACGAAAGTAAGCAGCACCATGGGCAAGAACTGGGCCAGCCCTACAAGTCCAAGGCTGAAAGCGTCATGAGTTAGCTCATACATCTGCCATCCGATCGCCACGGAGAGCATCTGGAAGGCGGTTGAAGATAAAATTCGCGAGACCCAGAAGTTTGTGAATGAAGGCTGCTTGTGAATAGAATCGCTGGATTGAAATAAAATACGGCTCACACCCTTTTCGAGGACCAGCCATAAAAATGAAGTTAGAGGTTGGTCCAGCCCGCTTATTGTGAAAACAGAATACATTATACTATTAACACGGCATCAGTTGAATAGTCCAAACAAAAATAAGCTGACGATTGTTGACCAGTTCATCGTCTGCTGCGTGAACCGGAACGATAAATGTGCAAAATATAAACAGCGGCAGCCATGGACTTGGAATAAAGTCCCGGACTGCCGCTGTTTAGTTCGCCAAAATATATTTATTCAAGAAGTCGTTGCGGAATTTCCCCTGCGGGTCGTAACGAAGGAGCAGCTGTTGAAAGTCGGGCAGCTTCTCGTACAGGGGCTGCAGCCGTTCGGGCGGCATGGTAAACAGCTTGGCCCAGTGCGGGCGGGCTTGGAAGGGAGCAAGCTGCTTTTCGATGATCGGCAGTACCTGCTGAACGGCCTCCCAATCGGATTTCCACGTAAAGTGGATCGCTACCGACTCCTGCTTATAGCAAGGGCTCATCCACAAATGGTCTTCCGCAATCGTGCGAACCTCGGAAATATAAAGAAGCGGCGCTATGTACTCCCGTATCTGGTTAATTGCGCATAATGCCTGATACGCCTCATGGCGCGGCACGAAGTACTCGCTTTGCAGCTCCTCTCCGGCGCTTGGGGTGAAATCCATGCGAAAATGCGGCAGCCTTTCGTACCACGGTCCCGGAATGCCCATCTGTTCGCTGCAATTTTCCGATGCATAGCCCGGCACCGGGTGCCGCCGCGCGGTTGCAGGTGTCGCGCCGAAATAATCAGGCTCTCCCTGAGCGGAGACTTGATCTGTCAGGATGCGCTTTAGCCAGACCTGATTGAATGATGCATTCTTCCAATCCGTAAACAGACTGACACTGTAGCCGCTGGAGAAAATATCGTCAAAGTGCTCTTGAAGCTGCTCCAGAGGCAGGTTGTCGAAAACATGCTGACTCATCTGAAATGTCGGGAGCACATCCAATGTAAGGCTTGTAACGACGCCCAATCCCCCAAGTCCAACGACCGCTCCGTCAATGATCCCGTCTTGTTGATCACGGGAGATTACGGCCACCTCTCCGTCCGCTTTGACGATCTCCAGGGAATGAACCGCTGTAGCAAGATTGCCGTTCCGATCACCGGATCCATGCGTAGCCGTTGCACACGCGCCTGCAACCGTAATATGCGGCAGCGACGCCAAATTGTGCAGCGCATAGCCGTTGCCGTGAAGATATTGGCACAGCTCTCCATAGCGGATTCCGGCTTGGACCGTTATCGTATTGCGCGTTTGATCTAATGCTGTCACCCGGTCAAGCTTCTGAAGCGAGACAAAGCTTTTAGTAGAATCGGCAATACCATTAAAAGAATGGCGCGTGCCAAGCACCTTGATTTGACTGCTCCGAGCCACCAATTCCTGTACTTGCTCCACGTTTTCAGGAACATGGAGTTCAGAGGCGCTATACCTGTAGTTGCCAGCCCAGTTACGATCATTTTCCATATGTGCATGCTCCTTCCCATACTAAATCGAATAAACCCGATGTAAATAGAAGATTTCATCATCAAATCTAATCATACCTCAATTTGGGGTCAAACGAATACGACAATTCTTTTCAGGGGTGCTTAAATTTTTTCTTCCTGCTTTGGCACGATCCGCCCGACCATCCGAATAACCCCGCCGATAAATCCTTTATCCTTATCAGTCCCGTGGATTTCTTCACCGTCTCTCTTGTTCTGAAGCAGACAACCAGCGGCTGCTGCACCAGCTTCGGTGTCATGAATAATTATACGGATTTTCAATAACCAAAATTGCCTCGTAACAGCAGTTAGGTAACATAATTTTAATTATGTTACCTTTATAATAACTAGTTAACATAACTATAGTTATGTTAACTTTTAATTTCTTTCAGGCATGTTTTCTACTGAATACACTTTTCTCCATTATACCGGCGAAGCAGTCCATGCTGCGTGTCCCGGTTTCTGGTTATCCCGATTGCTTCCAAATCCTTCACCTGGCCTAAAGTTTGCTGCCATAGCGCAAAAAAAACCGCGTGAACTGGTGAAAGCTCCCTGCGGTTTCGGGACAAATTTAAATGCTGTGTATCTTCATGTTCCATGACCAGCTGCATACCCGCCCCAGTTTATTCCTTTTTATTCAGATAGAAATAAAAGGCGACGCCATTCTGCGTATTGGCGGCTCCGTATTCCACTCCGTGCAGCTCAAGAATGTTTTTCGAGATGGCCAGTCCCAGCCCCGTGCCTCCCATGGAACGCTGGCGGGAAGTGTCTCCGCGGTAGAAACGGTCCCATACTTTATCCAACTGCTCGGGCGGAATTCGGGCGCCCATGTTTTCCACGCTGACGGCGACCCGATCCGCCTCTTCAATGGCGGTCACGTTGATTGCTTGTCCTGCAGGCGTATACAGGATCGCGTTTGTTATAAAATTGGTCATGACCTGCTCAATGCGCAGCTGGCTGGCCACAACTTTGACAGGTGACAACTGAAGGTGCAGCCGCAGCATTTTCTCGTTCATTTCCGCCCTGAACTGCTCGCAAACCGCTTCGATCACGGTGTCGATATCAAACTCGTCCATCTTCAATTGATACGTGCCCGACTCAAATTTGGCCAGCTCAAGCATCCCGACGATGAGCGCATCCATTTTGTCCACTTCTTTTTCCATCGCTGCGAAATAGTGATCCTTTTTGTGGGCGGCCACGCCGTCCTTCAGAATCGAGATGCAGCTCTTCATCACGCTGAGAGGTGTCTTGAGCTCATGCGATACACCGGATATAAATTCCTTGCGCGTGTTCTCCAGCTGCTTCTCCTTCTCGATGTCATCCTGAAGCTGCTTGATATAAGAATGCAGCGTTTGCGAGAGCGAGTTTATATTTCTGGACAGATCGCCGATCTCATCCTTCGATTTAATCGGGATCACTGCCGTGAAGTCAAGGTTGGCAAGCTTCTTCGTCATCTGGTTCACCCTCAGCAGAGGTCTTGCAATCGTCATGGAGTAGTAAAAGGAAGCAAGCAGGACCAGCAGCGCTACAAACGCGATAATGTACATATAGTAGCTCTGGACCATCTGCACAGCTTCATCGACCGGCTGGAGAGATGCCATCGCGTAGAGATAGGCGGTATTCCCGTCGGAGCCGCGCATCGGCTGAACGATCAGCTTGTATTTCGCGTTGCTCTGCTCGAAGTCCAGTGTTTGAGGACCCGCATCCCCGGGAGCGTATTTCAAGAGCAGCTCTGTCTGGAAAACGTTGATCTGATCGAGAAACAAGGCATTCGTATAGAGCAGACTATTCGTATCGTCCAGCATCTGGAATCGTGTCTTCACGACTTTGCCCTGCATGTAAGTGAACGGATCGTACAGCTCCGCCTTGCTGCCATTAAAGTCCGATTCATAGTTCAATTTCTTCGCCAGGCTCTCATCCATTTTTTTCAATTTGTCCGCTACGAGGTCGGTCATTATCCTTTTCAAGCGCGCGTTTTCGAACGTTTCGATTTTGATCCCGCTTCCGTTATTCTCTGTCCGGATGGCTGCCGGAATTAACGTGCTCCCTTTCACGATGCCGTAGATCCAGAAAGGCGTTTGATCCGCAAGGAAGCCTTTGAAACCCTCCCCTTCGTCCGCGCTCACCAAGTGATACAGCGGCACCTTATAGGTCACGGTTTGCCCGCTCAGGCTCTCGCCGGTCAATTCCATGTCGAACGCGTCGGTTTGGATCAGCTCGCCATTGTGGTCCAGAACCGCCAGCCATGCGCCGTGATCCCGGTAAAAGTCCTGCACGAGCGATTGCGCGAGCCTGGCGTCTCCCTCGCCGGATTCATACTGCGTCTTATAGCTTTGCAGGCTTGTCTGGATGTCTTTCACTTTCTGATTGACATAATAATCCTTGAAAAATACCGTTTGCCCAACGTATATAGACGCCAAAATAAGCGTACACAACAGGATGGTCAGCAGAAACAGCTTCAGTACGATACGGCTTGTCATACGCTTGCCCCAAACCGGTAGCCGGTTCTGACAATGGTTGTAATCAGCTTCGCTTTATCACCCAGCTTGATTCTTAAATTGCGGATATGGGTATTTATCGTACGATCGTCGCCGGCGTATTCGTATCCCCAGATTTTGGTGATCATCTGCTCCCTGGTCATCACAATGCCCTGGTTCTGCATCAGGCTGCTCAAAATCTCGAATTCCGTATGCGTCAGGTTGATCGACACCCCGTCGCTTTCCACCGTCCGCGATGGAAAATGAATGCGGATGCCGTGACGGATCAATGTATCGCTTGTGCCGGGCGATTGGCTTTGCCGCGAGCGGCTGTCGAGCAGCCGTTTTGCTCTGGCCAGCAGAACCGGCGGACTATACGGCTTCGTGACATAATCGTCGGCGCCGAGCTCGAAGCCAAGCAGCGTGTCGTCTTCGTCCACTCGTGCGGTTAACATGATAATCGGAACATCGGAGGTCTTCCGTATGCGGCGGCAAACTGACCATCCATCCAGTCTTGGAAGCATGATGTCCAGTATGATGAGGTCCACTTTCCTGTCTTGAATCAGCTGCAAGGCCTGTTCGCCGTCCACAGCCTCCAGCACCTCATACCCTTCATTCAGAAAATAATCTTTCACGATTTCCCTCAGGATGGGTTCATCCTCCACAACTAAAATCGTCCTGACGTCCATGCGAAGCCCCCAAGTCGTGTCCTTTGTTTACCGTTCCATCATATCAAACTTCGATTTGAAAAGGGAGCCGGCGTGTTTAGCTAGTAGCGGACCTGAGTGCCTTCGGCCAGAGGATCGCTGCTTTCCACAATGACCTTTTCACTGCCAATTAAGCTGTCGACAACCGCGGTTCTCATCTCGTTGGCGGCAGATATGGTGACCGACAGCTTTCTTGCAAAGTTGACATTGCCAAGCGGGCCTTTTTTATTGTCGATAACAAACACATAGGCGCCGTCCCTGTCTTTATGGACCGCCTGGCTTGAAATGATAAGCGCGTTCCCGTCCCCCTTGGTCGTGAGATTGAGCTCAACCCGGTCACCCTCGCGGAGAGCCTCATCATGCAGGCTGACGAGCAGACGAATCGTTTCCGGGTCCGATTCGCCTGGCTGAGGGGCATCGCTCTCTCCGATTTCCACAATATTTCCCTGAACGGAACGGCCGCTCTTGCCTGAAATCATGACCTCCAAAGGCTCGGCTGTATCCAGCGTGGCGGCAATATTGACAGGCACCTGCATCTCGAACTGCAGTCCCTTATCCGAGTTAACAAGGCGGATATCACCTTCCCCCGTGCCTGAAGGCAGGCCTTCCACCGCATGAACAGCTTCTACAATGCCGTCGAACGGGGCTTTCAGCTTTTGTTGATCGGCAAGCTGGCCCTCCAGTGCCTGAATACGCCTTTCCTGAGCGGCAATATCCAGCCGCGCGCTTTCCAATGCGATTCGGGCGTCGCTTTGTGCCCCCGAATCCGCATTGGCAGCAGCTTCGATATAGTCGCGCTGCAGGCTTTGCACAGGGAGCTTCAGCTTCTCCAGCGCGTCCCGCTCCGCCTCGATCTGCTGCTCCGTCTCGCTGTTTTCATACATGATGAGTGCCTGTCCTTTCTGGACGGCATCACCCTCCTTGACCAGCACCTGTTTGACTTTCCCGCCCGCCGGGTTCGATAGATCCAGCTCCGACACAAACTTCAAGGCGGCACTTCCCTTAAACTCCTGATTCAGGAGACCGGTTTCGGGCTGCTCCACCGTAACTTTAGGCAGCGTCAAGGCAAACAACGTATTGCTGAATAATGTGAGGACGATCAGCAAGCCAAAAAACAACCCGGCGAGCAGGCGGATTTTTCGCTTTCGGCTTTTAGAATCGTCGGATCTGAAGTCTGCTTCCATTTCATCACTCCTGATACTTGATTACCCCTTGATTCCCGAATGCTGAATGCCCTCGACAAAATAAGTTTCGGCGTACAGGAACAGCAGGATCATCGGGCACATGTACAGGACCGAAGCGGCAAAAACCACATCTGTTTCCTGTTCACTGATCTGAAGCAGATAGAGCGACAGCGGCTGCTTGAACTCATCCTCCAGAAAGATGAGCGGCTGTTCGACCATATTCCAATAGTCGACGAACAGCAGGACGCTCAGCGCAGCCAAGCCCGGTTTGACCAAGGGAAGGATGATCCGGACGAAAATGGCGGCATGTCCCGCACCGTCCATCTTGGCAGCTTCCATATAGGCATTCGGAATTTGAGCCATAAATTGACGGATCATAAATACGCCAAAGGCGCCGAAAATGCCAGGCAGAATAATCGCCGCCGTTGTGTTGAATAATCCCAATCGGTCGATGATGATGTAATTGGGAACCAGTGTAACCTGAAACGGCATGAGCATCGTCATCAGATAGACCATGAACAGCGCATCCCGCCCTCTGAAACGGAGCTTGGCAAAGGCATAAGCGGCCAGAGAAGCGATCAGTGTCTGTCCGGCGACGATCGGCGTGACGAGTCCTACCGAATTCCAGAACATCTGCAGAAACCGCGGCGTCGTAATCAGCAGTTTTTTATACTGGGCGAAGGTCACCCAGTCTGGTATCAGCTTCAGATTGACAAAGGCATCCTTGTCCCCTGCTGCGGCATCGGTCATCGTACCGATCAAGCCGTAATTAGCGGCGAACTCGTTTTGGGTCATGAGCGAGTTTGCGGCTGTGAGGACAATTGGAATGAGCAGGAGTGCCGCCACTGCAGCGAGTAAAGTAAACAGCACCGCCCTGGGAAGCGCACGAATGTTCCGCATAAGCTCCCCCCATTACTCCAGATTTTGCTGAAACCGGCGTTCGACCGATATCAGGCCCGATACCAGAGCAATAATGCAGCCGACCATCAGCGTAGCGGCCGCCGTCAGCTTCTGAATATCCAGCGAGACAAACATATTGTTCATATAATGCTGCATCATATAAATGCGATCGTACGGATAATTTCCGGCAAGCATGTAGGTTTCCCGGAATACCTTGAACGAATTGATAATCGAAATAAGAATGACGAAAAACATGGTCGGTATCAAGTAAACGAGCGTAATGCCGAATAGCTGGCGAATGCCGCCTGCTCCCTCGATCCGGGCCGTTTCGTAATAGCTTTGGGGGATCGACTGCAGACCGGCAAGGAAGAGAATCATATTGTAGCCGATATTTTTCCAGATATACATAAGCACCAGTACGGCCATGGACCAGTTCGAGTTCATCCAATCGATCCGCGGCAGTCCCAAGAAGTGCAGCCAGCTGTTCAAGGTGCCGTTCCAGTCAACGAATATTTGCCAAACCATGACGATAGAGGCAACCGGAACGACAAGGGGCAGAACAACCGCCGTCTGCAGCCCGTTTCTAAGCCACATCCGTTGATTCAGCATGAGTGCCAGAGCAAGCGACAGCACGATCAGAATGGGAACGCTGATCCCCGTGAAAAGCAGCGTATTGGCTGCCGCCTGGCGGAAGGAGCTGCTGTACAGCAGCTCCCTGTAATTGGCTAACCCGGCGAAGGAACCCCCTTGCAGCTTGTCGGTGAAGGAGTAATAGATGCCCATGGCAAAGGGTATCGCATAGAACAGCGAGAAGCCGAGCAGACTGGGCGCAAGAAACAGCAAGGCTGCGGGCCCGTCCTTCTTCAGCCGTCCGGGAAACCGGAACCGCGGCTTATTCATTGAGGTAAGTCGTCGCTTTGTTTTGCATAATGTCCGCAACGGCCTCGGCCGACTTCTGCCCGCTGAAGAAGGCCGGCGTTTCGTCCCATATGAGGATTTCGATCTCGTAGGGGAGCGTCGATTTCCGGTTGCTCGCTTTGGAAATAAAGTCAGTCACAGTCTGAAGTTCCTCCTGCTTGGCCTTGCCGTCCTGCACAAACTTAGCCTCCTGCGCTGCAAATATGATCTTGGATAACGGAAACGTAGTATACACCGAGTAACTCCCGTCCGGTTCCTTGTCCACATTGCCTGCTCCCCTGGACATCAAGAATTTGAGGAAGTCCCACGCTTCCGGCTTAACGGCGGAATTCGCATTAATGGCGATGTTGGAAAGCGGGGAAAAGGATCCGCCGTCCTGCTGCCCTTCGCCCTTGGGAACCTGATATAGCGCCGGTTTTTCAAACTTGCTTTCTGCAACCCTGAACATATAATCGCCGAAGGAAGAAATATCCGTCTGCCGGAAATATACATGTTCGTAATTTCGAAAATCAAAGCTTACCACATTGTCCTTTTCCAGCTGCTTTATTTGATTCAGCAGGCTGATAAACGCATCTGAATCAAAATGGGCTTTCCGGTTGACCCGATCCACAAATTGGGAATACGACGCAGTCACCAGCGCATACAGAAAATTGCTATCTCGCTTCTCGGTATAAGCGTATTTGTACCTGCCTGTCATGGGCAGCTTTTTCGCGGTGGCGGCGAACTGCTCCCAGTTCCAGCTGCTGTCGCCAATAGTCACACCCGTGCTTTTTAGCGCATTCTCATCCGCCAGCAGGGCGGACACGTAGAAGGACAGGGGCATGGCATACACGCTGCCGTCGCTTTCCTTCACACCATCAAGGATGTTCTGAAAGTAATCCTCTTTTTTAAAGGATGTATCGCCATTCATCATGTCACTCAGATTGGCCAAGAGTTGTTTACCGATGAAACCTTCAATCGGCAAATCATCCGTGACGATCATATCGGCCCCTTTGCCGCTGAGGAAATCGGCGCTCGTCTTGGTCCTGAACTTCTCCACCAGCGTGCCGGAGGGGTCAAAGTCCTTGGTTACATACTTCAGATCGACGGTAATGTTCGGATGTTCTTTCTCATAAGCCTTCTTCGCGTCATCATAATACTGATCGTAACCGTACATAGATAAAACGATGGTGCTTTTTTTGTTGGGATCGGGGGCGGGGGTTGGGGAAGGATTGGACGTTGAAGCCGCGCTCTCCGGTTTGCTGCTGTCCGGTTGTGTTGATTGATCCGTGTTTGCGCCGCCTGATAGCGAGCCAGGTGTCGCATTGCCCCCGCTGCAGGCCGTAATGGATAGCATCAGCGCGATGCAAAGGAACAGTATGCTTTTTTTCAATTCTCTTCATCCTTCCATTTGTCTTGACTACCAGGCTAGTTTAGTAAAGTCAGGTCAAGAAAGGATGAAGCACAGATCAAGATGAAATAAAGATTGCAAAACAAGGCTACCCAGCAGCGATTGCTGAATAGCCTTGCTCAATTCTGTTTTTTTGCATAAGACTGTGACCATGTTGACAGTGACAGCCTCTAAGTATTCAACAGCTCCTATATTTAAAACAGCTTTACCGCAAAGGCTTTAATGCGCCGCTCCATGCAACCACTTGATCAAGCATGGAATTAACATTGTTTACATGTAAATCAGCCGGTTTAAACACGCTGTAATTTTCGAAATCTGTAAATAAGGACAATGTTGGATGTACACGGACATGCGCAACGCTTAGCTCTGACAAGATTCCACGTAAATGCTCGGCAGCACGGGCTCCGCCTGATGAACCATAGCTTACGATGCCGGCTGCCTTATTGTACCAGGCCTCCCGGGCTGAATCGAGCGCGTTTTTCAAAACCGCCGACACGCTATGGTTGTATTCTGCCGTAACGAAGACGAATCCATCCAGGCTATTCAGCTTCTCTGACCAGGCCTTTACCTGCTCTTCGCCATCTTCAGTTCCAACAAATGGTAATTTAAAGTCTGCAATATCTACGATATCATAGTTTGCATCACCCCGTTTGTCAGCAATCCCTTTCACCCATTCTCCTACCTGTGGACTCACGCGTCCTTGACGGGAGCTTCCCAAAATAATTCCAATATTTAATTTAGACATTGTTATTACCTCCTGTTTAATATTTGCTGAGTATTGCGTTGAGCTTCATTTCCCGTCGATATGGGGCGAGTCCTGCCGCTTTGGGGGGAACACCGCACCCACAATATTCGAGTTATTTCGTAATTATGAGTAAACAAGCGCCAATTGCTTCCTTATCCTTTTGCCCGATAGATGGGAGCCCCAGCCGGCGAGGAAGTTGCGCCTCCATCGACAACGACTTCAGTACCCTGGATATAGGAGGAATCATCCGAGGCGAGGAACAAGACGGCCTTGGCGACTTCATCCGGATCGGCCAGGCGATTAAGCGGAATGGAGGGCGATAGCGCATTCTCCAGGTTGGACATGCCTTCAGGCGTCGATTGTCCCCAGATTGGCGTACGGGTTGCTCCCGGAACAATCGTATTCACCCGGATCCCATGAGGCGACAGCTCGGTAGCCAGCACTCTAACCATGCTTCTGACCGCACCTTTGCTAGCTGCATACGCCGAATACCCGGAAGCGCCCAATGACGCCAGCACCGAGCCGTTCAAAATGACCGACGCCCCAGACTTCAGATGCGGCAGGGCCGCTTGTACGGTAAAGAATACTCCAGTAACATTGACCTTGATAATTTCCTCAAATACAGACAGCTCGGTCCCGCCCAGAGGTGTATGTCCGGCAATGCCCGCATTCGCAAAAACTACATCCAGTTTACCGAATTTGTCCACCGCTGCAGCCACCGCTTTTTCCATGCTTGCCGGATCACCTGCATCCATCTGGACGGCAAAGGCATTGACACCAAGCTCTTCGGCCGCGGCGGATAACTTAGCCTGATTCCGGCCTGTAATAACTACTTTCGCCCCTTCCGCTGCAAATAATTTTGCAGTTGCCAGACCGATACCGCTGTTTCCTCCTGTGATCAATGCAACTTTCCCATTCAATCTTTCCATTTCGATTCCTCCAGTATTTAGTTTCTATTGTGTTGATTTTGTTTTTATCAAGTAACTTACTCCATCGAGAACGATCATTCTCCATGGGGTAAAAAAAATAAATTTTGCTCTGAAGCGAATTTCTCACGGACACAACAATAACGATGTTTCAAATTTCCTGGTCCAAATTCAGCCGGCTATATTCTGCTCATTTAAGATCTCTCCTTTAAATCAATTTAATGTACCAACTATCGTTTTATATTGATTAGCGACTTTATTTCCTATCAATATAAGACAGACCGTTCATTTTTTTATTATAAGCACAGCATTGGGATTAGTCAACTCTAGAATGGAGAAATCATTTTTACCGAATTGGAAGGATGTTATCCTTGCTTATTTTGAGCAAAAAAAAGCAGCTGATCCTGCAGATGCAGGCTCAGTTGCTATTCAAACTACTCTTCATAGTCAAATGCAATATTGTTATTTTATGATCCGGCTCAAGCCGTGAACGTTACCCCCGTCATCTCCTCGCTGACCTGCCATAGCCTCTCCGCCAGGCCGGGATCGATCGCCCAGGGCAGTACGCCCGTCATCACCTGGCCCAGCCCTTGCAGAGCATCTTCCGATACAATCCCGGCAATATCGGCATCCATACAGAATACGCCGCCTTTTCCCTCCAGCTGAGCACTTGTTGCGCACCAGACGCTCGTCGCTGCTCCCTGTTCGGTGGTCTTTAAATTTCCTCCTGCTGCTCCCTTCTCCTCGTCCGACATATGCCGCACCAAATCGGTCAGAATTCTACCGGGATGGACGGAAAAGGCGCGGATGCCGTACGCCGCACCACGCCTGTCCAGCGCGACGGCAAACAATGCGTTGGCGGATTTGGACTGGCCGTAAGCCCTCCACTTGTCGTACTCCCGCCGCTCGAAGTTTATGTCGTCAAAATCAACGCCTCCGAAGCGGATTCCAGTTGATGAGAGCGAGATAACCCGCGCGCTTCCAGCCCGCTTCAATGCAGGCCACAGCCTCGCCGTAAGCTGGAAGTGTCCCAGATGATTGGTGGCGAATTGGGACTCGTAGCCGCGTGCGTCGCGTACCAGCGGGGCAGCCATTATTCCGGCATTATTGATGAGGATATGCAGCGGCCGTCCCGAGTCCAGAAAGCGCTGCGCAAAAGCATCGATGGAAGCGGGATCGAAAAGATCCAACTCCTCCAGCTCCACATGCGAGATACCCGCAACCGCAGCGCGGGCTTTCTCCAGCGTACGCGCAGGCACAATCACCGTTGCGCCTGCTTCGGCCAGAACGCGGGTGGTTTCAAGGCCGACACCGGAATATCCGCCGGTGACGATGGCGATCTTGCCCGCCAAATCGCGTCCGCCCAGCGCTTCCCGTGCTGTTGTTTGCGGACCGAGGCCGGATGGGATTGGAGCCTGGGGCGTGATTGTATAGCTGTTACCTGTTTGCATATTAATCTCCTCCTGGTTTTGAACTCTTCAACAGGTCCTATATTAGGCGGTCCGGATTGTCATTTATTATTCCCGAAGCAGCATGCATTTCAGCCATCAGCGAGCTCAATTTGGGGCTGCAGCCCAAGCCATCTCATTGCTTATTGACAATCGGCCGCCAAGCCTTTTCCTGTTCCATCGCATCATATCGGATGGAGTTCACTCCATGTCAAGTGATTTTCATCCAGCCTTATATGGAAATGTCACGGTGAAATGCTCTTTTTCCCATATAGACGGACGACGAAATCATGAAACTGGCGTGCCGCCTGTGACAGATAGCGCTGTTCAAGCCAGGTCAAATGGAGGGTCCATTGGCATACAGGCTCTGTGATGTCCAGCAAATGAAGCGAAGAATACTCTTTTCTTGCCGCCGCCGGCAGAAAAGCGATTCCCAAACCCGCCCGGACCAAGCCATCTATCGCCGCTGGCTCGTCTCCTTCGCACACAATATTTGGGACAAAACCTGCTTTCCGGCAGCATTCATCGGTTATATCGCGGAAGCTGTATCCGGTTTTTAGACTGACGAAAGATTCGTGGGCCACCTCGTGAAGGCTTATGCTTCGCCGTCCTGCAAGATGATGTGAAGCCGGTACAGCCAGCAGAATGTCTTCCGTAAACAGAGGCAAACAGCTTACCTCCGGCTGCTCAAAGGGCTGATAAGAGAAACAAAAGTCGATTTCACCGCTGAGCAGCCGGATTTTCGATTCCTCTGTAGGAACCTGGATTACGCGAAAGCTGACATCGGGATGCTTGGAAAGAAAAGCGCCCAACAGCTTGGAGAAACGGTTTAAAGTTGTCACCGCCAGAGATACGCGCCCATGCTCCAGCCCCGACATATCCGCGAGCTCGCGCCGTCCTTCCTCCAGAGCTTTCAGAGCCGTCTCCGCTTTGATGAGAAAAGCTCTTCCATAGGCATTGAGCCGGATCTGCCGTCCCAAGCGGTCAAATAAGGGCACTCCCAAATCGTTCTCCAAGCGTGCAATTGTCATGCTTAGGGCCGGTTGGGCAATTTGAAGCTCGCGTGCGGCCTTCGTCATATGCTCCAGCTGCGCTACTTTTTGAAAATATTGGAGCTGCAATAAATCCAACGGAATTTCCACCTCAATCCATAACTATAAAGTGATTAATTTATAATTAAATATATATTTTTATTTATGAGTATTCAATCTTACAATAACAGTGTGCCGGTTGGAATGAAAGAAGGCTCCATAAGACGATCACATAAAAGGAGGCAATATATAATGACATTGGCTGCGAGCACAGTGGCTGCACCAATAGGGTCTGACCATCAGCGAGTAATGAAACGGGTCACATGGGTCGTTGCACTTGGCGTTTTGCTTAACCCGCTGAACTCATCCATGATCTCCGTCGCGCTTCTGAATATCGGCTCCAGCTTCGGGGTCGGCATAACGACCGTAACCTGGTTGATTTCGAGTTTCTACCTTGCGGCGACGGTAGGCCAGCCCTTGATGGGCAAGCTTGCGGATCTGTTCGGTCCACGCCGCGTTTTCAGCACCGGAATGGCGCTGGTTATCATCAGCAGTCTTCTCTCTGCCTGGGCGCCGTCTTTCGGTTGGCTGCTGGCACTCAGGATCCTGCAGGCTTTCGGAAGCACATGCGCATTTCCTGCCGGTCTGTCGATCATTCGCTCCGTTTCCCGTACGGCAGATCGTGATGACGGTAAAAGCTCAACCGCGGCCCTCGGACTAATTTCCATTACCGCCAACGTAATGGCGGCTTTCGGGCCTACTTTGGGAGGTCTCCTGGTTGCTCATGCGGGATGGCAATCCATCTTCTGGATCAATGTACCGGTTGCGGTTCTGGTGCTTATCCTGGTATTCAGATGGATCCCTGCGGACAAGCAGAAACAGCCTTCGGAAGAGCAGAAAGGCGTTCTGCACATGATCGATCTTCCGGGAATCGTCCTGTTCAGCGGCATGTTCGCAAGCCTAATGTTCTTCCTGGTCACGCTTGGCAAAGGTACCCAGTGGTGGCTGCTGATCATCGTTCCGGTTACCGGGGCTCTCCTGATCCTGCGGGAGCTGCGTACGGATAAGCCATTTCTGGATGTCAGGATGCTGGCTTCGAATATCCGGCTTACTTCCGTATTTGCCCAGTATGCCGGTCTGAACATCGTGTTCTATTCGCTCTTCTTTGGCTTGCCGTTATGGCTGGGCCAAGTTAGAGGCTACGATCCGCAGACCGCCGGATTACTGATGCTTCCTTTCGCAGGTATCGGCGTATTGACGACCCCGCTCGCCGTCCGGATGATTCGCCGTTCAAGCTACCGGCAGCCCGTCATCATCGGAAGTATCGTGCTTGTAGCGGGTACCCTCCTGCTGCTTGTGCTTGGGCCTCATACTTCTGTTCCGATCATTCTGCTGGTCGCTGCAGTCATCGGCATCTCAAATGGAATGAACAATATGGGGCTTTCAACAGCCTTGTACAGCCATACGAAACCGGCAGAAACCGGCGTTGCATCCGGCTTGTTCCAAACGTTCCGTTCCGTAGGCAGCATCTTTTCCACCAGCTTGCTGGGGCTTATATTCGGCGGCTCGGTGACGACTTCAGGTTTACACATCATTGCTGTGGTGACGGCAGTGATCAGTGCCGGGCTCCTCGCGGTCGGTTGTTCCCGAAGGTTAACTTGACGCCCGAAACAGAAGGAACGATTTCAAATTTTAGTAAGCTGCACTTTCGGAAAACAGCAAAAAACGGCTCTCTTCGCATGGTTGGCGAAGAGCCGTTTTTGCTGTCAGATGATCCCTAACGAAAGTTTTTTCATGAGCGAAGCACAGGAGCTTTGCCGCAGGAGCGAATAACTGAAAGAAAAGCTGGAGATTTTATAGATGAAATCAAAATCAGGATACTCCGGCGGCTCTGCAACCCGCCCCCTATACGGCAAAAGCCTGTTGAGCGTTCTCAACAGGCTTTTGCGCAATGATGCGGTTATCATGGCTATGTTCATGCAATCGTTATGGCCGCGTACATTCAGATCGTGAATTTCACGCCGGTCATCTCTTCGCTAAGACGCCACAGCCGATCTGCCAAGCCGGGATCGATTGCCCATTGTACGACACCAGGCCCCATCGGAGCGTCAGCGGGGACAACCACGGAGATATCGGCATCCTCGCAGTAAACGCCGCCCTTGCCGTCCAGCTGCGTATTCGCCGCACACCATACACTTGTCGCCGCTCCCTGCTCCGTGGTCTTGAATACGTACAGCGGCTCAGCGGGAGGATTGCCTTCCTCGTCAAGCCCACCGGAGGCGCTCAGCTCCTCTTCCGACATATAACGCACCAATCCGCTCATGACCGCGCCAGGGTGAACGGCGAAGGCGCGGACGCCATGCTCCCGGCCCCGCCTGTCCAATGCGATTGCAAACAACGAGTTGGCAGATTTGGACTGTCCGTAGGCCTGGTATTTGTCATATGCCCTGCGTTCGAAGTTGGGATCGTCAAAATCTACGCTTCCGTAACGGATTCCAACGGAAGAAAGCGAGACGACCCGCGCGCTTCCCGACTTGGCCAAAGCCGGCCAGAGCCGCGCCGTCAACTGGAAGTGTCCCAGATGATTGGTGGCGAATTGGGTATCGTACCCACGCGCATCGTGCACCTGCGGCGGTCCCATAATGCCGGCATTATTGATCAGGATGTCCAGCGCCCGTCCAGAATCCAGAAACCGCTGCGCGAAGGCGTCGATGGAAGCGGGAGCGATTAGATCCAGCTCCTCCAGCTCCACTCTCGGGATACCCGATAATGAAGCACGGGCTTTCTCTGGCGTGCGGGCGGGGACAATGACCGTCGCGCCTGCTTCTGCCAACGCGCGGGTTGTCTCAAGACCGATGCCGGAATACCCGCCGGTTACGATGGCGGTTTTGCCTGTCAAATCACGTCCGCCAAGCGCCTCGCGTGCTGTCGTTTGCGGCCCGAAGCCCGATGGAATCGGTGCCTGAGGTGTAATTGTATCTATGTTGTCCGTATGCATATTCAATCTCCTCCTAATTTCAATGCTTAATCTGGTACGAAAAAGTGGTTTAGCTGCGTTCATTATTCCCGAAGCAGCGTATATTTCAGTCATTGGCGACTCGATTTTTATTTTTTTCTCCTACAATTAGGCTGCAGCACAGAAACGATCGAGACTGGTCATGCCGTATTCCCATCCCTTGCCCTCCTCTCTGCCTATTGCCTATTCGGCTAAGCAACTGAAGCTTATTGCATGGAGTATACTCCATGTCAAGCGATTTTCTTTTTCTTTTTTGAAAATAGTGCTGCCGCCTTAAAATGCTCCCTCCCGGGAGCAGGAATAGGCTACGGACGAAAAAAATACCCGGATCCTGTCGATCCGGGCCATTCTCCTATTTATTTATTTTTAAGAAGCAGCTGCCGGCAAGCTGTGAAGTATTCAGAACTTCAGTCATGCCTCCGTCCGCCGCTAATGTAAAATCACTTTGTCGCAAGTCCGCTTCGTGGTCAATAGATTGTGATAACTTCCCGTTCAGGGCAAAGGGGATGCTTCGCCTGTCAATGCTGCAGATGAAGTGCTTGTGCCACCTGCACCCTTCCGGAGAAAAAGGTCGCGCCATTGCCCATATCGGCAACGCGGTCCGGCGTCAGCGCGTTGACGAGCGCCTTGCCGCCTGCGGCATCGGACCACAGTCCCTGACTGACGACGACTCCAGGCAGAACATCGCTGCCAACCGCCGCCGCAAGCTCACAGCTTCCCCGTCCATTCCATACCCGTACCGTGTCTCCGTCCCGGATACCGCGTGCTTCGGCATCCAGGATATTCATATAAAGCCGCGGCGCTTTTTCCATCCGTATATGCTTGTCGTTCCCGGCGAATGTCGAGTTGAGAAAATTGTGATTGGCCGTCGGTATGAACAGCAGTGGATGCGGACCGTCGTCAACCAGCGGAACGTAGGTCGGCAGAGCCGGATACCCGCTGCGCTGCATCGCTTTGGAATACAGCTCGATGCGGCCGCTCGGTGTATGCAGTTTGTCCTGGAGGACCGGCTTCACGTCGGCCTTGGCGAACTGGCTGGCCGTCAGGCCTTCCAACGTAATTCCCCGCAGGCGGGAATTGCCCGGAGCGTCCAGCGCCTGTTCGATCATCTCCTCCTCCGTATCGCGCAGCGGCTGCTCGTCGAAGCCCATCGCCTGCGCCAGCAGCCTGAATACCTCGACATTGGACTTGCTTTCCCCGCATGGCTCGATGACCGGCTGCTGCAGCTGCACATAGTGATGCCAATACGATGTATAAAGATCGGTATTTTCGAATGACGAGGTCGCAGGCAGCACGATATCGGCGAACTTCGCCGTCTCGGTCAGAAACAGATCGTGAACCACAGTAAACAAATCCTCGCGCGCCAGCCCTTCCCTTACTTTATTCGCTTCGGGGGCGACAATCGCCGGATTGGAGTTGTACACGTAGAGCGAGCGGATCGGCCGGTCCGGCTCCAGCAGGGCGCTGCCCAGCAGATTCATATTGATTCGCCGGGTGTTCTTGCGGCTCAGACCGGGACGCTCCAGGGCGGATTTGTTCAGGCTCAGATAACCGCCGTTGCCTTTTATCGCGCCGCCGCCCTTGACCAGCCACTGCCCCGTGAGCGCAGGCAGACAGGCGATCGCGCGGGTGGTCATGCCCCCGTTATCGTGATGCTGCGGTCCGTTTCCGATCCGGATAAACGACGGTGTCGTGCTGCCGTACAACCGGGCAAGCTTATAAATGTCATCCACAGGCACGCCAGTAATGGCGGATACGACGTCCGGCGGATACTGACGGACATGCTCGCGCAGCTCCTCATGTCCGACCGTATACTGTTGAAGAAAATTCTCGTCCGTCAGCCCCTCCGCAAACAAAATTAACATAATTCCAAGCGCCAGCGCCGCATCCGTGCCGGGCATAACGGGAATGAACCAGTCCGCCCACTTCGCCGTCCGGTTCCGGTGAACATCGATAACGACGATTTGCGCCCCCTGCTTGCGCGCCTTCTCGGCGATCGTAACCTGATGCATATTCGTGCTGACCGCGTTGATGCCCCACATGATATGAAGTTTGGCATGAACCGTTTCCTCCGGATCCGTGCCGTAGCTGCCGCCCATCGTGTAGCGGTAGCCCTCTGAGCCAGCCGCTTCGCATATGGAATAAATGAGCCGGCTGGCTCCCAGGCGGTTGAAGAACCTCCGCCCCATTCCTTCGGTGCCTATTCTGCCCATATTACCGTAGAAGCTGTAAGGCAGAATCGACTCTGCTCCCTCCCCGGAAGCCGCAAGTGTCTTCCACCGGGAGGCGATGGTCTCCAGAGCCTCCTCCCAGCTGATGCGCCGGAACTGCCCGGAGCCCTTGGGTCCCGTCCGCAGCAGCGGATACTGCAGGCGGTTCGGATCGTAGATCCGCTCCGTCATATTGCGCACTTTGTTGCAAATGGCCCCTTGTGTTACGGGATGGGACGGGTCACCGTCTATTTTTACGATTCTCCCGGACTCCTTGCGGACCAGCAGGCCGCATTGATCCGGGCAATCAAGCGGACATACGGAAGGGAAAATCCCGTTCGGTTGATCAATAAACGAAGAATTCATAGCGATGACTGCTCCTTTCGGCGAGGCGGGAGATTGATGTTTTATCGTTTAATGATAGCACAAACGGGAAGAAATGCCTGCTGCATAATGATTCGCGGGATCAATTCACGCTTTCTCGTCGGCAGTCGCCGTTCAAAGCAAGCTGCTCTTCGTAAGTTTAAAAGGGTTTGAACACCATCAGCAGAATCGAGATGAAAACGGCCAGATTCGCAATTCCTTCCAACCAGGCGGAGCGCCTGCGGCTCCGCCGGTACTCGTCCGGCAGCGCCTCTCCTTGCGTCTGCTGCAGCAGCGCAAGCTGCTCTTTGATGCCGGATGGAAGCAGGATGGCCAGAATGACCAGAATGACGAAGAAGATGGCTATCGAGACCACATACCACATCTGGTGGAACAGATAGGTTTGCAGGAAGCCGAGTGCCAGACCGGTCAGAAGCAGCAGTGTCCCGCCGGCTTTCGGGAGGATCGCCATCTTCTCCAGCAGCGCCAATCCGAACCTAGCCTGCCCTGCCGTGCGGACGCTGCTCATGATTAATGGATAACCGATAACGGCGCAGATAGCTGTCACGGCTGAGATAATATGGATGAACAACAGATAAGTATACATGGGAATGCCTCCTAATGTGATGGTGTGTCCTGTCATTCCTTACGATAGGGGCTGCCCAGTACGCCGGTCATACCCAAGTTTCCCGGCAAGAACGGCTGCCTGCTGAAGCATGGCTTCCCGCAAGGACGCTGCGCACCGCGGCGTTGAAGCTGAAAGGATTTGGATGAGCGCTTACGATTAATGTGCTCAAGGATTAACCACCTTAATAATTTTTTATCGTCGTTCAATTATCTAACTATGTTATTTTTTTTGCGAAAAGAAAAGGGTAGCTACCCCCATGCCTTGATATATAACTCCACCATTCGATCGACCAGCACCTCGGCGCGTTCCTTCCCGCCTTTCATGCGGCCCTGGATCGTCAGTGAAATCATGCCATGCAAATTGCTCCAAAATAAATCGACTTCACCGTCGAGATCATTCGTCTCGATGTTCAAACAGTCAGTAATGGCATCGCGCAGCAGAAAGAATACCCGAACAGGTTCTTCGGGAGTTTCCCGGGTCCCAAACGAAACGCCTCCAAGGCCGTGCATGATTTCGTATAATTCGCGTTCCCGGAAAGCAAAAGCCCAGTACGCTTTGGCAATGGCGTACAGTGTTTGCTGCGGCGTTTCCTTGTTCGCCTCTTTAGCCTTCGCCAGATCGAGATAGAGCAAGTGAAATCCTTCCTTCAGCAGCTGAAAAAGCAGCGCATCCTTGTTCTCGAAATACTCATAAATAGTCGGCGGACTGTATTCGATCCGCTCCGCTACCTTGCGGATCGTTATGCCCCGCCATCCTTCTTCGGAAGCGATCTCCCTCGTCGCAAAAATAATTCGCTGCCGAAGCTCCTGCTTATGCCGCTCACGGCGACTCAAATGGGTTCAGCCTCCTTTCAATTTTTAATCTCATTCGGAAATATAACACCGTTAGATTTTCGTGTCAATGGGTTGTATTAGATTTCTGTTTTGGAATTGAAATTTTAATAACGGATATCCGTACTGCAGCCGCGGCCATGGCGACTGACAACAGACATACCGCAAGAAAATGAAACAGGCTGTTCGCAATGAACAAATCCTCAAGATTATCAGCTTGTAACGCTGCATGTACAAACACGATCGCGTAAGGATGCAAAATATAAACCCACACCCGCCACTCCCGGAAGGCTTTGCCTGATTTCCCCTTCCATTCCCGCGCCCATTGAAATAAAAAATAAGCGGCTGGCAGAGCAAAAATATACATACCCTCCTGCCTGGGAATTCCCGCTGAATTCAGGAGGATTCCCTCGGCGAGCATAAATCCGAGCGATACCATAAACAAGCCGGCATTCTTCATTGTGCTTCCCGCCGGCTGTGGCCTCCTGGCTGCCCAAGCACCCAATACAAGATAAACAGGTGCATAAAACAGCCCGTTACGCGTATTGTCAAACAAAGTGAACATTCCATCATAGACTTGCGAAATCCCTTTATTGTCCGCAATAAGTCCGTAATAGCTCCCGCCAAGCAGCCCGAGGACATACAACAAGCCAGCCGCTGCAAGCAGCGCATTCATCGACATTCTCTTATACATGAAAAAGGTCATATATAACCCGACAAGCAAAGCCGGCAAATACCACAAATGATAAAAGGTGCCTTCAAATATAATGTCCCTGATGAAGGAATACACAGTAAAATGAACGGTGAAATAACCTGTATATATGTTTAACGGAATATACAACAATATGGCAATCGCATATAGTATTCCAATTTTTTTCGAATAGCGAAACAGCTTTTTTTTATCCGCTGCGGGGTCGCCGGTCAGCTTGCGGAAGAAAAAGAATCCTGAGGTTATGAAAAACACGGGAACGGCTATACGTGTAAGGACACCGCTTAGCAGAAAATCGGCATAGGGACTGTAGGTTTGCAGCGGGCCGGTATGATTGGCAACAACCAATATAGCAGCCAGAAATTTCAACCAATCCAGTCCGCTGAAATCCGGTTTGGAATTCATGGGTTCGTCCTCCTTATCCCTTATTCATCTATTGTTAGGATGTGGAATTGCATAGAGCGCTATTCCGTTTCCCTTGCCATGGACTGCAGTTTTTTCTTTGCACGATGCAGCTGCGACTTCACTGCGCTAACGGAAGTATTCTGATATGAAGCAAGCTGTTCATAGGTCATTCCATATTCATAGATAAGCAGTAGCGCATTCTGATGCTTTGGCTGCAAGGAGCAAAGCAGTTGGCGGTCAATCTTCATCTCGATGGAGCGCTCCATCTCGTCTGCGACAGCCCCGGCTAATAATTCAATATGTTCGTTGAAAATTTCCTGCCTTCTAAGTCTCTTTCGGTATAAGTCGATCGCTGTATTTCTGGAAATAACCTTTAGCCAGGCATCCTTTTTTGCTTTATCTTTGAAGGTATTGAAACGGCGGAAAACCTTGACGAAGGTTTCCTGAACCACATCTTGTGCCAAAAAGTGGTCTCTTATTACCGAAAAGGCTGAATAATATACTTGTTTATAGTACGTTTCATATAAGGTATTGAAAGTCTCGTCCACTGTCCTGTCCTTCATTATGGCATCCTCCTATCCCTTCTTCCCCTTTAGAATAAGGAAAACTGTTTAAATCGAATTGGGGTTTAAAATTAAATTTTTATAAAACTTTGCATCATGAGACGGCTTCTATGAATTGTCCGTCATCATGCTGAATGGAAAAAAGCAGCGCACGGGGTGGCTGCTTCTTGCTTCAATAATTGCTATTCGTTCAGATAGGTTGTTATCCGGTTCTGGATCAGCTTCGCCACTTCCTCCGCGGACTTCTGCCCGCCGAAGAAGGTCAGGCCCTCCTCTGAGACAATGGAAACCACTTTACCGTCAAGTACCGCGAAGTTATCCGCTGTATCTATGAGCTGCTTGAACTGGGTAAATTCTTCGTCCGATACCTGGACTGCTTTCCCGTCTGCCAGCTTGTATGTTCCGCTTTTGACTTGCTGCTGAATATCGTTTAATGTTTTCTCGTTAACCGATTTAAGAAGTGAAATTCCTTCCCGATCCTGCAGGGATTGCCCTTCTGCGGATAGCAGGAAGGCGATGAGCTTCCAGGCCTCCTCCTGGACCTGAGATTTGGCTTGTATCGCGAACTGGGACATGGGGATAATTCTCATACCGCCTGATTGACCTTGGGCATGCGGCTTTTGCAGCAGCTTCGGACTTGAGAACAAGGCATGCGGACCATTGATCAAATCAGCGGGCGACTGCACGACAGTCGAGAAGAACATTTGCTTGCCGACTTCCGCCGGGCCCGCAGTCATGATTTTGTCATCGTACATTTTTTTTATTTGCTGCATCGTGTCCAGGAACACAGGAGTATCGAACATGGCCTTTTTCGCCGCGCTGTCAACGAATTCCGAGTAATGATCCACAACCATTTCTTGAAGGAGGACATCCGGCGGATAATCCGCGATCGCATAGCGGTTCGCGTTGCCGTTCTCCTGCTCCTTTTGAATAATCTGCTTCGCAATCTCTGTAAATTCATCCCAAGTCCAGTTCTTATCGTCGATATTCGCGTTCTCCAGAACGCTCCCGTCGCCTACGAACGCCCGGAGGGAAAAACCCGAAGGGATGGCATATGTACCGCCATTCATCTTGATTGCATTCAAGATATTCATCTCCAAATCGCTCTTGTCAAGCGTCTTGTCTTGTTCCATGAGATCATCCATGTTCAGAAAGAGCTGTTTGCTCACGTACTCCTCGAAAGGCAGCCTGCTTATTTCGTAAATATCCGCGCCTTTTCCCGAAAGCAGCTCTGTATTCATCGTTTTTTGGTATTTTTCATAATTGGCCGAGTCCACTTGCTCGCCTGCCTGCAGATAAGCCTTAATTTGCAAATCGATGTCCGGGTACTTCTCCTCAAACTTTTTCTCTAACGTCTCATAAAAGGGACTCGCCTGCTGGATAGACAACGTGACGACGGTTTTACCTTCTTTAGTCGCCGTCTTCTCATTGCCTGCTGTTTCCCCGCTGTCTCCGGAACTGCACGCGGTCGTTGTTATCGTCAATAGAATAAGTATGATGCACATCCACTTTCTCATTGTATGAATACCTCCTGTAATATGCTGCTTCACGCTTGACTACTGCAGACGGACACGGTTTCCGTCCTGCAGGGGCTCGCTGCTTTCCAGAATAATCCGGTCATCCTCATAGAGATTATCCGACTGAATCATCGTTTCCTTGCCATTCGTTTCACTGGACTGAATCTGGACCTTGCGGGCAACGAATACATTGCCCAGTGCGCCCCGCTGCTCTTCAATCTTATAAACAAAACTGCCGTCGCCTTCCCGATGAACAGCTTCATTGGAAACGACAAGTCCATGTTGACGGGAGGGCTTCCCGATTTTGATCTGCGCCTCTTCACCCCCTTTCAGCTTGGCATCAACGATCTTCACATGAAGAAGCTTCCGGGGGATCGTTAAGCTCTTGTCCGCTTCGGTACCGGATGAGTCCGCGGCCAGCGGCTCTGCATTTTTTATTTCCTCAATAACGCCGTCGATCATTCGGCTCTGCTGTTCCTGTAGGGAATGCACCTCGACCTCTATCTTCTCTCCTGCCGTAATCCCCAGGCTGGTCAATAACGATGAATCCGCAGAAATATCCAATTGGTAGCCCTTGCTGTTGTTCGAGACAAGAATATCCGGTCCTGCCGTTGATGTTAATCCTTCTATGGCATTCAACTGCGTTATAATTCCGTCGAATGGAGCGGTGAGTTCCTGCTGGCTTTCCAGATTCTCTCTAAGTGCGTTAATTTTGCGTTCCTGTGCCGCCAAATCCAGCTTAAGCGTTTCAATCTCGCGTCCGGCACTCCGGATCTTCACCGGGTCCCCGTCCTTGGCTGTTAAGATGAACTGATCCTGAACATTTTGCAGCCCAATTTTCTGCTTGTTTAAATTGGTTATTTCATCTTCCAATTCCCTTTCGGCAGATTTGCTGTCATAAGTAATTAGCTGCTGGCCTTTCTTCACATGATCGCCTGGTTTGACGAGAATCTCTTGGACCTTCCAGCCAGCGGGATTCAAGAGCCCGGCTTCAGCGAGCGGCCGCAGAATGCCGCTGCCTTCGTGCGTAAATGCAATACTTCCGCTGACCGGCTTCTCCGTTCTCACTTTCGGCAGAGTCAGCGATTGCAGCGTATTGCTGAAAAATGTAAAAAACATCAGCAGACCCAAAAGAGCAATGGATATGACTTGAATCATCCGTTTGCGTCTGCGATCAGCCGTTTCTTTCTCCAGCTCCATTTCCCGTCTCCTTCCTGAAAGTTTTGCGTGAGGCAAAACGAGCATCGTAAACATTCAAATCAGTTTTGTGTGAGGCAAAACTATCCTTTGATGCCGGACAATTGAATGCCCTCAATAAAATAGCTTTCCGCATACAGAAACAACAGCATCATCGGAGCCATATAGAGCACAGATGCGGCAAAAGCAATCCCCGGCTCGCCATTGAGCCTGGATAAATAGACGGAAAGCGGCTGCTTGAACGGATCGTCCAGAAATATAAGCGGCTGCTCCACCATATTCCAATAATCGACGAACAAGAGGACCACAAGCGCGGCAAGACCCGGTTTGACCATGGGGACGATAACCGTCCGGAATATCCGCAAATGGCCGGCACCGTCCATCTTGGCCGCTTCGATGTAGGCATACGGAATATGCAGCATGAACTGGCGAAGCATAAACACGCCGAAAGCGGCGAATATGCCAGGCAGGATTATGGCGTTTGAGCTGCCCAGCAATCCCAGCTTGTCAGCCATAATATAATTCGGCACAAGTGTCACCTGGAACGGCATGAGCATCGTCAACAGATAGATCAGAAACAGCGTATCGCGGCCGCGGAATTTCAGCTTGGAGAGCGCATAGGCGGCAAGGGCCGCCACAAGGGTCTGCCCCGCAATGATCGGCACCACCAGCCACACCGAATTCCAGAACATCGCCAGATATGTGGGGCTGCTTATGAGCACCTTGCCGTACTGCTCCAGAGACACTTGATCCGGCAGCAATTTTAAATTTACAAAGGGAATAGCTTTTCCGGCAGCCGTCTCATTCATCTGCCCGATTGATCCATAGTCAATTTCAATTTCCTGTCCGGTCATGAGCGAATTGGTGAACGTAATCACAATGGGAAACAATAACAGGAGCGCTATGGAACCCATGACGAGCGTTAACGCACTTTTCTGCAATACTTTTGCAGCTGGCAATCGGACTTTCCTCCCTTCTACTCCATGAACTGCCGGTACCGGCGCTCGATTGCGAACAGGACCATGACGATCAGCAGGATGCAGCCGACCATCAAGGTCGCCGCCGCAGTCAGCTTCTGAATGTCCAGTGACATGAACATGTTGTTCATATAGTGCTGAAGCATGTATATACTGTCCTGCGGGTAATCCCCGGCGATCAAATAAGTTTCCCGGAATACTTTGAACGAGTTCATGATTGACATGATAATCACAAAGAACATCGTGGATGTCAGATAGACAAGCGTGATACTGCCAAACTGCCTTATACGGCCTGCCCCTTCAATTTGGGCGGTTTCGTAATAATCCTTCGGAATCTGCTGCAGTCCCGCCAGGAATAAAATCACGTTATAGCCGATGTTTTTCCATAAATAAACGGCTATGACGACATTTCGGGCCGCATCGGTCTTCATCCAATCCACACGCTGAAAACCAAAATAGCTCAGCCAGGCGTTCAGGGAGCCGTTCCAGTCCAGCAGCATCTGCCAGACTAGAATGATCGAGGCGACCGGAACGACAAGCGGCAGCACATAGGCTGTCCGCAGCCATTTTCGCAGATATATATTTTGGTTGAGCAGCATCGCGAGCCCCAGCGACAGCGCAAGAATAAGCGGAACGCTGACCGCGCTAAAATAAAACGAATTGGATGCCGCCTTCCGGAAGGAATCGCTCGCCAGCAGCTCACGGTAATTGTCCAAACCCGCATAATGACCGTCTACCGTACTATCCATGAAAGAATAGAACACGCCCATGGCAAACGGAATCAGATAGAACAGCGCAAAGCCGATACCGCTCGGTGCGAGAAACAGCCATGCCGACATCGCATCCCTGCGAAGCCATCTCGCCATTTTGTTCATATTGAAATCATGCCAAAAACCCCACTTCATCATTTTCTTGTCCTCCTGCCCTTCATACGTTTAAGAATAGGGCAGACTGTTAAAGAAAGAAGTGGGGTAAAGTTTAAATTTTCATAAAATGGTTGGCATGGTAACTAATCGGTGATTTTAGTTGTTTTGTGCTGCGGCAAACGGACTTCGAAGCAGGTTCGGATTAAGCTGCTTTGAGCCGAAATGATGCCTTGATGCTGCGTGACGATATTCTTTGCAATGAACAAGCCAAGGCCTGTGCTTCCCTCATGGTGAGTCCGCGCTTCATCGCCGGTAAAAAACATATCGAAGATATGAGGCAGCTCTTGTGGAGGAATGGAATCCCCATAATTAGCCACTTGAACCACTACATCCTCTGCCTCAAGATTGCAATGAATATCGATAAATTGACCATCCTTTCCATAACGGATGGCATTGGTCAGAAGATTCTCGAATACGCGCGCGAGCAGCTCCCCATCCCCCGAAACAGTCAAATGCGGAGTCACATTCAGTCGGGTGGTGAGGTTATTTTTCTCAAAAACAGGATATAATTCCTCATTTAATTGAATGATAAGCTCGCTCAGATCGATTGGCTTCTTATCAATGACCAGCTTGCCGTAATTCATTCGGGTGATTTCAAATAATTCGTCGATCAATTTCTCCAAACGCTGGGACTTGTTAAAAGCAATGCTTGTATAGTGTTTCATTTGCTCGGAAGTCAATTGATCATCCTGAAGAATGAAATCCAGATAACCTAGAACGGATGTCAGCGGCGTACGCAAATCATGAGCCAAATTCAAGACCAGCTGCTCCTTGCTGTTTTCCGCAAAATCGCCTCTCTCCAAGGCTTGCTGCAATTTTTCGCTTGCCAGATTGATGTCCCGGGCTATATCCCCGAATTCATCTTTCGACGGAATATGGATACGATTGTTGAAGTCTCCGCTTGCAAGCAGATTAATTCCGCTTGATATTTCGTGAAAATAGGCTGCATAGCGTTTGGTAAGTAGAAAGAAAAAATATATGGAGAGCGGAATAAATACGATCAGAAAAAAGTTTATATCTCCCATCTCTCTCATGAAGTACCGGACTTTAGTCAAGGGATTCTCGATTTTGGTCGTATAATAATAGAGCTGGAGCGCTTTATAGAGCGCATAAGTAATCGCAGCGGAAAGGATCATGCTTAACCCGAACAACTGGATCATTTTAAACCGGAAGCTTCGGATCATGTTAGCCATTGAATGTATATCCCACCCCCCAAACGGTTTTGATCAGTTTGTTTTTGTGCGTGTCCTCGCCAAGCTTTTTGCGCAGGGTACGAATATGTACCATGACTGTATTGCTGCCCTCATAGTAGGTTTCGCCCCACACCTGTTCAAAGATATTTTCCGAGCTGTACACCTTCTTGGGGTAGCTGGCCAGCAGATGCAAAATATCAAACTCTTTGGGAGTCAGTTCGACAGGCTTGCCATAGAGGGATACAGTGCGTTCCTCGGGATTGATGGTCAGCCCGCCCAGCTCCAAAACAACTTTATTCGATTGTGCTGCGTGATTGAACTGCATGAACCGCCGGATCTGGGCATTCACACGGGCAACCAGTTCCATCGGATTGAACGGCTTGGTCACATAATCATCTGCTCCTCTTACCAGCCCCGCAATCTTATCAAGATCGCTCGCTTTGGCGCTTAAAAAAATAATAGGCAGATTGTGCTGCTCCCTAATTTGTCTCGTTACTTCATAACCATCCAGCTTAGGCATCATGATATCTAAAATAGCCAAATCAATGGAATGCGATTGAATCGCGGTAATCGCTTCCTGTCCGTCAAATACTTTAATGCAGCGGTAACCCTCTTTTTCCAAATGCAGCTCAATCAGATCGGCGATCTCCGGCTCATCATCAGCTATCAGTATTGTGATCGACTTCATTCTTTCCACCTCTGTAAACATTAGTATGGCTATTATTGTATCAGATTTATTCCTGACCCGGCTTGCTTCCTCTATGAATAGAGCCCTTTTGTGAAAACGCCTCAAGGGACTTCTGCTTGAAAAAAGCAAAAGTCCCCTTAAAGGATACAATGTTAGAGCCTTGAACTCCTGCGCAAGCTAAATGGGTCTATCTCCAGGCCGGATGACACTTGACGCAGCTGTCACAAGCTTAGCGCATAATTTGAAGGCCATGCAGCCAAGCAAGCCTCCGCTGGAATTGAGGATGAGATCATCGACATCAAAGCTTCCAATAGCGAATAGGACCTGCGCGCTTTCCAGGCAAAGGCTTAAGCCTAGAGCAAGCAGGAATGCGCCTGTAAGCGAAAGTTTTTTGTTTGACAGTATGCCAAGAAAGACACCGAACGGCATGAATATGACGATATTCCCGACCAGGTTGATCAGATCGTGATCGGATAATACATAGATCGTCCGGGATATTTCATGAAATGGAATCAGATTGCCTTCATGCAATCTCCTGCTGATCAGATCAGGATTTTTCAGACTCATCTTGAGCTGCTGCCAGAGAAATGTCATGTCAATCGCGCGAAATTTGAACAAAATAATTTTGAGTAATGCATACATATACACGGCAAGCAGTCCCAGTGTGAAAACATCGTTCAGCGTTCTCTTTTGTTGCATTTCCCATCCTCCTCTTCTCCCGGAATTTTGACCCCGTCAGGAATACAAGGTCACAATGACACCATCCATATTGTCGCCTGAAATCTCATAGCGCTCATTCGCCGGAATAGGAATGGTTGTGCTGCCTGAGACAGGATAGTAAGAAATTTGATAGCTTTGATGATCGATCGTCGTCGTGATAGTCTTCTGTTCTTTCAAGAAGTCCAAATATTCTTCCAGGACAAAATTCTTTTCCTTCATGATGGAGCTGTGCGGCAGTCCAACATAGCGAAAATGCCAGGGCTCATACAGAATGCCCGTGATTGCCGTTTTATCCTGCGGATAACGCAGGACAAAACCGTATTTCCATGCGTTTTCTTTCAACCACAATCCTTCAGGGGCCGAATTCATCTCCGCCTGCGTAGATCCGATATCAAGCGATAAACCCAGGTTATGTTCGCTGTAGCCTGCCGGAAGGGCATAGTCGGCACCCATTTGTTGATAGAGCTCTTCTTGTCTTTTTTCGTCCCGATAACCGCTGCTGATTAAAAAATGGTTGACCCCATCATTTTCGGCGAACTCCACCATGGTTGTAAATTTTTGCGCCAGGCTTGGCGACAGCTTAATTGTGTTATCCAGCAAACCGAATCCGTTCAACAGCTCCTCATGCTGTGACAGATTGACCGCTTCGGCTGCTTCATCCCCGGACGGCACAGGATGGTCCTTATTGACAAGCAGCAAATTGCCTTTGTGAATCTGATCCTTTGCAACTTGAATGGTAAGCACATTCTTGACAGGAGTCACCTCCGGAGCTTGATGGTCCTCTTGCAATGACTTCTTGTCAATAACCTTCAGTTTGTGCTGGGCAAATCCAAAGTCCAGCAGCAAAAGTATAATAAGCCCAAAAACCCATTTCTTCATTATCCGTTTCCTCCTAACCACCCATCATCCACTTCAGGATAAAGAAAACTATTAAAAAAGAAATGGGGTTAAACTTAAAATTTTCATTAAACTTCTCGGCCGGCGGGGGTTCAGTCCCTGCATCGCAATCGAATTTTGCTATCTTATTTCGGCTGTATTATCATAAGCTTGATGATTGCTTATAACTCACAGGAGGATACTATAATCATGGGCAGAACTGCAATCGAAGTATACTGGGGAACTCTTGTACATCCTATTTTTCAAGACCGTCCGCTCTATCTGGCGGCGACGAGCCAAGGCTTATGCCTGATCACCCTGCCGAACGAGTCATTCGATACACTAAGAGCATGGGTGGATAAAAAAATACCGGAAGCTGTGCTGGTCGAAGATTTCGAACGGGTATCCGGGTACGTCCGCCAGCTGCAGGAATATCTCGAAGGGAGCCGGCAACTATTTACGCTCTCCTTTGACCTGCGCGGTACTGCATTCCAGGTCTCTGTCTGGCGCGCGTTAACCCAAATCCCTTACGGCCAAATCCGGAGCTATTCAGATATCGCCGAGACTGTCAGCAGTCCTAAAGCGGTTCGTGCGGTAGGTGCGGCGAATGGTGCCAATCCCATTCCCATCGTCATTCCATGCCATCGTGTCATAGGCAAAAATGCCGCGCTCACAGGTTTCAGGGGCGGTCTGCAGGTGAAAGAGGAATTACTTCGGCTGGAGGGCTTTTATGACTATATCCACAAAGGACATGCACGCTTTCTCTTTTGACGGACAGGTTCGGGTGGGATGGCCGATGTCAGGTCATAGTATGGAGAAGTCTTTTGGCTGCTGAATAGCCTGACAGATTGCGGCCGTGTTACAATAAGTGGACGGATGTTCAGATTTATTTCGAAGGTGGCTGCCGCTTTGCTTTATATCATTAAATTTCTGTACAGTTTTGTCCTTCCGCCCGGTTTATTTATTGTGGTCCTGCTGCTTCTCTGCTTCCGGATCTGGAAGCGGGACCGAAAGTCCGCAATCGTGCTGCTTTCGACTACACTTATATTGTATCTGCTCTCGACCGGCCTTGTTGGTGAGGCCTTAATCCGTTCACTGGAGAGTCGTTATTCGCCTCCCGATCGGCTGCAAGGCGACGTTATTGTCGTACTCGGCGGAGGAGCGACAAGGGACACGCCGGATATCGACGGCCAGGGGAACTTGTCCGGTTCGGCTGCCAACCGAGTGCTAGCCGCGGCAAGACTGCATAATGAAACCGGACTTCCCATCGTTTTCTCCGGTGGCCAGGTATTCGAGGATAGCGGCAATGAAGCGGATATCGCCAAACGCCAGCTCATCGGGCTAAACATACCCGCCAACCAAATCTTCATCGACAATCTTTCGTTAAATACCGAACAAAATGCCGCAAATGTCAAACTGATTCTCGATGAGCAGCATTTTGAGAATCCGATTCTCGTTACCTCCGCTTTTCATATGGAACGATCTGTCTTGAATTTCAAAAAATCCTCCATTGACGTCATCGCTTATCCTGTTGATTACTGGACCGGGCAGGAGGCGGCCATCTATGCGAATAAGCTGACGCCATCATCGGGAGGTCTCTCCAATACCGGCGTCGCATTAAAGGAATACCTGGGAATCGCTGCTTTAAGGTTCTGAGCGTTGAGGCAAAATGAAAGAGAAATCCCCTTAAAGCGATGCATGCCGCTGCTGTCAGCATGTCCTGCTCAAGGGGATTTTTTAGTTTCATCGGGGCATTTAGAAAGCCATAGCCACAGCTCTGACGGGAGCTCCGCCGAAGCCCTGCAGCTTCAGAGGAAACGCGCATAAATACCAGCGTTCCTCGGTAAGAAGCTCCTCAGTCAGGTACAGCTCCTCAAGCGGCCAAATTTCATTTGACAGCAATACCTCATGCGCAGGCCGCCCCTTACCTTCTCCCCAGCCTCCGATGCTGAGACCGTCAATACCGACTCCCTTGACGCCGCGAGATACGAGCCATTCGGCTCCTTCACCGCTAAGATAAGGCCACCGATGGTAATAATCTTCGTTATATCCGCGCTTTAACCCCCAGCCCGTGCAGAGAAGAACAATATCGCCTTCGCGGATGCGGTCGCTATAGAGCTCAAGATGACTGCTGCCGATTGGCGAATCGGCTTCAATGCCGAACAGGTTAATCGGTACCGCTTCACCCTGGAACTGTTCGACCGGAAACTGTTCAATCGTCTTTCCTTGCGGGTAGAAATGAAACGGTACATCAAGATGCGTGGCGGTATGTACATTCATATCCAGCCTTTCGGCTGTAAAGCCATCATTGGGACACAGCGCTTCGTAACGGACCTCCACCATTCGGTAAGTCGGCCAGCCTGGACAGTTGTGATAGACTGGTTGGGATAAATCAACAACTTTCCTCGGGGTCGGAATTGGCATCTTTCAACCTCCTATTTGTACTTGAATATGTTTCAATATAAGCGCTTACAATACACAATAACAAAACTCAAAAAAATTATATCATACTATGAGGAATCCAACCGGCAAAAGAGAGCAATTGATAAGAAATGATAGAAAGTCGATCAGTTGCCAAAAGAATAAACGAAATGAAGAAGATTGTTATTTCCCGTTCAAAAATGGATATTCTGGCTTGGAATAACTCACAGCAATTGATCCTTGATAAAAGCTTTGTTCATGAAATTGAAAAGCTCAAAAACAGTGACGGCAAGAACATCTCCGTTGAAAGCGGAGTGAAAACCTGGCAGTTATTTTTACATCACGATCTTTTTGATGAACTGTGGTTATTCGTACATTCCGTAGTCGCTGCTCAAGGCGAAAGGCTGTTCGCGGATGCTGGAACAAAGTTCTCCCTGCACCTGAGCAGCACTAAAATATATAAGAATGGCGTTGTTGGGTTGCGGTACCAGAAGATATAAGGCCTTAAGAGCGGGGTCTGGCTGCCGCTCTTGACCGGCGGGACACTTAAACCGGCTATCCCATCGCATGCAGCGGAATGTTCACCATCGACATCGCCTGTTTCTTTTGTTCATCGTTCACATGCGTGTAGATCATTGTCGTTTCAATGGATGAGTGTCCCAATAACTCTTTGACAACCCTGATATCCACCCCGTTTCTAAGGAGCATCGTGGCAAAACTATGCCTTAATTTGTGGCATGAGAGTTTCATATCCGTCACTTTGGGGTTCTTCTCTTTAAAGGCCGAGAAGGTTTGCCCCACAATTTTCTGGATCTGCCGTATGGAAAGCCTCTTCCCCTTTTGCGAAACAAAAAAAGCATCCTCCTTCGCACTGTAAGGCGTGATTCTATGTGCTTCTACCTCGATCAGATACGACAGCAAAACAGCAGGCACAGGGATTTCGTTCCATTTACGCCCTTTTCCGAATACTTCGATGGACTCCTTCCCTTTCTTGAAATCCTTGAGATTCAACCGATGTACCTCGCCAACCCGAAGCCCGCAATAGCCCATCAGCAAAAAAATCGCGATATTCCTGCTTCGGTAACGCCCCTCAATATACTGGAGAGTCTCGACAAGCTCTTCTTCTTCGAGATACACGGGTTTCTTGTTTTTCTCCGTTTTTGATTTTTTCACCTCAATAGCAGGATTGCGGTTAGCCATTTCGAAATCGATCAATGCCACATAAAAGGAGCGGATCGCCGATAATGTCCTGTTCCGTGTCCGGTCCCCGGTCGAATGCTGTTTGGCCACCAAAAATCCAACAACGTTCATTTTTCCCGCATCTTCTGCCGGAAGTCCTTCTAATGATTGAAGATAAGAATAGGCTTCTCTCAAATATTCTTTTTGAGTGGTAGCCGTATAACCCGCCTGCTTCATCCATATAGAAAAACAATGAATTTGTTTCCCATACAATTCCTCAAGCTCATAATCCCGCGGCAAATATAATCCCCCTCTTAATCCCTCATGTAACCGGTCCACAACATAATAAAGAATGTCCGCGGCTGCTTGTATATGTCTGTTTATTGGCTTGGCTTCGATACATTCAAACACAGCATACTGTGTCCCCTCTTACGATTATAAAATCGTTTTAAACCGAAAGTGCGCCAAACATGTATTTTGCGCACTTATTATAGCATATATTTGTTCCCAAATGCGGTACAAAAATCATGGATTTGCCCTGAATCGTATGACCTCCGGATTATCACCGGCGTATAACTTGACTAATAATTGTTTATATGTATAATAAAATGAACGGTCTGTCTTTTATGTGAAAACCAGCTTTAAACAGGAGGTGTTTACGATTAAAAAAGGTGAAAAATCAAAAAAACATATTATAGAACAATCCGCCATGTTGATGAACCAGCATGGATTTCTGGCTACTCCGCTTTCTGAAATTGTGGAAGCAACCGGAATGCAAAAAGGCGGAATCTATAACCACTTTAAAGACAAAGAGGAATTGGCTTTGCTTGCTTTTGATCAATGCTGCAGCGTGATTCAACAATATATAGAAGATGCGCTCCTTTTGAAGACATCAGGGACGGACCGCATCATCGCCTTTATTGAAGCTTATAGTACATTTGGAGAGAACCCTACGATACCAGGGGGTTGTCCCATTATGAATGCTAGCATTGAAGCCGATGACGGACAATCCGCAAAACTGCTGGAAAGAGCGCAAGGCGCCATGCAGCATTTAATCCATTTCCTTAAGGACGAAATCACCGGCGGAATTGCGAACAAGGAATTCCGGGCTGATATTGACCCGCAAAAAACAGCAACTCTTATTATGAGTACTATTGAAGGCGGCATTCTTTTGAACAAATTATTTAACGACCGGTTTCATATTACAACGGTCCAAAATCATTTGAAGGATTATATAAAAAACGAGCTCAGCATAAATTGAAAATGGAGTTGCTGCAGATGATCTATTACGATTCTACCCATGGACAGGTTTCCTGGAATGAAGAGCTTCAAGCAGTCGTCATGGAATGGAAAGGCTTTGCTCACGGCGAAGAGTTCCAAACGATTCTTATAAAGGGAATTGAATTATTGGAGCAAAAGAAAAGCAGCAAATTATTGATGGATTCCCGCAAAGGCTCTGCCATTAAAGCAGAGGATCAGGAGTGGGTCGCGCAGCAATTCGTGGCACGTGCTTATGGGGTTGGACTTCGATATCTCGCAATGCTTTTGCCTAAAAGCATGATCGCCAAGCTGAGTCTGGATCGAACAATAGATGGTCTGGGTGAGCTGCCGTATGAGCTTGTGAATTTCAGCGAGATGGAAGAAGCGGTTCAATGGTTAACCCATCCGCATGCCAAATTTGTTTAGCATATCTATTCACTACTTCCCATTGCCCCATCGATATCCAGCCGCCAGTTGTTACACTGCATGATGTTCCCTGGCGGGTATTCAAATTCGCACTGATGCATCAACGAAAAGCCGAGCTTCCGGCATACTGCGTTCGACGCCGGATTATTGACAGACGGGAACGCATGAATATACCTATGCTTTTGTTCCCTGGTGGCACTAATAATAGCTTCTCTGACACCTGCGGTCGCTATGCCTCTGCCTTGATAAGGCGACAGTATGCTCCAGCCGATTTCGTAGACGCGCTCTTCCTCCCACTTGCTGTCCCAGTACCCGACACTGCCGACAGCTTCAAGTTCTGGAAGCAAAACAATGCTGAACATCCGGCCTGTCCCTCGTCCGCCAATTTCAAGATACCGCTTGTGGCGAGAAAGGATCTGTTCGTCGGTTTCCGGACCTCCAAGATGCTCCATCATCTCCGGAGCATTAATAAGACGCAGCAAATCCAGATTGGAATCGGCCCAAGACTCTATCCGGACGAGTGATGGATTCATTTTCTCCGACATTTCTCTCACTCCTATTATTTTTATTTCTGATCCGGTCACCTTCATGGGCGCACACTTATGTATTCGAGTTTAGAAAATATTACGTTTGTCTTATGATATCAAGAACATATGTTCTATGTCAATCAAGCCCCCTGATTTGGAGACTAATTATTTTGATTTGCTTCTATTAAAAGTAAAAAGGCACCGCATCGCTGCAAGCGCCCTTTCCTGTTGCGAATTGTTTGAGTTTGTCATTCTTAATTAAACGCCAACGGCGTAGCGCAGTTGAACAACGCCATTGCCAAGCGGCTTGAAGTCCAGCAGCTCCACATCCTTGTACTGATAATGGTGTTGGTCTATCAAGAGGTTGAGCCCCTTTCCCTCAAGCACAGGCGCAAAATTGAATATGATCTCCCCAATAAGCCCTTGACCTAAAAATGCATTGTGCAGATCCGCGCCGCCCGCAAGGAGCGCTGTTTGGTAGCCCTTCTCCTGCAGGTAATCGAGTGCTTCCTGCGGGGACCCTACAACCTTGACACCGGGCAATTCATTCATGCTTGTTGAAACCACCACGATATCGATATCGGCAAAAGGACCACCCCCTCCACCGCCGTTTCCACGCATGGCCTCGAACGTTCGGCGTCCGACGATGAAATTACCGGCAGCTATCGCTTGGGCCGCAAAATCGTCGAATGCTTCTTTTTTTGGCGGATGTTCGGCACTGGACTGGGCGTAGTTTCCATTGGCAGACAATGCTGCCCAAAGAATTGTTTTCATAGTTAATTCCTCCATTTTCATTCATAACAATGATAGTTTACAAAATTACACATTTATCAATTCCGGAGACGTTCTCTCAAGGACACTTCGAATCGAAGCCGCAACCCGATCCGGCCGGTCCTCCTGCACATAGTGAGAGGCATCATGCAGGGATTCGGTTATGCTCAAATTAAGATATCCTTGCCATTTTTCCATTTCTTCGGGCGGAAAGCCGGCGCTGTCCTTCGTGCCCCAGAGAATTTGTGCCGGTAAATCAGACAGCACTGACAGTCCCGATTCGATTTCCGCAAGCCACGACCGCGCTTTTCGTATCTGCCTTGGGAAAACCCATGTCGGCTTCCTTGATTCCGGATTCGGAAACGGGTCGGTATAGGCCTTTCTCAAGCTTTCCGTGATTTTTTCCGAATGGAAAATTCCGTGCGGAACAATCCTTTTGGCGAAGAAGTTCCGCCTTGTCTGCAGCCAGTATCCAATGGGCCATCCTCCCATCGCCAACGAGAAAATCTTCATCGCAGGCAGCGCCGCAGGCCAGGCCCAGGTATTCATGACAACGATGCCCCGCAGATTGTCCCGGTTCCGAACGGCATAATTCAATCCGATCGGTCCTCCCCAGTCCTGGACCACCAGAATCATATTTTTGAGATCCAAGAACCGGATTAATTCCATGACCGCATCGGATTGCTCCTGCGGCGTGAAGCCGTACCGCGAAGGCGCTTTGGACATTCCCATTCCGGGGTAATCCGGAGCGATCAGGCGGCATTCTCTGCTGAGCTCCTTAATGACATTGCGATAGAGATAAGACCATGTGGGATTTCCGTGCAGGAGAAGAACTACCGGCCCTTGTCCTTCGTCAATATAATGAATGTGTCCGTCACGGTAAGGCAGCCAATGGTCCTTGAAGGGGTATTCCGACGAATCCACTTCAAAAGGTCTTTTCATATGTATCGCCTCCAATCCACTGCTTGCTTCATTTTATTGAGGCTTCAATTTAATGTATCCCCCTGCAACAAGAGTAGTGGATTACGGAACATTTGAAAAGTAGTTACATTAAGGTGCAATAGTTTCACAAAATGAACGATAGAGAAACACTGAATAAAAAAACCGCCAAATTGAATTGGCGGTTCCTCTATGTCTTACTATAATAAGACTTGCACAGACATTCATGTTTTCACTTCTTTCTTTTCTCTCCCCCATGGTATCTGAAAAAAATGTTGGAAGGCGTTTGAACGATAATTTTTTGCTCATCGGTCAGCAAATCCAGCAGCTCCTGCGGTCTTTCGAAAGCTCTCCACGAAATCATGGAGGGGGCATATTTATATAATACGGATCGGCGTTCATGCGAGCCCTGCCAGGGGAAGGTTCCATGAGTCAGCGCCTCCGTGAATATTAGTACATCCCCCGCCTTCTGCTCAATATGTACGGTGGCTCCGATGTCCGAATAGTCCCTATACGAATCCGGCACGCGATAATTGGCTTTATGACTTCCGGGGATACAGCAGAATCCGCCGTCATCCGGTCCGATATCTGTCAAGGCGTAAGATACGACAGTCAGGCCGTTGAACATTTCTCCGTCTTTAAAAACATAAAACTGCCCCGGATCGTACGGGGCTCCTCCTCCGTGAAGTCCCAGAGGGGGATGGCCTTTCCGCTGAATAAGGGTATACTCGTGATCCAGCCGGTATTCCAGTTTCAGCAGCTCCGTTAGATATGGCACGATTTTGGGATCATCTATCAGATCGCGAAAATCGCTCTCTTCCCAGAGCATAAAGTTTTTCAGCCGCTCCTTACCCTGTTCCATATTCGCATCGATGGCGCTGTTTAACGAAGCAAGCTGCTCCTTGGTCAAAACATTCTTGACCACGATGTATCCCTGTACGTCAAATAAATATTTTTCTTTTTCATTCATCCCGATTCCCTCCGAATTCATCTGATTTGTGGACATTTCCCTGGCTGCGTCCAAATAAAGAAAGGTATGAGCAAACGCAGGCAGCGTCTGACCCATACCAGATTTTATGCGTTTTTAATCAAAATAGACGGGCTTCCCGGTTTCCGCGGAAATATATACGGCTTCCAGGATGGCCGATACCACCATCGCCTCTTCCGGCTTAACAAGAGGCTCCGTATCATTTACGATACTGCTGATCCACTGCCTGGCTTCATACTCGAAATCAGTCAGTTTCTCTCCTCTGAAATGTTCCCTTACGTTCGGATCAACGTCTATGACGTTCAAATATAAGCTGCCGTCCCTCTCGCCGTTGATGCGCAGGCCGTCATTAAAATCAGCGCCGCCCTTGGTGCCGCATAAATAAGAGCCGTCTGACTTGGCAATGTTCAGCGCCCAGCTGGTTTCAATCGCAACCACCGCGCCATTTTTGAATTTGACATAACCAAAGGCCGAATCCTCCACTTCAAACTGCTGCGGATCCCAGGAACCCCATTCGTTGGCCGCGTTTTCCGTATCCTTTAATTTATGGAACACGCTTCCGACCACGCTCTGCGGTTCATAGTTGTTCATCAGCCAGAGGATAAGATCGAGCGAATGGGTTCCGATGTCGATCATAGGACCTCCGCCCTGTTTCTCCTTATCCAGAAAGACACCCCAGGTGGGAACGCCTCTGCGTCTGGTGGCAACCGCTTTGGCGTAATAGATTTCGCCCAGCTCATCGTTATCAATCATTTTCTTGAGCAGCTGCGACCGCGCCTTGCTGCGGTTCTGATAGCCGACCGTCAGCTTTTTCCCGGTACGCAAATGAGCCTCGTACATCGCTTTAGCTTCGGCGCCGGTCTTCGCCATCGGTTTCTCGCACATGACATGCTTCCCCGCCTCCAGCGCATCGATTGAAATGACGGCATGCGAAATATTAGGCGTCAGCACATGGATCACTTCAATCTCTTCCATCGCGAGCAGCTCTTTGTAATCGGTAAACACCTTCGCTCCGGGAACGCCGTACTTCTCCGCGCCTGCGCGGGCTCTTTCCTCGATCAGATCACAGAACGCGACCATTTCCACATTGTCTACCTTGGCCAGGCTTGGCATATGCTTGCCATTGGCGATCATTCCGACTCCGATTATTCCTACTTTAACAGTCCGCATCCGATCAGATCCCTCCCGGCTGCTTGAATTCCACCGTTCTTTTCTCGCGGTGAGCGATATAAGCCGTTTCCAGCAGCTCCGTAAGCTTCGTTCCATCCTCCAGCCCGAACGGCATCGGTTTATCTTGGAGAATCCCGTCCACCCACTGAATCAGCGGAAGCGGCTGCTCCGCTGGAAGCTTGCGTGGGGAAACCCATCCCTGCAGCGGAGAATCCGTATGCTTGGAGGCAAATCTGACATGATCGCCGGAGATGATCAAGGTCCCTTCGGTACCGTACAGCTCGAATGCCGCCGGCGTCAGGTAGGTGACAAGACTTGTCTCCAGCAGCGCAACCGCATTATTCATAAATTCAACCGAGCATTGGGCATTATCTTCAACGGAGCGTCCTGTGAAATAATTAAACATGGAGGTGATGCGTTTCGGTCTGCCCAGAAGCCAGCTTGCCAGATACATCGGGTGGCAGCCGAGATCCATCATCGCTCCCCCGCCTGCCTGTTTCTCGTCATACCAGTATTCTGGCAGCCAATTATTTAACGCTCCGTCGTGACCGTTGCGGATGCGCAGGAGCGTGACAGCGCCAAGCAAGCCATCGTCCACGAGCTGCTTGGCGAACAAATGATGCGGCCTTGTACGGGCGGGGAACGAGATACAGAACTTGACGCCTGCCCGCTGTACCGCGGCAGATATTTTATCGCACTCCGCAACGGTCAATGCCATCGATTTCTCCGTGAAGATATGCTTTCCCGCATGGGCGGCGGCAGTCATCACTTCGGCATGCATGCTGGTAGGGGCATCGATGACGACGGCATCCACATCATCCCTTCGCAGCAGCGTATCCAGATCCGGCTCGAAATCAGCCCCCAGCTCCCCTGCCCAGGCGCCTCCCCTGTCCTTGTTCTCATCCCATACCGACGTAATGGTGACGCTTCCATGAGACTGCAGATGTTTGGCGTAACCTTCGGCATGAACATGCCACTTGCTAATCATTGCGACATTAAGCATTTGTCATCCCTCCTTATCCTGGCTATGAAATGGAAGTGCGGCATATCCTCCGCCGAATGGCGCGTCAGGCCTTGTGTAATCCCCCATTAAGGCGCGGCGCATTGGCGTTGTTCTTGCCATGAATTCGCTGTTGTTCTCCATGCGGTCGGACGGCTTCACCCATGGCGGCGAATAGATGTAATGCATGGTATAGCGGTCATAGTCCTCATTGTGCTCGTAGGTCCGGTGCCAGACTGCGTTATGAAACACAAGCACGGAACCGGCCGTCGCACAAATGACATGGCCGATCGGCGTATCCCCCTTCTGCTCGCGGATCAATGCGGGAAGCGGCACGGCGCTCCGGTGGCTGCCCGGAACCAGCTCCATATTTCCCATTCCCGGTTTGGTCTGATCGGTCAACAGGTAAGAGGCTCTCAGCTGCAGCAGCGGAATCGGATGGCTTAACTGATTAAAGTTGTAGGCGCCCGATCCGTCCTGATGCCAGCCGCCCATGACGCCTCTTGCCGGCTGCCTCGTGTTCCAGCCGGATTGGACGATAAACTTGTCGCCGTATATGCCTCTGATCTTAGGCAGCACCGCCGCATGATCCATCAGTCCTTCGAGCGCCGGTTCCGTTTCATACCCGCGGCCGACCTGACCGAAGGCAGGCGTCCCGGCTGCTTTATGAACTCTCTCCGACGCCTCCAGGCATTGCCGGACCTCCTCCCTTGACAGCACATCGGGAATAATAAAATAGCCCCATGATTCAAATATAAATTTGTCATGATCCGTATAAGCCCCTGCGGACACAACCGGATTTAACATACCTCAGCCTCCTTTTCTCATTAGACGAAACGCGTAAGTTCTCAAGCAGCAAGCCGTTGTTCTACCTTTATTTTCTTCCTTTCTCCGCCTCCTGGAAAGTGTAAATCCTTTAAACGGAGTACCACTCTTTTGCTAAGTCTATGCGTTGAATGGAATGTCATTACAGCTTCCATACCTTGGAGCGGTACTGGCTTGGCGTCATCCCATATTGATCTTTGAACACTCTCGTAAAATAACGGTAGTTATTGTATCCGATTTGTTCCCCGATCTGGATAATCGTAAGCTTGGTCCGCTCGAGAAGTCCCTGCGCTTTCTCCATGCGGAGGCGGACCATATAGTCGATAAAATTTTCCCCTACTTCCTGTTTGAACCTCGTACTGAAATAGGAAGAGCTGATTCCGGCATAATTTGCTACCTGCTGCAGGGATATATCCCGGTTCATATTGACTTGAATGTATTCAATTCCCTTGAAAACGGGACCGCGCTCCGTCTTGTCCATCTGGATCTCGTCCATTACATAGTGAATCATGTCAGACATCTTTGTTTTCAAATCCTCCAGCGTTTCCGTTTCTTCGAACTGCTGCGGCAGACCGCTGAGCCATTCACTGCTTGCGTTCATGGATTTCAGTTCCGTCAACTGCTTCGTCACATTCACCAGCAGCTCGCCCGTCGCCCATATAACGCCTTCCGCTGCCCCTCTTTGCTTGTGCAAAGCAAACCAATCCTCAAGCACCGCAGCAGCGGCTCCGATTTCATTCTGCTTCAAGGCAAGAGCAAGTCGCTTCTCGCATTCGAAGGGATAATTGCACTCTTCATTCCACCCGGCTAGTTCTCCTAAGCTGGTAATCGATGATTTCCCTTTGAAAAACTTATGATTCAGCGCTTTTTCCGCCTCGCGGAAAGAACGGGGCAGCGCATCCGGATTATCCGCTTGCGCACTGCCGCCTACCGAAATCGTCAGCTCGAATACGTTCAGGTACTGCCGCAGCGCCTCCTGGAAGCGCTGCCCGATAAGCAGAGTCCATTCATCCGCAGTTATGCCCCTAGAGCTTAACGGGATGATAAAGATAAATCGGTTATCGAACAAGGCAGATGAGAACAGGCAGTGATATTCCCGGGCAATCTCGTTCAGAATGTTCATCACCATAAATTTGCACAGCTTCTGGTCCCGTATGGGGTGGTCGAGCAGAAACCGGGCATATTCATCGATTTCGGCAAGGATCGTAATACATGAGAAGGAAGAAGAAGCGAGATCCAATAGACGAACGCATTCCCTGTCCGAATCCGGATCAGATTGCAGCAAGGTTTGCTGCAGGCAATGCTGAATGACCGCGCGTTCGTTCTCTTTCTTCATGCTGTCTGCCTGCATCAGCCGGCTGCGGCGCATATGCTTTTCATCCAGACTCACCTTCAAGCTTTCAAATTCCAGGCACAGCTGCTCTTTGGTAATCGGTTTCAATAAATAGACCGCAACGCCCAGCTTGATGGCTTGCTGCGCGTATTCGAATTCGCCATACCCGCTGGAGATGACTACCTCGGTATCGAATCCGGCGTCGCGGATCCGGCTGACAAGCTCCATGCCGTCCATCCGCGGCATCCGAATATCTGTCATGATGGCGTCAATACGGCCGTCGGACTGCAATTTTTCCCATGCAGCCAATCCGTCCTCCACAACATCGACACAATGGAATCCGAAGCTTTCCCAATCCACGACTTTCGATAACCACTTACGTGTCGACCATTCGTCTTCAACCAGAAGCAGCCTGTACATCTGAATCCTCCTTTAACAAGGGAAGATAGAGCCTTACTTCCGTACCTTTCCCCACTGTGGATGTAAGGCTAAGTCCATAGGCTTGACCAAAATACATTTGAATCCGATTGTTGATATTTTTCAAGCCGATGCCCGAATCGGCACCATGATAGGAAATCCCTGCGCGAATACGCAATAATTGCGCCTCCGGTATCCCCGACCCATTATCCGTTATGGTAATTTCAACATTTCTGTCAATGACGTTCCCTTTTACACGTATAACACCTCCTTTGCCTCTGCTGCCAAGTCCATGCCGGATAGCGTTTTCCAGAATCGGCTGCAAAATGATTTTCAAGGTGTACATCCCATACAGGCGGGGATCAATCTCCCAGACAACCTCGAAGCATTCTCCAAAACGAATGCGATGAATTTCCAAATAACATTCGGCATGATGGATTTCATCCTGCCAGGCGATCACCCGGTTTCCTTTGGAAACCGAAATGCGAAATAAATCCGATAAAATGATGACCATGCGTACGGCTGTATCGCCTTCATCAAGCTCAATCTCATTTTTAATGGAGTCTAAAGTGTTATACAGAAAATGGGGATTAATTTGCGTCTGCAAAAAATTCAATTCCAGTTCTTTAATTTTCAGCTTCTTCACGAAGTTTTCCTGGATTTGCTGGTCCAGCTGGCTGAGCATCGCGTCAAAGCTCGTACTGATTACCCCGATTTCATCATTGCGCCTTTCCACGCTTTGTCTGTAGGTCACTCCTTTTCCTACGAGCAGCACCCTTTGATGCAGCAGCCGCAGCCTCAGGGTGAGTCTTTGCGTAAAGAGGAAAGAAAGCACAGTGAAAACGACCATGCTTATCCCGCCAACCAGGAGCAGTATATTCCGCAGCTGAATGGCACTCCCGTTCAGTGAGCTTTGCGGCACGAGCAGAAAGCTGGTCAGCTGGTTCTCACCGACGCTCTTGTACCATAAGGAATAGTTCTTCTTGTCGAGCGTTACCGCAAGCTCATTCCCTGCGTCCCCTTCTCTTTGGGACAGACGGACAATCTCCTGCGGAGCCGGTTGGCCCATATAGGCCTCCGACGAGGAATGGTACATATATGTTCCTTGATTGCCTAGAATAAATACCTGATCCGGCGCATTTCCCGACCTTGCGTCCGCAGGTGTAGGAATGATGGAGGATAATTCAATAACCATCCGCAAATAACCAAGCTTTTGAAAGGATTTCAATGAGTAAATCGGCTTGATTAATGCGTAATTGTATTTCCCGTTCTTCTCGTCGTATTGCAGCATCCACACGTCGGAATCCTGTAAATAGCTGGCATCGACGGAGTCGAACAAGGATTGAATGGGCAGCCAGTATAAGCCGTCCGAGAGCTTTCCCGATTTAAGCGAGAAGAATTGAATCGACGAAATATCGGAGGCGCGATAGGCGAAAATATATCGGATCGTTGTCTTGATTTCCTTGTTCATCATAAAAATGCCCTTCTGGACATAGGCATCGGGGTCCTCGAAAGCATTCTGCACGACCTCGGACAAGGTTAATTGATCCGCAATGCTCTCATAAAACTTCAGATTAAAGCTTACGGTCGTATTCAGCTGCTCCAATACCTTGCGGTAGGAATCGCCCACCTGTTTGTCCACCAGCTGATTGGCCTGGTTAAAGAAGACATAGCTGACTACCGTAATCGGGATCACGATGGTAACCAGACAAACGACCATCAGCTTATGATGAAATTTCATGTACATTCACCTGCACAATTCTTAGTAAGAGCATAACCTATCAATTCGATTCTCTGTCCGGTTCCCCTTCCAATAACGGATAAAAAAGAAGGAACAGCGGGAGCCGGATCATCCCGCCCCGCCATTCCGTCAACTGTCAGCCTGCTGTATTATAGGCCCTGAATTTAATGGTCCCTGCTGCCACAGCCTCATTCATCGCTTTCTCTATCTCGTGAATGCCGGCTGCCTCCAATTGTTTTCTTGCCGCGTCGACAATACTGCGCGCTTCCTCTTCTGTCTTCGCATAGAAGGCTTGCTTGTTGACGTCAGCCAATTTATCGGCGATCGGCTTGATCTGTTCCCACTGCTCCTGCGATTGGGCAAATACCCCCGGGTCGTAGCCTTCCGCCAGCTCAACCCCGTTGGGACGCAAGGTCTTGGTGATTTCCTCCACCAATTTCGTTCTTGGATCCACCTGATAGCCAAACTCCCCGCCAAGCTGGGAAAACATTCTTTTCGCTCCGGAAACATTGGCATACCCTGCATTGATTCCTTCATTGACAAGCGCATTGACCGGGTCCGCCTGCATCTTCGTGACCCATTCCGGCTTCGCGACAGGCTTGCCGTCCACCAAATCATAATGCACGCCTTCAACGCCGTAGTGTGTCAGCAGATAACCTTCGTCGGACATCAGGAAATCGAGAACCCGGGCAGCGGCATCGGGGTTTTTCGACTTCTTCGTAATCGCCACTACATCCGAGCCCTGCGATATCAATTGAGCTTTATACGGATCGCCGTTAATATCATTCAACGGTCCGAGCGTTTCCAGCTCCGCTTCCGGATGTGCATTGACAAAACTGCGGGTTGCATCGTAAATGGCATAATAATGGGCGGACAGCACCCCATAGCGGCCCTGCGCCACCTTCTCCTGAGCTAACGCATCGGACTGCACGAAGGCTTCCGGGTCGATCAGACCGTCTTGAAGCAGCTTCTGCATATACAGAATATAATCCATTTGGCCCTGCGTCATGAAGGTGTACTGCGCTTTGCCCTCACTGTCGAAGGAGAAGCCGCCGGAGCTGCTGTAGAACATTTTATTAATGATATCAAGCGCCCATCCGCCGTGGAATGCGCCCATCGGGATGACAGGTTGACCGTTCGACGTCAAGCTGGCATCCTTGATCGCTTTAAGATAGTTATAGAGGTCGTCAGGCGTGTGAACAGACTGGGGATCAATATCGATTTGAGCGGCAATATCCTTGCGAACGTACTGGCCATACAGCCAATCTCTCAGGTCCTCGGGCTTTGCAGCCATTTGGGAGTAAAGCATATATGATTTTCCGTCGAAATTGGCAGGATCGAAATATCGGGCCCACATATGCGGAGGAACATTCTTTTCTTCGACTGTCGCGGCCAGGTTCGGGTATTTCTGCAGATACGGCGTCAGGTCGACCAGTTGATTTTCCTTCGCAGCCTTGAGGATGGCTTCCATTTCCCCTCCGCCCGCCCAGGCAGGTCCCGTATAAATATCAGGCAGGTCCTGTGTTGCGAAGATCGTATTTACCTTCTCTATTTCGTTTTGCGTGACCTCGATGATTTTCAGCGTTACGCCGGTCTTTTCTTTAATCACCTTCGCAACCGGATTGTTCTCCTCATCCTCGGGGGCTGTGTTCCCGCCGTTCCAATTGGTCAGCAGCGTCAGCGTGACATCCTCGAATTGATTTCCGTCATCTGGTGCGTTTTGATTCTCGCTTGCGGTAGAATTCGGCGGTGAATTTGTTGTGTTGTTCGTTGATGAATTGTTTGTACAGGCCGTCGAAGCAGCCAATAGCAGAGCAATCGCGAGCAGAGAGAAGCTTTTTCCGCGCTTCTTTTGTCCCTTCATCTTCTTTCCTCCTTCATCAACTGGAAATCTATGATAAAGCTCCCGGGTTAGGAGCGGTTACCCCTTGATCGATCCGAGCATCGCTCCCTTGACGAAATGCTTCTGGAAAAATGGATAAATACATAAGATCGGCAGCGTTGCGGTTACGAGAATCGCCATCCGCAGCGATTCGGGAGTCGTTCTCAGCAGCTGCATGCTCATTTCCGTCGTACCGCCGCCAGAGTTGGTATTATTGCGGGTCGCATTGAGGAACGCCTCTGATTGCGTCAACAGATTTTGAAGCAGCGTCTGTACGGGAATCAGGTCTTTATTCGAGACAAAATAAGAGCCGGTGAACCAGTCATTCCAATGGAAAACGCCGATAAATATCGAAACGACGGCAAGCACCGGTCCAGATAAGGGGACGATAATGCGCAGAAAAATCCGCACATCCCCATAGCCGTCAATTTTGGCCGATTCTATCATTTCCTCGGGCAGCTGCTCCAGAAAGGTCCGCATAATGATAATGTGAAAAAAGTTGAACAGAAAAGGCAGGATGTACACCCAGAATGTATTGAACAGCCCCAATTTCTGCAGAACGATGAACAATGGGATAAATCCCGCGTTGAAGATGGTCGGAATAAAGATGAAAAAGGTGAAAAAGTTTCTTCCCGGGAGCTTCCTCCTGGACAAGGCGTATGCGGCCAGCATACATAAGCTGACATGCAGCAAAGTGCCAATGACTGTTCGAAGCAGCGTGATTTTATAGGCGTTCAGAAGCGCCGTATCCTTGAAAATTTCCCGGTAGTTCTCCAGGGTGAACTTCCTCGGCCAGAAATGAATGCCCCCCTGCATGGCGTCAATCCCTTCATTCAGCGAATAGGCCGCTATATATATGAACGGGTAGAGCGTACAGAAAGCAAACAAGCCAAGGAAGAAGTAATTGAGCAGCGTAAACCATGACCATCTGATGACCATAAACAGCCCCCTCTAGAACAACGATGTTTCACTTACTTTTTTGCCGATCCGGTTTACCGTCAGAATGAGAATGAAGGCGATGATGCTTTGGAACAAACCGACTGCCGTCGCATAGCTGAGCCGTCCCTCGCGGAGCCCTGCCTGGATCACATACGTATCGAGCACGGTGCCGACCGCGGCAGTCGCGGGATTGCTCATCAGAAGCAGCTGCTCGTAGCCGGCCGTCATGAGTGTTCCGCATTCGAGGATAAACAAAATAATCGTAATGCTGCGAATCCCCGGCAGTGTGACATGCCACATCTGCCTGAACCGGCTTGCGCCGTCAATTTTGGCTGCTTCATACTGCTGCTGATCGATTCCCGCAATCGCCGCCAGATAAATAATCGAATTCCATCCGATCGATTTCCAGATATAAGAGGAAATGATCAGCGGGTAGAACCAATCCACGTTTCCCATAAAGAAGACAGGCTGGCTCCCGATCGAAGTGATCCATTCATTAACAGGCCCCCCGCTTGGCGTAAGCAGACGCTGCATCAGCGTAACGACAACAACCCATGAAATAAAATGAGGCAAATAGAAGATTGTCTGCACATAACGCTTGAACCACTGCTTGCGGACCTCATTGATCAGAACTGCAAGAATAATGGGAGCCGGAAATCCGATGATCACCTTCAATAAACTGATCACAACCGTGTTGCGGATAATATCCGCTGCCTGGTAGTAATCGAAGAACTGTTCGAAGTATTTCAAACCGGCCCATGGGCTCCCAAGAATGCCGTCCGCGTAGTTGAACTCCTTGAACGCAAGCACCAGTCCAAATAACGGCGTATAGGAAAAAATAATGAACCAAACCAAAACGGGCAATAAAAACAAGTAAAATATGCGATGCTCCCAGATCCTCTTCCGTAAATAGGGCCAGTTTATCGAGTTAGCCGTGTGCGGCTGAGCTTCTCCCGGGACAGGCTTCATCTTATCGGCTCCCCTCCATTTGAGTATTCATTTTAGAATGTAAAGGCTTACATAAGATGATACGCCTCCTAAGCCCCTTAGGAGAAGTCTAATTATTTTCAGTCAGGTACCATTATTTTCCGTTTATCAGATTATAATTGCTGGCTTCATTTGCCAAACCTCGAACCGGGGCACCGTTAGTCCGCTGCTTGCAGAGACCGTCAACCCGTCGCTGTCAGCCAAGGACGGATAAACGCGCGAGGTAAGACAAGCTTCATCCCCCGCAAATACTTCAATGACGGAATGGTCGACAAATAATCTCACGTCCAGGCGCCCGTTTTCCAGCTCGGGAAGCTTGCCTGTGATGCAGGATCTATGCGTTCCGGGAAACAGGCTTGATCGCGTCCGGTCGATCATGATAGACATTGCCGAAGGATCAATCACGATCCGGGTCTCTTCTTCTCCGCCGCTTGAACGCAAAACTGAAATCACGACAGGCTCCGTCACATTCGCCAAATCAAGCTCGGCATATGCCTCATAGGCTCGGGAACGAATCCCGGTGTCATAGGGCTCTGCATGTACAGCCAACTCATGAAAGACCGAATGATCGCCACGCAGCGCGCTTAGCTCCGGAACAGGGGACATCGCAATTTTCCCATTGTCCTTCAGACGCACCTCCCGCGGCAAGGCAAGCGCTCCTGCCCAATCCAGCTGCAAGGGGAAGTCTTCTCCTCTTGAGCCTTCGGGCATCCACCCGAGCAGGATTCTTCTTCCGGAAAGATCGGTGAAGCCGGTTGAGGCATAGAATCCTTCCCATCCGCCATGGTCTGCGTAACCGGTCGCATTTGGCTGCAGCTGAAGCTGCTCATTTACCGTGCCGGTAACATAGCGCACTTCGCCGGACGGGGAGTAGAAAAGAACATACCGGTTATCGAATTTGAATACATGCGGGCATTCCCAAATGGACTCGTCCCCTTTATGAAAGAAACCCGTAAATTCCCAGTCGTGCAGGTCGCTTGAGCGGTACAAGGCAGCACAGCCCTTCCCTTCATGAATGCCACCAAGCAGCATCCGCCATTCGTCTGAGTCCCGCCACACATAGGGGTCACGCCACTCTTCGATCTTTACGTCCCCATGAATTTTTCCCGCGAGCACGGGATTATTCCGGGATTTCTCCCAGGTTATCAAATCGCCGCTGCCGTGTGCCGTCCATTGTTCGGCTCCGGTTGTGGCATTACGCTCTCCGGTGCCGATACTGGTGTAGAACAGCGTGACTTTCCCTTCTTCAACAACCGAGCACCCCGAATAACAATGATATTCGCCGCGATCCCTGGAGGGGGAAAGCGCAACGGGGAGGTATTCCCAGTTCACCAGATCCCTGCTCTTGGCATGTCCCCAATGGATGTTTCCCCACTCGGGCTTATCCGGATTATGCTGGTAGAACAGATGGTATTCCCCGTTGTGATGAAAAGGCCCGTTAGGGTCGTTCATCCAGTTTACTTTCGATGTAAAATGAAAGACCGGCCGATAAATATCCATTATATTGCCTCCCTTAAATGTGTCGGATACCGGGATCGTGGAACAATGAAATGATCACAGTATCCTTTGCCAAGTATCCCTTTTCATTATGACTATTTTCCGAGCAAAATCACAGCATCAATACCCAGGCCGGTCTGCATCAAGAAAAAACTGATGCTGAAAGAATCTCTTTCATAAAAAACCATGCCACAAAAACAAGCACAAATCAAAAACTGCTGACAATAAACGATGCAAGCAGGGAGACAAGCATTCCAGCCACAACAATTCGGTATTGGGTCACCTCACTAATTAACGGCATTAAATAAATAATTAATGGAATTAAATAACAATTGAATATATGCAATAGAGCCCAGATAAGCCGTATTTTGTGCTTTATCAACGCTGCATCCAGGTGGAAAACGGGCTGCTTTGATAATCAGATCCAGTAGTCCAACGTGATAAATATCCAGTGACACTTGAACGGATGACGAATTAATAACACCACGAACATAAGAGTCCGTGGTGTGAGGATTACTTCCGGGCCGCCATTATTGTTGCTGCATTTCTTCCAGCATGCGTTTTCCGGGCAATTCGGGGATCGAGCTCAGGGGTCAGGCTGTACGTTTCGTACAACTCATGCACCGTTATTTGATCGGGATGCTGACGTAATTCCGCTGCCCCACGTCTGTTAACGCGTGACTGCTGCAGATTCGGATGTGCTACAATAACCATTGTTTTCAAACATTTACTGCTCTTATCCCAAGGACAAGTCAGTATAAGATCGGAAATCATATAAGTTTAGCTGGCTGGCGATCCATTCTTAATTTCTGCCTCTATGGTCTGCTTCATTACCTCAGCTCCGCGGTCTATGCGCGCCTGTACTTCCGCAGCCCGCTCATTGGGCAAAAAGTCAGTAATCCAGACAAGCCGGGTGTGGCTGCTGCTTTCTGCAAAGGCCTGGAACGATGCGTGATGATGCTTAAGCGGCATAGGTCCCTCGACTACCGCATACGCCAGCCGACATGCTTCATCATCCACGGAAACGATAAGCTCGCGTACGACAGCCCCGTTCGCAAAGGTAAGAATTCTGTTGTCGCCATCCAGTTGTGTATCGACGGTGTAGCCAGGCACGAAACGCCGATGCACCGCGCCGACATCACGTACCGCATCCCACACTTGCTCGAGGTTGGCCTCAATCATGATTTCCTTCCGAATTGTCCCCATTTGCTTCACTCTCCTTATAATCATCTTATTTTTGATTGATACACAAGTCAATATAAAACCAAAAAAATTATTGGGGCTTAAATAACGAAACTGCCGATGCCACCACTTGATCCAGAACCTTCTCTAACTGCTCTCTCCGGGCTGCTGCCGGAATCCCTTGTGCTGTCAGCTCCTGCTGCACCTGATCCAGATAACTCATCCCTTGAGATACTGACCCCCAGAACTGCACAGCCATCAGACTGGCGTCACCCTGCTGAATCGCGCCCTGCTCGATACCTTTTTCAATGGCAAGCGTCATCGGATGCATGAAGTTTTTTAGCCACTCGAATGGAGAAACTTCTCCTGGCGTGTACAAATGATGCACATCCAGACTGATACGCATGTAAAACCGTTGAGATGCAGGATTCTCCAAAACCCGTTCGCAAACAATCTGCGCATAGTTCCTGAACAGCTCAAATGTAGAGCCCTCCTGCTCAAAGTAGGTCTTCGTAAACTGCCTGGACTCCTCCATCATGTATTCATACAGCTCGCGGAACAAAGCCTTCTTATTCTTGAAATAATAGTAAACCAGACCATGCGCAAGTCCCGCCTGATCCGCTATATCCCCCATCTCAGACGCCAAGTAGCCTTTATCGACATAAACGCGGATAGCCGCCTGCAAAATTTCTTGTTTACGCTGCTTGCGAATGGCTTCATTCTGCTCTCTGGTACGTGGAGACATGTTATTATCCACCTTTTTTGACTTTGATAGTAGTCAAAATTATAGAGAAGAAGAATCTGTATTGTCAACAGTCTATAATATGTGACTAATCATTATGTCTGGCTGTTGAAAGTATGCCCTGCATTCTGCAGCACCAGTTTCGCCTTTGCCAGGAAATGATCTTTCATCAATATGTAATCCGTGTTATAGGTTGAAATCGCAAAAATGCTTATCTCATTTTCCGCCAATGGACGGGCCAACGAAGATAAGATACCCGTTAATCCGAAATCCAGCACCCCTTCTACCATGATGCATTTCCAATTATGCTCGATATCTGTTGGAGCGTCATGGGGGATATTGGAGGCAGGACATACAATAGAAAGCTCGTCATTTGTGCGTGTTATAGATAACAGTTCGCCGCTGCTTGCCCATGACGGAACCTCTTCTGTCGGAGGCAGTTTCACAATAGATAAAAGAGTGTCCAGTATGGTCAGATTCATATTCCTTCTCCTCCTCATGGCGTAAATTCAAGCTTATTCTATTTCGGATTATACTAGGCCCGACTCCCGGTCCGCAACTCACAATTAAAAAAGAGACTGACCTTATGGCACATGGCCCGGGTCAGTCTCCAGTCACACTGGTCTTATTGGGTTAAGGTGGCGCGAAGCTCCGTCGTCTTCTTGTTCCATGCTTCCGTTTCCGGAATAATATCGTTGATGTCGCGTTCGCCGAAAATAATTTCGTTCAAAATATTGTTCCAGTTGTATTCGCTCCATCCCGGAACGGTAGCGCCTGGCTGGATGACGGCGTTTTTCTGGGCGATTTTCACGGCTTCGATATTCTTATCCTGCCAGATAGGCGCTTGATCGTAATAAGCGGTCAGCTCGGGGTCGGCCACGGATGCGTTTGCTCCCTGATCGATCTTCCACTTCTGCGCTTCCATCGTGAATTGAAAGCTCAGCCATAGGAACGCTTCTTCTTTATGCTTCGAACCGGCAAGCAGCGAGAGCGGCCCGTATATCGAATAACCTGGTTGACTGACTTCGCCGCGCGGGAACGGCAGTACATCCCAGTTGAACTTGGCGTTCTTTTTCAAATCCGGCAGCACCCAGTCTCCGCCGATCGCGAAGCCGGTTTTGCCGTTAATAAATTCCCTCGTTACGTTGCCCGATGCGGTTGCGGCGGCGTCGCTTTGCATCGATCCGTCTTTCGTGACGAACTCCTGGAGCCACTTCACATCATTCATCACGTCAGGCGTAGCCATCACGCTTTGCGTGAAATCCTCGTTCATATATTGCAGATTGGCCGCGTGGCCGTCTGCAATGGCTTTCGTGCTGAGCAGGCGCATCTGGATCTCGGGCTGCGTGGTGACGCCGTATTCGCCCGCGTCAGGATCTGTCAGCTTCTTGGCAATCTCGCGGAAGTCGTCATATGTCCAGTCGTTCGGCGGCATATCCACACCATGCTTGGCGAGCAGATCCTTATTTACCAGGACCCACATCGGCACATCGACCATCGGCACGGCCAGCTTCTTGTTGTTGAACGTCATGGTATCGAAAAAACCCTGGGGCAGCGAAGCTTCCTGAAAAATCGGACTGCTGTCAATATACGGGGTCAGATCCTCAACCAGGCCATTCTGCTCGAATGTAATCAAATCCGCATCGATCTCCGTCACGTCCGCAGGCGTGCCCGCAGCTTCGAGCGCCGCAATGATTTCCATAATCGACTGTCCGTTGACCGGAACCTGCTCGATCGTGATCCACGGATATTTTTTATGGAACAGCTCATACAATTCATTGTAGGTGCCGTCCTTCCAGGAAATGAACTTAATGGTGACGGGATCATGTTCCTCCGCTACGGCCGGCTCGTTATCCGCCCCGGTGGCGCTGTTTGTTTCGCTTGTGCCGCTTGCGTTGTCAGGAGCCGCAGTATTGCCGTTCCCGCCGCTATTCCCCCCGGAGCAAGCCGTTATAATGATGGATAATATCAAGACGATACTGAGTATCCCTGCCGATTTGCGTTTGTTCTTCATTTCTTACTTCCTCCCCAAAATGGTTTCGCTTGCATTCATCTTCAAACGAAAAGTCCAAGCCGGTTGACGGCCCTCATCATTTCATGTTGTTCGGGCATCACTCCCCTCGTTTCGATTCTCCTTGCACACCTTCTATTCCACGATCCCGGTTCGTTCAATACCGGTAACGAACCAGCGCTGCAGAAACATGAAGATAATTATAGGCGGCAAAATGATCAGGAACGCCGCGGCCATTTTGGTACCTTCCGTGACCGGATTATTGGTGCCGTTGGTGTTGCCCAGCAGCGAAGGATTCAGTACGTCCTCCAGATTGTCCAGGCGGATCGACAATGGCGTGAATCCCTTGGCAAGAAACATCGACGGCTCGTAGTACATGTTCCAGTACCAAATGAATGAGAACAGAAACACGACGAGACAAGCGGACCCGGCAAGCGGCAGCATGATGCGGAAGAACAGGCGGAACGTCGACGCCCCGTCCAGCTTCGCGGCTTCCTCAAGACTCAGCGGCTGTGCCCGGAAGAACTGCCGGAAGATCAGGATGAATAGCGCGCCCTTGAGGCCCTGCCCGAAGATCGCCGGAACAAGAAATACGAAGATTGAATTAAGCAGGCCGAGCTTGCTGAAAATGACGTACAGCGGAATGATGATAACCTGCGGCGGAATAAGGAAGGTCAGGATGACAAGCGCCGTAAAAAGTCCCTTGAACGGCACAGCCAGCCGGGCGAGCGCATAGCCGGTCATAGCGCAGATCAATACTTGCGCCAGCGAGCAGGACAGAGCGATCAAGGCTGTGTTTCTCAGCGCTTCCGGATACTGCAGGCCCTCCAGAGCCTTGGTGAGATTCTCCCAGGTCACCTGGCGCGGAATCCATTTGACGGTTGGATCGAGCAAGTCGCTGGTGTTTTTGAACATGGTGCTCACCATATAGAGAAGCGGCTGCAGATACAGATAAGCGACGATGGAAAGCAGGAAGAAGATGATCAGCTTGGCAAGCAGGCCGTCCGACAGATTTCGTCCCATGACCAGCATTTTGACCTTCTGGGTTTTGCGGTTCCAGACCAGCATGCGCGTTTGTTTTCTCGCTTTCTCGATCCACAGTCCGGTATTATTCATAAGTTAGCCCTCCTCGTTTTCATGCTCCGGGCGAACAGCCACAGGACGATCGCGATCAGGACGAAGATGAACCCGAAATAGATCCAGGCCAGCGCGCTGGCATAACCGTAGCCGGTATCGATCTTGAACATGTTGTCCTTGATATGCTTGAGGACCGGATTCAGCGGAAATGTGAACAGGTCGATGATCGTGTACAGGACGTTCAGGCTGATGAACGGCACGCAGGCCGGCAGCGTAATCTTCCAGAAGCTGTCCCAGGGGGATGCTCCGTCGATCCGGACCGCCTCATAAATAGATGGCGAAATGGTCTGAAAGCCTGCGATAAAGATGAGAATTTGCACGCCTGAATACCAGAGGATCAGAAAAACCCGGCTCAGAACGTCCATGACGGTCTTGGCAAACTCGGCGCCGATGTACTGCTGAACGAGCGGCTCCAGGTTGTATTGGTCGAGGAACGGGATTTCTCCCGCCCCTTGCGCGAAGAGCTCGGACAGCACCTGGCCGGTTGCGAAAATAACAGGCAGGAAGAACAGCGCCCGGTAGAGGAACCGCCCGGGAAATTTCTGGTTCAGCAGCACGGAGATCAGCAGCGCGAATATGACGATGATCGGAACCATCAGCAGCGTCTGCTGGAAGTAGGTAATCAGTTCAATCGGAAAGACATTGTCCTTCAGGAAGGCGTCCCGGTAATTTTGCATGCCAAGCCAGTCATATTTGAATCCGCCGGGAACGACGGCGACTTTGTGAAAAGACATGAACAGCGACCAGCCGATCGGAATGGCGACAAACAGGCAGAAGCCGATGATCCACGGAAGCATGAACAGCAATCCCGTACCGTAAAGCTTCGAGTGATAGAGACGCGCATCCCTCTTGCTTGCTTTTACCTCGCTCATGCGCCTCCTCCCTTCTCGACCTCGAACGTTTTGGTTCCGTAATCGACGATAACTTGGGTTCCGTCTTCGTACGTTGTTGCGAACCGGCTCGCGGACAGCTTCTCATGACGGATGATCTTCTGCGCGAACACGCTGGCGAGCGAATCGAATTTGCCGTACTCTTCGACGATCCGGCTCTCCCATTTGGCGAAGCTGCTGCTGTAGAGAAAATCAGCATCCGTGTTCTTCAGCTTGCGGGAATCGTCATGCGTGATGAAGAACGAGGGAACGGCCCCGTATTCGATCGCCTTCAGAAACTCCGTCTCCGCATCGTCCCGCAGATTGCCCTCCTCGAACGAGTACGGCACATAGCCGTGCAGCACGATCGGGTAGAACGGGACGGTCTCGTCGATCATGAAATCATAGCTGGAATCATAGGGGAAATAATCGATATAATCCGTTTGTCCGATCGTATACGCATTGCCCCGTGTGACGCCGGCCGAGCCGAGCGTCTTTCTGGTATAAGCCAGAAGACCGTCATATACGTTCTTCGTGAACTCTCGCGTCAAGATCCCCGAAGGCTCATAATCGTTGAACACGATCTCGCCAAGCCCGTTGTAATGAATGCCGGATACACCGATTTTCTTCAGCTTGTCGATCGTACTCACGGCATTTGCGACGGTCAGAACCGGCTTGCCCAAGTACCAGCCTTCATCAATGAATGCGGTACCGTCGATGGCCCGAACGGCATAGTTCTTGCCAGATGTCGATGAGTGCTCGTCATACCAGACGAAGTCGTCCTGGAAGAAGACGTCGGTTCCCTCCCCCTTCATCTTCGACACGAACGCCTGAGCGGCGGACTCTCCGCCAAGCGCCGGTTCAACCGGAAAGCGCTTCTCCATGTTATAGTCGCCCTGGTTCTGCCAGCCGTAGAAAATGACTTTGGAATTCGCAACTCCCTTGCTGCGCAGGCTGTCGACGATATCCGCCGCCTGGGGGAAAGTAGTCGCAGCCACATACTGCACCTGGCTGAAGGCGATCTGATAATTGCCGCCCATGATCTTCAAATACAGCGGAATGTGATCGACCGGCTTCAGCGTTTCCTTCAATCGGCCGGTTTCTGTCAGATAGTCGCGGTATGCGTTGGCCATGCCGGTGTAATCGGCATCCTCCCCGCCCAGAAACCGGTATTCCAATTCGCGGTCCCGGTTGAGCAGCTGCTTCTGGACCGCTTTGGCCGGAGCGGCGAGCCGGCTCATCTGATACAGATATTCCTCGCGGTAGATCTGGCTGGAATAGATGTTGAAGAAGGACGATTTCAATCCGGGCGCCATGGCGGCTATATTGGCCGAATCGTCTCCTCCGGTCAGGACGGCGAGGAACGCGTGATCGCCCTTTTTCAGGCCGAATACCGGATAAGCAATATCTTCCCGCCGCTCCCCGGCCCGGGTCCAATTGGCCGTATTCGTAATTTCCGATCCATAAACCTCATGAATATAGCCTCTGGAGATATCCGCATGGGCGGTATCGAAACGGATGAGCCCTCCGGGGCCGTCGGGTACGAACAGATAGCCATCCTCATTCACCGCCGCCGCGCCAAAATATGGGAGCAGGTCGAGGGAGAAGACGGCGTACTCCCCGTCCTCCCGAATGCCGTCCGCCGGTACGCGCACTTTTAACCCTTTGTCCGACAATTCGTATTGAATGGCGAATCCAAGCTGCTTCTCCGGAAATGAGTAAGCGATTTGAAGTCCGGCACCGGTTCTGGTCATCACGGCTTGCGTGCCGGGACTATCTCCATTGAGCACTTCCCTGATCGTCTGATCCACCCCGCTTGTCTTGACATATGTCAGAATGAATGTCGATTTCAGATTGGAGAGCAGCTGGCCTTTGACGGTTTCCTTGGTCAACTGCTGCCCGGTGGGATTGCTGGTCCACCGATAGCCGGTCCGGTTGTCGACCACGGCGATTTGCGTATTGTCAGGACGGACATACAGCTCATATTTGTCATTCTCCATTGCCAGTGCGTATCCGTCTGCCCCCGCTGCCGGCTTCCACGCTTCTCCGTCGTACAGCGGCGCATGAACCGGCTCCGGCACGTCGATACCCGCGTCTGCAAATGTCTCCTCCGGGGACGGCCCTCCGCCGCGGGCCGGAATGACGATCAGCAGCAGCACAGCGGCAGCAAGCACGATCACGGATATCAGCTTTACCCGAAGGGATTGCCGCTTGATAACGTTATTGATAGAAACTCACCTCTTTGTAGAGCTGATAGAAGAAATCGTACAGGTTGAAGGACAGACCGAACACGATGAAGCCGAACAGCCAGATCGTGCCGATCGTGAATACGGTGACAGCCGTATTTTTGAGCGTCTCCAGAAAATCGAAATTATGAATCACCTGGGTCATGACGATGAACATCACCCCAAGCCACAGCACCATCGCGGAGTTCAGGGAGCCGATAATTACTTTCTCATCCAGCGTAACGATATTGGACAGAATCACGATTGGAATGGAGAAGAACAAGTAAGGCGCGAGCGCATAAGTGCTGCCTTGAATGACCTCCCTGAACCTCCCTTCGCCGTCCTTGACGCTGCATACGAGATAATTGGCGATGATCCAGGTCAGCCATGGAAGCACGAACAGGCCCAGCTCATTCCGCAGGTTGATCTCCATCAGATCGACGGGATGGAACAGGAAGCCGGTCCCATAGATCGTCGCCAGCTTGACCCCGAATACCGCGACCAGAAGGAGGATGATAATCCACGGCGCGACACGCGCCTCCTTCAGTCGGTAGAAGCCCTGATAGGGATGAATCATGACATAACCGAAGTTCCGCAGATCGGCAAGCGGCCTGCTCCATGCTGGTGGAAGCGGATGTCTGCGCAGGAGCCTGCGGATTCCCTTCATACCGAAATGGATCAACAGTCCTAGCCCGACCAGGCATAGGAACAGGACAACGAAGTGTGCCTGAAGCCATTCCAGCCGAATTTGCCAGAACGCTTTGGAATAACCGTCCGTATCGAATGCCGTCTTCATGAACTTCAGCGCTTCGCCGTCATTATTCTCATGCAGGTAAACCTTGCCGAGCCCCTGGAACGTGCCGTTGTACATGTCATTGCGGGCGTAAACCCGGTCCCAGTAAGGCTTGCTCTCTTCATATTTGCCATCCGTGTAGAGCACGAGCGCCTGGAGGACGTCGCTGCCGAATTCGGTACGGACGTATTTGTGCACGGTCTTGGTCAGGCTGTCGGATATCCAAATTCCATTATGCGAATCGACGCCGATGCCTGTCGGATAACCGAGGACGCCGTACTGCTGCGTCTCCTTGTCGACGAGCCCGAACGCAAACAGCGCATTGCCGCTGCGGTCGTACAGATTGATTCGCTCCGAATCCAGATCGACATTGTACAGAAACCCGTCCTTGTCGACCGCCATATCCACAATGCCGTGGCCGTTCTCCAGTGTTTTGTTCTTGAAGGCGTCCACGCCCCCGGCATTCAGCTTGCGGATCGCTCCCTGGCCGAAGCCGGCCGCTGTTGACGTATAGATGAAGCCATCGTCATCCAGCGAAATATTCGTAATTGGTCGGGGCAGGCTGGCCGTCTCCTTCGCCAGCTGCTCCTTGTTGAGAATCAGCTTCTTCAGCCAGTTAAGCAGCGTCTGCTGCGCCTTGTTGGCGCCGAAATAGCCCATGAACTCTCCATCGCCGTTCAGACGGACGAGACCTTGATAGGAGGAATTCAGCGCGATGTACATCACGCCGCGGCGGTCGACGACGAGCTTGTTCGGCACAAAGTGCTCGGAGCCCAGCAGAGCCGAATCCGGCTTCTTGTATTCGCGTTCGAACGCGCCGTCCGAATCGAACACCGCAATTCGCTGATTGCCGGCATCCGCCACATAAACAAGGCCTTCCGGGGTGACGAATACACCCTCGGGCGAGCTGAGCTGCCCGATTCCTTCCTTATCTCCAATCGTCCTCTCCAGCGAACCGTCATTGTTCAGCACGATGACCTGGCCCAGCTCCTTGTCGGCCACATACACCTTATCGTCCGCTGCCACATGCAGATCGACTGGCTCTCCGAAGCGGGCGGAATAGGCATCGGCCGGCGTATAAATCGGCTGAATCCGGAACCACGAGGACTGGTTGCTGTCGAAATAGCTGGTTATATAGGGAAGCCGGGCATACATGGTATCAGGCACGGCAAGCAAGGCCGTCGCTGCCACAAGCAGGCAAGCAATCCATTTCTTCATCGCTTCAGACTTCCTTTGCTGATGAAATTACTTGATTCCGGAATGAACCATCGTCTCCAGCACTCTCCGCTGGAAGAGCAGGAATATGAGCAGGTTCGGAATAAACATAAGCAGACCGGCAGCGGCGGCCATATTTTGACCGGCCACATTGTTCTGGAGTCCGCTGAGCAGGCTGTTGACATAGAAAGCCAGCGTCCTCATCGACTCTTTTTGCATGAACAAGGTCGATGTCTCCACATCTCCCCACACGCCCTGGAACGTGAAGATCGAGATGGTGGCGATGGCGGGCACGCAGAGCGGCAGCACGATACGGATGAAAATGCCGAAGTGGCTGGCCCCGTCAATCTTGGCTGCCTCCACCAGATCGTTCGGAATCTGCGAGACGAAACCGACCAGCATGAACACCGCGACCGGCGAAGCCAGAGCAGGCAGAACATGCCCGAAATACGTGTTGTTCAGCCCGATTCCATTGATGATGAGATATCGCGGAATCGCTACCGTCTCCGGCGCGAACATCAGCGACAGCGTAATGAGCGCCATGATCAGATGTTTAAAATGAAATTGGTATTTGGCGAGCACATAAGCCGCCATCGTGCTGACGATGATAACGCTGATCAGCGTCAATGCCGCCACGACCATACTATTGAACAGATAACGGGTAAACGGAACCGTCGCATTCGATGCGTGAAGAAACAGCGATTCGAAATTGCGAAACGTCGGATTCTGCACGAAAAAGCGCGGAGGAAACAGAAAAAGCTCATTCTGCGGCTTGAAGGCATGGTTCAGGATGAAAATGATCGGCAGCGACATAAAGGCCGCAAGCGCGGTAAAGACGGTGACAAGAGTGATCTGAAACGGCGACGTTCTGCGGAGTCTTCGAATCATCGTTTTATAGTTCCTCCTTCGATCCGAACAGCCGGTAAGCGAATCTCATGGCAAAATAGCTGACGATCAGCAGCATGACCGAAATAGACGAAGCATAGCCAAGCTGGAATCGAATGAATGCGTAATCGTCAATATGGTTGATGATGAGATGTCCCGCGTACTGGGGGGTGATCGCCATTCCCGTCAGCTGCGTGGAGATGCTGCCCGCTTTGAGCGTCGAGACGATCGTCATGACGGCGCTGAACAGCAGCTGCGGCTTCATGGAAGGAATGGTGATATAGAACACCTCCTGAAGCCGGTTCGAGATGCCATCGATGCGGCCGGCTTCGTACAGCTCGCGGTTTACCGTCTGCAGCCCGGCCAGCATCGCGAGAAAGCCGACGCTGAAGCTAACCCATAAGGAGACGACGATCATGATAATCATCAGGTACTTGGGATCCTGAAGCCAGACGATCGGAGCTTCGATCCACCCCATTCCAAGCAAAAACTGGTTGACGTAACCGACGCGGTCGCCGCTGAAGGCGGCAATCCACACGACCGACAATGCCACGGCTCCGGCCATCGAAGGCGCGTAGAAGGCCAGCGTGTAGTAGTCCCTGATTTTGATCGGCAGCTGATGGATCAGCCAGGCGAACAGAAAGGCCAGCACATAACCGCCAGGACCGACGATTAGGGCAAACAAGAAGGTGTTCGGCAGCGCTTTGGTCAGGAATATAATGTCCTGCGTAACCAGCCCGATGTAATTGTCGAAGCCGATGAAATGCAGCGATCCGAAGCCGTCATATGAAGTGAAGCCGAGCGTCGCAGCCATCGCCACCGGAATAACGATGAACACGAGGAAGCAGATCAGGAACGGTGCAAGGAACAGGTAGCAAAAGGCGTCGCGCCGGATGTCCATCCAGAAACGGTTCAAATTCAGCTTAATCGCCGAGGACCGCTGTGCCTTCATGCCGGGAGAAAGCTCTGTCTTCATGAGTCCGGTTCCTCCCATTCGTAAGGTTCGTGGATTTGCGGGACCTGCAGGTCCCTTCCTTTTATGCCGAAATCCTTCTGCCTGCTGTCCATTTCGCGCTGCAGCGACAGCTGCGCCTGCTCCAGGGACTCCACGGCGGGCATGCCGTCAAATACCGTGCGGTTCCAGGCGAATTCCATCTCCCTGCCAAGGAAGTAGTACCCCGGAACATTGGGCATATTCTTGGCCCAGCGGGCTTGCTCCCGCAGCGCTTTCAAATCTTCGCCGGGCCAGTTCAGCGATTGCATCGCTTCTACATTCGCCGTGTTCCACCGGAATTCGAGGCCGTAGAACGATTCAATGTCATTCGCGTACCGGGCCTGCACCTCGCCCGAAGTCCACCACTTCAGAAATTCCCAGGCTGCGTCCTTCTGCCCGCTCTTCTTCATGATCATGGCGGCAGACAGCCCTTGCGGCGACCATCTGGCAACCTTGCCATCCGCTTGTCTGATGCCCGGGAGGGGAGCTATTTTCCAATGGCCTGTAATCTCCGGAGCGGCTACGAGCAGCTGCACATACGTATTAAAATCCGATACTCCGATCGGAATGTCCCCATCGCGGAAATGCTGGAAGAAGGCCGGAATGTCGATCGGTAAATTGTATTTCGTGAACAGTTCCGTCCACATTTTGAATGCCTTCTGGCCGTCATCGCTCATCAAATCGGTCCTAAGCCCGTTCGCAGCGTAGGGCTCGGCGCCGTTCTCGAAGAAGAGCGTCGAGAAATCGCCTTTCGGAAAATTCATCGTCATTCCGTTCTCCTGCAGCGTCGGCAGGATATCGAAGACATCATCCCACGTATCCGGAACCTTCAGGTGCAGATTCTCCAGGATGTCCGAGCGGTAGAACAGGATCTGGAAGTTCTGGACCTCGGGAACCCCGTACGTTCCGCCGTTGTACGTGAGCGCGCGGCTGACTCCGGGGATGAACCGCTTGTTCACCTCTTCAAACCCCGGATACTTCGACAAGTCCTCCACCGCATCCCGCATCGCATAGTCGGCCGGTGTCGCTTCGCCGATTCCCAAGGCGACGTCCGGCACGTCACCGGCGGCATTTCCCAGAATGAGCATGTTCGGATTTGGCATCAGATTGATATTGACCTGAATGCCCGTCTTCGGCGTGAAATCCTGGTTCACCATCTCCTGCAGCAGATCGACGTAATCGCGTCCCCGCTGCACCCATACTGTCAATGCCCCGTCTTCATTGCTGCTGCTCAGATCGTAATCCATGTAGAAGGAACGGGCGAAATCCGTGAGGGTGTAAGGAATTCTCGACAGTGTTGTAGGCACCTTCAGTCCGGTTCTGGTATCCGGCGTGCGCAGGACAAGATAATCAAGCAGCAGCGGCTGCTGGGTCAGCGTGGACATCCAATTGCCGATATTGCTCTGGATGGTCGCGAAATCGTTGATCTTGTTCGGGATTTCGTTCACGTCCGCCAGCATCTTGTCCAGAAGGTCAACCGAGTCTTTGATCGCTTCCGACAAGTCGGAATTTCTGCCGTTCAAGCCATTGATATATTCGCGGATATCGGATAACCGCTGGATGAACGCTTGTATTTTCGCGGCTGCAGCAGGGTCGAATTTGACCATATCCCAGGTGCGTGTGGAATCCATATTGGCATCGAATGCCGATTTGCTGTAGTTGCCGGTAATGAGCCGGATATGCTGGTCGAAAGCCGCAATCTGCGACAGCGTGTCCTTCAGAGCCAATGTAATCGGCTGCAGCTCCGACGAATCCGCGATCATCCGGATCGTATGGGTTCCTTGTTCAAGATAAAACCGGAAAGGCTTGCCTTGCGAGTCTGCGAGCGTTGTAATTGCGAATTCCTTCGTGAAGTCGAGGCCGAAGTGAAGCATTTCCTTGAATGGCGTCCTGCCGTCGATCTCGATCGTACGATAAGCCTTGAAGCCGGGACGATAATTTTGAACATTTTTCAAATCAATCTCATAATAGCCGTCAGCCGGCACTGTCATCTCCCATTCGACCCACTCGCCAGGCACACGCCATCTCTGCCCGCCGAGCACATTGTAGGTGATCCGGCCTTTCGGATCCGGCGAAATATAAGGCTCTGACCAATGATCCGTCTGGATCGTCAAGCCGGATTTCCGTTCGAACTGCTCCGCTTCGGTCAAGCCGTACCAGTTCTCCTGTGCGGCGGGGACCGGATGCGCCATTTCGTATTCCGCATAGGACGGTAGCGGCGTCTGAGCCTGGAACGTGATTGCGCGCAGCGCAATCGGTTCCCTCTCGCCAACCAGTCTCAAGGTATGTTCCCCCTGCTCGAGCCGGTACAGGAGGGGTCTTGAGGATGCGGTATAAACCGACACGGCTTTGTTTGTCCATCCGATCAATTCAGTCTGCTGCGGGCGGATCTGCATGCCGGCCTCATTGCGGTCGTAAGGATACTTGGCGTCCTTCCAGTTTCTCTCCAGCTCGATGTGCTCCGATTCGAGAAAAGGAAAGCGTCCGTCGATCTGTACTCCGCGGACTGCGGATGTGTTGCCTCCGGCAAGCGGTTTGTAATCCAGATGAAGCTCGTACCATCCTGCCGTTGGGGCGTTGAACCTCCACTCCACCCAGCCTTCCGCACCGTTCCAATTCAGTATGGCTCCATCCGGCCCGTTCTCCGCTGCGAGCTTCGTTTCCGCAGCTGCAAGGGTATAAGCTGCCGGATCGATCATAATCGGCTGCAAGTCCAATGCTTCGGCGGGATGATTCATCATCTCCTTGACATAAGGCAGCTCCGCGCCGGAATCCTTGAAAGCCATCAATTGGGAAGCGCTTACATTCGAAGCGTAGCTGACCGATTTCTTGCCCGAGAACCAGTGATACCCGCCGAATGCGATTGCCGCAACCAACAGCAGCCGGATGGCGATCCGGGTAAATCCCGGGATGCGGAAGATGCGTAAACCTCCGGACTGCCTCATTCCTCATCTCCTCCGGCCGCGAGGGAAATACCCGTATTTTCGTCGAAGAAGTGCACCTTGTTCATGTTAAAGCCGACAAGGAGCTTATCGCCCGGCCTGTATATGATCTCGGGGTCCGTGCGTGCAATGATCCTGGTTTCCCCGATCAAAGCATACACATAGGAATCGGCGCCTGTCGCTTCCATCATCTGCACGGTGGCAGGTACGAAGTCCCTGTCCTCTACCCCATTCCCGTCACCGGAAAGCTCAGCCTTCAGGAAGGCATTCTCCGGACGCACTCCGAGCACGACATTCTGCCCGGACCTCAGCCTGCCCCCGAATTGGGCATTAAACGTATCGGGGAGCAGCAGCTTCATCCGTTTGTTGGAGAAATAGAGCCCTCCCTCTTCGCGCAGCATCGTGCCGTCAATGAAGTTCATTTGCGGCGATCCGATGAAGCCGGCGACGAACAGGTTGGCCGGTTCGCTGTATAGCTGCCTGGGCGGTGCAACCTGCTGGATAATCCCATCCTTCATGACGACGATCCGCGTTCCCATCGTCATCGCCTCCACCTGGTCGTGGGTGACATAGACCATCGTCCGCTTGAGGTCGCTCTGCAGCTTGATGATTTCAGCGCGCGTCTGGGCTCTGAGCTTGGCGTCCAGATTGGAGAGCGGCTCGTCCATCAGGAATACCTGCGGCTCTCGGGCGATCGCGCGGCCCAGCGCAACCCGCTGCTTTTGGCCGCCGGACAGTTGGCTTGGCTTGCGCTCCAGCAGATGCGATATCTCCAAAATTTTGGCCACACGGTTTACCCGCAGCTCAATTTCGTATTTCGCCGTTTTGCGCAGCTTCAGTCCAAGCGCGATATTCTCGAATACTGTCAGATTGGGATACAAAGCGTAATTCTGAAACACCATCGCGATATCCCTGTCCTTGGGAGAAACGTAATTAACGTATTTCCCGTCGATGTACAGCTCCCCGCTGCTGATTTCCTCGAGGCCTGCCAGCATGCGGAGCGTCGTCGATTTGCCGCAGCCTGAAGGCCCGACCAGCACGAGGAACTCTCCTTCCTCGATGGACAGATGAAAATCGTTGACGGCCGGGCGGGATTCGCCTTTGTATCGCTTGAATACATGATGAAATGCAATACTGCCCACTTAAATTCACCTCTCTCCTATACTATTCTGCGGCTTGCCTGCATTCATGTTACCGTAACGGCGCGCAGACAAGAATGAGTGAAACTTGGCTTTTGCAGTCTGAAATTGTCCTCTTCTTTAGAAGATCTATCTGCATGAAGAAGCTTGCTGCGCCTTCCTTTGGCCGCTCAGGCATGTTTCTTCCTGAGAGTATAAGCAAAAATTGGACTGAATTTAGTATTTTCTTAATACGGCAAAAAACCGTCCGGATCGGACGGTATGGAAGCGAGGACAAGGCTGAGCATGAAAGAAGGTTCTCGCATTTAAGCAATTGGTTCCCATCTGGAGGTATAATTGTTTAAATGAAAAAGGACAAACCCATTACAGAATCGGTTTGTCCTTCTTTATTTCCATTTTCAGTTTACACATCTCCATCCAATACCCTTTACGACATGCAGCAGCCCTTGAAATTACTTGCCCTCGCTGCTGTCAGGTTAATAGACCGTTCTATTGAAGCAGAAATTCTAATTGATAATCTCTTGGATCGTTCTCATAAAATTTCTTAATTATTTCTGCCGACTCTTTACAGCCGAGCGCAAAATAAAACGCAACGGTTTCCTCGGCAGAACCAGCACAAATAAATAATTTATCTGCTTGCCACTCTCTCGCTATTTCTGCAACGATCAAGAATAGCTTCTTACCAATTCCCTTATTTCTATGCTCTAATGAAATAAATAATTGGTCCAATAAAACGTATTTAACATGTTCACCAATGAACTCACGATTTATTGCTGCGAAACCTATTAATTTGCCGCTTTCATCAAAAGCACCTATGGCAGCGCCTTCACTTAAAATAGTAGCTCTCAAGCGGTTGAAATGATGATCGTACCCATCAGCCCAGCCGGAATCCTGATAATTGATCTCGACTAACTGGCGTGTTCCATTCACTTCTCTCCACGCTTTTTTTATATATTGTGATGGATTCATATCATTGATTCGTTCACACTCTTCGATCACTAATTTCCTATACGTTACATTCAACATATTGTCCTCCAAGGGCTAGTTCTCTCCTATGACCTGATTAGCGTTCCTAACCTCTCTCCTGACACTCACAAACGTGTTCATTCCTTGTTATCCAGATAAAATCCCTTCACGAGCTCGTCCATCACCCGATTCGTACGGGCCGCCGAACCCCCGGTGCTGGCGCAAACGCCCAATCCGAGCAAATCGTTAACCAACGTTTGAATAAGCGGCTGCTGGATGTGCTGCGGGGAATCGAACGGAAACTCCTCTGTTCCGCTTGCCGTGTCGAGCCGAATCGGCTCATGGCCGAATGTGGAGAAGCTCAGTCTGCCCTTCGAGCCGACAATCTCATTACGATCCTCCCGTGCAAAAGCGGAAAAACACCAGGTGCCCGACCCGTGCACGCCGTTCTCAAACCGGTATGTACCGGTGACGATATCCTCGATACCGGCAAACTTCCCCTGCTGGTTGGATGCAATCCCCTTCGCTTCTGCGATGGGACCCAGCAGAAAATCAAGGATATCAAGCGTATGACTGGCCAAATCGAAAAAAAGCCCGCCGCCCGAAAGCTCCGGCTGCAGCCGCCATGGAAGCTCGCCGCCTTCCGTTTGCGGAGCGGGCTGGTATTGCACCGTTGCCGCATAACGAACGTCGCCGATCGCGCCTGCTTCCAGCAGCTCCTTGACTTTAAGGAAGCGCGGCAGCGCCCGCCGGTAAAAAGCCACATAAAGCGGCACCTGCGCCTCTTGGCAAGCCGCAATCATCGCACTGCACTCGCTGGCGTTCAGCGCCATCGGCTTCTCCACATAAACCGCCTTGCCCGCCTTCGCCGCCGCGAGCGTATACTCCAGATGCGAGCCGGGAGGTGTCGCGATATACACCGCATCGACCTCCGGATCGTCGATTAACTCCTGCGCATCCGTATACCAGCGAGGCACGCCATGCCTTCGGGCGTAGTCTTCCGCGAGCCCGGCATTTCGCCGCATGACAGCGACGAGCTCCGAACCTCCGGCTTTCTGGAAGCCAGGACCGCTCTTGATTTCTGTCACATTGCCGCATCCAATAATGCCAAAGCGTATCGTTTTCATGATGGCTGACACTCCTCGTTTCAAATTAAAATCGCTGCTCTATATTGTACCACGGTTAAAAGATTAAGCGCATACATATCCGGTTTCCTCCCATACTGTTAATAGGGCCAGAAACAGACCTCTTTTTCCATAATGTTATAAAGGTAATAGCAATCTATTTTTGCTATGCTTATAACTTGGAGGAGATGAATGTGAAGAGATTGGCCGTTACTATTCTGGCACTTATTATTGCCTTTTCTTGGAATGTGCGGGCTGAAGCCGCCCATGCAGTCTTTACTGATATAAATAAGAGTTTCGCAAAAAACGATATCCTGTCCCTTTACAATAAACAAGTCATTAACGGAACAGGCGCCGGATTATTTGAGCCCTCCAAAACGGTCACCCGGGCGGAGTTCGTAAAGATGCTCGCAGGCGTATTAGGCTTGGAGCAAGTACATAATTCGATCCCCGGCTTCGATGACGTCAAGAAATCGGCCTGGTTCTACGGATGGGTGTTTGCTGCGAATAATCTAGGCCTCATTATTGGAAAGAGTGAAAAAAAGTTTGCTCCAAATGAAACAATAACAAGAGAAGAAGCGGCAGTTATTCTTGCAAGGGCAACCAGGCAGGCTCCCGTTTCACAAACAAATCCGTTCCTGGATGAAGCGTCCATATCGCCTTGGGCAGCCGAATCAGTGAACGAAATCATCCATGCAGGCATTATGGGGGGCGACGGTCAATACTTCCACCCGGGGCAAAGCTTGACCCGTGAAGAAGCCGCGGCCATTTTGAACCGGATTTCGGACAAGCTCCGAACGATCCCGCAAACATCTGCGCCTATTCAGATAGGATGGCAGTACATGGACAGTACGGCGGAATTTAAACAGCATGTTATGGAAAGTACAATCAACGTTATTTCTCCAAGATGGTTTTTTATGGGAAAAGATGGCGCTTTGACCGTTTCCATTGAACCGGAGCTTGTGGAATGGGCGCATGCGAAGCAGAAAAAGGTGTGGGCTCTTGTAGGGAACCGTTCGAATGCCGAGGTCCTCCATTTATTTTTAACCGTCTATAAAAATTCAGTTATTACGCAGCTTGTCAATTACGCATCACAGTATAAATTGGACGGATTCAACCTTGATTTCGAAAACGTGGACCCGGACGACCGGGATTTGTTGACCGCATTCGTCAAAGACCTGGGAACCCGCCTCCATTCGGCCGGGAAAGTGATATCCATCGACGTGCCGCCGGATTCAAATACGGACTGGAGCCAGCCCTTTGATTATGCGGCATTAAGCGCAAGCGCTGATTACCTGGTTCTTATGGATTATGAAGAGCATTGGGCAGGTTCGAGCGTGATGGGCTCGGTTGCCTCTCTCCCCTGGTTTATTCAAGGTGTGAAGCAGATCAACAAAGAAATTTCATCTCCTTCCAAATTAATTGTCGGCATGCCATTATTCACGAGAGATTGGCGTATCGAGGCAGGAAAGGTTCTATCGGAGGATATCGAGCTTCCTGATCAGGAGCAGCTGCTCCCCATCTTCTCATCGCTGAAATGGGATCCATCAGTAGGACAATATACAGCGGTATACACGAATAATCATGTCATCCATAACATATGGCTCGAAGACAGCCGTTCTTTAACCTTGAAATATGTCCAGTCCTTGAATGAAAAAGCCGCCGGTTTCGCCTATTGGTATATCGGAGGTGCGACTGCGGACATTTGGGCAGCACTTCGGAACGCAAATCGCTTGAGCAAACTGCGGTTCGTATCATAACGAGACGAAGAAAAAAGCCTCCCGGTCAAATGGGAGGCCTGCGCTTGAATTGTCATCTCTTGATAACGAGGACGGTGGAATAGGAATTCGAATTCGAATCAGACTCTTCTTCGCCACTATCCGCCAGGCAGCCGCCAGGGCTGCATATTCCATGATAGGTTCTCACTCTGCTCGCATCCACCGTATCAATCAGCCTTCCGCAATATTGGCAAACAATACTTCCCAAGTTGATTTGACCAGGCTTTGACAGCATAACCGAAACCCTCCCTAAGTTTTGTCCGGACAACTTCCCTGCGCTTTGCAAGCGGATTATGCCGATTACATTTCCGTTTCCTTTTTTTAACCTCCCAATAAGTCATATATAATACATATTATATAATTATATAATACACAATAAAAGATTTTTTAGTTAAATATTGATCTTATTTATAAATGTAGAACATCATATATTTTATTGTGCTTATGAGCATAATAGAACTGCAGGCTGGGGGTGTCGATTAACTTTTAATTTCTCCTCAGCGCATAGGGATTGTCTCCATGCCAAGAGACCGGTTTCGCATAATCGTCACAGAGGTAATACATCAGCAGATGCCGCTTTTAAAGAAAGTGTCTGTTTTATGATCAAAATTTGAACATTTTTTGAACGCAAACGCTTTATTGGTGTTATAATAAGAAGAAAGCATACTTGCAAACTAACTAAATTGGGGAAGTGAATTAATATGTCGACAAAAACGGCAGTTGCTGAACGGCAGACAGCACGGGAAGGAAAATCTTTGTTCTTCGCGATGCATGTCGCCTCTTGGGTAGCCCTTTGCGTAGGTGTTGTCTTATGTCTGATTGATATCGGTCATTTCAGCGACAATAACATGCTGCTGATGATGGGTATCGGGTTTCTGGTGGGTAGCGTCTTCACGTACACGATCGGTACAGCCATGAACCTTGTTCACAAACGGAAATCCGAGGCGGAGAATGATTTGTAGATCAGAACGCACCTTTACTGGCTGCTTCCTTCAATGGGAGCAGCCTTTTTCCATTTATTTCGGGACCTGTCTGGAAAATCATGATTTTCACGCCGCCGGGTGCAGGGGTCCTTTTCGTACGGGTGGATTAAGGGTAAATTTTACATAAGTCTGAATTGCGTCGAAATGTTGAACGATTTATTACGGAAATTCGACGGTCTGATGACGCCTTTGTTAACAAGCGATACGCAGGAAAGAGAACATGTTATTATTTTCACAAGGGTTCAATTTTGTGATAATTATCCTGCCTGGGGGGAATCCTCGCTGATAGGATGGGTAAGATGGGAATGTAGGGAGATGAGAAAAAGATGAACGTAGCGAAAGGTATTCGGCATCTTGCCGTGGTCGGCCTGTTGACCGTAAGCACGGTCATGGCTTCCGGCTGTACCAACATGGTCGTATTCGACCCGAAAGGCCCGATTGGCGAACAGCAGCGGGATTTGATCTACTTCGCAATGCTGCTCTGCCTCGTCATCGCGGTTCCGGTAATCGCAATTACAGCGTGGATCGTATGGCGTTACAGGGATAGGCCCGAGAGAAAAGCGTCCTATCAGCCAAGATGGGAGCACAGTACGAAGCTGGAGATTATCTGGTGGGGAATTCCGATTCTCGCAATCGCCCTGCTGGCGGTAGTGACCAGCATCTATACGCACAGGCTGGATCCCGCCAAGCCGCTGAAGTCGGATGTTGCGCCCATTACGGTGCAGGTTACCTCGCTGGACTGGAAATGGCTGTTCCAGTATCCGGAGCAGGGCATCGCGACCGTTAATACATTGGTTATTCCCGAAGATACGCCCGTCAAGTTCGAGCTGACGTCCGATGGACCGATGAACTCATTCTGGGTGCCGCAGCTTGGCGGGATGATCTATACCATGTCCGGCATGCAGACGACGCTGCATTTGCAGGCGGATGAGCCAGGCGAATATCTTGGGACAGGCGCGAATTTCACCGGACGCGAGTTTGCCAAGATGGCCTTCACGACCAAGGCCGTTAAACGCAGCGATTTTGATGTCTGGGTGACGGACGTCAAGGCAAAAGGCGGCGCGCTGACGGACGATTCGTACCAACAGCTGGTTAAGCCGGGTACCTCCCCTATTCTTACGTATGCCTCCGTTTCCGACGGTCTGTTCCAGCGCATCGTACATAACTACTCGATGTCGCGCGGCGCAGAGGGCGGTCTTGGCCGCAAGGCGACGACGCTCAGCGAGCTGCATACGGAAGAGGACGAAGGCGGCCAGCTGGCGCCCGATCTGAACCCGCAGCCGGGAACGAACGACGGCATGGAAGACATGGATATGGATATGAATATGGAGCACGAAGACGCCGATGCCGCAGGTACGGGTCATAACCACTAGAAAAGGGAGGCATCCACGCATATGTTCGAACAAATCAAAGACTTTCTGTCCTGGTTTTTCGTGACGGGCGATCCGCTTATATACGGAGCGGACGTCGCGATCGCCATGACGACCATCGCCATCGTGTTCGCATTAACGGTCTTTAAGAAATGGGGCTGGCTGTGGACTGAATGGCTCACTACCGTCGACCACAAGAAGGTCGGCATCATGTATATCATCGCCTCCCTGCTGATGCTGTTCCGCGGCGGCGTCGACGCGCTGATGATGCGGACGCAGCTCGCCTTTCCGGACATGAAATTCCTGACGCCGGAGCATTATAATCAGGTATTTACAACGCATGGCGTCATTATGATTCTTTTCATGGCAATGCCCCTTATGTTCGGTTTGTTCAACATTGCAGTGCCGCTGCAGATCGGAGCGCGCGACGTCGCCTTCCCGTTCCTGAACTCGCTCAGCTTCTGGCTGTTCTTCATCGGCGCAATGCTGTTCAATATGTCATTTATCATCGGAGGCTCGCCGGACGCAGGCTGGCTGTCGTATCCACCGCTGTCGGAGATAACGGGAAGCCCCGGCGTCGGCCAGGACTTCTATATCTGGGGTATCCAGATTTCCGGTATCGGGTCGCTGATGACAGGCATCAACTTTGTCGTCACGATTATCAAAATGCGCGCTCCCGGCATGACCTGGTCGAAGGTGCCGATGTTTACGTGGTCCGTGCTAACGAGCAGCATCACGATCATCTTTGCCTTCCCGATTCTGACCATTACGCTGGCGCTGCTGTTTCTTGACCGCTTCCTCGGCGCCCACTTCTTCACCATGGACGGCGGCGGCAACGCCATGATGTATGTCAATCTGATCTGGATGTGGGGACATCCGGAGGTTTATATCGTTGTCCTCCCGGCCTTCGGCATATTCTCGGAGATTGTCTCGACATTTTCCAAAAAGCGGCTGTTCGGCTATAAATCAATGGTATTCGCCATGATGAGCATCAGCCTGCTGTCATTCTTCACATGGCTTCATCATTTCTTCACGATGGGCTCCGGCGCGAACGTCAATACGTTCTTCGCCATCTCGACTATGATTATCGCGATTCCTACAGGTGTAAAAATCTTCAACTGGCTGTTTACGATGTACCGCGGCCGTCTCAGCTTCTCGACGCCGATGCTATGGACAATCGCCTTCATACCGTGCTTCGTCATCGGCGGAATGACCGGGGTGCTCTTGTCAGTCGCTCCGGCGGACTTTCAATTCCATAACAGCTACTTCCTGATCGCCCATTTCCATCAGGTGCTGATCGGCGGCGTCGCCTTCGGCTACTTCGCGGGCCTGTATTACTGGTGGCCAAAAATGTTCGGCTTCAAGCTGAACGAGAAGCTTGGCAAATGGGCCTTCTGGATCTGGAATATCGGCTTCTACGTCTGCTTCATCCCGCAATACTTCGTCGGTCTGGACGGCATGACGCGGCGCGTCAGCTCCTATGGCTGGGATACCGGCTGGTGGGGACTCAACTTCACATCGACAATCGGCGGCTTCCTGATGGGACTTGGCTTCCTGTTCCAGGTGTGGCAGATTGCCCACAGCATCAAATTCATGGAGAAGGATACGACGGGCGATCCGTGGAACGGCCGCACGCTGGAATGGTCGATTCCTTCACCGGCGCCACTCTACAACTTCGCGGTGATCCCGGTCGTCACGGACCGCGAGCCCTGGTGGGAAGAGAAGGAGCGTCTGGCTGCCGGTCATGCGCCTCTTCCCAAGCCGCCGCTTGAGCCAATCCATTATCCCAAGAACTCGGCGATTCCGTTCATCCAGGCCGCCTGTTGGTTTCTTGTCGGCTTCGGCCTCGTGTTTCATTGGCTATGGATCGCTATCCCGGGCTTCATCGGCGTCGTAGCGACGATGCTGGCACACTCGTTCAACTACAACACCGAGTATAATATTCCGGTGGACGAAATCAAACGCACAGAAGCTGCGGCTAGGAGGTCTTCCTGATGGCACACGCCGGCAATCATACTCAAGCACAGGTCCACTCGCATGCGGACGGCCATGACGGACATGTCAATCAGGAGGAGCTTCGCCAGTTTGGCTTCTGGATCTTCCTGATCACCGACTGCGTTCTGTTCGCTACGCTGTTTGCAACATATGTGGTGCTGCACGGCAATCACGCGGGTGGTCCCGGTCCGAAGGAAATATTCGAAATGCCAGGCATTATCGCCGAAACGTTTATCCTGCTGACCAGCAGCTTCACCAGCGGTCTGGCGGTGCTCGCAATGAACGCCGGCAGCCGCAAAGGTCTGATCGGCTGGCTGATCGTCACCGTGCTGCTTGGCGCAACTTTTATCGGACTTGAAGTGACCGAGTTTCTGAAGCTCATTCATGAAGGCCATACAATCAGCTCGAGCGCATTCTTCTCCAGCTTCTTCGTACTGGTCGGCACGCACGGCATTCATGTTACAGTCGGCATCGTCTGGATTACAGGCATCATGATTCAGCTCGCCCGCTACGGCATCACACCCGTGACGCGGCGCAAGGTGAACATTACGAGCCTGTACTGGCATTTTCTCGATGTCGTCTGGATATTCGTCTTCACGATCGTTTATCTGATGGGGGTGATGTGACATGGCACAGCACAGCGGAGGCGCACACGACGCGCATGGCAGTCACGGACACGAAGGCGGTCATGGCTCGCTGAAGTCCTATACGATCGGCTTCCTCCTCTCCATCGTTCTGACGATCATCCCGCTCATGGTCGTGCTGAACGGATGGCTTGAAGGCACATCGGCACGGGTTCTGCTGATCGGAACAGCCATCCTGCAGTTTGCGGTCCAGCTCCTCTTCTTCATGCATCTGCGCGATGAGAAAGGGCCGCGCTACAACCTGATGACCCTGATCTTCGGCCTCGTCATTGTCATTACGATCGTTGCCGGTTCGGTCTGGATTATGACTAACAATAAAATGTATTGATCTATGGCATGCAAATCCTCCCTGTACACGTTCTGGTCAAGCCCCAAATTTGTAGACAATGAAAAAAGCCCTAGGCTATGAGCTGGCGTCGGTACTCAACCGGCGTCAGTTTGTTTAATTTTAATTGAATCCGTTCTTCGTTA
>NZ_JBWDNU010000024.1:0-45929 GCF_056269365.1 Paenibacillus sp. JT22N12 | reverse complement strand
GTGTCCAGAGGGCCGGGGCCCTTGGGGTCCCTCCTCAGGAGGGATTTAGGGAGGGAAACAATCATAAACGCATCTCACTCCCGCCAACGTTATGATGGGACGAAGTCCACCAGGCGGCACGGGAGCGTTAAATGGAAGTGTGTCCCGCAAGGGACGAAAACGATCTATGCAGGCTGTAGCTAACAAGCGATTCTCTGTAACACAGACGTTATGCCATTCCGGGTGTCCAGAGGGCCGGGGCCCTTGGGGTCCCTCCTCAGGAGGGATTTAGGGAGGGAATTAATCGTGTCAAAAGCCGACAATATGCTGTCCATCCTGTGGCTGCTCAAAACAAAGAAGCGGATTACAGCCAGGGAGCTCGCGGAAAAGCTGGAAATCCATATACGCACCATCTATCGTTATATTGATGCTCTATGCGCAAGCGGAGTTCCCATCATCTCGGATTCGGGGCACAACGGCGGCTACAGCCTGCTCACCGAATTCAATGAGGCTCCGCTGCTTTTTGACATGAATGAGCAGAAAGCCCTCATCCATGCGGCGATCTTCGCGCAGGAGGCGGGGTATCCGTTTGGCGAGTCGCTGACAAGCGCAGTGGCGAAGCTGAAGAAGTATACCAATGAGGAACAGTTGAATCTGATCAACCGCCATGAAGCGGGAATCGATGTGATCAGCACGCCCTACAATGGTTTATTAGAATCCGTGCTGCAGGAGCTTGAGCTATCGGCGGCAGGCGGCTTTACGCTGCTGATGCTTTACAGGAAATCGCACGGCAAGCAGCCCGAACCGCGATCGATTGATCCTTACGGCCTTGTCCTGTGGAAAGGCAAATGGTATATCGTCGGCTACTGCCATCTCCGCCAGGCGGTCCGCAGCTTCCGGGTGGACCGGATTCACGGCATTTCCCGGACCGGAGCTGTGTTCGAGCGTCCGGAGGATTTTTCAGCGCGGGCCTTTCTTCTTCAGGATCTGCTTCCCCGCTCCGGGCATGCGGAAAATCTGGTTTCCGTCCGGATTGAAGGGATAGAGCAATCCATTAATGATTTATGCGATCATTGGCTGTTCGGGCATATGCTCGTCGACCGTTCGGAGCGCCATGTCCATGTGAGGATGGAAGAGAAAGCCCTTGTGATGGTTCCGCATCTGCTCATGCTGTATGGGCGGTCAGTCCGGATCGTGGAACCTCGCTCCCTGCACGAAAGGCTGATTGAAGTAACCTCGGAGCTGCTGGATTATTATAAAAAACAGTAGCCTCACGGTTTCGAGCGTCTGCCTGTGCAGGCTGCCATCCTACAACATTTGCGTTTGTCGAACCGGCAAACGTTTATTCGTCATGGCTTGCGGGGTATTCATAATCAACTGTAATTTTCCTTATTTATCCTCTATTAGGTAAATGATATGGTGAATAAAATGTTACTTACATGTCATATTTATGCATCGAGTTCTCAAGAGGCTAAAACAGATACGATTTGTCCCGCCTAAATTCCTTGAAATTCGACAGTGAAAAATAAATTTTATATGTAATATTAGTTTACAAATAGTGTGATGAGTTTTATATTTAATACAGATCAAACAAATGGCAAATTAGCGATTTTACAATTGTTCAATTATGGGGGAAGGGAGATTAGAGAAGAATAAAGAGCAAGGCCCGTGAAAAATATGAGATGGGGAGTAGAGACAATGAAAAAAAGTTTATTTACTTTGGTTCTGGTTATGATAGTGGCTGCCTTTGCGGCCGGATGCGGAAACGGCAATAACGGGGGCGGCTCGGATACAAACGCGGGAACAAATGAAGGCAATGGCGGGAACGCGGCCGAGCCGGCTGGATTTAAGGTAGGCATGGTAACGGACGCCGGTACGATTGACGATAAATCGTTTAACCAGGGTTCCTGGGAAGGTATTTTGCGCGGAGGCGACGAGTTCGGACTGGAAACCAAATATTTACGGCCAACGGGAACAACGGAAGCGGATTATTTGAAGGAAATGGGCAATCTCTACGATGCGGGCTACAAATTTATCGTGGCGCCGGGCTTTAAATTTGAAACGGCGATCTTTGCCGCTCAGGACAAGTATAAGGATGCCAAATTCGTCATCGTCGACGGAACGCCGCATACGGCTGAGGATCCGACTCCGGTAGTGAAGGAGAATACCGTGTCGATCTTCTTTGCGGAGCATGAGTCCGGATTTATTGCCGGCGTGGCAACAGCGCTGCAGCTCAAGGAAGCGGAAGCGGGCTTTATTGGCGGAATGGAGATTCCGTCTGTACAGAAATTCAACTGGGGCTTCCAGCAGGGCGTCAAATATGCCAACGACAATCTGGGTACCAAGCTGACGATCAAGCCGGAAAATGTAGTTTATCAAGGGAGCTTCGACGACGTAGCTGCCGGTGGCCAGCTGGCTGCACAGATGTATGACCGTGGCGTTAAAGTCATCTTTGCCGCTGCCGGTGGTGTTGGCGTGGGCGCCATTAACGAAGCGAAGACCCGTGTCAAAGCCGGGTCTGACGTATGGGTTGTCGGAGTAGACGTGGATCAGTTTGCCGATGGCGTCTATGAAGGGGAGAAATCGGTCATCCTGACTTCTGCCATGAAGAAGATTGACCAAGCCTCCTATGACATGGTCAAAGCGGAGAAGGAAGGAACATTCCCGGGTGGACAAACCTTGACCCTCGATATCAAAAACGACGGTGTAGGGCTTCCGGCCGAGAACCCGAATCTAAGCGATGACACGATTGCGAAGGTCGGCGAGGTAACGGACAAACTGAAAAGCGGTGAAATTACAGTAGCGGCCGAGCAGGGCAGCTTAATCAAGTAATGGCCGCATTTGCCCAATAGACCGGAAAAGAGACGGGAAACTCCGTCTCTTTTTAAATTATTTAGCCTGTTTAAGTTTCAAACCTGACCTTTTCTGCTATCTTTGAGGGAAGAAGCATTTTTCAAACGATCAGAAGGTATAAAATTTGGTTTTCTTCTTGAACGCTCTTCGAATTAACGGAATTACGCCGCTTCGTTGCATTTACGTGTAATTTTAGGAAAGGAGTCGTGCGGTATGGATTTTGTCGTGGAAATGATCAATATCCGTAAAGAGTTCCCCGGCGTGGTAGCCAATGACGATATTACGCTGCAGCTCAAGAGGGGCGAAATTCATGCGCTGCTTGGCGAGAATGGGGCGGGGAAATCCACGCTCATGGGCATTCTGTTCGGCATGTATCAGGCGGATCGCGGGACGATCACGGTTAATGGCAAGAATGCGAAGATCACAAGCCCCAATGTGGCGAACAGGCTGGGCATCGGTATGGTGCATCAGCATTTCAAGCTGGTCGGCAATTTTACGGTAACCGAGAATATTATACTGGGCAATGAGCCCTCCAGGGGCTTCGTGCTGAACATTGCCAAAGCTGCCCGCCGGATCGAGCAGCTGTCAAAGCAGTATGGGCTGAACGTTGATCCGCATGCGCGGGTCGAGGACATTTCGGTTGGCATGCAGCAGCGGGTAGAAATCCTCAAGATGCTTTATCGCGATGCGGATGTATTGATTCTGGACGAGCCGACGGCGGTTTTGACGCCGCAGGAAATCCAGGAGCTGGGCCGGATTATGCTGAATCTCATTGCAGAGGACAAGTCGATCATTCTGATCACGCATAAATTGAAGGAAATCAAAGCTGTGGCCCACCGCTGTACGGTAATCCGCAGGGGAAGGACGGTCGGGACAGTCGATGTCCGCTCGACCAGCGAATTGAAGATGGCCGAGATGATGGTCGGGCGCAATGTGAGCTTCCAGGTGGAGAAAGAAGCGAGTACTCCAGGTGATGTCCTGCTGAAGCTTGAGGATCTCTCTGTTTATAATAACAAGAACAGTCAGGCGTTAAAGGATTTCTCGCTGGAGGTGCGCGCCGGTGAAATTGTGGGCATTGCCGGAGTCGAGGGGAACGGCCAAACCGAGCTGGTGGAAGCCATTACGGGGCTTCGCAAGGTGCGCGGCGGGACGATCACGGTTCAAGGGCAGGATGTTACGAACCGGACAATCCGGGAGCGGATCCACAGCGGAATCGGCCATATTCCGGAGGACCGGCAGAAGCGGGGACTGATTCTCGATTATACGCTGGAGGAGAATATGATTCTGGAGATATACAATGATGCTCCATACTCCCGCAGGGGAATTATGAACAAGTCCGCCATTCGCAAATATGCTGCTAGCGTCCTTACAAGTTACGATGTCCGGTCCGGCAAGGGCCCTCTCTCCCTGACCCGCTCGCTCTCCGGCGGGAATCAGCAGAAAGCGATTATCGGGCGGGAGATTGAACGTAATCCTTCGCTGCTGATTGCCGTACAGCCTACACGGGGGCTGGATGTCGGCTCCATTGAATATATCCACAAACGATTGATTGAGCACCGGAACAAAGGAAGAGCCGTTCTGCTCATCTCTCTGGAGCTGGATGAAATTATGAATGTCTCGGACCGGGTCGCCGTTCTGTATAACGGTGAGCTGATGGGTATCGTGAAGCCGGAGGAGTCCAATGAGAATGAAATCGGGCTGATGATGGCAGGCTGGAAAGAAGGGGATGAACAGTGAGAAAAATCATCATATCCCTGCTGGCCGTTCTGTTCGGCTTATTGGCAGGCGCGCTGCTGATGATCCTGACCGGACATCAGCCGATGGAAGGCTACAGATTCCTGTTCGAAGGCGGGCTGAAGAACCCGGAGCGGATCGGGAATACGCTTGCTACGGGAACGCCGCTGATTTTTACGGGATTGTCGGTTGCCTTTGCCTTCCGGACAGGCCTGTTCAATATTGGAGCGGCCGGACAGATGCTGTTCGGAGGCTTTTGCGCGACGGCTGTCGGATTGAATCTCGATGTCTCGAGACCGCTGCTGCTGCTGCTCATGATTATCGCCGGATTCCTGGGCGGAGCCTGCTGGGCGTTTATTCCCGGCTTGTTGAAGGCGCGGTTCAATGTACATGAGGTAGTCTCGACCATTATGATGAACTGGATCGCCTATTGGACCATTTATTATGCCGTGCCTTACTACTTGAAGGCGGAATTTCTGGAGACGGAATCAAGGCCTCTGCCAGCGCATGCATCCCTGCAGGCGCCATTTCTCTCCGATATGTTCGGCGGTTCCTATGTGAACCTGGGTCTGTTTCTTGCTGTCATCGTCGTGATCGTCATTTCCTTTATCATCAATAAAACTACGCTTGGCTACGAATTGAAAGCCGTTGGCTTCAACCGGCATGCGGCTGAATATGGCGGGATGCCGGTTAAACGGAGCATTATTTTGTCCATGGTCATCTCCGGCGGATTGGCCGGACTTGGCGGGGTTGCGCAGTATGCGGGCAACAGCTCGAATATTCAAATCGGGGTTCTGCCCACGCAGGGGTATGACGGCATTGCGGTTGCTCTTTTAGGCGCGAACTCCCCTGTCGGCGTGCTCGTGTCAGCCCTCTTCTTCGGTCTGCTGTATTCGGGAAGAGGCTTTATGAACGCGATGACGGAGATTCCGCCGGAGATCGCGGATTCCATCATCGCCATCATTATCTATTTTGCGGCGACGAGCGTGCTGATGGACCGGCTGATCAGCTGGCTGAAGGCAAGGCGCCGCGCGCCTGCCGATGAACGGAAGCTGGAAAGAAAGGAAGGGGGATAAACGATGTGGACCACGATTGAACAAATTTTTCCCTATGCGATTATGTTTACGATCCCCCTTCTGATTACGGCCTTGGGCGGCTTGTTCAGCGAGCGGAGCGGGATTGTCAATATCGGCCTTGAGGGGCTGATGGTCATCGGCTCGTTTATGGGCGCCTTCGTGATTTTCAAGCTGCAGACCGCATGGCCGGATCATCCGGTTGCCGCGATCTGGGTGGGGCTGGCTGCGGCACTGGCGGCCGGTGTGCTGTTCTCTCTGCTGCATGCCTTCGCCAGCATTCACCTGAGCGCGAATCAGGTCATCAGCGGAACAGCCATCAATATGATCGCCGGGGCGCTCACGGTTTTCCTCGCCAGGAATATAACCGGAAGCGGCAATATCCGCATTACAAGCGGATTCCAGCCGTTTAATGTGCCCCTGTTGTCCAAAATACCGGTTATCGGCGATTTGTTGTTTACCAAGACCTATCCCACCACCTGGCTGATCCTGCTGCTGGTTCTGCTCGGCGGTTTTGTATTGAAGAAAACGGCGTTTGGGCTCAGGCTCAGAGCCTGCGGGGAATATCCGCAGGCCGCGGAGGCTGCAGGCATCAACGTGAGAAGGATTCGCTATATGGGCGTGATGATCTCGGGCGCATTCTCGGGACTTGGCGGAGCGGTCCTGCTGGTGACAATCGCAGGCGAGTTCACCGGAACAGTTGCGGGGCTTGGCTTCTTGTCCCTGGCGGCTTTAATATTCGGGCAGTGGCGTCCGCTCGGCATCCTTGCGGCTGCGCTGTTCTTCGGTTTTGCCAGCACGGTAGCGAATGTGTCGCAGGTTATACCGGCCTTGTCCGTATTCCCGCCTGTCATTCTGAAGGTATTTCCTTATGTGGTGACATTGATCGCCCTGGTGCTGTTCTCCAAGTCCTCGCAGGCTCCGAAGGCCGCGGGCGAGGTGTTTGATTCGGCCAAGCGGTAACGGGCGACGCCAAGCGGTGCCAATGGAGGCGAAAATAAAGAATAGCGGCCGGTGATGGACTGGCGGAGCAGGTGGAAGCAGCAGCGGTCAAAAAGACAGCTCCACTTAGGCGATCAAGGCCTGTTCACCGGTCTTCTGTAGAGAACAATAGAGGAAGAGTTGAGGTGCAGTGACTGAAGAACGATTGCAGGATAAAAGGGGCAAAATGCTTGATGCGGCGAGAATGTACTATCAATTGGACTACAGCCAGCAGGAAATAGCCCGGCAGTTCGGAGTTTCCCGGCCGACCGTAAGCCGCTTCCTGCAGCAGGCCAAGGAAGAGGGGCTTGTGCAGATCCGCATTGTGGACCCGCTGGAAAGCCATGATTCTATGGCCAGGCAGCTGGAGAAATCCTTCGGCGTCGAGAAGGCGGTGCTTGTGTCCGTACCGCGTTATGATGATGCCATCGTCAAGAAATATCTGGGGGAGGCAGCGGCGGAATATCTGGATTCCATCATCAAGGACGGGGATGTGATCGGCACTACATGGGGCACAACGCTGTATGAGGTCGCGCTCAATCTGAAGGACAAGCATGTACGGAATGTGAAGGTTGTTCAATTGAACGGAGGCGTCAGCCATTCGCAGACCCAGACCTATGCGTATGAAATCGTCAGCCTGTTCGGCCAGGCCTTTCATACGGCCCCGTATTTTATTCCGCTGCCTGCTATTGTCGACCACCCCGTGGTGAAGCAGACCATTGAGCAGGACCGGCATATCCGCAATATACTGGAGCTGGGCAAGCAGGCGAATATCGCCATCGTCACGGTGGGCGCGCCAACCGAGGATTCGGTGCTGATCCAGGCCAATTATTTTACCGAGTCTGACCTTCGTCTGATCGGAGAGAAGGGCGCAGGCGATATATGTTCCCGTTATATTGATCAGACAGGCACACTCTGCTCGGAGGAACTGAATGAGCGGACGATCGGAATCGACCTGGAGCAGCTCCAGATCAAGGAGAAATCGATTCTTGTCGCAGGCGGTCCAAGCAAAGTGGACGGCATATACGGAGCGCTGCGCGGCAAATATGCCAATATTCTCATAACCGATATCTTCACGGCGAAACATTTGCTGGAACGGGACGGTTCTGCCTGAGCCGCAATGGGGAACGGGAAGGCGGCTGCAGCACTTTTTTTCCCCGGCTGGATAGACTTTCATAGTATAATAACCCTAACCATTCCTACGGATGCTCTCTTGTCTCTTATTCTGCCATACGTAAAGCCAGGGACAAGGCGAAGCAGCCGAAGGAAGCTTTAGGAGGACTTGCCTGATATGACGCTTATTAAAGAACTGAATTCGCAAGACGAGTTTGTCGGCTTCTATTTGCTGAAGGAGCTGGAGGTCAAGCAGACGAACGGCACGCCCCCCAAGGATTATTTTGATATTGTGCTTTGCGACTCCAGCGGCCAAATGCCGGCCAAGTACTGGGATGTCACCGGCACGGACAAGGAAACCTTCTTCCCGATGGGGCTGGTCAAGGTGCAGGGCACCGTTCTGACGTACCGGGAGAGGCTGCAGATCAAGATCTCGCGCATCCGCAAAACAGAGCCTGATGACGGCGTGAATATCACCGATTTTATCCGTTCGGCGCCGATCCGGCCGATTGATCTGGTTTATACCATCAAGCAGGCTATGGAGAGCATCGGGGACCCGGAGATCAAAACCATTGTCGCCTTCTGTATCGCCAAAGTGGAAGAGAAACTGATGCATTATCCGGCGGCCAAGACGCATCATCACGCCTATTTCGCCGGACTTGCCTATCATATGGTTCGAATGCTCGAATTAGGAGAGTTTATCTGCAAGCAGCGCCCGTTCCTGAATCCCGATCTGCTGCTCGCCGGCATCATTCTGCATGATATCGCAAAGCCCGAGGAGATGATCGCGCAGCTTGGCATCGTCTCCGATTACAGCGTACGGGGGAAGCTTATGGGCCATATCTCGATGGCATCCAGCTGGATTACGGAAGCGGCTATCCTGAAGGGAATTGCGCTCGACTCCGACCGCGTTCTGGCTCTCCAGCATCTGGTCCTGTCCCATCACAATCTGGGAGAGTGGGGCAGTCCCGTTCAGCCCCAGACGGCAGAGGCGGTTGCGCTCCATCATATCGACGCTCTGGATGCCAAGCTGCAGATGGTTGAGGATGCGCTCGATACGACGCCGGAGACGGAGCCATGGACGCCGATGATCAGAGGGCTGGAGAATAAAGCCGTCTATCGGACGAACATTCCGCGTGCTGTGCTGGAATCCTGATATTTCTTGTCTAAAGTTTAAAGGTGAAACAAGTCCGGTGCATCCGGTCAGGTTTCACCTTTTTTTGACCTTATAGCAGCGAAGAACCTTGATTTGTCGTCAAGAGGAGGGGCATTAACCGTTTTTTCTTGCTGTTTTTCATCTGGCGGGCGGAAAAATTGGGAATAAAAGGTAATGTTTTGTAAAACCGCCATTTCGCGTGCTGTCGAATTTTGGGTGGGTCTGAAACAAATGCAGCTGTATATGCGTAATAGACTATAGTCAGATTTTACAAGTTTATCTGAGAGATTGTGAGATTGATAGACGGTATTGCTGTTTCGATGCCATGGTTTTTGCGAATGCGTTGGAAGGGAGGTCTGCCGTGTGGGCGTTGTGAAATGGGGCTTGTCGCTATGCTGTGCCGTTCTGCTGGCATGCGCTGTCTCGAATGTTGCGTATGCCGGCTTTATGGAGAATGTGAAAGGGATTTTTCAGCTGCCGGACGAGGTGGATGAGCTGCGCGAGCAGTATGACAGCACGAAGACGCAGCTCGATGAGGTTACGAAGCAGTCGCAGGAAACCATCGAGCAGTACCGCCAGGCGGAGGAACGGCTGCATGAGGAGAATGTGAAGCTGATGGAGCAGAACGAGAATCTCGCCAAACGCAATGACGAGCTCTCGCAGGCCGTTATTTCCCTTCAGGCTTCGGAAGAAGCGCGGACCGCCAAATCCAGACGCATATGGTTCTTTATTTATTCCGGTATCGGCTTGCTGGTGCTCTACTTCCTCTCGGGCAGATTGCTGCGGCTGCTGCTGCGAAGCAGACAAGCTTAAGAGGGGGCGCGGATGGAAATCATATCTCGTATGGGGGGCGCGGCTGCCAGCCAGCAATCAGCGGTCGAACTGCAGCTCCGTGAAGGGGATGCCGTTCATGTGCTTCACCCCCAGCAGATTGCGGCGTTTCAGGGCCTCTCGCGTCAGCGTGAAGACAAGTTTATGAATATGCAGGGGATTTACCGGAAGAAGAAGCTCATCAAATCAAAGCTGTCCGGGCCGTCCAGCCTTATTCTCGGCCTGCCCGGCGGTTATATGCTTCATTGCATGGAGCTTGACGGCGACAGCAGCTTGCTGTTTGATTTTCGCCATCTGTTGTTTTATACGGAAGGCATCGAGATGAAGAGCGTGCTGCAGAGCTTCAAGAATGTCGTGGCCACCAAAGATATTATGCGCATGAAGTTTCAAGGCCATGGCGCAATCGGACTTATTTCCTGTGGCCCCGTGATCGAGATGGAGCTGGATCCGGTTACGCCCTCTTTCATCGACAGCCGTGCATTGATCGCTTTTCCAAGCCATGTCGGGATTGATCTGAGCGTATACGGCAACCATCTGGCCAGCCAGCATATGAGCTACCAGTGGAAAATGACCGGAACCGGCAAGGTTCTGCTGCAGGTCGGCTGGCCGGATGCGGGCCTGGAGCAGTTCATCGGCCAGGATAGTCTGGTCAAGCGGCTGCTGCGGGAAATTGTTCCGTTCGGTGGCATTTGGTTCAAGTAATTTGGAGGATACGAAGCTGATGGATGATCGCACCTTCAGCTCGCTTTACATTAGGAGGGAACGGCTATGGATATTCTGACCAAAGCTATCATTCTTGCCGCACAGGGGCATGACGGCCAAACGGACAAGGGCGGTGAGCCTTATATTCTTCACCCGCTTCGGGTGATGCAGTCGGCAAAGGGGGAGGATGAGCGGATCGTGGCTGTGCTGCATGATCTGGTCGAGGATACCGGTTATACGCTCGCTCATCTTGCCGGGGAGGGCTTCCCGGACGAGATCGTTCAGGCTGTGGGTTGTCTGACCAGAAGAGATGGCGAAGCCTATGATGCCTTTATCGATCGGATAAGGGTGAATCCGTTGGCTTCAAGAGTCAAGATCCTGGATATTAGCGATAACATGGATCTGGGCCGGATTGCTTCGCCAAAGCAGGAGGATCACGATCGGCTGGACAAATACCGCCGCGCGCTTGTTGCGCTGAATCAGAGTGAATAGAAGTTCCCCCATAAAACGCCAAAAAACTGTTGCTGAGTAACAACAGTCGGGATCTGGTGTGTTTATCATGCCTGGAGCCGTTGATTATTCTTGTTCTTGCTTGCCAGCATCATCGCTGGAGGATTCAGCGGAAGGCGGGTTGGTCTCACCGGCTGGAGCTGCGGGTGCGGGTTTCTGCTTCTGAGGCTGCTGACTTTCAACCACGGTATCAAAATAGGCCTCAAGCTCGGCAGCCTTACGCGGATCGGTCAAGGTTACCTTGTCTTTCAGAAAATGCTCGAGGATCAGCTCCCATTGGGGAACCACCCGCTGCGCTTGCATGGTGCGGACCGCGTTCTTGACCATACGCCGTTCCTTGGCATTGGAATAGACATCCTTGAAGTGCTGGGCCTGGGAGAAGTCCAGCCTTGGGGCAACCGCCCGGAATACCTCTGCGGTCATACGGGCATCATCAAGGGCGCGGTGCGCCGAGCCTTCGGGGGTAATGCCCAGCTGTACCAGCGCGGCTTCGACGCTGACGTCATTGGTGAGCTTCTGATCTCTCAGGAAACCCTTCAGCAGATCGAAGGCCAGCGCCTTCATCCAGTAGGAATCATCCAGCTTGTGCATGCGCGTATCGTATATAATCCGTTTCAAATCCTCGCCGCCCCAGGTAAGGAGCATATACGTTTCGCTGCGGTCCAGCCAGCGGATAAAGTCGGCAATTACCGTCCGGAAGCCTGAGGCCGCATCGATATCTTCTTGGGGAATGCCGGTCTTTCCCTTAATAAAGCTGTTCAGCTTGGAGAAGTAGACGGGCTTGATCAGCGCAGAAAATTCATCCACCTGCCGGTAATCCGCAGTAAGCCGCACCGCGCCGATTTCGATTACCTCCATCGGCTTGTCGCTGGCGAATTTCCGCCCGTTGAATTCAATATCCAAAATAATGTAGTCCGTAATGCTCGCCTCCGATTTTATTGAGCGCATAATCCCTTGACAGCTTGTGTCTTTCGCTCCTCAAGGAACTTATGCGTGCTTACTCCACAATAGCATGTTTGGATGCCTCCGTCGAGAATCGGGCGGGGAGGCAGGCAAAAAGAAAAACGGGCGGCAAGCGCCCGTTTCGGTAATGGCTGATCCATCAGCAGATGAATCGGCCATTACATTTATGATGAGTGAAATTATGGCATTCGTTGAAATGGATCATACTCCGGAATAAGCCATGAAACCGCCGTCGACAGGAATGGTAGTTCCGGTAATAAAGCCGGACATGCTTTCATCCGTCAGCCAGAGCAGCGTGCCGAGCAGATCCTCGGGCTTGCCGAAGCGGCGCATCGGCGTATGGGAGATGATTTTGTGGGAGCGGGGAGTCAATGAACCGTCCTCATTCGTGAGCAGCTTCTCATTCTGTTTGGTCAGGAAGAAGCCGGGGGCGATCGCATTCACGCGGATGCCGGATTCCGCCAGATGGACCGCCAGCCACTCGGTAAAGTTGTTGATTGCCGCTTTGGCGGCGCTGTAGGCGGGAACCTTGGTCATCGGCGAGAATGCGCTCATGGATGAGATATTGATAACCGTCGCACCCTGCTTGCCAAGCATCTGGCGGGCGAAGGCTTGTGTCGGAATGAGGCTGCCGATAAAATTCAGATCAAGCACGCTGCGGAAACCCGTTACGCTCAAGTCAAAGAAAGAAGTCACGCCGGGTGCGTCCACGTCCTCGGGATTAAACAGCTCATTCGTCGTGATGGCTGCCGGCTGGTTGCCGCCTGCACCGTTGATCAGAATATCGCAGGAGCCCAGCTGCTGCTGTACAGCCTCGGCGGCCTGCCGGACGCTGTCGCTGTCGGTCACATCGCAGGAGAGAGCGATCGCTTCCCCTCCGGCGGCCGCAATCTCCGCGGCAACGGCTTCCCCGCTTGACAGCGTCCGGTTCAGCACGGCGACCCGCGCTCCCTGACGGCCCAGCTCAAGCGCCAGAACCCGGCATAATACGCCGGCTCCGCCTGTAACGACGACGACTTTTCCCTGCAGGGAGGGGTGAATAGGTAATTGGTTCATGAGTAGATCTCCTTTTCCTGTTTTTGGCTGGAAGCGCTCTTGACGTATGCGTCCCATAAGCCCCATAGATACATGATGCCGAGCGCGCGGTCGTACAGACCGTAACCGGGTCTGCATTGCTCGTCCCAGAGGTGCCGGCCGTGATCAGGACGGCAGTAGCCCTCATAATTATTTTCGTGATAGGCCTGCACCACACCTGCAATATCCACGGTCCCATCCTGGGTGCGGTGCGAGGTTTCGATGAAATCGCCGTTCTCGAATACGCGCACGTTGCGGATATGCGCGAACGCAATACGGTCGGCAAATTCATGAATCATGGCTATGATATCATTGTCCGGATTGGCCCCAAGCGAACCGCTGCACAGCGTCAAGCCATTATAGTAGCTGTCGTGCAGCTTAAGGTAACGGCGCAGATTGTCCCGGCTTGTAATAATGCGCGGCAGTCCAAAGATCGGCCACGGCGGATCATCCGGGTGAATGGCCATCCGGATGTTATGCTCGGCGGCGAAAGGTATGATTTCATCCAGGAAGTACTTTGCGTTATCCCACAGGTTTTCCTCTGTTACGTCCCTGTAGGCTTCGAACAATCCTGTCAAATACTGCAGCCGCTCTGGCTCCCAGCCCGGCATGGTAAAGGCGGAATTCTCATTGATCCGCTTGACCAGCTCGAAGGGGTTGAGGTTGTCGATCTTGCTTTTCTCATAGAACAGCGCCGTAGAGCCGTCAGCCGTCTGCTTGTGCAGATCGGTGCGCAGCCAATCGAATATCGGCATGAAGTTGTAGCAAATCACCTCAACGCCGACCTGTGCCAGCTTGGCGATGGTTTTCTTATAATTCGCGATATACATATCGCGGCTTGGCAGTCCGAGCTTGATATCCTCGTGAATATTAACGCTCTCCACGACCTTGGTATGCAGACCGGCCGCATCGGCTGCCTCCTTGACCTTCATAATGCCTTCCATGGGCCATTCTTCACCTGCAGGGACGTCATGCAGCGCCCATACAATGCCCTCTGTCCCCGGAATTTGCTTGATATAATGGAGCGGGACGGTATCATTGCCTTCGCCGAACCAGCGGAATACCATTTTCATCGTGCAGATTAGCCTCCGTTCATTTGAAATAGGATGGGAATTTCTCTTTCAGCAGCGCCTGATCGGCAATTGTGAGACTCAAGTGATCCTTCATGATCCTCTCGGCCCGGTCGGCATCATGCTCCTGGATGGCCTCTACCATATGCAGATGCTGCTCGTAGAGGTGATCCCAGTGATGGTCGGCAGCCAAACGCAGCATGCGGCTGCGGTTCAAATGGATGTTGATTTGCTGGATAACCGCCCAGGTGTTGCTTTTCCTGCAGCCTTCGAAGATGGTGCGGTGAAAGGCCTCGTCAAGCTCGAACATGGTACGGTAATCCTGCTTATCGATACAGGCCTGCTGCTTGGTGAGATTCTTCTGCAGCGCCTTCAGCTGTTCATCCGGAAAGCTGTCCGAGCAGGCCAGCCGGATGACGGCGCGCTCCAGCTGCTCGCGCATAAACCGCGCTTCCTCCACAAGCTCAAGATCGATCAGCGAGACGAAGGTGCCGCGCTGGGGGAGGATCTCCAGCAGTCCCTCCTGGGCCAGACGCACGAAGCTTTCACGAATCGGCGTCCGGCTGACATTGAATTTAAGGGAAATTTCCTTCTCCGAAATACCGGTGCCGGGAACAAGCTCCAGCATCATAATTTGCTCCCTCAGCGCATGGCTTACGGCATCGCGGGTGGAGGTAGTTTGAGGCTTCATCGTAAAAGTCATGGGTTCACCTCCCTGGATTGTAAGTTAATGCTTCCATACTACCATACAAGTATGGTAGTATGGAAGCGGATTCTTTAATGCGGATATTAACTTTAGGAGGTCTACGATGTCATTTATTCATGAGGATTGGCTGCTTCAGAGCAAGAGCGCTAAGACGCTGTACCACGATTATGCAAAGGATATGCCGATTTATGATTTTCACAGTCATTTGAGCCCTAATGAAATCGCTGTCAATAAGAAATACCGCAATATGGCCGAGATCTGGCTCGGAGGCGATCATTACAAGTGGAGAGCGCTCCGCTGGCTGGGCGTGGAGGAACGCCTCATTACCGGAGATGCTCCAGACGAGGACAAATTCATGGTCTGGGCCCGTTCGGTACCGGATACTGTCGGCAATCCGCTTTATCACTGGACGCATCTGGAGCTCAGCCGTTATTTCGGCATAGACGAGCTGCTGACGGGCGATAATGCGCGCGATATCTGGAACCGGTGCAATGAGCGTCTGCAGGATGAGGATATGCGGGCGAACGGGATTCTGAAGCGGTTCGATGTCAGAGTCGTCTGCACCACCGATGATCCTATCGACGAGCTGGCGGATCATCAGCAGATCCGCAGCGATAGCGCGATTGAAACGGCTGTTGCGCCAACCTTCCGTCCTGACCGTATTCTGAATGTTGGAGACAGCGGATTTGGGGATTACGTGAACCGGCTGAGCGGGGTTACACAGCTTCCGATTACGCAGTATGATCAATTCCTGGAAGCGGTTGCTTCAAGGGTCGATTATTTTCACAGTCATGGCTGCCGCATGTCGGATCATGGCTTCGAGATGCTTCCTTTTACGCTGCCAGACGAGCGGGAAGCGGCGGCGATCTTCCAGCGGGCTCTGCAGGGCGAGGCGGTATCGCAGGAGGAAGTCATCCAATACCAGACCTACACGCTTGTGCAGCTTGGCCGGTTGTATAACCAGCATGGCTGGACGATGCAGCTTCATATCGGAGCGATACGCAATAATAATGCCAGAATGTTCGCTCAGCTTGGCAAGGACACCGGCTACGATTCGATACTGGATTTTCAGCTGGCAAGGTCGCTTAACGGGTTTCTGGGTAAGCTTGATAGCAGCGGCGAGCTGCCGCAAACGATTGTCTATACGCTGTATTCCGCGCAGTACGAAGCGATTGCTTCCGCTATCGGCAACTTTCAGTCGCCCGGCGTAAGGGGTAAAATCCAGCTCGGCTCAGGCTGGTGGTATCATGACCAGAAGGACGGCATGCTGCAGCAGATGAAGGTGCTTTCGAATGTCGGTCTGATCAGTACTTTCGTGGGCATGCTGACCGACTCCAGGAGCTTCCTGTCGTTCACGAGACATGAATATTTCCGAAGGGTGCTGTGCAACCTGCTTGGCACATGGATCGAAGACGGCGAGCTGCCGCGCGACTATGCGTTTATCGGGAAGCTGGTCCAGGATATCTGCTTCAATAATGCCGATAGATATATCCGCATCCAATAAGACTTTCGTTCAAACGGCCTTGAGGCATCACATATGCCAGGGGCCGGTTTTTTTTGACCTTATAGCATGTATGAGTTTCACGTCTGTACATATGTCTATTAGGTCTAAGGGAAGAAACGAACTGCGCCGCCACAATGAGATCGATATTTACGGCGTGTTCCGCTATGCGAATACATACCCGATGGGGATCGGGTTTCTCGCATCCGGCATGATCGACGCCAAATCGCTTATTACGGACCGCTATCCGCTTGCAGAGGCGAGGGATGCGATGGAGCGTGCAATACATAACAAGAGCGGCAGCTTGAAGGTTATGGTTTATCACAACGAGTAATAGCCAATAGGATAGATTCGGAAGAAACGTCAGGATGAGCATCCTGGCGTTTTTTGTGCGCTATATAACGTTTATAAGTTTAACCTTTACAAAAGGGTCTGAGGGAAGAAACCTGCTGCGCCGCCGGATGGCGATAATCGCTGCTTCTTGAAATACCCGGGAGCATAAAATATATCCTACCTTTTTTTGATATTTTTGAGGAAGAAGCTAATACTGCCGCCGGATGATGATGATAACAACTCCTTCTTAGTTTTGCCTGCTCCTTATTATTCTATCAACTTCATCTTTCATGTATTTTTACAAAACCTTAAAAAAAGAAGGGCGGCTGCGTTAACAAAAGACTACTACAATAAATGGGATTATTAAATATAAATGGGGAGTGATAGTCTTTTGAAACAAAGAGGGAAGAAATTACTTTCGCTACTGCTAGCAGCCGAAATGCTTGCCGGTTCCGTATTCGCTGGCGGCGCTGCCATGGCTGCAGAAGGTCCGATCGTAGGGACGCCTTACACAAACGGTACTTATGATGTTACTGTGCCTCACGTCATTATCAATCAGATTTATGGCGGTGGACGTGAATTGGATGACGAAATCGTGGTTTCCAATGGTTTTGTCGAGCTTTATAATCCAACAAACAGTCCTGTTTCCCTGGAGGGCTGGTCGCTGCAGTATGCCGATAATGGAATTCCTGGCACCACCGATAAAAGCGACACGGCTGGCGGCGTAACAGGCGATTGGGAAAAGTTTGATCTTACGGGGACGATTCCCGCGCATGGTTTTTATCTAATTAACGGCAAAGCAACGGGCGCTGCTGAAGCGAGGCTTGTGACTACAGGCAAAGAAGATCAGTTCTTCGACCGGTTTATTAACAATAAAGGCATGAAGGTTGCGCTCATGAGCGATCAGACCCAGCTTGAAGAAAAGAACCCTTTTGTTTCAAAGTCATCCAACTATGTAGATATGGTGGGGACTGGAAGCAATGACAAGGACAGCAAGATTGATGGCTATGAAACAGCTTATCCTAGCGGAAAAACAGAAGGAACCTCTAAGAAATTAGCCATACGTCGAGTGAACTTTAGCGATACGGATAACAACAAAGTCGACTTTAAGCAGCTGAGTTACGACGAAGCCGATGATGAGACCCTTGCATCTATGGGGCCGCGCAACAGTGAAGGCTGGTTCCAGGTCGTTCCGCCGCTTGGTATTTCGACCTTATCCCTCCCGGGTGCCAATGTCGGCTCTGCCTATTCGGTGACGGCAGCTGTATATAACGGCAAGCCTCCTTATACATTCAATGCGACCGGATTGCCTGACGGTCTTAGCATGAACGCATCAAGCGGCAACATTAATGGTACGCCTAGCAAGGCAGGCACCGCTTCGGTGAAGATTACCGTAACCGACAGCGCATATTCTGCCAGTATCGAACTCCCGATCACGGTTAATGCCGCTCTGCCTCCCGCAATTGAGGACAAGCTGAGCGTTGAGAAAATCGGCGAATACCAAGTTGGAGAATCGAACGAAGACGGCGGCGTAGCCGAAATTGTGAAATATAATAAAGACAATGGCAAAATGTATGTCGTCAACGGCTCCAGTACGCCGCCAAGCCTGGATATTGTGGCCCTTACAAACGATGAGGAACTGACAAAAGAGAAATCGGTTCTCGTCAAGAACCTCTCGGAAGTAGATGGGTTCGAATATGGCGACTTGACCAGTGTAGATGTCAACACCGCGACCAAACGTGTGGCGGTAGCGATTCAGGAAGCTGATTCCATGAAGCCGGGCAAGATTCTTGTGCTTGATTATGACGGGAATTTGCTGACCAGCTACCCAGCGGGCGTACAGCCGGATATGGTGAAGTATACAACCAACGGTAAATACCTGATGACGGCGGATGAAGCTGAACCCCGCAATGCACCTGACGATCCGAATGGCAGCGTGACGATTGTGGACACAACAACGGGTGTGTCGACGCAAGTGGCGTTCAACAACACGGCAGTGATTGACAACAACGTGCACATTCGGGGCGAATCCGGCCCAGACGGCCAAATCACCGGCAGCGGAACGAAAGAAGATGCAATCTTCGATCTGGAGCCAGAATATATCGCACTTTCGGCGGATGAGACCAAAGCCTATGTCTCCTTGCAGGAAGGCAACGCCATTGCAACGATAGACATCGCAGGCAAAACGGTCGATTCCATCAAAGGTCTGGGACTTAAGGATCTTAATGATCCCAAGAACGCTCTGGATTTGGTAGAGGATGGCGAGATCAACCTGGAGAACGTGCCTTTCTCGGGCATGTACATGCCTGACGGCATTGCCACCTACAGTGCGAACGGCAAGCAATACCTGTTCACAGCGAATGAAGGGGATGCGACAGAATGGCCAGTCGACGCTGATGAGCTGACCAGAACAAATGCAACGAAAATTGAGGATATCAAAGACGGGCTGAATCCTGACTCAGCCGCAGCAAAATTCCTCGATGGAGAAGACAAATACGATGACGTTGAAGTCGTCAGCGACATGGGCAATGACGGTGTTTATTTGTATGGTGGACGTTCGTTCTCCATCTGGGATACAACTAACATGACGCAAGTCTTTGACAGCGGCAGCGATTTCGAGAAAATCACCGGACAGCGCGTTCCTGATAATTTCAACGCAAGCAACAGCAAGACCGATATGGATGACAGAAGCCCTAAAAAAGGTCCTGAACCGGAGTATGTGTCTGTTGGCCAAGTGGGCAGCAAAGCCTTCGCCTTCGTGGGACTTGAGCGCGTCGGCGGCATCATGACCTACGATGTGACGGACCCGACGAAGCCTGCCTTCGCCAATTACATCAATACGCGCGACTTCTCCAAGGGGATCGAAACGGATGCCGGTCCTGAAGGTCTGGAATTCATTCCGGCTACGGAAAGCCCTACAGATCTTCCGCTTCTGCTGGTCGCGAATGAAGTAGGCGGAACGGTGGCTGTTCTTCAATTGAACGTGACCAAAGTGACGCTGGACAAGTCCGAGCTTGCATTGGTGCCGGGCGGAGAAGGCGCGAAGTTGACTGCTGCTGTAACACCAGCGGGCGATAGCGCACCAACGGTAACCTGGACCTCCTCTAATTCAAGCATTGCCGAAGTAGATGCGAACGGATTTGTAAAACCGGGCTCCAAAGAAGGCACAGTCGTCATTACCGCGCTTAGCGCTGACGGTTACGGCGTTGCCGAAGCGACAGTGACGGTGAGCGACGGTTTCTGGAACCTGACCGTTATGCATACGAACGATACGCATGCACATCTGGCGGACGTTGCCAGACGGGCAACGCTTGTGAACCAGGTGCGCAGTGAAGGCGGCGACAGCCTGCTGTTCGATGCGGGCGATGTATTCTCCGGCGATCTGTATTTCACCAAATGGTTTGGTCAAGCGGATCTGTCCTTCATGAATTACATGGGCTATGACGCCATGACCTTCGGCAATCATGAATTTGATGCCGGCACAGATACTCTGAAGGATTTCGTGAGCAAAGCCAATTTCCCGCTGCTCACATCGAATATTGATTTCAGCAAGGATGCCAACATCAGTCCGCTGCTCAAAGCGCCGGCAACGATTGACGCCAGCGCAAAGAAATCAACGGATAACGCAGGCGTATATCCTTATATCATTCTGAATGTGAGTGGTCATAAGGTTGGCGTATTCGGCTTAACAACCGAGGACACCAAGGAAACTTCAAGTCCCGGCAAGGATGTTGTGTTCAACGATGCAACCAAGTCTGCCAGGGATACGGTTGCCGCTCTTAAAGAGCAAGGCATTGATGTTATCTTCGCCTTGTCCCATCTGGGCTACAACCGCGACAGAGATCTGGCTCAGGCTGTCGAGGGCATCGATCTGATCGTTGGCGGACATACCCATACGCTGCTGGATAAACCAGTTGTCGTACAAGGTGATCATGCAGCGCCAACGGTTATCGTACAGGCGAACGAGTGGGGCAAATTCCTTGGCCGCGTCGATCTGGCTTTTGATGATCAGGGCGTAGTCATGACGGGTGAAAATCTGCTTAAAGGCGGTCTGATGACAGTTGACGCAACCGTAACGGAGGACGAGGCTGCCAAAAACATGCTCGCTCCATACAATGCGGATCTTGAAGAGCTGAAGAAGCAGGTTATCGGCAAGACGACTGTCGTTCTGAACGGCGAACGCAATGATGTCCGCGCGAAGGAAACCAATCTGGGGAACTTCATTGCAGACGGCATGCTGGCCCGGGCGAAAGAACTCAAAAATGCCGATGTGGCCATCATGAACGGCGGCGGTATCCGTACTTCAATCAAACTCGGCGATATTACGATGGGCGATTTGCGTACGGTTATGCCTTTCGGCAACACCTTGTATGTGCTTGATGTAACGGGTCAAGAACTGAAGGACGGGCTGGAGAATGGAGTCAGCGGCGCGAAGCTGGGCGATCTGCCGGGCAAATTCCCGCAGGTGGCAGGCATGCGCTTCAAATGGGACCCGAACCAGGCCGCAGGAAGCAAGGTTTTTGATTTGCAAATCAAGACAGAATCGGGCTACACCGCGGTTGATCTGACGAAAACATACCGTTTGGCAACGAACAGCTTTGTCGCTCTTGGAGGAGACGGATATACATCCTTCGCCAAAGCGATTGAAGAAGGCGCGTACCATGAGGATCTGGGCTATCCGGATTATGAAATCTTCATCCAGTACATGACTTCGCTTGGCGGAACCATCTCCCCAGCGGTCGATGGCCGTATTACGGAGCAGGCGAAGCCGACAGAAGGAAACGGAGGTTATTACCCGCCACCAACACCTCCTGTAACGGAAGAGCCGGATCAAGAGCCAGCTGCAGGAACGACTGAATTGCCTAAAGCTGCCCTGCAGGTGACCAAAGGAACGAATGAAGCAGGTCAAGCGCTCAATCAGGTAACAGTTAAGGCAGAGGATCTGCAAGCTGCCCTTGCGGCTGCATTCACGGCAGCAGGAACAGGCAAGCAGGCGGAGCTGGTCATCAACATGCAGGATCTGAGCGGAGCAACGGAAATTACGCTGCCTGCGGAAGCGCTGAATGTTGGGGCAGACAAAGCCGGTCAAATGACGATCAGAATTGAGACAGGAGCAGCAGCCTATAACCTGCCGCTGAATGTTCTTAATCTGTCCGAAGCCGGCGCGCTCGGCAATGTGAGCGTCCGCGTATCCATTGCACCAGTAAGCGATGCTGCCCTTGCCGCGCTGACCAGTAAAGCAAATTCCATGGGAGCGCAGCTGGTCAACAGCACTTCGCTGGAATTCGAGGTTGTACTGGTTACGGGCAATGAAGAAGAAGAGCGGAACGATTTTGGCACCACCTATGTATCCCGCATCATTTATCTGCCAGCCTCAACGGATTTGAACGGCGGAACGGCTGTTATGGTTGACCCGGTTAGCGGCGAGCTCGTATTCGTACCGAATGTCGGAACGACGCTGAACGGCAAACCGGCGGTTGAAATGAAACGTCCGGGCAACAGCACCTATACCGTCATCAAATACAGCAAGAGCTTCGCTGATTTGAATGGACACTGGGCCAAGAATGAGATTGAGGACATGGCGTCCAAGCTGATTGTCAAAGGTATGGACGACACTCATTTTGCACCAAACAACGCCATCACCAGAGCGGAATTCACTTCCCTGCTCGTTCGCAGCCTGGGGCTGACAATGGGCAAAGGCTCGGCTTCGTTCGAGGATGTTGCTTCGGATGCATGGTATGCAGGAGCGACAGAAGCGGCGGTTAAAGCCGGACTGGTCAACGGCATGGAGCCGGGCAAATTCGCGCCAACTGCGAATATTACCCGTGCAGAGATGGCCGTAATGATCGCCCGCGCAATGGAAATGGTCGATAAGGCCAATGCTGCAGGCAATGCGGCTTCGCTGAGCAAGTTCACCGATGGCGCCTCCATTCCGGATTGGGCGTCCGCACAAGCGGCGCTGCTCGCGGACAAAGGCATCATGCAAGGCGACACGAAAGGCGCTTTCGCTCCTGCAAACAAAGCAACCCGCGCTGAAGCGGCACTGATTTTGGAGCGGACGCTGAAAGAATTGAATTTCATCGACTAAGTGATTCCGGTCCGGCTGATGCCGGACGGAGCTTATAGGGTTAATATGGGAAAAGGGATACTGCGGCTGTGCCGCGGTATCCCTTTTTTTAGTCTGAGAAAGACTGGTTACCCCGCTTTCTCAATTACCACTGCTACCCGTCTCATCCAACCTTCAATTCCGGCATAAGCCAACAACCTGTTCAGCAGCAGATAACCTTGGCGACCGATCACACATCAGCCTCTATACGGTGATCAATTAATTCTAATCATCCCCGAATCAGCGATTCCGCCCCGTCGATATAAATCTCCGTACCGCTGATATGGGACGACTCGTCCGAGGCCAGGAACAGCACCAGATCCCCACACTGCTCAATGCTCCCTGCGTGACCTTCCAGCGGCTGGCTGCCTTCAGGGAACTCCACCTCCATTTTGACATCATCCAGCGTAGGCGAGATATCGGTATTGTCGTTAATATTCGTATCGATAGCCCCCGGGCAGATTGCGTTGACGCGAATGCGGGATGGGCCAAGCTCAAGCGCTGTCATCTTCATCATGGCCACCTGGCCCGCTTTGCTGGAGCTGTAGGCGGTTGCGCCGGTGTTGGAGAAGATTCGGTTGCCATTGACGGAGCTGGTAATAATGATGCTGCCGCCGCCGTTTTTCTTCAGGTAGGGCACAGCGTATTTCAAGGTCAGAAAGGTGCCACGGAGATTGATCGAGAGAGTCTGATCCCAATCGTCCACGCTGAGCTCCTCCAGCGCCGCCCATTTGCCGTTAATGCCGGCATTGGCGAATACAATATCGATTTTGCCGAACTTCTCCGCCGCCTGCCGCATCCCTTTCTCCACCATCTCGGGTACGGAAACATCCGTCTCAAATACCTCCGCCCGGCCGCCCATCGATTCGATCTGTTTCTTGACTTTGTTGGCGTTCTCCGGAGTCCGGTCCAGCATGCAGACCACGGCGCCATGCTTGGCGAGCTTCAAGGCCGCACCTTTGCCGATACCGGAGCCTCCGCCAGTAATAACAGCTACTTTTCCCTGCAAACGTTGTTCAATTGTCATAAGTACAGATCTCCTTTGTTTCTTGCGGATTGATTTACTTTTGTTTACACATGGGGCAAATGCTTGAACCAGTTGAACGCCGGGGGGGCCGGTGCTTAACCAGCGATTAATAATCAGTGAGGATCCTTCCCGAAAGGGAAATTACGAAAATTGTCAAATAAGAAGAGAAGTGATTTTTGCAGATATTTGCTGGCGAAAATAAGCGAATTTGCTATAAGGCATAAAGACCTGCGCCTTCGTGCACAGTTAAAGAGATTGAATACCAGCAATGCTCACAGATAAGTTTAAAGTCCAGCATTTTCAGCACTCCCGCACAGCATCCTGATCAGCTTTACCGGAAAATTGTCATAGGCGCTTATTGTCGAATATGATGGCGCGGTCAAGTCATATCTGGAGACGGAAAAGCGCCCGAACAATGAAGTATTTAATAATTTCTTGTTATTTATCGAACCGACGCAGAACATCAACAATGACTGCGTGGTCAAGTCAGAAAGCCTCAACTGCGAGGAGATCGCCCACGTCACCATCGGAAAAACCGGCAGCGGAGCTTCGTATGTTCTGGGAATAGACGAGTAACTGGTTTATATGAAATCTAATACCATGTTATCCATTATGCTGCACTTTACCTATAATAATACAAACAGCAGGAAGTGCTTCATGCTGCTGCTGGGGGAGCTGGACGGGGCTTCCTGTCAGGCAAAATAATAAGTATTGAATAGCATTGTAACGCCGCTTGTCCGATCCGAATTCCGGGTATAACGAGCGTAATGATTTTGGCAAGCAGCTTGATTGTTTTCTCGACGTCTGCCGATCGGCACTTTCGCTGGCGAGAAAAGTAAGGTGTGAGTAATATCGTTTGACTTTGCTCAACAGGGGTTGAATATTGGATGCACAAAGAATCGACAATTTATTACAAGAATTTCTAAAATCGGAATGACTTTTAAGAGAAGGACTGTTATATTAAATATTTATGGAAGTAATTAGGGTTTTGGAGGGTATATGATAAAAAGAATTCACGAGAAAGGTGAAAGAAAAAGATTACTTTCTCTAAAAGAGGATCACTTTAATGATGTTAAGAGTTATAGAATAAGGCCTTCAACGTTACAGGAAACTTTTGTATCATTTGCTAACACCGACGGTGGAGATTTATATGTAGGTATGGAAGACGAAAAAGTGTCAGGAGAAAGAATAATTGGATTTGATAAGCAGGAAGATGCTAATGACATAATTCATACCTTACTTGAAGAAACGCAACCATCTGTGGAAAATGTATTAATCGAATTTATTGATTTTGGTGACTTAGGTCTGGTTCTTCATATATCAATTCCTAAGAGTCCCAAAATACACTATACTGCACAAGGGAAGTGTTTTATTCGTATAAATGCACAAAAAAAAGAAATAAAGGGAGAACGGATAACATCCCTTAGTTATACTAAGGGAGCTTATTCGTATGAAAAACAACCGATTGATTATATTGACATCGAAGATATTGAAGATAGCCCTCATCTTATTGACTACATGAATAGAATTGAATCCAATCTGGATCGTAGATCATTTCTTAGAAAACAGAGACTTTTATCTAAAAAGGATGATCAATTTTTTCCTAATGCAGCAGGTGTTTTATTATTTGATGAAGAGCCACAAGCGACACTTGATACTAGATGCGCAATAAAAATCTATCGGTTGAGAACTTCTGGAACAGAATACAAGAGAGAACAACTAGATGGAAAACCAGAAACAATTAAAGGAACAGTTGAAAATCAAGTACATGATATTTTGGAAAAGATAAGTGAAATACTTTCAGATTCTAGTTATTATGTTGCTGGAAGACTTGAAAAACTTACTTATCCTACAGAGGCAATTAAGGAAATAGTAGTGAATGCTGTGATTCATAGGGATTATAGCTTGAACGATGATATACACATCAAAATTTACGATAATAGAATTGAAATTCAAAGTCCTGGTAAACTACCAGGGGTTTTTATAACAAATAAGGATGTTCGCAATATTAGTGGTGAGGAAGATGTAAATAAAGTTAAGAAGGCTTTTCAAAAATTAAGAAAGCAAGATATTCTAGAGCCTTTGAATGCAAAAGCTAGAACTTTTGATTTTAAATATAAATTAAAAGAGTAGGGTGATATTTGATAAGAGCATATTTTTTTGAAAAGAATTTATAATTTAACAAAGGCAGCCCTTTTAGAGAAGGGCTGCCTTTGTTCATCTAAGGTGAAATGACAATAAACTCTATCCCCCCGACAATCACATAACCAACAGAAGTGATACCTTGCACCACATGCGCATACCGTAAGACGCCCCCCCTGCGCAGTCCGGTTTCCTACAGGTCTTCCGTCCCACGTTCCGGGATCACAAACGACACCATCGTCCCCGCCCCCACCTGACTCTGAATCTTCAACCCCTGCCCATAACGCTGCGTCAACCGCCGGTTCGTATTCAACAGCCCAATCCCGCCTTTAGGCCTTCTATCGTTATCAAGCAGCCTATTGACCTCTTCTTCGTCCATGCCCCTGCCGTCATCCTTGATCTCGAAGAGTACGGAGCCCGTCTGGCGGGTGATCCGGATGTGCACGGTGCCGTTTCGGCTGCTTCGGCGCAGTCCATGCTGTACGGCATTCTCGACTAATGGCTGCACCGTGAGCGGCGGCAGGAGCAGGTCAATATCCGGCTCAACCTCCCACACGACGGACAATTTCTCTCCGAAACGCTCCTGCTCGATATACAGATAAGCGCGGACAAGCTCCAGCTCGTGGGAAAGCATGACCAGCTGCTCTGCATTCAGAGAGTCAATGCCGATCCGCAAATACGAGATAAAGGCATCTCCGAGCCTGCGCATTTTCTCGGTGTCGATTTCGCTTAAGGCCATGATTGAATTCAATGTATTGAACAGAAAATGAGGATGGATCTGCGCCTGCAGGTACGCGGCCTCCATACGCAGGCTCTCATTGATCGACTGCTTCAATGTCGTGAGCGACCAGACGCGGTATTTGAGCTCCAGCGAATCAACGGGCTTGGCGACGTAATCGTTGGCTCCCGACAGGAAGCCGGCATAGATGTCCTCCGGCTGGTTGCGCGCGGTCAGAAGCAGAATCGGCAGCTCCGATATCGTGAAGCGCTCCCGTACAGTCCGCGTCAGCTCATAGCCGGACATATGCGGCATCATGACGTCGGCGATCAGCAGGTCCCACTGCTCGGTTCCGAGCAGGTCCAGTGCTTCCTGGCCGGACATAACGGTCCGGATATGATAAGGATCCGAGGAGAAGATGCGGACCAGCACCTTCAGGTTGACCGGATCGTCATCCACCACGAGAATGTTCAGATTCCCGGCAGCGGAGGAACGCAGCGCAGCAGGAAGCGCGTCCTTCATGACGGCTGATTCTGCCGACGCTGCAGCTTCCGGGATGAGCAGCCGGACGGCCGCTTCCTCATACTCGATATTTCCTTGAAAGGACCTTTGCCGGGAAGACGCGATATTCGAATTCCCGGCCAATGGAAGCGTGAAGCTGAACACGGAGCCCTCTCCAGGGGTGGACCGGACCGTCAGCTCTCCGCCAAGCAGCTCGACAAGCTGCCTGCAAATACTTAAGCCAAGCCCGATGCCGCCGCCGCTTATTCCCTGCTGTCCCTGCTCGTAGGGCAGAAATATACGCTCCTGGGTCTCCTCATCCATGCCGGACCCGGTGTCGCTGACATGGATTATAGCCTGGCCGTCTATCACCTCGGACGTTACAGAAATCATTCCTTCGTCGGTGTATTTGATCGCGTTATGCAGCAGATTGAACAGAATTTGTATAAGTCTGCTCTCATCGGCCAGAACGAAAGGCATGGATTCCGGAATGTCCAGCTTCAACCGGACGGGCGTACCCTCGGTCATGAATTCGAGCATGTCGATGACGCCGGAAGTGACCGACTGGATGCAGAGCGGCTCCGGCTTGATGACGATCTGCTTATCCTGCAGCCGGACGACGTCCAGCAGATCGTTAAGCATCCGCGACATCCGGCGGCTGATGGTAACGAGCAGCTCCATATCCCTGAAGCTTTTTTCGCCTATGGCATGCTTCTCGTTGGTTATGACAGTCTGGGCGATGTTGATAATGCCATGCAGCGGGGTTCGCAGCTCATGCGACGTATTGGCAAGAAACTGATCCTTCAGTTTGTTCGCCGCCTGCAATTGCTCATTAAGCTTGATGTTCTCCGCAGTATTGCGGAAATACCGCTTGAACCAGTAGGCCGAGAACCCGACAATGGCGGCAATGATATCGATCGGGTAATAAATGCTGTTGGACGTGCCTTCATGGACGACTGCACCCCAGATGACGCTGGATAGGATGCTGGCCGCGGCGAACAGGAGAAATACGGCGTCCTTATGATTATGGATTACCATGCGTCCGATCAGGCAGAAGAACCAGAACACTGGAAAAATATAAAGGACGGCAAATATTCTGGCATCGCTTGTGTAATAAACGTACGGTGCAGACATGGGTACAAGACTCGCCGAATAAAGGCCAAGTACGGTTATGTACGCATAGAACAGCTTTCCCCGTCCGGTATTTCCGGAGAAACTCCTGCCCATCAGCAGCAAGAAGAAGGAGAGCCACATATACGAGAGCAGCCTGATTTTCAAAGCCCAGGTGTAATTAACAGGGAACCAGGTGAGCAGCAGCAAATCATGGTCGGCGATAATGGAAATACCAACGGTGACAAGCATCATAAAAAAAACGAGAAATGCCTTCTGGCGGATGTTGAACACAAACAGAATGAGGGCATACAAACCATGCAGCAGCAAAATGACAAAGGTCACAAGCTGGAATCCGATGGAGTACCAGTGCTCCGTGTCTATAGCGGCCTGCGAGCCGAAGCGGATGGATCTGGCGATCCCTCCATGAGTCGGGTTATCGAAGTTGGCCGCCCGTATAAGCAGTTCGATGCTTTCCTGATTGCCAGCCTCGTAAGATACGGTGTAATTAGCGACTCCCATCGGCTTGTAGTCTTCTGCCCGCGCCGCCAGCTTGCCGAATTCCGTCGCCTCCTGGCCATTGATCTCCACCTGGGACGAGGTCTGGATTTCCGGAACCGAGATTTCATAAGGCTGATCCAGGGGATCGACCAGAATACGCAGCCTGTACGTTCCGTAGCCGAACGACGAGTGGCCGTCCCCATGGAAAGCCTCGCTCCAATCGCCCGGCACCTGCACGAATGAGCGCTTGCCGTCGAATTGGCGCTGAGGGTCTGTATGTGTGATTAAGGCATCAGGGTAAAACTCCCATTCGCCGTCCAGTGTGATCGGACTGGAATTCCCGAAGTCCCAGCCGCGCAAATCCAGCACGCCTTGCTCCGCGCGGGGATGCTCCGGCGTGCTGAGCGCGTAGGACCACAGCAATCTCAGGCCAAGGAGAACGGCGAGAGATAGAAGGATAACAGCTGCAAATTTCAGCATAGGCTTGCGTCGATTCTTCATCATAGTTCGTTTAAATTCGACATGACAGCTGTATTTCCTTTTCCAGCAGAATACGTTTCGTTCAATCACAAAATGGGAATGATGGCTTCTTCTGTCCGGATCCTGAAACAATGCCGGAAGCTGACGGAGGTTGTCAGGGAAATATCATCAGGAGCGGATATAATGATAGCAGAAGGCCAATTTGTTATTGGCAGGAGAGGGTGACGAAAATGGGATTTGAAATCATTGAAGCGACCATTGCGGATATTCAGGCGGCGCTGGCATCCGGTGAGTTGACCTCCAGGCAGCTGGTGCTGCTGTACATGAACAGGATCGCGGATCATGACAAGAATGGCTTGACGCTTAATTCCGTGCTGGAGATTAATCCCGACGCCCTGTTCATCGCGGATGCCCTGGATGCGGAGCGGCTAAGGGGCGAATCCCGCGGGCCGCTGCATGGCATTCCCATCTTATTGAAGGATAACATCAATACAGGGGACAAAATGCATACGAGCGCCGGCTCGCTTGCCCTGGCGAGTTCCTATGCCGCGGAGGATGCCTTCATCGTGAAGAAGCTTCGGGAAGCGGGAGCCATCATACTGGGCAAGGCCAACATGACGGAGTTCGCCAATATGATGACAGAAGGGATGCCGTCCGGTTACAGCTCGCGCGGCGGTCAAGTGCTCAATCCGTACAATATCTCCACGCCGACCGGCGGCTCCAGCGCCGGCTCGGGTGTTGCGGTAGCGGCGAACTTCTGCGCGGCGTCGATCGGGACAGAGACGTCCGGTTCGATTCTGAATCCGGGCAATCTGAGCTCGACGGTAGGAATCAAACCCACCGTGGGGCTGATCAGCCGAACCGGAATACTTCCACTGTCCAACTCTCAGGATACCGCCGGGCCTATGGCCCGAACGGTGAAGGACGCCGTACTGCTGCTGCAGGGAATTATCGGATTCGATGCAGAGGACGCGGCAATGGGCGGGGGGATCGGCAGGCAGCACGCGGATTATACGGCTTTTCTGGATAAGGATGGGCTGAAAGGCGCGAGAATCGGCATTCCCCGGGATTATTATTTTGAGGAATTGACGGACGAGCAGCTCGGTATCTTCAACCGTGCGGTGGAGATTATGAAGGAATTGGGTGCGGTTATCGTGGACCCGGCGGATATTACGACGGCGAGGAGCATCGTCTATTCCACGGTGATTCTCAATGAATTCAAAGCCTCGCTTAATGCGTATCTGGCCAAGCTTGGCCCTCACGCTCCGATGCGCACGCTGAAGGATATTATCGAATTCAATAATCAACACCCTATGGAAACGTTGAAATACGGCCAGAAGACGCTTATCGATACGGAATACACGACCTCGGGCACCTTGACCGAAGCCCGGTACATCCGGGATCGTACGACAGACCTCAGGCTCTGCAAGGATGAGGGGATCGATGCGACGATGCGGGAGCATCAATTGGACGCGCTGCTGTTTCCCGCTGATTTCGGCTCCAGAATCACTTCCCGCGCGGGATATCCGTCAATCGTCGTTCCGGCAGGCTACACGCAGGCAGGTCCGCCGTTCGGGGTCACTTTCTCGGCACGGGCCTATGAGGAGCCGGTGCTGATCAGGCTGGCTTATGCTTTCGAGCAGCATACGAAGTTCCGCAAAGCGCCATCATTGAAGAGCTTTATCGAATAATGAGATTAAGAAGAAGAAACTTTGCTGCCCAGTGTGACGGTACAGGTAGTTTCCTTCTCGGTTATCGTTCAAATTAATCAGACTGCAGCAGTTCTTTCAACAAGTGGCAAGCGGTTAGCTCGCTTATAACATCCCACATAATATCGGAAAATAGTTTCGCATGCGAAATCCATCTTTTTCACCAGTCTCTTAGAAGTACAGGGTTATTCCAAAAAGCCGTTCATCCGGCTGAAGGATAGCCCTGTTTGCTTTGCCAGCTATCCTTGCATAAACGCCGAGCCTGCTAGTTTACGCTTTTCCCCGAAGCGTACCCTAATCTAACAAGAGAATGACATGCAAAAAAATTTGCGGCAAATAAATGCATGTTTGTTTTTCGGGACTACTCAGTTGAAATCGCCTTCATTTTGTAGGGGACAAAAAATAGTCATAATCAGGGCTTTACTGCGCTTAGAGGGCCGTTATCAAGAAAATTGCCGCAAATATAAATAATTTATAGCCAAAAATGTTTGACAATAACGTAAATTTGCATTACTATCATAACATGCTTAAGAGTTGGTTAGCTTACCTGACATCAAACTAGCAGTATAAATTGGCGCAAAATTCATGACAACGGAGTGTGCACGCATGGGAAAGATAAGAATGGCATTTATTGGTGTCGGAGATATGGGCTCGCACCACTGCATCGGCTTTGATCTGCTGGACGAATGCGAGGTCGGGTACATATGCGATATGAACGAAGCGAATGTAGCCCGAACGCTGGTGGAGCTTGCGAACAGCAAGCCGGTCATCTGCACGGATTACCGCGAGCTGCTGGATAAAGAGGATCTGGATGCGGTCGTCATCAGCGTCCCTAACTATAAGCACAGAGAGGTGGCGGTCGCCTTTCTGGAGGCGGGCAAGCATGTTTTCCTGGAAAAGCCTGTCGCCCACACCCTGGAGGATTGCGATGCGATCATTGAAGCTGCAGAGAAGCATGAGCGGATCCTGCAGATCGGTCTCGTCTACCGTTATTCCAACCTGTACCGCCGGATGGCGAAGGAAGTGGAGAATGGACGCCTTGGCGATGTGAAACTGATGTGGTGCAAGGAATTCCGCGATCCTTTTCCGCCGACGGACTGGTTCTATGACAAGAGCAAGTCGGGCGGAGCCATCGTCGAGAAGGATTGCCATCATTTCGATATTTTCAACTGGATGATCAAGGCTAACCCCGTCCGCGTATTCGCTTCAGGCGGGCAGCATGTCATGAAGCAGGGACAGGAGAATCTGATCACCAACTCCTACAGCCATTATCCCGCCAAGACGATTTCCGATACGTCCATTGTCGATCATGCTTTCATTACGGTGGATTACGATAACGGAAGCAAAGCGAATTTAGGCCTCTGCATGTATTTGAAACCAAGAAATCTGATGGGTGAAGGGCTTGAGATCGGCCTGATCGGAGAGAATGGCGGACAGATGGTGGCGAGGAACGACAAGGCGATCGACATCGTGGGCGGAGCGGATTTTACAAGAGAGCATCTGGATATGGATGTGACCTCGGACTCCATCATGGGCGGCCATACCGGCGGCCAGACCCAGCGGATTGATTTTATCAAATGCATCACAGAGGGCAAGCAGCCGTTTGCGACAGGGAAAGTGGGCAGAAACGCCTTGATGATTGCCTTGGCCGCAGAGAAATCCATACTGGAAGAACGGTATGTATATTTGGATGAGCTATCCAATTAAGGGGTGTCATGATGAATAGGTTGAGGAAATATGACACATTGTTATTTTTCTTGTTTATTATGCCGTGGATTATCGGCTTCATCACCTTTTTCCTGATTCCGTTCGGAACCTCAATCTTCTATGCGTTCACGGATGCCAAGCTTCCTGGCGCGGTCCATTACAATTTTATCGGCTTCGATAATTTCGCTCATATGATCGACGATCCGATCTTCATGAAAAGTCTCTTTAATACGCTGTATTTCGTTGTGCTGGGTGTGCCGATTGTGACGGCGGGCATGCTGCTGCTGGCGATGCTGCTTAATTTCAACGTTAAAGGTATTGCCATATTCCGTACATTTTATTACCTGCCTACACTTGTGCCGATCGTGGCGACGGTCATTATCTGGAGGCTGGTGTTCAACTCGGAGTTCGGCATACTCAATGCCGGGCTTGGCCTCCTTGGAATTGACAAGATCGATTGGCTTGGCGGAGAGCATACGATTAAACCGGTCATCATTTTGCTGCAGGTATGGATATCCGGAAGCGGCGTGCTGATTTTCCTGGCGGCGCTCAAGAATGTTCCGAGTCATCTGTATGAAGCGGCCGAAATTGACGGAGCGGACAGAGTGCGCAAATTTTTCTCCATTACGCTTCCCATGATCAGCCCGTCCATTCTGTTCGTCATCATTATTCAGACCATGTACAATTTTCAAATGTTTACAGAGGCCCTGCTGCTGTCCAAGGGCGGACCGAATTACGCTTCGTACACGTTCGTGTACAACATTTATAAATCCGCTTTCACGGATCTGAAGTTCAGCATGGCGATGTCGCAGTCTATTTTCCTGTTTGCCGTTATCGCATTGGTCACCTTGGTGCTGATGAAATTATCCAACCGGTTTGTTTATTACGAGGGTGAGAAATAGGGGGGAACAACTATGAATGGTAGACACAAGAGCGGCGCTGCTGGAACCGCTTTAAAATACTTCCTGTTGTGCGCGGTCTTCCTGCTGTTTGCGGGGCCTCTGGCCTGGATGCTCTCAACCATGATGAAGACGAAATCCGAGACGTACAAGGTTCCTCCCGCACTGCTGCCGGAGCAGTTTACCTTCGAAGCGTTCGAGCGATTATTCGCCATACAGCCCTTGATGTGGAAGTGGATTCAGAATTCGTTCACAATATCGATCTTCGTCGCGGCGGGGGCTGTCATCTCCAGTTCCATAGTCGCTTATGGATTCTCAAGATTCCGGACAAAATACCGGGACAGGCTGTTTCCGATTGTACTGATCACCTTGATGATTCCTCCTTCCATCATGATGATTCCTTCTTATGTTTTATTCGCGAAGCTGGGCTGGATCGATACCTGGCTGCCGCTGATCGTCCCCGCCTGGCTGGGGGGAGCGTATTATATTTTCCTGTTCCGGCAGTTTTTCCTGACGATACCGCAGGAGCTGGATGAGGCGACTTATCTCGACGGCGGCAATCGATGGACTGTCTATGCCAGAGTCATCATGCCCTTATCCAAACCGATCATCATTACGACGATCATCTTCGCTTTCGTCAACTCCTGGCTCGATTTTCTCGGTCCGTTCCTGTATATCAAGAACAGCGAAATGTTTACGCTCAGCGTGGGGCTGCAGCTCTTGATCGGACAGACCAGCCAGGATTTCCCGGCGCTCGCCGCCGGAGCCTTCATAAGCATCATCCCGATCGGCCTGCTCTACTTCTTCGCACAACGGTATATCGTTGAGGGGGTGGTGCTTACGGGCTCCAAGGGATAGCTCCTGTTAGGCTTCTGCTTGTTTTCTACATTATGTTAAAGGGGAACTGACTATGAAAACGAAGAGCAAATGGTTGTTCAGCGCTATGATTCTGGTGTTAACGATGGCAATTGTCATAACGGGATGCGGAAAAAGCAACAACACCGGCGGCGAAACAAATTCGGCCAATAATCCTGAAACGGGAGGGAGCAGCAATGCCCCATCCGATGAGCCCGTAACGATCACTTACTCCCAGTGGGGAACAGCCGAGGAGCTGCAGCGTACGCAGGAGCTGCTGGATAAATTCACGGCAGCCAATCCGAACATCACCGTCAAGCTCGAAGGCAAGGACTGGGCCAGCTATTGGGATGGTCTGACGGCCAACGCTGCGGGCGGAACGCTTCCGGATGTCTTGAAAACAAGCTATGCGTATATTGATAAATATGCTGACCTCGGAATTTTCAAAGAATTGGACGGCCTGCTGTCCGAGAACTCATTCGATCTTAGCAATATCGATGACAGCCTTCTTGGCCTGCACAAGTATCAGGACAAGCAGGTATCGCTCCCGATTGATGCCAATGTTATTGTGTGGTATTACAACAAGGCGCTGTTCGCGGATCCCAAAACAAATCCGAAGGGTGCGGCTGTTCCTACCCTTGAGCCGACCTGGGATGAGATTGTCGATATCGCGACCAAGATGACGCTGGACAAGAACGGCAAAAGCGCTGACGACCCCGGCTTTGACGCCAAAAATATCGTGCAGTGGGGATTGTCCCTGTCCCCTGGCTCTTCAATGGACTGGTTCCTGGAGCCTGAATTGTGGTCGAACGGAGCCAAGCTGGTCAATGATGACGATACGCTTGCGCTTGATACGCCTGAAGCGCAGGAAGTGCTGAATTTCTTCATCGATCTGACCAAGAACAAGAAGATCAACACCACACCTGCCCAAATCGAAGGAATGGGCGGCGATGTAAACCTGACGCTCACGACCGGCAAGGTCGCGATGAATCCGGGCGGCAGCTGGAACACGACCAACTACCAGGAAGCCAAAATCGATTACGGCATCTCGTATTTGCCTAAATTCAAGACAAACCAAACCGTTGTTCAGCCCGCCGGACTTGCGATCAGCTCGAGCACCAAGCATGAAGAGGCTGCCTACAAATTGCTTGCCTGGCTTGCCGGTCCTGACGGACAGACTGAGCTTGCAAAACAGGGCTATTCCATTCCGGCTAACAAAGCGGCAGCGGATGCCTATGTTCAAACCGTAGGTGAAGCCAACAAAATCTTCCTCGATGCTCAACAGTATGGCATTGTTTCACCATTCACCACCAAGAAAACCGATCTTGTATGGACTTACGGCGAGCAAGCCCTGAAGCTTCCGCTCTCGGGCGAAGGCGACCTTCAGGCGGCGCTTAAGGATTTGGCTTCGAAACTGCAATAGTGCAGCAGCGTTGAAACCAGGCATTCGTATAAGCCAAATACAGGACAAGCGTGATCGCGCTTGTCCTGTATTTTTCCGTATGGAAGACAGCATTAACCATATTTTCACTTGGAACGGCCCTTTAATTTCTTGACTTACTCCTGCAAGAACTATAAAATTAGATTTGCCGCAAATTTTTGTTGAGCGACTAATAATTGCCCCAACAAAGTCCGGGCTCGGTTCTATTAGATATGGTTTTGTGAAAAGAGGAATGGGAGAATGGCTAAACTGAAAGATATCGCGGAGCGGGTAGGTGTATCCATTTCAACCGTTTCGCGGGTTATGAAGAACGATACGAACCGTTCGGTCAGCGATGAGACACGCAAAAAAATATGGGAAACCGCTGAACAAATTGGCTACAAAACATCCCGCCCGGCCAAGATAAAGAAAAATGAGCCCAAAGGCACGTATCATATTGGCTGCGTTGTGGCGATGCCTCAGAACAAGTATAACAATCCGTATTTCTCGGTTATTTTGGAAGGAATTGAGAAGGCGCTTACCGAAGCGGGAATGCGTCTTGAATTTGTATACAGCATTGAGAAGCAGTCGGATATCGAGCAGCTGAAGTCGCTTGTGAAGGAGCATCGGATCGACGGCATGCTTGTGGTCGAGCGTATCGACGGAGAGGCTTATCAATGGATCAAGGCCAATGTGCGGAATATTGTCGGGGTGGATATATCGGATAAGGATGTGCCGGTTGTCAGCTATGACCGCGCCGCCGCTGCGAAGGAAGCCGTCAACCATCTGATTGAGCAGGGCCACCGGCAAATTGCGTATATCGGGGGAGCGGAGCTCGACGATAATTTCCGCGATGAGAAGCGTTTCCTCGGCTATCGGAGCGCGATGCAGGAGGCGGGTCTGACGGTCCACGATAACTGGGTTATCGATGTGAAATGGGATGTTTCCTTGAGCTATGAGCTGACGAAGCAGGCGTTCGAGAATAGCGCGCATACGCCGACCGCTATTTTTGCCGCGAGCGATATGATGGCCATTGCCGCGATGCGCGCCGCCACGGAACGCGAGCTCAAAATTCCGGATGATATCGCTTTTTTTGGCGTCGATAATATTGAAATTTCGGAATTCACCTCGCCGCCTTTGTCGACCATTCATGTGCCCAAGCTGGAAATGGGCATGTTTGCCGCCAAGCTGCTGCTGGATTATATGGAAAATCAGTATCCCCTCCCGGTCAAAATGATTATCCCCTACAAAATGATGCTCAGGCATTCCACAAGAAGCAAAATAGAACGCGATGCCCGATAAATGGCATTCGAACAAAGAGCAAACAAATAAGAAATCCCCTCAGCCCATGATCGACAGGGCGGGGGGATTTGTCGTTTCTAACGTTGCAGGAAGGATAAGCTTTTCGTCGACTGCGCCAAAGGATGGCGATATCCGTTACACCTCAGCCTTTATGATCATAACGCTCGAAAATCTCCAGCAGTACATTTTTGGCCGTATTGAGATCGCGCGAATCGCGATTTTTCAGCATGGATAAAATCTCCTTGAGGCGGGACTCGCTTTCAGCAAGATCCTCGTATTCCCGGACATAGGAGAATAAATCAGAAACGCCAACATGGAGCGCTACTGCGATTTTTTCGAGATTAAGAATGGAGATATTTCGTTCCGCTCTTTCAATAAACCCGATATAACTGGAATTAAACCCGGCCAATTCGGCCAGAGCCTCCTGGGATAATCCTTTGGATTTTCGAATGTCCCGGATTCTCGCGCCAACCAGCTTAAGGGTTTCCGACATAATGACTACACCTCTCTTCTGCTAAAAGTGTAGTGAAATATAGCAAGCTTCATAACATACCGATAATAAGTTTTTTGGATAAACAACTACTATACAGTAATAAAATGGTGTATAATGACAGGACATGACGGAATAATCTTACTTTTTCCGACTTCGAAAAGAGGCTGGCATGGCAGAGCGACTGGATGAATCGTCCGTATTGTCCCACAGCTTGTTGTTGAATCCTCAATACTGGCATGACACCTCCCGGCGATATATGGAGAGCGCGCTTATTTTCTGGAATAACGGAATGGCGGAGCAAAGCCTGACGGTTGCGGTTATGGCTGTTAATGCCATGCTGCGGGCCTACTGCCTGAAGGTGGACGGGAAGCTCCCGGCTGCTGCTTCGCCGTCTCCCGACGATGTTCTGATCAGTCATGTCCAAATCCTCACAGGCGTAAACGTGAATATTGAGCTGCTTTCTAAATTCGGCTATCTGCCCGGTCATGGAATGACCCATCAGCTATCGCAGGAGCAGGCTAGAGCTGTATTGGAGCAAATCGATGAGTACCTGCTGCGGCTGTCACCAGATGCAGCCGCTGCTGGCGCTGAGCCGTATAGGCTGGTTTTTGCAGAGTATCGTCACGGTTAAGCCTGGACTCAAGCAAGTCCTGGGCGGGGAACCCTGGGCTTGATGGATGATATTATCCGGCTAAAGAACGAGAGGCCTCATTCCAATCAGGAATGAGGTCTTATTTTTGCTGCCTTTCTTTTACTTTCCATTCAATTGGGGTAATCATTAGTATTTGCTCATATTGGCTTGGCCGTATTGCAAAAAAGCATACAATAGTGGGCATAAGCTGCTGTGAAGGGAGGAGAGTATAACGAATACCATCTGGCAAATCCGCACCGGAATCCGGGATTGGCTGGAGGCGGTTTACCGGTTATGTAAAGGCTGGATCGCGAGATATCCCTTGATCCGTACGGCATATACGGTTTTTTCGTGGATTTCGCTGGCCGTGCTTCTGCTCAGCCTGATTTTTTTCGAAGAATCCCGCAAGATGATGGTCCAGTATTTATGGTCTTTTTATGTACTGCTGCAGTTCTGGGTCTTGTGCAGGGGCAAAACGCTGCCATGGAAACCGGCTGCTGCGTTCGTAATGGCGGGTGCCCTCTTGGTGGTGCCGTTTACGGCCCTTACGGTCAATACTGTTCATGCGGTTATCGGAGGGAGAACCTCGGACACCTGGTCGATGGCGGTTCTGACACCGGTCGTGGAGGAAGCGTGGAAGCTGATTCCACTGGGAGTCTTTTTGCTATTCTCGCGGCGTGCTTCGGCCCTCAGCCTGAGCGATTATACGCTGATTGGAGCCGCATCCGGCACGGGGTTTCAGCTGGTGGAGGAGCTGTCCCGCCGCTGGGCCAACTCCGGGATCATCTCGGACACTTACGGCTACAGCTATACCATGTTCGGCGGGGAGACGATCCATTGGGATTTCTGGACGCTGTTTCCGGGACGCTTCGAGGAGAGCTTCCTGCCATCCATGATGACGGTAAGCCATCCCGTACATACGGCCATGATCGCTCTCGGCTGCGGCATTGCCTACCGTCTCCGGACCCGGCTGAACAAGTGGATTTTTGTGTTTCCCGGGCTGCTTCTGGTATGGGCGATCCTGGATCATGCCGCCTATAATGGGCAATACGGGCTGCCCGGCTGGTTGCTGCATATCCACGATTGGACTGGCAGCGGCTACAAGACGAAGGATGTATTTCTGCTGATGCTGGCAGGTTCGCTGGTCGCCGATTATTGGACGCTTAACCAGGTACGGAGCAAGCTCCCGCTGCTTGCGCAGGAGTCCATCATCAACCCATTCTCCGAAATATGGAATATGGGCGAAGCGCTCTTCCGCAGGAACGGCAGGTTCGCTTATCTGATGGGATTTTACCGGGAGCGGCGGGAGCTTGGCTTCATTTTACGCTATGGCAATGAGGAAGCGGCAGGCAGAGAAGACCGGGTCCGGGAACGGATGAAAATATTCCTCGGGGCGGCGGCGGGGCTTGCAGTGGTGCTGCTTGTTGCGGGGTTGTGGGCAGGAATGGAGGCGTATGCTTCGGGAGGCTCGGGTGATGCCTGCTTCGCCTGTCTGTTCGATTCCCTGCAGAACTGGTGGGACCGTCTGAGCGGATTCGAGAAAGGCGCGATTATACTGGGGGCGCTTGCGCTGTCCCTGCTGTTCTTCGAGTTCTGGCCGGCGCTCGGCATTGCGCTGACGATCCCCGGCATTGCCGGTAGCGGACATGAGATTGCCAGCGATATCCGCGATCCCAAGCGGCTGCTGACGCCGGAGAATGCCATCGCCGCAGGTCTGGCCATCCTGCTCAGCCGAATTCCGTTTGGCAAAGCCCTCGAATGGGCGGCGAAGAAAGGGCGCAAGCCGATACAACGCATCCTCGACAAGCTCAAGCGGCGGAAGCCTGACGGGCATGAACCGGAACAACCTCCGAAGAAAGACGGTACCGGAGGCCATAAAACCGATGATCCTGAGCAGGATAAAGGCAACGGTGAAAATAAATCCGACGAAGAGAAGGACGATACAACCGCAGCGGCAGGGAAATCGTATCATGAGGTCGAAATTGTCGACCAACGGGGCAACCCGGTCGGCGAGTTCGATGGAATCGATTTGGATAAGGGTATTTTCATTGAAGACAAGACAGCCAAGGGGCTGGATATTATCAATCCAAGGACCGGCCTGCCGGCCCAGACGCCGCAGCAGTTCGCCGATAAACAAATCCTGGCGAAGACCCGCAACCGCATATTGAATATGCAAACCAAAGCGGTCGCTACCCGTCCCACTGCGCATGGTTCAGCGGAGGTGCCGTCACTTGAGGAGATCAAATCGATCCGTCAATTCGTTTTCCGGCTGGATGGCGATACGCCTGCGCTCAGAAGCGCCGTGGAGAACAGTCTGAACCAGCTGAGGACGGAATTTCCGGATCATACATTCAACGTTCTGTTTAGGGGGAAACCATAATGTCCATTAGCGCTTTTATACCTGAGCCTGAAAATGAATTCGAGCGTTTCTTTAACGTGCCGGTTGCAACCGAGGCTTTTTTCCAGGAATGCTGGGAGCCTGCCGTGAAGGAGCTCGGGCTGCAGTGGGTGCCCGTTTTCTCATCCGGCATCGATATTACCAAAGAGGACCTGCCTGCCGTGCTGGATGAGCTGGAGCGCTTGAAGCAGTGGGCTGAGCAGGAGCTGAGCGGAGAGCGCCGCGGACAAATGCTTGTCCGGATTGAACGTCTTGCGGCAGAGCTGCCGAAGGCGCTGGAGCGGGATGGGGCCGTGGTGTTTATTGGGTGAGTTGGGGGATGACAGGAGACTACTGAACGATATTCATAAGAGCGCATACCTAGAAATTGGGAGAAGCGTTTCATTGGTAAATATTTTCAATAGTAAATAATGAAGAAGCGTTGGCCGATGAGGTGCCAACGCTTCTTTTTTTGAATTTGGGATTAGCTTTTGAAACAAAGGATCTCGCAAGGAAATAACGGGCTGAAACAGCCGCTCTGTTCCAGTCTCATACTTCAAGAGACACGGGTTACTGGCGATTTTCCTAACTCCTGATTCATAGCAGTTTTCTTCTCGAAATTCGGAATGATTCTTGAGGAAATAAAAGCGACGATTGGTACGGTCAATACAACGCCAAAGCAACCGGTTATTCCTTGAATCACTTCTATGGTTACCATATTCATATTAAGCAACTGGGTGAGGGGCGCTTTAATCGCATATAGGATCATGAGCGAAGCGAGGGTCGTTCCTGTAAGGGCAAGGATCAACGTATTCGCCATTGTGCCCATCATGTCGCGGCCCACATTAATACCTGATTTAAACAATGCCTGCTTGCTCAGCTTAGGATCCGTCGTATAAACTTCATAAATGGATGCGGCAATGGAGATGCCTACATCAATAATGGCGCCAAGGGAGGAGAGTAGTATTCCTGCGAACAGCAGCCCTCCGAGTTGGAGTCCGGTCTCATCGGCAACGACAACCAAGACTTCGACCTCTGCGGTATTATAGCCTGAAATATGGGCTAAATTTCCGGCAATATAAGCAATAATCCCCGAAATCGCCACTCCGCTAATAGTGCCTAATATAGCTGCCAACGATCTCGAACTCCAACCGTTCAATAACAGCAATGTGATACAAGTGGCAAGGATAACGACCAACACGGATGCAAGAACCGGAGAATAGCCTCTATATAACATCGGGATAAATAAATATACAACGCAAGCAAAAGTGAATATGATGCCCAGAACCGACATCAAGCCTTTCTTTCCGCCAATCCACCAAAGAACCCCGAAGAACAGCAAAGCCATCCCATACATAATAGGTGCCCGATAATAACTGTAAACCGTTATCAAATAGTACGTGGGGTCAGCAGTGTCAATGTTTACAATCAGGGTCTGCCCTTTTTTAGCAATAACGTTTAGATATACGCTCACATTGTTTGTAATGGTATGAACTTCACCTTTATGCTCACCGGACAGAATTTTAAGCTCTATCTCCTGGGAACCGGTATAGAAATTCCCTCTTTCCGGATCCTTTTGTAAATTTTCGCTGACAATCTTCAATACTTTTGCTTTTTCATATTTTTTGTTAGATGAACTGCCTTGATCATTATACTTTGGCTCGGGAGATTGATTGAAAGCATACATTGATCCGGATATGAGCAGCAATATGGCAATGAAAAGAATGACTCTGACTTTTTTTGATGCAAACATATCTTAACCTCCATGAAGTTTGTGACCCAAATCAGTACGATTGATTATACCAATAAAGCCTATTTTTTGGACTTGCTTTACATAAACAACACAATGACATCTCTTTTCAGTTGATTAGATTTAGAAGATAGTATTTAAGAGGTGTGATTTTCTTAAGAAAGCTATTCAGGAGGACATGAAGATGATGACAAGATGGATTCTGTTGGTTGCAGCATCGTTAGCTCTGTTTGGTTTATGGGTGCCGGTTACAATGGCCCATGACAATAACAGCTTAGCCTATTCGGATATTACATTTGAAAATGGCGCCATTAAATATGTATTGAAGATAGATATGTACGATCTGAGAGCAGCGACGGCTCCGGATGATCCTGATATAGCTTCAACAGCTCCAGAGGTTTTGGACCGCTTCGTCAACAATTCGCGGGAATCAGTAGAAGCCTATATGCTTTCCAAAATCCAGTTATATGCAGATGATTTGCCGCTTAAGGGAAAGCTGACCAAGCTTTCTCATATAGAGAAGGAGAACGAGGTTCAACCATTTGCCGAAGCGGAGCTGTCGTACCCGGTAAGGAATATCCCGAAGGATTTTGTTTTGGATTATGATCTGGTTTTTGAAAGTGATCAATGGCATGTTAACTATGTGTCGATAAACCTTGGAGATTTGAAAAAAGAAGCCGTAATTGTGAACGAACTCCGGGAGCTACAAGTAGGTCAAATGAGCTTCCAATATGCGATCCAGCATTTTTTCCTGATCGGTCTGGAGCATTGGTTAACCGCAGTTGAAGCTATTTTGCTCCTATTGGCTCTTATTATAGGAAGCAAAACGATAAAGCAGACCCTTGCGGTTGTGGCTGTGTTTGCCGCAGCGCATTCTTTAACCCTGATCTTGGCTGGCTTGCACGTTGTGTCATTGCCTGACACCTTCGTTGAATCTGTCATCCCCCTGAGTGTTCTATATGTGGCATTGAACACCCTGTTCAACAAGAATATGAAGTATCATATATGGCTGGCTGGCCTTTTTGGTTTAATCCACGGGTTCGGGTTTGCTGGAGTATTGTCAGGGATGAGAGAGGACGGCGGACATTCTGTCTCTTCTCTAGTAGCCTATAATGCAGGTATTGAAGTCGGTTTGATAATTGTTGCGCTGATCCTTTATCTCGTATTCTATTATTTACGCAAGCTCCAACGGGTAATTCCGGGAATCCTTACAGCAACTGCGCTTTTTGGATTGGTCTGGTTTATTATGAAAGCCTATTTGTAAAACCAATTTCCTGCCGTTTTCCACAAATGAGGGCAGTCAAAATGTTGCCACATTTACATAATTTTCATGTAATTGAACATTTCATTTTACAAACTTAGGCTATATTGATGCAGTTGCTCTTATGGGTGAGACACCCGGGCAAACATTATTTAAGAGGTGATTTTTTTAATGTTGAAGAGATTCAGTCAGAAGGAGCAAAGAGTTTACAAGATTAGTATAATGGCTCTGTCATTGCTGCTTGTCATATCTCTGCTCCCGTCGAGAATCCCGGGCTTTAATAACAAGCTTAGTCCGGTAAACGTCGTCCAAGCTGATGCAGTCCCTTACTCTGTCAAGGACATCGCGCTTAATACTGGTGCAGATGAGACAAAACTGAATTTTACTTGGTATACACCCGGTCAACCGGCTGCCAGTATTGTTCAGATGGCTAAGAAATCAGATATGACTGGAACTGACTTTCCCACTGCCAACGCTGTGACAGTAACAGGAACGGCAACTACAGCAGCGACAGTTACAGGAGTAGTCTATTATTCCAATAAGGCAACTGCTATCAACCTTGCTCCAAAAACTCAATATGTATACCGTGTAGGTGACGGCAACGATGCCAACTGGAGCCCGGTTTACGATTATGCCACTCAAGATCCGACAAACTACACCATCATGTTTGTAGGAGATCCGCAAATTGGCGCTTCAGGCAGTGTGCCCAATGATACAGCAGGCTGGACGAATACGTTGAACCAAGCGGTCAGCAAATTCCCCAACTTCAGCTTTATCATGTCTGCAGGGGACCAAATTGAAACTAACAGCAGCGAAGCGCAGTATGATGCCTTTGAAAGCCCTGCGGTTCTTAGAAACCTGCCTATGGCAACAGCTGTTGGTAATCACGACACCAATGTGAATTACAAATATCACTTTAATGTTCCTAATGAATCAACGCTGGGCGCGACCAATGCTAGCGGTGACTACTACTACACCTATGGCGATACCTTGTTCATGGTATTGAATACCAACAATATGAACGGTGCCGAGCATGGCAAATTCATGGAAGACACAGTTGCTGCAGTTCCAGACACCAAATGGAGAATCGTAACGTTTCACCATGATATCTATGGAGCTGGTCCACACTCAACGGAAACAGCAATTACCGGCTTAAGACAAGCTTTGTTTCCATTCTTCGATAAACTGGATGTAGACATGATCTTTATGGGTCATGATCACTCTTACGTTAGAACATTTGTTATGAACGGTGACAATCTCCAAGGAAGACAGCTTGTTGACAGTCAAGGAAGAGATGTTAACCCGACAGGTTCAACCTACGTTACAGCGAACTCGGCGAGCGGAAGTAAGTATTATGAATTGCAAACAACGCCGGAAGTATATTCCGAAGTCAGAATGCAGCTTCATACACCAACCTTCTCCTCCATCAGCGTTACCCCGACCAGCATTACGGTTGACACTTTCCGGTCGGATACATTGGAAAAACTTGATACTTATGGTTTGGTTAAAGAGCCAGAGAAAGTAAAAGTGTATGCTAAAGCAAATCAACAAGACGATGCAACTGCAAACGTTGATTATTACTACGCAATGAGCAATGCTACCGCAGTACAGAAACTGGATACAACATTCAATTACGACAGCACAAAAATCAAGTATGTAGGTGCGGAACTGGTAACAGCAGATACTGGTGATTTCGCTGCTACTGAAGTGAGCCCTGGAGTGGTAAACATCAAGGCTGACCTTGACGAAGCAATCCGCTTTGAAGAGTATGACACGTATAAGGATGTCATCAAGCTTTCTTTTGAGCTTGTAGATAAGCAAAATCCTGTAACAGCAACTTTAGATCTTGGAGAGTCTGCCCTTACTACCCTAAACAAACATAGTGATGTAGCATCCACTGTGGAAGTTAGTAAGGCTGATGTTACGGTCGGAGTTCCAACCACCGGAGTTGTGCTGGATAAAACCACGCTCAATTTAACAGAAGGCGACACAGCAAACCTGACCGCAACGGTACAACCAACGAACGCTACGAACAAATCGGTGAGCTGGAGCACAAGCAACGCATCGGTTGCCACGGTAGATTCGACGGGTAAAGTAACGGCAGTATCGGCAGGAACAGCCACGATTAAGGTAACGACAACGAATGGCAGTTTCGAAGCAACAAGCGCGGTGACAGTAACCGCTGGAACTACGACCGTTCCGGTAACCGGAGTTGTGCTGGATAAAACCACGCTCAATTTAACGGAAGGTGACACAGCAAACCTGACCGCAACGGTACAACCAACGAACGCTACGAACAAATCGGTGAGCTGGAGCACAAGCAACGCATCGGTTGCCACGGTAGATTCGACGGGTAAAGTA
>NZ_JBWDNU010000007.1:0-421432 GCF_056269365.1 Paenibacillus sp. JT22N12 | reverse complement strand
GATGTCCATCTGAGCCTCATCCTTGATCTCCACCGGCTTCAGGTTGAGCATCGGCAGCTGGCCGCTTGTTTGGAGCGTATGAACCAGCAGGTATGTGAACGACTCGCGGGTCACGCTGGCGTTCGGATCGATCTTGATCTGCAGGTCCGCATCGGGACCGGCGGCTTCCTTGATCAATTGAACGGCCTGTTCCGCCGTGAGGGTCGTGCTCTCGTCGCCAGGTGCCGGGTGAGCTTTCAAGTATTCCACGGCTTTGTTGACGATTCCGGTGGCATCGGTACGGGTAATGTTGGCCTTCGGATTAAAGTTGCCGGCCTGATCCAATTTAACGAAGCCAAGGGCAATCGCCGTTTGGATGGCGCCTGAATTCAAGATGTCCATCTGAGCCTCATCCTTGATCTCCACCGGCTTCAGGTTGAGCATCGGCAGCTGGCCGCTTGTTTGGAGCGTATGAACCAGCAGGTATGTGAACGACTCGCGGGTGATGCTGGCGTTCGGATCGATCTTGATCTGCAGGTCCGCATCGGGACCGGCGGCTTCCTTGATCAATTGAACGGCCTGTTCCGCCGTGAGCGTCTCGCTATTGGCGGGCGGCGCCGGGTGAGCCTTCAGGTAAGCCAGCGCGTTGCTAATCTCTATGGCTGCCTCGGCCCGGGTAATTTCTTTCTTGGGGTTAAGCTTGCCGTGCGCATCCAGCTTCACAACACCGTAGTTCAGGGCGCGTTGAATCGAAGCGGAATAATTCAATTTGACTTGATTCTGGTCTTTAAATTCCACAACAACGGGCTTCACCATAGGCAGTTTGCCGCTGGCTTCAATCGCATGTATGAGTTGGTGCGTGAATTCTTCGCGCGTCATCTTGTGGTTCGGCTTCAAATCCGCTGGAAGGTCCAGTCCGTTGACTGCAGCGATAATGAGCGCTTTCGCATACCAGGCGGAATCGTTGGCGTTTGCGAAATAGTCCGAAGCCTTGGGCTCTTTTACGAATCGAACCAGGTCCAGATTCAGTCCCAGCGCGTTGACGATCATCTGAACGCCTTCAACCTCCGAGATAGTATTGTGAGGAGCAAACAGGTAGGCGCTGATTCCCTTGATCAGGCCGCTTTGCTGCAGGGCAATAATCTTTTCTTTGCCTTGAACGTTATTGATATCCTTGAAGGATGCGGCGGAAGCCATTTCTTGTCCGGCAAAGCTGAGAAGCAGGGCAGCGGCGGTGGACAGTGTAATTAACTTGAATGGTTTCTTCATTTCATTCACCTCGTGTAGTAGTGTGTTGTTTGTTGTGTCATCATAGACGTGCCTTCTGCAAAAAAGGTTGCTTCATTGCCCAAAATGAAAATTTTATCATGAAATAGAAAGGCCGGAATCCTCCCGCGAAGGGGATTTCGGCTTTTCTATTAGAAGATAAACCTGCGGAATCACACGCCGGAATCGGTTATAGAAAGGAGATCACTTCTGTCATTTTCATTATCAATATACCTCATAGGACGGGGCACATGGACATATGAAATGATTGAAAATAATCGTTTGACAACCATTGGATGAGAATATATAGTATAGAAGGATGTGATAATGATAATCATTATCGTTATAATATTTCTGTAATCCAACACAAGGAGAATTGAACATGAAAAACAAGCTGTTAATCCCGATGATCCTGCTGTTGCTGGTCATATCCAGCGCATGCGGCAGTCAAGCAAGCAATAATGAGAGCGCACCTTCACAGAATGCCGCTCCCGCACCAGCCGCTGACTCCAACGAGTCTGGAAAGATAACCTATCAATCCGAACGGGGTCCTGTGGAGGTTCCGGCGGAGCCGAAGCGGATTGTAGCCTTGACGAATGCGCCGAATGTGCTCGCGCTCGGCGGATCGCTGGTCGGGGTGGATCAATGGACGAACGCGAATCCTCTATTCACGGAGAAGCTGGAGGGCGTTGAGGTCGTATCGGAAGCGGACTTGGAGAAAATTGCGGCGCAGGACCCGGATCTGATCATCGTGGGCACCGAAATGAAAAATATTGACGAGTTGAGTAAAATTGCGCCTACCGTTGCTTTTACATGGGGCAAGCTGGATTATTTGGCCCAGCAGCTGGAAATCGGAAAGCTGCTTAACAAAGAAAAGGAAGCGCAAGCGTGGGTCGACGATTTCAAGCAGCGTGCGGAAGCGGCAGGCAAGGAAATCAAAGCCAAGGTCGGCGAGAACGTCACCGTGTCGGTATTTGAGACCGATACGAAAAACTTTTATGTATTTGGGGACAAGTGGGCGCGCGGCACAGAGATCCTGTATCAAGCGATGGGGTTACATATGCCTGACAGTGTCAAGAAAGATGCGCTCGGACCCGGCTACTATACGCTTTCTCAAGAGGTTCTGCCGGAATATGCTGGCGATTATATCGTTCTTAGCAGAGATCTGGATAGCGAAAAATCGTTCATGGATTCAGAAGTATGGAAGAGTATCCCGGCCGTCAAGAACAATCATGTCATTGAGATCGATACTAAGGCTTCTTCCTACAGCGATCCGATAACACTTGAGTATTTGCTGGGTATTTTCAAGAAAGGCTTCCTAGGTGAAGAGTAGGCCAATGAAGTACTTCAAATTGTAGTATGCATAAAAACAACAAATGACATTGAATCATTAAAAATGAGCCATTATAGATCTCTCGAGCGGAAGCTCGGGAGATTTTTTTATTGTCTGTAGAGACCAGCTTCATGTTTACGTAATTGGAGACTATTTGAGATGCCGGGTATGCCGGTTGCCTACTGATTGGCCTGGAAATACTGCTTTTTTAGTACAATAAGGCCTGCTTATTGAAAGAGAACAACCAACCTTTAGAAAGGACAATTAGAACTTTTTTGACCTATGTTATAATTTTTCATGATCTGTCGTGTGTTGGAAAGGACGATAACCTCAATGAATGAATCCAGAGTATCATCCGGCAAGTTTATACGGGATAGAAGCGTGTTTGTGACACTGCTTGTCTCATTTCTTTTTGTCTTTATGATTCCCGTTCTGATTGGCAGCATTGTTTATGTCAAGATTGAACAAATCATGATTAATAATGCCTATCGCTCCAATTCCGCCATGTTGGAGCAGGCGAAGCATGTGGCTAATGGTAAAACACAGGAAATCGATTATTTGATGAGACAAATCGCTTACCATCCCAAACAGCAGTTGTTGATGCAAAAAGGAGCGGAGCTGTCATCCCCCAGGGATCAGTATTTATTTATCGACTTTATGAAGGAATTAGTGAGATATAAATCAGACAACACGCTTTTTGATGATGTTTACCTCTATTTCGGCAGTTCAGATACGATTTTGACGCCAACATTAAAGACGGATTCCTCTATGTTCTTTAACCAGATCTACCGGTATAACGATATGAGCTACGACGATTACCGAAAGAACATTCTGCTTGGCAATCACTTCAAATCCTATATGCGCACAAAAATGACAGTCAGCAGCGTTAAAGAAGAGTCCATGATTACATACGTCCAGTCGCTTCCTTTTGGGGAGACCAAACAAATCAGCGGCAGCCTTGTTGTCCTGATCAATGAGTCGCAATTTCGTGATTTGCTCTACGAGGTCGAGGGCCTTCACGATGGCACTCTTTATATCTTGAACAAAGAAAAAGAAATCCTGGTTGGACCGGATAAGGACAACGGATTTGTAACGGATATCAAGCAGCAGCTCACCGGCAAGTCAGGCAAATTTCTGCGCGAGCTAAATGGTGAAGAAATGTTCGTCTCCTATACGACTTCTTCCGAGAACGGCTGGACATTCTTGTCAGTCTTCCCCAAGAAGGTGGTACTGATGCAGGTGAACTATGTGAAGAAATGGAGTTTGGTGACGGTTCTTGCCTGTCTTATTCTGGGTACGGTCTTATGTGTATATTTGACCCGCCGGCATTATACGCCAATCAGGGAATTGGTTCGTATGATTGTTCCCATCCGAATTGGAAACGAGAGTGGTGCAGGCGAACAGAATGAGATGAAACTGATAAGCGATACGATGCGTTCCTTGTTCGGCAAGGAGATTGAGCTTCAAAAGAAGCTTTCCCAGCAGATGCCGATCATCCGCTCCGATTTCCTCTCCAGGCTTGTGCGTGGACAGGTTGATGGGAATGCGGTTACAGAGATGGATTTGCGTTTCCTCGATATCCATTTCGTACATGACTGGTTTACTGTTGTCCTTATTGACATCGATGACAGTACGGGATTTATGAAGGAGGATACGGAACGGGAATGGGTGCTGCTGCGCTTTATTTTGATTAATGTCAGCAATGAAATGCTGGAGGGAAACGGGTATGTTTTTGAACTGGAAAAGAATCGGATTGTTATTCTGATGAATGTGGCAAATGGTTCGGAGCATGCTGCCATGGACATTCATGCTTTTGTTACCCGATTGATGGATGTTATGACGAACCGGTTCAAGACCTCGATTACCGCAGGCGTCAGCGGCAAACACGAGGGGATGGATAAAATTACAGAATGCTTCGACGAGGCGATGATTGCTCTGAGCTATAAGATGATTCAAGGATCGCGCTCTATCCTTCATTATGATGAAGTCAGACACACAGAGAGCGATTCGTTCCGTTTTCCTATGGATCTTGAAGTGCAGCTTGTGAATTATGCGAGGAATGGCGATGCGGTCAATATGGAAAGGCTGCTCGACAGCATGTATCAGATCAATTTCAACCAGAATCGATTGTCTCCTGATATGGGGCGGTGGTTCTTTCTGGATCTGCAAAGCACACTGCTTAAACTGATGGAAACCCTTCGCATGGACTATAAGCAGTTTATGGCGGGAGACCGCGACCCTTTGAAGTTTCTGACAGAGTCGGATACTGCCGATCAGATGTTTAAACGGGTCAAAGCGATGTATATGAAAGTATGCTTGTTAATGAAGGAAGAGCGGACTGATCACAACGATTTGCTGCTTCAAAAGACGATTCGCTTCATTGATGAGCATTATGACAACAACAACCTGGGTCTGACGACAATCTCGGACCATCTCAACCTCAATCCTGTTTATGTGTCAGCCTTTTTCAAAAAACACAGCGGCGAAAATATCACCGATTATATCACGAGGCTTCGCATCCATCATGCCAAAAAATTGCTTGTAGAGGAATATACGGTGCAGGAGATAGCCACCAGAATCGGCTACGCCAATAACATTGTATTAACCAAGGTATTCAAGAAGGTCGAGGGCGTGACCCCGGGGAAATATAGGGAATTGTTGAAGAGATCTGAAGATGGATGAATCTATCTTCAAAATGGTTAACCCATAACCTGAAGGAAAGTGAACGAATCTTGAATACCGGATGTTTCCCCTCCGGTGAATGTCGCGTAGATTTGCCTTAAGGGAATCGTGACACAGGGATTGCATGGTTTCTGAACATCACATATGGAGGAGGGTTAATACATTGAAAAAGCCAAGATGGAAGAAAGGAACACTTGGAGTACTGGCAATGGTACTCCTTGTAAGCCTCGCAGCCGGGTGCTCGGGAGCAGGCTCCAATAATAAAGAAAATGAAGCAGATGCGGCGGATGCTTCAAATAAGCCTGCCGGGCAGACAGCAGACAAAGGAGGAACTGGCGATACCGGCTATCCGCCGTCTTTCTCGTATTGGGTGGAGCTGGATGGAGATTCGTCCGTATCCATAACGAACTTCAATGATAATGCAGCCTACAAGGAATTGCAGAAGTTGACGGGAACCAAGGTGGAGTTCAAGCATCCAAGCGGTGCCGGCACACAAATTCAGGAGCAGTTCAACCTGATGATTGCCTCAAGGAATCTTCCGGATGTCATACAGACCAACTGGCTGACCGTTCCTAAGGGTCCGCAAAATGCGATTGATGACGGAACCATTTTACGGTTAAATGATTTGATCGATCAATATGCGCCCAATTTCAAAGCATATCTGGAAATGCATCCGGATATAGCCGGCATGATCAAATCGGATAAAGGGGATATTTATGCTTTTCCATTCATCCGGGACGATGACAGATTGAAGGTTTTTTATGGTCCGGTTATTCGCAAGGACTGGCTGGACAAGGTAGGCATGCAGCCGCCAACAACGATTGATGAATGGGAGCAGGTACTGACTGCATTCCGCGACAAGGATCCGAACGGGAACGCTAAGAAGGATGAGGTTCCGTTTCTACTGGAAGTCCCGGCGGTCCGCAACGAATTATTGAACTCCTTGATCGGCGCGTGGGGAATCCTGGATAAATTCTACCAAAAGGACGGCAAGGTGTATTACGGGGAGATGCAGCCGGAATTCGAGCAATTCCTCAAGACGATGAGCCGTTGGTATGAAGAAGGCTTGATCGACAAGGATTTTGCAGCGGTGGACGGTAAACTAAAGGATGCCAAAACCTCCGGGAACCAATTGGGTTTATTGTATGGCTACTCCAGCGGAACGATTGGCAAGTTCACGGATCTGATGAAGGACAGCGTACCCGGCTTTAAAATGATCGCGCTTCCGCATCCTGCATTAAAGAAGGGCGATTTCTCGGCAGCAGGGATGATAAGTCCCGCCTATCCGGGCGAACATTCCGCCGCGATTACATCCGCGGCCAAGAACCCGGAGCAAATCGTGAAGTGGCTTGATTTGGCTTACAGTGAACAAGGACATATGCTTTTCAATTTTGGAATTGAAGGTCAAAGCTATAATATGGTGGATGGCAAACCCGTCTACACGGAGATGATCACCAACAATCCCGAGAAACTGACGTTCAAGCAAGCACAGGCGCAATTCATGAGAACACATTACGGAGGGCCTTTTGAACAGGATGTGGAGTCATTCCTGCAGCAGATGAAGTATCCGGAGCAGCTTGAATCGCTGGATATATGGTCAAAAGCGGGGAACAAGCTGCAGCTGCCGCTAATGACGCTAACCTCTGATGAGAGCAGTCAGTTAGCCTCAATCATGAATGACGTCAATACTTACTCTGATGAAATGATTGTCAAGTTTATCATGGGCGTAGAACCGCTCGCCAATTTCCCGCAATATGTGGATAATCTAAAAAACTTCGGGATCGAGCAAGCCATTCAAATCGAACAAGCTGCGCTTGACCGATACGTAAAGCGTTAAATATTGAATGGGGGCCGGATCAAGGTGTCCGGCTCCCATCTTTTGAATGACAAAGGTTAGGAGGATCGTCATGGCTTCTTCTTTTTTATCCAGGCTGTTCAGGGATCTGACAACGAACCGCACGGTTTATTTGATGCTTCTCCCTGTTGTTGTCTATTATCTGATCTTTCATTATGGACCGATGTACGGTCTGCAAATCGCCTTTAAAGATTTCCGGCCTGCCAAAGGCTTTCTAGGCAGCCCGTGGGTGGGATTTGAGCACTTCGAATCTTTTTTTGGAAATGTATATTTCTGGAGAATCCTGCGCAACACACTGCTGTTGAGCTTATACAGTCTCCTCTTTTTCTTCCCGGCAGGCATTCTTTTTGCGCTCCTGCTGAACGAATTACGTAGCGGCAAAATACGAAAAACAGTACAGACTATTTCCTACATGCCGCATTTTATTTCACTTGTCGTTATCGTCGGGATGCTGTTTGACTTTCTGGCGAGGGATGGACTTGTCAATAGTATCACCGCCTATCTGGGCATCGATGCCATAGCGTTCATGCGATCACCCGGTTGGTTCAGAACGATTTACATTTCTTCGGATATATGGCAGAACATCGGCTGGAGCTCGATCGTTTATTTGGCGGCAATCAGCAGCGTGAACCCCACTTTATACGAGGCAGCGAGAATAGACGGGGCTGGCCGTTTGAAGCAAATGTGGCATGTCACGCTGCCCGGTATTATGCCGACAGTAACGATCATGCTCATTCTGTTTATCGGTAAATTTATGACGGTCGGTTTCGAAAAAATCATTCTAATGTATAACCCTGTGATATATGAAACGTCTGATGTTATTCAAACCTATGTTTACCGAAAAGGTATTCTTGAGGCCGACTTCAGTTACAGCGCTGCCGTGGGACTGTTCAATGCAGTCATCAGCTTCATCCTTCTCATAGCGGCCAATATGGCAGCCAAGCGGATGGGAGAAACGAAGTTATGGTAAGGAGGGGCAGCTATGCTTATCAAACGATCCTTTGGTGAGAAACTATTTGATGGGAGCAACACGGTGCTTATGATCGTGATGTCCCTTATTACCTTATATCCTATTGTATACGTGCTATTCTCTTCACTTAGCGATCCGCAGTTTGTCGTGCAGAACCGGGGATTGCTGCTGTATCCTCATGGTTTGCATTTTGAAGCTTATGAGATGGTTTTCAAAAACCCTAATATGCTGACAGCACTCGGCAATACGCTGTTTTATGTTGTGGGAGGAACGCTGCTGAACATCGCGATGACCTCGCTTGGCGCTTATGCGCTGTCGAGAAGGAAGCTGATGCTCAAAAACCCCGTGATGTTCATGATTGTGTTTACGATGTTTTTTGAGGGAGGACTGGTTCCTCTCTACTTGCTGATGCAAAACCTGCATCTTCTCGATACACGGCTCGCTATTATTGTGCCGTCTGCTGTAAGCGCGTTTAACTTGATTATTATGAGAACCGCATTCCAGACCGTACCGGAAAGCTTGGAGGAATCCGCAAGAATGGATGGAGCGGGGGATTGGACAATCCTCCTGCGGGTTGTACTTCCATTATCGATGCCGGTTGTGGCTGTGATGATATTGTTCTATGGCGTGTCCCATTGGAACTCCTGGTTCTACGCCACCATTTTTCTGCAAAGCAGGGAGTTATACCCGCTGCAGGTTATTTTGCGGGAAATACTGATTAGCAATGATACGAACTCGATGTCGGTGGGTGTGGGCACGTCCGACCAGATGGCTGTCGGCGAAACGATCAAATACGCTACAATCATTATTGCGACCGTACCTATTTTGTTCTTATACCCTTTCCTGCAGAAGTACTTTGTCAAAGGGGTTATGGTTGGAGCCATCAAGGAGTAGATAGTCGCTGCATATTCACATAACTGGAGGGGTAGTACATGATGAGATTATTTGAGACCAACCGGATCAGGAAAACCAAGTCGCTGGCGGGTACATGGGCTTTCACCGTCCTGTTGGAAGACGGGACAGAGGACGTAAGCCGCAAGTACCGGCTGCCTGTTCCCGGCTGCTGGGAAACGAATCCGGAACTGGTCAATTATCGCGGAAAGGGCGTATACACCAGAACCGTCCGAACAACGGAGAGAACGACACTTCGCTTTATATTCAAGGGGGTCAGCCACACAGCCGATGTTTTTTTTGACGGTGTGCAGATCGCTCATCACTATAATGCTTATACAGCCTTCACCGCTATTGTGAAGGATGTTGAGCCCGGTGAGCATGAGCTGAAGGTGGAAGTTGATAATGGCTTTCATGAAGGCTCGTCCCTTCACGTGCATAATGATTATTATACCTATGGAGGTCTGATCCGACCGGTGGGCGTAGAGGAAATCGGAGAGGTATATATCGAACGAATTGCCTTTACTCCAGCTAAAGTTGACCGTGTATGGCAGGCTGAAATCAGCGTTTATGTAAGGAATCTTTCCGACAAGGAGCAGGCGGTTGCTCTTACCGGGAATGCAGCCGGAACAGCAATATCTCTCGGTACTGCAGTGATTCCGCCTGAGTCAGAGCAGAGAATATCGGGAACCTTTATGTTTCCGGCTGCGCAGCACTGGAGTCATGAGCAGCCGGCTCTGTATGAGCTTGAGGTTCAGCTTGCCAATGACTGCGGAGAGATCATTCTTGATGATTTGATTGAAAGAGTCGGCTTTCGGACGGTGACCACCCTGAACGGGAAGATACAGGTGAACGGGGAAGATGTAGTTCTGAAGGGCTTTAATCGTCATGAAGACCACGGGAATGTCGGCGCTTCGTTCCCCCTTTCGCTGATGTCGCATGATCTGGACCTGATGGCCGACATGGGCTGCAACAGCGTTCGTACAAGCCATTACCCGAACGACGAATTGTTTCTGGATTTATGCGATGAGCGTGGTTTCTATGTTTGGGAGGAGAACCATGCTCGCGGATTGAACCTGGAGCAAATGCGCAACCCTAATTTCATTCAGCAATGTGAAGATGTGAACAGAGAAATGGTAGAGCAGCATGTGAATCATCCATCCATTATTATCTGGGCGATTCTCAATGAGTGTGCGAGCAATTCCGAAGAGGGAAGGGTGCACTACAAGCGGCAGCTGGAACAGCTGCGCCATATGGATAGCAGCCGTCCGCTTACTTTTGCGTCCCACCACCGGGAACGGGAGTTGTGCTTCGATTTGGCGGATATCGTATCGTTCAATCTGTATCCAGGCTGGTATGGACCAGAGGATGCCGGAGAATTGTGCGACAAGGCAAGAGGCTGGGCTGATCGCGCTGGAGGATTGGGGAAACCGATGATTATGAGTGAATTTGGCGGCGATGCGATGTACGGGTATCGCATGGCTTCCCGTGTCAAGGGAACCGAAGAGCGGCAAGCCGATATTATCAGCGAAAATTTGCAGGCCTATCTGCAAAGAGAATTTATTTCCGGCATGTTTATCTGGCAGTTCTGTGATTGCCGCGTGACGGAGGAGAAAAACGGACCGCTGTGGCGGGTCATGACGCAGAATCTTAAAGGGGTGGTTGATGTATACAGGCGCCCCAAGCTTGCCTATGAAATTGTGAAGCAGCATTTTGAGGGTACGCTAAAGCGATGATTCACCGTATTGTCCTTATCGGCCATGGCGGCATCAGTGAATCTTATATCAAGGTTATTGCAGCTATTCCTAATGCCATTATTTGCGGCGTAATCGGGCGCAGCATTGACAATGTATCACGGTTTGCAAACAAGCACGGGATTGCCGTTTATGGAACTGTGCTTGAGGAAGTCGCCAGACGTGCGGAGGCCACTGCGGCCATTATTTGCACGCCTAATTCCCTTCATGATGAAGGGGTCACGGATGCAGCTGCAATAGGACTGCATTGTCTGTGCGAGAAACCCTTGCATATCTCTCCGGAAATCCAGCAAGCCATGATTGGCAAATGCAAGGAGAATGGAGTGAAGCTAGCGGTCTCCTATATGCGGAGATTCTCTACGCACTTCCAAGCGGTCAAGCAGCTTATGAATTCCGGTGTTCTTGGCCGTATCACGGTGGTTGATGTGATGATCCGGCATTATCGGACAAAGGCATATTATGATGGGTGGCATGGGACAAAGGAAATGGACGGCGGGGGCCCGTTTATGCAGCAGGGCAGCCATATTATCGATCTGGCTCTTTGGCTGTGCGGCGGTTTCCGGGAAGTGCTGCAGGCGAAGCGGTTCCAGGTCCTTCATGAGATTGAAACGGAAGACCACGGGTATGCGGTCATCGCCTATACGAATGGTGCTGTCGGTCTCATTGAAGCTTCCACGGCCTGTGTGGAGGTAAGTGAAGAGAGGATCGTGATCGCGGGGACGAAAGGAACCATTACCGCAAATTATGAGGGAATTATACAATTCAAACTCGAAGAGGGCCAGTCAGACGTACCAATACCATCCCATGACACCGCGAATAACGAGACATTAATGAGCCGACTGGTCTCTGATTTCCTGTTGTCGATCGAGGAGGATCGGCTTCCTTTCGTGGATGGAGAATCAGGAGCTCTTGCAAGCAGGCTGGTGGAGGAGATTTACCGCCAGGCAGGCGAGCCGATTAAAACCTTTATTTAGCTAAGTATTTACCCGGCGACCACATACGAGAGGCGCATGCACAAGCATGCGCCTCTCTTTTCTTTATGCAATCATTCCAGATTGATGGGCTGGTCTGTATTTTGCAGGATGCGAATGAGAGAAAACTGCTTGGCGAGAAACAGCGGCGTATAGGGCATATCATTGCGGAGCCAGAAGACAATTGTACCGATCAAGGCGGAGGAGCCGTACCAGATTGCGATATCCTTCGGAACGCTTACTGCTGAATCCGATAAGGAAGCGTGCCGCTTCTCAAGATTGTTGGTGATCACATCGACAATCAGGTCCAAAAGTCGTTCGGTTAACACCGGTATACGTTTGGAAGCAAGCAGCACCTTGTAGAATTTTGAATTTTCTGCGATATGCTCAAGCATTTTGACCAGGATAGGATGCCCTTGCTTGGGCCAATCCATGCCTCTGGAATCGTTCGGATGCGAAATATCCTTCAAGATAAAATGAAGTTTATTAATCATGTCATCCGCCATTCTCTCCAGCATATCCGGAATATCCCGGTAATGAAGATAGAAGGTGACACGATTAATGGTAGCGCGTTCCGCAATACGATTCACGGTTATTTTCTCCAGCTCCATCTCCTGAAGCAAATCAATAAAGGCATCTTGAATCAATTGGCGTGTGCGAAGAACACGCGGATCCGTACGCGGTGTTTTTGTTGACATGCGCTCTCAAGTTCCTTTCCCATAAGTGCTCTGAGCGACAATTGCAGCACACTTTGTAAATTATTTTTCGCCTGGACGACAGATCCCGTTCGAATGTAAACTAATATACATTTTTCGAAAATGTGTTGCTTGTGAAATGTAAGATAGATGATTATAATTTTCTACATTACGTTTATTATACAACATTGTGTTTATTAGTTTCATGATGATTTTTGAAGGGATTGAGCAGGATGAGTAAAAGTTTAGCCTTTGACAGTTCTTCCATTAAGAAAGGCCCCCTGTTGTTTGTCATGATTCTGGGGGCGTTCATCGCCGTTTTGAATCAAACCATTATGAGCGTCGCGCTGCCGGAGCTGATGGTCGACTTTGACATTGCTGCGTCTACGGCTCAATGGCTGACAACCGGCTATATGCTGGTTAACGGGGTGCTTATTCCGATTACGGCATTTCTCATGCAGCGGTTTACGACCCGTGAGCTGTTCCAGTCAGCCATGATTATTTTTCTTGGAGGAACGATTGTTTCGGCCGTTGCCCCCAATTTCGACGTTTTGCTCGCTGGACGTTTGATTCAGGCAGCTGGCGCCGGCATTATCATGCCGCTGCTGATGACGGTCATCCTGACCGTTTTCCCGGCTGACAAGCGGGGAGCCGCCATGGGAATGGTCGGGTTCGCCATTATTTTTGCCCCTGCTATCGGGCCTACTATTGCCGGGTATATCATGGAGAATTATTCCTGGCGCACGATGTTTTATGGAATGACTCCGTTTGCCGTTATTGTTATTATTGTCGCCTTTATTTATCTGAAAAATGTTGCTGAACGAAGCTATCCCAAACTCGACATTGGCGGTGTCATCCTCTCGACAATCGGGTTTGGCGCACTTCTATATGGCTTCAGCAGTGCTGGAAGCAAGGGTTGGTCAAGCGCAGAGGTGATCGTATCTCTGGCTGTCGGTGTTGTTTCCTTGATTGTGTTCACCTGGCGGCAGCTGGTATCCAAGAGCCCGCTTCTTGATCTCAGGGCGTTCAAGCACAGCATGTTCTCCCTGACGACTATCATTAATATTGCGGTTACGATGGTCATGTATGCGGATATGATGCTGCTCCCCTTGTATTTGCAGAATGCGCGTGGATATACAGCTCTGGAGTCCGGGCTGCTGATGCTCCCCGGCGCACTTCTGATGGGCGTTATGATGCCGGTAACAGGCAGGCTGTTCGACCGGTTCGGAGCGAAGTGGCTGTCTATTATCGGAATGGCAATTACTATTGTGACGACAATCGGCTTCGTTAATCTAACCGATTCCACCAGTTATACGTATTTGGTGCTCATGTCCACAGGACGGCGCTTCGGGATGGCCATGTTCCTGATGCCGATTACAACTGCTGGCCTCAACCAGCTGCCTAAAAGACTGTATGCGCATGGTACGGCCATTTCCAACACCATCAAGCAGGTGGCGGGCGGGATAGGTACTTCTCTGCTTGTCACGATTATGACGACCAGAACCAAGACTCATCTTCAGGATATGGCCGCTGCAGGCGGCGCAGGCACACAGGAGCATATGGTGATGGAAGCCTCTATCCAGGGTATTAATGATGCATACCTTGTTATTATTGGAATCGGAATAGTCGGTCTCCTGCTTTCCTTCTTCATTAAACGTGTAGGACAGGCCGATGAAGAAGAAACCGGAGTCACACTGAAACAAACACGGGCAGTTGAATCATAGGAAGAGGATAGGATGAGACACAATGGACCCGGCGCATACGGATGATCAGGTTCTTGAATGTTAGAAAAATGTTACTAAAGAAGAGCTTCTCCGCTTTGTAAAGCTGGAGAAGCTCTTTTGTATGTTGGGGGGAGTTCTACACCGCCGAAGAGTGAATGGAACAGGAAAAAGCTGAAGCGTTCTTCAAACAGTGGTAAAGCGGCGACTTAAATTTAACGGCTCCGTTTGTTGTTGTCCCTTATGTATAAAGTGGACATAAAATATCCCCGTCGTGGTCATTTGACCGCTGACTCGTCTCCGCATCGCCCAACTATGCGGTTTTCGCTCCCATTTTCCCCTTTTCTCAGGAGATGTCTCCTACCCTGCGGGGGGTGAGGCTGGTATATAATCGAATCAGTCTAAATTCATGAAATGGGAGAGAAAGCGATGACCCAACTATGGTGGAAGCAGCCGACTCGCGTCATTCAGACGAATTTGCAGGTTCGCGATACGGCGATGATCGAACCGCGGAGGCTTGCCAGGCAGATGAAGGAGCTGGGAGCGACCGCGCTTGTCTTTAACGTTGGCGGCATTTACGCATGGTATCGTACGCAGGTGCCTTTTCATTATCAGAACGAATTTTTGCCCCCGGATCGCGATTTGCTGGCGGAAGTCATCGAAGCCTGCCACGACGAGGACATCCGCTTCATTGCGCGCTTCGACTTCAGCAAGGCGGACGACGGCATTTATCAGCGCAGACCCCAGTGGTTTGTGAGAAACCGCAACGGTGAGCCTCATATCTCGGGCAGCCTGCGGCCGGGACCGTGGTCCCTGCTCATGTCCACCTGCATCAATACGCCTTATCGAAATGAAAGCGTCGCCATTCCGGTGCTGGACGAGGTGCTTTCCAACTACGAGATCGACGGCATTTTCTTCAACGCGCCGCAGTATCTGGAATGTTACTGCGATTTCTGCCGCCGCAAGTACCGGGAACGCTATGGCCGCGACCTGCCCGGGTCCTCGGAGCAGTTCGAACCCGACTGGGCTTCCGCAAGCCTGAAGGACAACATGAGCCTCATTTACAGCTTCGTCAAAGAGAAAGCCCCCGATCTGCCGATGATTCTGTACTATTTCTACAAGGATGATCTGCATGCGCGCGCCGCGACAAGCGATATCATGTGCACGGAGGCGCAAAACATCCTGTCTCGTGGCCATAAGGAAGCTCCCGAGTTCTGGGTTCCGGCGGCCAACGTCAAGATTGGCCGGACACTTACCGACAAGCCCGCGGCATTCGGGATCGTGCACTCCAGTCCGGGTATGGATTGGCGGCATACGGGACTGCCGGCCGCGGAGTATTTGTTCTGGATGAGCCAGGTTCCCGCGCACGGCGGCCAAATCTGGCACTCGTTAACCGGGATTCCGGATACCATCACGGACAAACGGATTTTGTCTGCCGTTGCGCAGATGAACGCCATGGTCGCGAAAGTCGAAGCTTATTTGCACGAGGCTGTGCTGCATTCCCAAGTGGCGCTGATGTGGGAATCGGAGAGCGCCAGCGAGGACTGGGCGGACGGACTGCTGAACACGCAAATTCCGTTCGATCTGCTGCTGGAGGAACAAGCGACGGCGGACCGGCTGAGGCCCTATTCGGTGCTCCTTATACCGGACGGCTTCTCGCTGACGCCGCGATTGGTCCGGGAGCTGCTTGCTTACGTCGACAACGGAGGCAGGCTCGTCTTCGAGGGTGCGATCGACGAAGCTTATCCGGAGCTGTCCGATTTGCTCGGGATCGAGCGGGACTCAGCCGCTTCGGGCGAATCGCTGGCCGCCTCGTATCTCCGGTTCGAGGGTGCGGATAATCCGCTGCAGCGGCAGCTGGAGGAGACGGAGCTTATCCCGCACCGCGGACGGGTCGTCTACTGTACGCCATTGCCGGATACGCAGGTGCTGGCGACGCTGGTGCCGCCGTTCTCGCCGATGGAGAGCGTAGGCTCGCCACCGGAGCGGGCGTCGATGGCGGTCGGCCGCACCGATCTGCCGCTGGTCTGCGTCTCCGCTTATGGACAGGGCAAGGCGGTCTATCTGCCTTTCTCACTGAGCGGGTTAATCAGCCAATATAAGCTGCCCGATCATTATATTCTTCTGGCTAATCTGATGGACATGCTGCTTGGCGGGGACAGATGGATTCGCGTCAGCTCCTATCCGGGGCTGCAGGTTGCGGCGTTCCGCAAAGAGGGGCAGTACCTCGTCAATCTGGTCAACGGAACGGGGCGCAGGCCCTTGGCGGTAAATGTGCCGCTGCGCGGCGTACAGCTCGTCATGCATCTGCAGGCGGCCGAGGCCGAACGGCTGCAAGGCGTACGGCTGCTCATTTCGGAGAAGCCGGCGCCATACACGCTGGAGGACGGCAAATTGACCGTTGTACTGGACGAGTTGACCATCTGGGAAAGCGTGCTCGTGGAACTGGGGAGCTGACAACGCAAGAAGAGGCGGCTCCGCCGTCCTCTGGTATGCGCAGCAAGTTTTCAAGCCCGGCGATTATCCGGCGGAGGCAACAGCGATCGCGACAAGTGACAAGCGGCGGTAGACATGCTTGCAGCGCTTGCGAGTATGTATCGGAAGACGTTTGCGCATGCGTGGCCAGATTTTCTCACCGGATTTTTTAGATGGAGAGGGAGGACTAAGATATGAAGCGGTTTGGCGATGACAGGGATGTGTTTTTTGAGCGGCGGTTCGGGATGTTTATTCATTGGGGGTTGTACGCGATTCCCGCGTGGCACGAACAGATTTTATGGCGCGGCAAAGGGATGATGACGCGCAAGGAATACGAGCAGCTCATTCATCAGTTTAATCCGGCGGAGTTTGATCCGGATGCCTGGATCGATATAGCTCAGGCGGCCGGCATGCAGTATATGTGCATCACGACGAAGCATCATGACGGCTTCTGTTTGTGGGATACGAAATTTACGGACTACAATATAATGAACAGCCCGTACGGCAAAGATATATTGGAAATGCTGGCCGAAGCGTGCGCGCGGCGGAATTTTCCGCTTAGTCTCTATTACTCTTGCCCTGACTGGCACCATCCGAATTACCCCAACCTGGGCCGTCATCATGAGATGTTCGGAGCCCGCGCGGGGGACGACCACGACATCCACAAGTATTATGATTTCGTCCGCAAGCAGGTCGAGGAGCTGTGCACGAGGTACGGGAAAATCTATCAATTCTTCTGGGATGTCAACGTGGCTGAGCACTACGATCCGAGCCTGAACGAGATGATCCGCGAGCTGCAGCCGGGCATCCTGATCAATGAACGCGGACCGGGACCGGGCGATTACAACACGCCGGAGCGGGTCGTTCCTGAAGGCAACGAGTTCGACAAGCCGGCGGAGGCGGTTCAGTCGCTTGGACGGGAAAGCTGGGGCTACCGGGAGAATGAGGACTACTACCGCTACAAATATGTCATGCAGAGCGTGGATAAAGTGCTCGCTATGGGCGGCAACTATATGCTGAACGTCGGGCCGAAGGCCGATGGCACATTTCCGGCGGAAAGCGTCGCGGCGCTGAAGGAAATCGGCGGCTGGTACAACCGGATCAAGGAAGCGTTCGACGGGACTTTTCCGGCGTCCTCGCTGGTGTACAAGGATGAGATCGTCACCTCGGCCGGCCACCGGATCGAACGGGATCATGTGCTGGCAACGAAGAGGGGCCACACGCTGTATATTCATTTGTACCGCGACATGCAGACGACGGCGGTTGTGCTCAAGCCGTGGGATTTCGTGCCGAAGCGGGCGGTTCTGCTGAACGACGGCCGCGAGCTTGAGACCAGCGTCGATTTCACGCCGTGGTACTGGAGGGAAAAGCCGTATTTGCGGATTCGGAACGTTCCTGTCAATGAGTTGTCCGATGAGGTGTTGGTGATCCGGCTCGAGTTCGATGAAGCGTTAAGCGAGTAAAGGTTGAGCAGCGTCCGCGCGGTTGCGGAATATTCCTGCATATATAGCAGCCCGGTTGGCTCCTGTAGAGGAGATTGGCCGGGTTTTTGGTTTGTTCGCCGGTTGCGGTCCGATAAGACGGATCGAATGCAGAGAAGCAAGCTTGAGCTGAGGCGGTTAGACGGATCGGGACGCTCCTGGGCGATTTTGAAGAATGGATTCGGAGAGAATCCTCCACAAACAGTGTAAAAGTGGACAGTTTTTCGAACCGGATAGAGGATTTGCTTTCATAATAATGAAATAGTATACAAGAGCAAAGCCTCTTAGCTGGAAGACAACTATATTGAAATCATAGTGATACAATGAATCATAAAACCAATGGCGTGTTCGCGCATACGGAAGCGGGCTTGACACTCTGGATTGGAGGGGAGGAGGCAGAAGCTTTCAATTTCATATGAATTGACGATCGGAGAGGCGGCTATTAAACTAGGATTAATTATTTGTAAACTAAAATAGGACAAAGAAAGAGGGTATTGATAATGAAAAGGAAAATATTGGCGACTCTCGCGCTATCTACTGCCTTATTGCTTACTGCAGCCGGCTGTGGAGCCAAAGAGGAAAACGCCGGTTCATCCAACTCCAATTCATCGAGCACTTCAACATCAGAGAGCCCTGCGGCAACAAACTATTCGATCGGTATCTCCCAATACGCGCCGCATCCTTCCCTGGATGCAACCAAAGAAGGTTTTCTGGCAGCGCTTAAAGATGCGGGCATTGTTGAAGGCGAGAACCTGAAAATCGATGATAACAACGCTCAGGGAGAGTCAAGCAACAACCTGTCAATCGCCCAGAAATTCGGTTCGGAGAAGTTCGATCTGGTTCTGGGAATTGCCACTCCTTCCGCACTGGCTCTTGCTGATAATGTCAAGGATAAGCCTGTCTTATTTGCGGCAGTTACCGATCCGCTTGATGCCCAGATTGTGAGCGATCTGGATAAACCAGGCGGAAACATCACCGGAGCTTCCGACTCGAATCCGGCGGCCATTACGCAATTAATGGATTTCATTGCGGAGAATTTTTCAACTGTTAAATCGGTTGGCGTTGTCATCAACGAAGGGGAATCCAACTCCGTGATTATGGCGAAGCAAGCAGAAACAGCCTTGGCCGCCCATGATATCAAGTTAGTTAAAGCGCCGGTTACCAACACCTCCGAAGTCCAGCAGGCGGCGCAATCCCTGGTTGGCCGGGCGGACGCCATTTACATCACGCTGGATAATACAGTCGTGAGCGCCGTGGATGCCATTATTAAGGTAGCTGCCGATAACAAGCTTCCATTCTTCTCCAGTGACCGGGATACCGTAGAAGCAGGAGCTTTTGCAACGGTGGGATTCAAATACTACGATCACGGATACCAGGTGGGCCAAATGGCTGTCGACATTCTGAAGAACGGCAAAAATCCGGGGGATATGAAGATCACCATACCGGACAAGCTGGATCTGATTCTTAATCTTAAAGCAGCGGAAGCATTCGGAATCACTGTGACGGATGCAATGAAGGAAAAGGTACAGGATAAGGAAAATAATATTATTCAATAATTGCAATCGGGGTGGACGGCTCCTGTCGTTCACCCCTTTTCTCTTTTATTAAGGAGGGCATAACATGATTCTGGCCATACAAGGGGCAAGTGAGCTTGGTCTTTTGTACGCTGTAATGGCACTTGGGGTTTATATTACATACCGCATTCTGGACTTTCCCGATTTGACCGTCGATGGCAGCTTTACGACGGGCGGCGCTATAGCGGCGATTATGATTACACATGGCTACAATTCCTGGATCGCCACCATAGCGGCATTCGCTGCTGGACTGGCCGCCGGAGCGTGTACGGGTCTCCTCCACACGAAAGGGAAAATCAACGGACTCTTATCCGGAATTCTCATGATGATCGCCTTATATTCCATTAATCTGCGGATATTGGGCAAACCTAATATTGGCTTCTCCAGAATCGACACGATGTTCACAACGATTTCGGAGGATAAATACATTTATATGACCGTTCTGATCCTGGCTGCCTTGATTATCAAGCTGCTGCTGGACGCTTTTCTTCATACGGACATCGGACTTGCGCTTAGAGCGACTGGCGACAACGCCAGAATGATCCGCAGCCTGGGTGCGAATACGGATAATACGACGATTGTCGGCGTGAGCCTGTCGAACGGATTGGTTGCTGTTTCCGGAGCGCTGATTGCACAACAATCAAGCTTTGCGGATATCAATATGGGGGTCGGGATGATTGTCCTTGGACTGGCTTCGGTTATCATCGGCGAGGCGATTTTCGGCAATAAAACGGTATTTCGGGCGACGCTTGCCGTTGTTCTCGGAGCCATTCTGTACCGAATCATATACGCCTTGGCCTTGCGTATCGAGTGGTTGGAAACTTCAGATATGAAGCTGATTACGGCTCTTATCGTCATAATCGCGCTCTTGCTGCCTACCATCCAACGTGCGTTGAAGCAAAGAGGTCTTGCCCGCAAACGGGCATCTGAATTGTTGACAGCCTCCAGCAAGGGAGGGAGCGCATAATGCTGCAGCTAACGGATATTACCAAGCTGTTTAACCCTGGCACCTCAGATGAAAAAATCGCGTTAATGAATATCAGCCTGCAATTCAAGCCTGGCGATTTCGTTACAGTCATCGGTAGCAACGGAGCGGGCAAGTCCACTTTGATGAACGTGATATCCGGTGTTATGAAGCCCGATCTCGGCGAGGTGCGAATCGAAGGCAATGCCATTCAGCAGCTTCCGGAATACCGGAGAAGCCGTTGGATTGGAAGGGTATTTCAAGATCCGATGGCGGGTACAGCTCCCCGGATGACGATCGAAGAGAATCTCGCTATGGCTTTCTCGCGGGGAAAGAAACGGGGGCTCGGCCGGGGCGTTACTTTCACGAAGCGCGGGATCTTCCGTGAACAGCTGCAGCGCCTTGGCATCGGTCTGGAGAATCGCCTGAACGCCAAAGTCGGGCTCTTGTCGGGAGGAGAGCGCCAGGCGCTGAGCCTGTTGATGGCTACATTCACGAAGCCGCAAATCCTTCTCCTGGATGAACATACGGCGGCTCTGGATCCCGCAAGGGCCGAGCTGATCACCAGCCTGACGGAGAGCATTGTCCGCGAGATGAAGCTGACAACCTTAATGGTTACCCATAATATGGAGCAGGCAATCAGGCTTGGGAACAGGCTGATCATGATGGACAAAGGACGCGTCATACTGGATGTTCCCCAGGAGCGGAAAAGCAGCCTGACCGTCTCGCAGCTGCTTGGCGAATTCGAACGGATCAGCGGACATCAATTGTCGGATGACCGGATCGTGCTTGGCTAGATGAAACCAGACTATAGTGAAATCAAGGGGATACGATGAATCATAAAACGATTGGCATGTTCGCCCATGTGGATGCGGGCAAGACCACCTTTGCCGAACAGCTGCTTTACCATACAAACAGCATTCGGGAGCGGGGCAGGGTCGATCACAAGGACGCTTACCTCGACAGCCACGACATCGAGCGGGCAAGGGGCATCACCGTATTTGCAGACCAGGCCGTCATGTCGTATAAGGGATCAACCTATTATTTGATCGATACGCCCGGGCATGTCGATTTCTCGCCGGAGATGGAACGGGCTGTCCAGGTCATGGATTATGCAATCCTTATCATCAGTGCGGTGGAGGGTGTCCAGGGTCATACCGAAACGGTCTGGCAGCTGCTTCACAAGCATCGCATTCCGACGTTCTTCTTCATCAACAAAACAGACCGGGTAGGCGCGGATGCAGACAGAGTCGTCGAGGAAATCCGCATGCATCTGACAGAGGATGTGTGCAGGCTGACCGGGAATTTCGCGGATGGCGAGATCGGGGAGGCCCTGCTGGAAAGCATGGCGGAGCGGGATGAACAGTTATTGGAGACGTTTATCGCAGGAACGGGCGACCAGGCATTCTGGCTGAGGATGCTGCAGGTTAAGATCCGCGGCCATCAGCTCTTTCCATGCGCAAGCGGCTCTGCTTTGCAGGATATTGGCGTTGTCGAATTTCTGGATCAGCTGCATCTGCTGACGACAGTGGATTATGACAGGCAGGCTCCGTTCGGGGGACGCGTCTATAAAATCCGCCATGACCACAATGGTGTGCGGCTGACCTTCATCAAGGCGTTAAGCGGGACGCTGAAGGTTCGCGATGAGCTGTGCTATAAGGGCGGAGATGTGCAAATTTGCGAGAAGGTGACACGGCTTCTCATTTTCAACGGAAGCAAGTCGCATACGGTCGACCAGGTCTCGGCGGGCGATCTGTTCGCGGTAACCGGACTCTCAAGTGCCGAAGCCGGACAAGGCCTCGGCATCTATTCGGACAAGCTGGCCTATGAGCTGGTGCCGACGCTCACGTCGAAGGTGATTTTCGCCGATTTCCTGAACGCGAAGGATGTGCTGAAAGCCTTCCGGATCCTGGATGCGGAGGACCCGTCCCTGAATGTCATCTGGGAGGAAAGCCTGCAGGAAATCCACATCCACGTTATGGGTCTTATTCAGCTTGAAGTGCTGGAGCAGCTTGTGGCGGAACGATTCGGAATCGGCGTCTCCTTCGGCAGCCCGGAAATTCTGTATAAGGAAACAATTGGGTCGACCGTGAACGGATACGGCCACTTCGAGCCGCTCAAGCATTATGCGGAGGTGCATCTGCGGCTGGAGCCGGGGGAGCGGGGCAGCGGCATTACTTTCGTGAACGCGTGTCATGTGAGCGATTTGAGCGTGGGCAATCAAAATCTGGTCCGAACCCATCTCTATGAGCGGGAGCACCATGGTTTATTAACGGGTATGCCGCTTACCGATATCCGGATTACGCTGTTGAAGGGCGGCGCGCACAATGAGCATACGCATGGCGGCGATTTTCGCGAAGCGGCCTTCCGCGCGCTAAGACAAGGCCTGGAGAAGGCGGAGAACCTGCTGCTGGAGCCTTACTATGATTTTAAGATTAAAGTGGAAGCGGACGATATGGGCAGGGTCTTATCCGATATTCAGCGGGCCTCCGGACAGTTTGATCCTCCGCAAACCACGACCACCCATGCCGTCATTACGGGCAGAGTCCCTGTTGCCACCTTTATGAATTACAGTACGGAGCTCGCTTCTTTTACGCATGGCAGAGGGAGCGTACATTTCGTCTTCGGGGGCTACGATCGCTGTCATAACGAACAAGAGGTCATCGAGCGAAAAGGCTACCGGAAGGACGCGGATCCGCTGTACAGCTCCTCTTCGATTTTTTGCGCCAAGGGACATGGTTACACGGTGGCTTGGGATGAGGCGGAGGCGAAGATGCATCTGTTGTGACGTACAAGCACCGCGGCACATGGGAATCACTGTGTGCCGCAAATGATAGCGGCAGCCGGATGCAGAGGCATGGTTTCTATCGCGTTTGCCTGAATTTTGTCATTTTGCTGCATTTGACAGAGATATACTTGTATCCATAGAGCTGCCGTCAACAGGATTGTTTCAGGAACAGGTGAATGGTTTATTATTCTTGGGGAAATTTACTATAAAATGAGATGAGGAGACCAGGCCGATGGAATCAAAGAAAACGGAACGATATGCGAATATGATCGCCATGGATGAGCTGGACACAGCGGAGAAGAGACTGAATCCGTTCCCTGTATACAACATGCTGCGTCAAACCACCCCTATTCGTTATGATGAAAGCCGTAATTGCTGGGATATGTTTCGCTACGAGGATGTTCATCGCATCCTCAAGGACCCGTCTGCTTTTTCTTCGAATCGGGGAATATCGGGCAAAGGATCCGAAACTATATTAACGATGGATCCTCCGAGGCATACGCAGCTGCGGGCACTGGTGAACAAAACCTTTACTCCAAGGGTTATAGCTGATTTGGCGCCTCACATCGAATCGATTACCAACGAGCTGATGGATGCCGTTATTGCGAACAATGAAATGGATATCGTACACGATCTTGCTGCCCCGCTGCCCATTATCGTCATAGCCGAGCTTCTTGGTGTTCCTAAGGAGGATCGGAATTTGTTTAAAGAATGGTCCGATATTCTCGTCAAAGGGACAGATGTCAATACAGACGAAGCATTCGGGCAGCTCATGAAAGAGAGAGAACAGGCCGTACAGGAGTTGATTTCTTACTTCTCACAGATTACGGCTCAGCGCCAGGCCCAGCCTGAAAATGATCTGATCTCATTATTATTATCCGCCGAAATTGAAGGCCAGAAGCTGAGTCAACAGGAAATACTCGGATTTTCCATCCTGCTCCTGGCAGCCGGGAATGAAACCACAACCAATCTGATCACGAACGCGGTCCGCATCCTTACCGAAGAGACGGCTATCCAGCAGCAGCTGCGTGAGAAGCCTGATTCCATACCCGGTTTTATTGAGGAGGTGCTTCGGTATTACCCGCCCATACAGGCTATTGGACGGGTTGCAGCCGAAGATATTGAAATCGCCGGCAATCAGATCAAAAAAGGGGATCAGGTGGTTTCATGGATCGCATCGGCCAATCGTGACGAATCAAAATTTGCCGAGCCTGATGTTTTTTTGGCCGATCGGCGGCCCAATGCCCATCTTTCATTTGGCTTTGGCATTCATTTCTGTCTGGGTGCTCCGCTTGCGAGGCTTGAAGGCCAGATTGCTTTACGTGCGATCTCGGAGCGTTTAAATGAGATTCGTTATAAAACGGGTGCTCCGCTTTCCTATATTCAAAGTACGTTTGTATTTGGCGTCAAGCAATATCCGGTTACTTTTCAGAGGGCAACGACATAAGCACACAGATTAGTATACTTTGCCAAGCAGCAGTCGGAGACATTATCGATTCCCGAACTGCCGCTTGTGCTGTAATCTCTATCAAATTACTGCTCAATTTTGCCGGAACCGGCCGTGTATAGTAAGATAAATAAAAAAACCACGTGCAAAGGAGAAAGCCTATGTGCCGGAATATTAAGCCGCTTTTCAACTTTGACCCGCCTGCTACCGAAGATGAGATTCAAGCCGCTGCGCTTCAATTTGTAAGGAAAATCTCGGGCTTCACCAAGCCCTCCAAGGCAAACGAGGAAGCGTTCAATCAGGCCATTATGGAAGTGACGCTGGTAGCCGGCAAACTGTTGGATTCACTGGTGACGAATGCTGAGCCGCGCAACCGCGAAGTTGTAATCCAGCGTGCCCGCGCAGGATATGCGAAAAGGTTCGGGACTGAAAGTTATTGATGGATTTGGGTTATTTCATTTCTGAACGTTCCTTCACCATTAAAGAACCTTACGCAAACCGTATAATCGGTTTGCGTAAGGTTCTTTTTCGATTAAGCTTGTTCAGATGGATGTGAATGTGACTTCGCAGGTACTGGGAACACTTGAGAAAAAAGGCTATATCAAACGAAGTCCCCATTCGATCGACACCCGGGCGAAGGTCATTACGATGACTGCATCCGGCAATGATCTCGCCACCAGGGCTGTACAAGTCGTCGAAGCGGCGGATCGTGCATTTTTCGAGAGCATCGGCGACGATAAGGGCAGCTGATTGACCTCTTGCTGCAGCTGGTGAAGAGGCAGAATTCCTGAGCAAAGATTCTTCTCAAATGAAAGAGGATTTCCCGTCCAGGCGCCCGCACCGCGCGCAGCTCCCGGCGCGCGGTGCGGCGCTGCATGACGGTTGTCCGACCACATACAGACGGACATCTAGATGTAATCCCCATTGCTGCAGGCCAGGTGATCTTTGGGAGCGCTATGCTATACTTCTCATATAAAAGGGGGAGATCCTTTATGGCGAGAAGACGAATTTATCCTCAGAATTTAGCCTCCGGCTCAGAGGGGCAGGAGATAACCCATATCCCGCTGGACCAGGCCCGGATTACGCAGACGGCTCTGCTTTTATTGAATGAGATCGGCCTGAAGGAATTAAGCATGCGCAAAATAGCGGATAAATTGCAGGTCAAAACCGCCTCCCTGTATTACCATGTCAAAGATAAAGACCAGCTGCTTCAGCTGCTGGCTGACAAAATAAGCGAACAAATGGCATGGCCGGATGCCTCCCTGCCCTGGACCGACCAGCTTCTGCAGTGGGGGGAGCAGTTCAGGCGGGCGCTCCATGCCTACCGGGACGCGGTCGATATTTTCAATACCACGATTGCTATGGGGTATCACCGTTTGCTGCAAATCGAGAAGCTGTATAAGCTCCTTGCCACGGCGGGGTTCCCAGATCATCAAATTCCCTGGGCGGCTTCCATGCTGAAAAACCATGTACTTGGGTTTGTCGCGGAAGAGGCCCGCTTGAGGGGATTTGCCGGAGAAGAGGGGGATACGCAGGAGAAGATGAGCGGGAAGTACAATCAATTTTATTCGCAATTACCGGAGGATCAGTTCCCCTATATGATCCGTCTGGCCTCCTATACGACAAATTCCAACTGGGACGAGGAGTTTCAATTCGGTTTGGGTGTTTTCATCGCCGGATTTTCCCTGAAGCTTCCCTCTGCTGAGTCGTAAACCGCTTCCCCCCGGAAACGAAGCCGATGGGCGCTGCCGAAGTACGGCAATGGTTGGCTGGGAGCGGGCGGGATCGGCAGCGGTCCAGGCATTTTCATTGGACAAGCTGCAGCGAATTTTGCCCAAGCCTTCTTGGATGCGATAGCGGCTCGCCGCCACTGGGACAGGCAGCCCGTATAAGGGATAGATCCGGATCAAGGAAACGAAGCCGGGACCGGGCTAGCAAAGAGCCGTGCATCATGTACGGCTCTTTGCTCTCCTACTGCCGAAGCGCCGCTGGCAGCACAAATAGCAATTGTGATTCTTTCGCATGAGGGAAAAAGAGGGCATCCTTTATAACCATCGCTATATTCCTGCATATCGGTTAGAATTAAGCAGAGTATAACAAATAGAGCTTTTAATCGATTGGGAGCTGTGGGAATGTCGAAGGAAGAAGAAATTATATTAACCAAAGAAGGTCTGGCCAAGCTGGAGTTCGAGCTGGATGATCTCAAGACGGTCAAACGCAAGGAGCTTGCCAGCCGTATTAAACTCGCGATCAGCTACGGCGATTTGAAGGAGAACAGTGAGTATCATTCCGCCAAAAACGACCAATCCTTCATGGAAACGAGAATCATGATTCTGGAAAAAATGCTGAATAAAGCCCGTGTCGCGGATGACAGCATGGATATCTCCACTGTTCAGATCGGCCTTATTGCGGTCCTAAATGATGTTGAATTTTCCGAAAAATTAGAATACATGCTTGTCGGCTCCAGCGAGGCCGATGCTTCCGATAATAAAATCTCCTACGAGAGCCCGCTCGGCAAAGCGCTGATGGGAAAATCCGTGGGCAGCATTATCAGCGTGAATGCCCCGATGGGCGTTATCCAATACGAACTGCTTGAAATCAAAGCCATGTAAGAAGAGATACCCGGCGTCAACATTCTTATATTCAATCTGTGCGGCGTTGTGGACTTCTCTCTAATATTCGAACCTGGCGCCGCTTCTTTCATGACGAGAGAGGCGGCGCCGTTTTATATGAACGACCGGCAGTGAAACTATAACGGAAGAGGCAGGCCTATGAGTAAGCAGTCATTCAAAGACTATGCGATAAGTGAAGAGATCATCAGAGCATTGGACAGCCTCGGGTACGAAACGCCGACCAGCGTGCAGCAGGAAGTCCTGCCCGCGGCGCTTGCAAGGCAGGATCTGGTGGTGAAATCGCAAACCGGAAGCGGAAAAACCGCGGCGTTCGGGATTCCGGTCTGTGAGCTGGCGGACTGGAATGAGAACAAGCCGCAGGCGCTGGTTCTGACTCCCACACGGGAGCTTGCGGTCCAGGTGAAAGAGGATTTGACCCATATCGGGCGGTTCAAACGAATTAAGGTCGCGGCTCTTTACGGCAAGCAGCCCTTTGCCATTCAAACCGCTGAATTAAAGCAGAAAACCCATGTGATCGTCGGGACTCCCGGGCGTGTACTGGACCATATTCAGCGAGGCACGCTTGTGCTGGACCGTCTGGCCTGCCTGGTGATTGATGAAGCCGACGAGATGCTGAATATGGGCTTTATCGAGCAGGTCGAGGCGATCATTCAGGAGCTGCCGGGAAGCAGGTTGACGATGCTGTTCTCGGCGACCCTGCCGCAGGATGTGGAGAGCCTGTGCTTGAAATATATGAACAATCCCGTTCATATCGAGATTCAGGCAGCCGGGATCACGACGGACCAGATTCAGCATTCTCTGATCGAGGTGAAGGATGCCGACAAATGGCCCTTGCTTCGGGCGGTCACCATCGTCGAGAATCCGGACAGCTGCATGATTTTCTGCCGGACGAAGGAACAGGTGGACCAGCTGTTCATACGAATGGCCGCGCTGGATTATTCATGCGACAAGATCCATGGAGGTCTGGAGCAGGAGGTCCGGTTCGAGGTCATGAATGCGTTCAGGCGCGGACAGTTCCGCTATCTGATCGCCACCGATGTCGCCGCCAGAGGCATTGATATCGATAATATTTCGCTGGTCATTAATTACGATCTCCCCATGGAGAAGGAAAGCTATGTCCATCGTACGGGAAGAACCGGCCGCGCGGGCAAGCAGGGGAAGGCCATAACGTTCGCAACCCCTCACGAGGGCAAGTTTCTGGCGGACATCGAACGGTATATCGGGTTTGCCCTTCCGGTTATGAAGGCTCCTTCAAGAGAGCAGGTTGCCTTGAGAGAACCCGCCTTCGAAGCGAAGTCGCATGCCCGGACCACGCTCAAGAAAGACAAGAATGAGCAGATTAATGCGGGAATTATGAAGCTGAATTTCAACGGCGGCAAGAAAAAGAAGCTCAGAGCCGTTGATTTTGTCGGCACGATTGCCAGAATTGAAGGGGTAACCGCAGAGGATATCGGTATTATTACGATCCAGGATAATGTGTCCTATGTGGATATTTTGAATGGCAAAGGGCCGCTGGTGCTTGAAGTCATGCAGACGACGAACATCAAGGGCAAGCTGCTGAAGGTCCGCAAGGCTTTGAAATAAAACGGGTCCATGGCGGGGATTCGTCTTATCTTTCATGGATCTCCCCTTGTGTTAGCAAAAAAAATTTGGGACAATAATAAATAGATGGGCGAACTTGTCGCTTCTCTGTCCTAAGAAAAGGCCTACATTTCGAAGTTTTTGAAAAGAGGATATCCAATGAATAAAGCATCTATATATGGAATGACCCTGGATCAGCTGACGGCCTGGCTGTCCGAGCGTGGACATCGGAAGTTCCGCGCCGCGCAGGTATGGGATTGGCTGTACAGGAAGCGGGTAACGGCTTTCACGGACATGACCGACGTCCATCCGGAATGCATCGCCGTACTGGAGGAGCATTTTGTCATCCAGACTCTGACCGAGCATGTGAAGCAGGAATCCGCTGACGGCACGATCAAGTTTCTGTTCAAGCTGGTGGACGGCAATCTGATCGAAACGGTGCTCATGAAGCATAAATTCGGATTGTCGGTGTGCGTGACTACCCAGGTGGGCTGCAACATCGGCTGCAGCTTCTGCGCAAGCGGACTGCTGCCCAAGAGCCGGGATCTGACAAGCGGCGAAATCGTGGAACAGATCATGAACGTTCAGCTTCATCTTGATCATGCCGGCCATGAGGGCAAAGTCAGCCATGTAGTCGTGATGGGTATCGGCGAGCCATTCGATAATTTTGCGAATCTGTCCGATTTCCTGCGGGTGATCAAGGATCACAAGGGGCTTGCTATCGGAGCAAGGCATATTACGGTTTCGACCAGCGGCCTCGCGGAAAAAATCATCGAATTCACCGATTCCGATATGCAGGTGAATCTGGCGGTGTCCCTGCATGCGCCCAATAATGAGCTTCGCACGCGGATTATGAAAATCAACCGTGCGATTCCCATCGAGAAGCTGATGGAGGCGATCCAATATTACTGGGAGAAAACCAACCGCCGGATCACGCTGGAATACATTTTACTGAAGGATGTCAATGATCACAGGGAGCAGGCTCTTGAGCTGGCTGAGCTGATCGGGGACAACAAGCATCTGGCCAATGTGAATCTCATTCCCTATAATCCCGTGGATGAGCACAGTCAATATCAGAGAAGCGAGCAGGAGTCGATACGGGCTTTCTATGATACGCTCAAGAAGCAGGGCGTCAGCTGCAGCGTCCGCCTGGAGCACGGCACCGATATCGATGCCGCGTGCGGACAGCTTAGAAGCAAGCAAATCAAGGAATCCAAACCAGCCGGCCCGGGCAGGATTGCTGCGGGATAAAGGAAGAAAGGCAAGAGTGGAGCGGCTCCCTGTTCTTGCTCATGATTCACATCAAAAACTTCGTCATGAACCTGTTCCAGCGCTTTTTTGGGGCAGGTTTTTTAAGTATGGTTTCAGCTTATTATGTTATATATGTCTGAAGCAGCGCCCAACAGGGGAGGCGAGAGGAAGATGATGAGGGAAAAAGCCATCAATTGGCTGATTGGCATTTCGGCATTATCCTGTCTGATATGGGCGGGGGGCCTAGCCTGGACACTGCAGGATACCTTCAGCGGAGCGCCGGCAGCGGCTCCGCCTATAGAAGGGACCGCTCCCGGCACAGAGGAAGAAGCGCCTGAGCCTGTTGCGGACGACGGTTCGTTCCGGCTGCTGGCGCTTGGGGATTCGTTAACGAAGGGAACCGGCGATACCGAGGGCAAGGGGTATGTCGGTTATTTGCTGGAGGATCTGAAGGAGAAGTCCGGCCAGGATATCGTGCTGGGCAATTATGGCGTAAACGGACAAGTATCCAGCCAGCTGGCCGAGCAGCTTGGGCAGAGCAGGATTAAGGACGAAGTGGTGGCCGCTGATGTCATTGTGGTCAGTACAGGCGGGAACGATTTGTTCCAGGGGGGACAGACTCTGGGCAATCTGGAGCCTGCCCACATACAGAAGATTGAGGATGCTTATCTGCTTCAATTGAAATCCATTCTGAAGCAGCTTCGGGAGAATAACGCCGATGCCCGTATTTTTCTCATTGGCCTCTACAATCCGTTTGGCGCCCTGGAGAATGCGGAAGCGACGACAAAGATTGTCCGGGACTGGAACTACAAAGCTGCCGAGGTTGCGGCAGACTATCCGCAGACTGTGCTTGTTCCAACCTTTGATCTGTTTCAATTGAAGGTTCAGGATTATTTGGCCCGTGACTTATTCCATCCCAACGCAGCCGGATACCGTCTGATCGGGGACCGGGTAGCGTCGCTGATTACATGGCAGGGGGTGAAGGGTTGAGCGAGATCACATTGGCTGTCCAGGGTCTCAGGAAGATTATCGGGAAGCGGGAAATTATCCATAATCTCGATTTTGAGCTGCGGCGAGGAGAGGTATTCGGTTTCCTTGGACCCAACGGAGCGGGAAAAACGACAACGATCCGCATGCTGGTCGGACTGATCAAGCCGACATCAGGCTCTATTCACATCTGCGGCTACGATCTTCATAAGCAGTATTCCGAAGCGATGAGCAATATGGGCTGCATTGTCGAGAATCCGGAGCTGTATACGTATTTGAGCGGCTGGCGGAACCTGGAGTATTTTGCCCGGATGATGGACGGGATCGATGAGGCGAGGATGAATGAAGTCATCCGGCTGGTCGGGCTGGACGCGAGAATTCACGACAAGGTGAAAACCTATTCGCTGGGCATGCGCCAGCGGCTGGGCATCGCCCAGGCGCTGCTGGGAAGGCCGAAGGTGCTCATTCTGGATGAGCCGACCAATGGCCTCGATCCCTCCGGCATTCGGGAGATGCGGGAATTCATCCGCTATCTGGCGGAGGAGGAAGGTCTGAGCGTGCTGGTCTCCAGCCACCTGCTGAGCGAAATTCAGCTGATGTGTGACCGGGTTGCCATTATATCCAAGGGCCGGGTCGTCCGCGTGGATACCGTCCATAACCTGCTGGCCCATCAGGAGCGGGTGCATTGGAAGCTTTCCCCCATGCCGCAGGGCATTCAGGTGCTGCAGCGTCTCACGGATCCGGTGGAGACGGAAGGGGATACCGTGAAGACATCCTATCCGGGGCTGGAGATCGGGCGATGGAATCAGGCACTGGTGGAGGCGGGCGTAACGGTAACGGAGATGAGCCGCAGGCTTCCCTCGCTGGAGGATTTGTTCCTCGAATTGACGGGCGGTGAAGGCATTGAATAATCTGGTCTACAATGAGATGGTGAAGCTGACGGGAAAAAGGAGATTGCTGGTTGTCGCCTTCATTATCGCCATCCTGATTTCCCTGTTCACCTACGCTCAGCTTCGCCAGGCCGAGGAGAACCGCAAGCGGTTCGGAGATGTGGATTGGCGCCTCGCCCTGGAGCAGCAGCTTGCAGGCTGGGAGAACCGGCTGTCCAGCGGGCGGGCGTCCGAGGATGACGGAGAGAATCTGAAGGTACGGATTGAGCAGCAGCGGTACTACCTCGACCATAATATTAACCCCTCGGAGCCGGGCGCGCCGACCTTTGTGCGGGGCTTCGTGGAGAACGGGATCAATTTGCTGCTGCCGCTCATGATGATGATCGTTGCTGCTGATATTGTGTCCTCGGAGTACAGTGCCGGAACGATCAAGGTTCTGCTGACGCGCAAAGTGAAGCGATGGCGGATTTTGCTGAGCAAATATTTGGCGCTTACCCTCTCGGTGTCGCTGATTATCACCCTGTTCGGTTTGCTGTCCACGCTTATATCCGGGGTGGTGTTCGGCTTTCAGGGCTGGACGGCGCCGGTTCTGACCGGCTTCTCCGTGAGCAATGGGCTGCTTGACGCCTCGGGTGTCCATACACTGCCGCAGTGGCAGTTTATTATTATGGAGCTGGGACTGGCCTGGTTCGTATCCCTCATCGTGGCAACCATTACGTTCATGCTCTCGGTTCTGTTCCGCAGCACAGCGGCGGTTATGGGAGTTATGCTCGCCTGCCTCATAGCCGGGACGATCCTGAGCGCGATGGTGGAATCATGGGAATCGGCCAAATATCTGTTCATGGTCAATCTTCAGCTCATTGGATATCTGGAGGAGGCGGCCCCGCCGGTCGAAGGCATGTCCCTGGGCTTCTCGCTGCTCGTGCTGCTCGTCTGGGGCGCTTCGGCGCTGGCGGTAGCTTTTATTACATTTACAAAACGGGATGTTTATTAAAATCGCGATAGAAACAAGCAGCCGCAGGCTTTACCTGCGGCTGTTTGTTTCGTTCCAATATAGTATAAAAATTTCATGATAAGAGTCCGGCAATTAACTAAAGTAAATTATATCGGGCGCAAGTCCCGTGCTATTCTTCCTCTGAGACAGCTACTTCAGGGAAAAGGATGATGGATGTGAGGAAGAAGAATAGAGGCTGGAGAGCGGCTGCAGCCGCGCTGATCTTCTCATTGTTATGGTCGGGGGCCGCTTGGACTGCTGCAGCCGAATCTGGCGATATTCAGAGTCATTGGGCTGCACAAACGCTGCAGAGGTGGGCTGGGAACGGGCTGCTGTCCGGTTATGCCGACGGGTCGTATCATCCTGATCAGCCTGTTACGAGGGCGGAGTTTCTTACGCTTGCGAATCGTGCCTACAAGCTGACCGGAACGTCGGGGAATGCCTATTCCGATGTCGAGGCTGGCAAATGGTATGCTCCGGAAATCGGCAAAGCCGTGGCAGCGGCATATATTTCCGGTTATGAGGACGGGACGATGCGGCCGATGAAGAACGTCACCCGCCAGGAAGCGGCGCTTATGCTCTCCAGGCTGGCGAAGCTGGACGATGCTCAGGCAGACACCGCGGCACTCAGCTTCACGGATGTCTCCCGGATCGGGAGCTGGAGCCGGAATGCGGTGGCTGCGGTGTCAGAGAGGAACTGGCTGTCCGGTTATCCGGACGGCAGCTTCCGGCCTGAACGGGATCTGACCCGTGCAGAAGCCGTTGTTGCGCTGGACCGGTCCAGCGAAGCGCCGGCTCCCGCAGAGCCTGTGGCGGATACGGTGTACAAGGAAGCCGGAACTTATGGCCCTTCCAGCGGAACAGAGGAAGTGACGGGCGATGTCGTCATCGCGGCAGCGGGCGTCACGCTGCAGAATGCGGTAATCCATGGTGATCTGACGCTGGAAAAAGGAATTGGAGAAGGCGATGTGCATCTTAATAAGGTTACCGTGCTGGGAACGACAACCGTACACGGCGGCGGCGCCAACAGCGTTCATCTCGTCGATTCGGTGTTCCATCTGATAATTGTGGACAAGCCGGAGGGTAAGGTGCGCCTGGTTCTGGAGGGAGCAACCACCGTGGAGGCCATGCAGGCTCTGACTCAAATGATCCTTTTTATTGCCGAAACGGGCTCAATTGAGAAGCTGGAGGCGCATGCTTTCCTTACGATGACCGGCCAAGGCGCTATAGTTGAGGCTGTGCTGTTTGTAACAGGTTCCACCTTTGAGCGCGCTCCGCAAAAGGTTGATGGCCGGTACAAGCCAGAGCCCAATCCTGGCTCGGGTTCAAACATTCCCTTCCCGGGAGGAGGAGCCGGCGATCCGGCTCCGGTCATTACCGGGGTGCAGGACGGGCAGACGTATCTTGCCTACGTGACTCCGGCAAGTACCAGTTCCATATCCTCTGCCGTTTTGGAGAAGAATGGCGCAGCAGATGCCTCTTATAAACTTGGAGACATGATCAGGGAAAGCGGCGATTATGTCCTGACTCTAACCGGTGCAGGCGGCAAGAGCGCGGTGAGCTTCAGTCTCCGGGCCGATGCCAGTCTGACAGCGCGGGAGGAGGGAGTCAGCTATAAGGATCACCTGCTGACCATCCCGCTGCAGCTTCGCAACTCGGGAGCGGACCTTGCCAATGTTGTAAACACCCTGAAGCTGAGCGTGAGTGGACTGGCAGATGATGTGCAGTCGCTGCCTGCGTCGGCCAGCTCCCCGGATCATGAAATGGACTTTGAATTGAAGCGCGATGGGGACAGCGATGATTTCATTGCCATGCTTCCACCCTCCCCATATACACTGACGCAAGGCTGGGATCAGGCTGTAACATACACGGTGGATCTGGGGCTTTCGCTGCACGACCGGCCATTAAGCATCGATGCCTGGGTTGGTAGGGCGGCAGAATCCTCACAGCAGGCTGTTGCCCGGCTGCAGACGATCAACATCACGGCCGAAGCCGATCCTGCCGCTCCTATTGCCGATTTGGCGGTCACTGCCAAGGCGGAGACAACCGTGGATGTAAGCTTTACGCAGCCGTTATGGGCTGAGAATGTATCCCTCGAGCAATCCGGGGATGATGGAGAAAGCTGGACAACCGCTGCGACGAGCGAGGGCTTGGGCGCTCAATCGGCTGCGGCTCAGGTCATTGATCTGAGTCCGGGCACCGATTATCTCCTGCGCCTGATCGTTACGGGCGGACTGCATGCTGGCGAATCGAATACAGTCGCCGTCACGACGAATTCGGCGGAGCAGCCGGGCGGAGGCGGGGATGAGCCGGACCCGGACCCTGTGATCGTCGGTGTTCTCGATGGGCAGACCTATGCCTCCTATGTGACGCCTGAACGTGCGGAAGGCAGGACGATCGTCTCCGCGGCTCTGGTGAAGGATGGCGAAGAGGATGGGTTTTACGAGCTGGGTGATGAAATCCGGGAGAGCGGTTCCTACGAGCTGACCATAACAGACGACAGCCAGAGCCGTACAACGATCCAGTTTACGCTTGTGCCGGATGCGCAGTTGACCGTGATCAACGATGAACAGTATCAGGTTGCTTATAATACCAGGGATCATATGCTGTCCATTCCCGTACATGTTGTCAATGCTGGAGCTGACTATGCAGGCGCGGTGAACGGCGTGAAGCTGAACGCCCCGGGCTTGGCCGGGGATGTGGATATGCTGACGGTAGAATACGGGAATTCAGGCTCTGAGCCTTATGCCTATTTCTATCTTTACCGGGAGCCGGGCACCGATCATTTCTCAGGCACGTTCCCTCCTTATCCCTACACGCTGACAGGCGGCTGGGACGAGAACGTGACGTATTCGGTGCAGCTGCTGCCTTCACTGACGGACCGGACGATTCGTGTCGACGCATGGGTGGCTTCCGAGCAGGATTCATCGCAGGAGCATGCCATTGCGAGCATCCAGACCGTTAACCTCATAGCGGAAGCGGATCCGCTGGCGCCGATTAGTGATCTGGAAGTGCTGTATACAACCGATACGACAACCTACGCCAGTTACACGATGCCATTGCTGGCAACCGAAGTGAACCTGGAGATATCGGAGAACGACGGGGAAACCTGGCAGAACGCCCAGACGGATTCGCCTGTAACGCCTGATGCAAGTTTTGTGCAGGTGCTCGGATTGAATCCCGGCACTGCGTACCGCTTGCGGCTGTCTGTAGCGGACGGGGTGAATGCCGGACAATCCAATGAGGTGATTTTTACAACAGAGCCGGAAGATCACACCTAATGAATATCAAAGTTAAACAAGGATATATCCGCCAGCCAATGCCTTTTTAACGGCTGCAGATCCACAGGATCCGGATAATCCACATTCCGTTGAGCTGGAGACGCTCTGTGCAATTCGGCTGCCAGCCTTGCTGTAGGCATGCGCGAGTGCAATCACGAAGATGGAAGCAAGAAGAGCCCCCATGGGAAAAGAACTTTTCCCCGGGGGCTCTTCTTGGTTGGATAAAGGCAGTCTGCTGGCTAGGCGTCTCTCGCACAGCGGAACCCCATATTGCCGGCGGAGCTATCCGGCGTGTTGGAGCTTCGGGCGGCGACCCTGTATCGGTTGCAGTATGAGCGGTGGCACAGATAGGAGCCGCCTCTCATTACTTTGCTTTGGCCTTTGGACGGACCCTTGGGGTTCACACGGCCGGCCTTCAGATGATGATCGGGGCTGAACCAGTCCGAGCAGAATTCCCAGACGTTCCCCGACACATTGTAGAGGCCGTACGCATTGGGCTGATAGGCATTCACGGGAGCCGTCCCGACATATCCGTCGCTTGCATGGTTGACCAGCGGGAATTTGCCCTGCCATATATTGCAGCGGTGCTCCCCGCCGGGCTTCAGCTCGTCCCCCCAGGGATAGCGCTTCTGCTTGAGCCCGCCGCGGGCGGCGTACTCCCATTCCGCTTCCGTAGGAAGCCGCTTGCCTGCCCATTTGCTGTACGCCAGGGCATCATTGTAGGTGACTTGGACGACAGGATGATCCATCCGGTCCACCACGCTTGAATCCGGCCCTTCCGGATGGGCCCAATCCGCGCCGCCCACCACCCACCACCAGGGCGAGCGTTCGACCGAGCGGGTCACGGTGCGGGCGGTGGCTTCGGACACGAGCAGATGGAACACATAGGACCAGCCGAATTTCTCGGATTCGGTGATGTAGCCGGTGGCTTCCACGAATCGGGCGAACTCGGCATTGCTGACAGTGCAGGGGTCGATATAGAAGGGGGCCAGCGTAATTTCGCGGACCGGCCCTTCTCCGTCGGCGGGAAATCCTTCATTATCGTTGGTGCCCATCAGGAATGAACCGCCGGGCAAATGAATCATCTCCTGCTCCTTCCAGGAGGTTGGGGCTTTGGGCTTCTGGCTGTCCTTGCCGGAGATATCCGGCTTCAATGATGCAGGCCCTTCACTTCTCCCTGCGGCACAGCAGGAGCTGGCTGGTTGATTTTCCGTACGATCACTCATTCATATCACGCTTACCCTTCCGTTCCATTTAGTTATGCTGAGGTGAAATATCCGGTTTGTCTGGAGCTGCTTCCCTTCTGTCTGCGGCGGTATTCCATCGGCGACATGCCTTCAATCTGATGAAATGCCCGGGAAAAATGATGCTGGTTCTCAAAACCGACCATCCCGGCGATCTCTTTCATCGGATAGTTGGACAGCAGCAGCAAATCCCGGGCCCGCTGCAGGCGGATTTGCCGGACATATTTCATAGGCGATATCCCCAGTGTCGATTGAAACAATGTGCGGAGCTGCTCCTTGCTGAGGGAGACATACTGCGCCAGTTCATCCAGAGTCGGCGGCTCCTTCAGATGCTTCTCGACATAAGTGCAAACCTCGAATACGCGGTTATCATAAGCGATGGGCCGATCAGGCAGATGCTCCTGCAGAGCCTCGAACAGCTTGAGCGTCCATAGCGTACCGCCGGCCCGAATCCTCAGATGCTGGATGGTCTGGCTGGTATCCAGCATGAAGACGGGATAATCCCCGTCGCCGCCTCTTCCATCCTCATACCTGCGTTCCGTAGCTTTCAAGTCCTTTTTGTCGAATGGCTTCAAAAATTCTGCGTAATCCGCGGCGAGCTCCCGCCAAAGAGTGACCAAGCGGTCAAAATCCTCCTGGCGGATATCCGAGACCACACGGGGAAAGCGGTACAGCCTGATAAAATCAAAATAACCCACTTTGCCCTCGCAGGCAAGCGATAGATAATGGAACGGCTCCTCACCCTCAAGAGATATCCACGATTGATAGGTCTGTGGCGGAATGCTGACGATATCCCCTTGCCTGAGCGTATAACGGACCTGATCCAGCTCGATGACCGCAGCTCCGGAGAGGACGATCCATATCGCGGTATAAGGGAAAATAAACAAGTAAGTATGAGGCGTGGTTACGGTCCATTCCTTCATCCACCTCACATTGATGTTCAACTGATCCAATGAGCTCTGATTGCTGAATTCCATCAAATTGGTCATGTATACCACCCTTGTCTATACAGAAATCTGCATTTTTGAAACATTATTGACCATTTAGGATAAATACGGCGGAGAGGCTCCGTGCTATAATCTTAAACATTGGCAGGCGCAAATACAAGTAATTTAATAGGAATAGTAGACCTGTATTTCAGACCGGATAACCGAATGATGTGCTGCATAACATGAGACCAATAGAATCAGGGGGAAACCGAAGATGAAAAAAGCTTCACTGTTATCGCTCGCTCTACTGCTTATGCTCACCATGCTCGCGACGGCGTGCTCGAGCGGCTCCTCTAATGAACCCAATAATCAGGCAGACGCCGGTTCGGCCAATGAGCCACAAGAGGAGAAGGTTACGCTGAAATTCTGGTATCCGGGGACAGAGGATATCCTTACGACAGCTGTTAAGGACATTATTCAGAAGTTTGAAGACCAGAATCCCAATATTACGGTCGAGCTTACGTCCATTCCATGGGCCGATTATTTCCAGAAGCTGACCGTCTCCTATGCAGGCGGCCTGCAGCCGGATGTGCAGGGACTGGGCTTCGGTCAATTGATCTCTACCGTGAATCAAGGCAAATATCTGGATTTGAGCCCCTATATAGAAGCGGATAACTGGGAGGGAAAGGCGGACTTCTTCCCGGATATTCTGAAGGCGGGCCAATATGAGAACGGACAATACGGGCTGCTGATGCCGGAGATCCGTCCGCTGGCATACCGCAAGGACTTCTTCACCGAGGCGGGGCTTGATCCGAACAATCCGCCCAAGACCTTGGATGAAATCTTCGGGTATGCCGAAAAGCTGAAAAAGGTGGAGAACGGCAAAACGGTGCGCGGCGGAATTGATATCCAGACCAGCAACGGGGAGCAATCGTATCTCTCGCTGCTGCTGCTGCTGAGCGAGGACTTCTATGACGAGAAGGGCAATCCGACCTTCGACTCGCAGACTTCCATCGATCTGGTGCAGAGAATGGTCGATCTGTACAAGTCGGGCGCCATTATCCAGGCAAATCAGCAGCAGGTAACCGGAACGCCCTTCCAGAACAGCCAGGCAGCGCTTGCATTCATCTCCACTTCCGGCGCGGCAGCGCTCAAGCAATCGGTGGGCGCTGACAAAATCGGTTGGGTGCTCCCTCCGGCAGGCAAAGACGGCAAACAGACGGCTCTGATGCTGGGGACCTTTCTGACCGCGTCCCAGAAGTCCAAGCATCCCGAAGAAGCCTGGAAATTCATTAAATTCTGGTTCGACAAGTCGAATATCCTTGATTTCACCACCAAGACAGGTTATATTCCTCCGCTGCAGTCGATTAAGGAGGATTTTGTGAAGCTGGCTCCAGAGAATGAAATCTCCTTCGAAGCGCTTAATGATGCGCGTGGTTACGGAGCATCCGGCAGCTGGGCCATCAATGTGAAATATTTGCGGCTTGCGCTTGAGGAGTCCTACGCAGGAGTCAGACCGGTGGCGGAAGCATTGAAGGACAATGCGGCCAAGGCCAGAGAAGAGCTTGCAAGCGCCCAGTAGAGTGCAGCTCAAGCAAAATGGGGCTTCTCCCGCGGATCGCTCTTGCGGGAGAAGCCTTGATGTTCAAGGAGGAACCAAGGATGCAAAAGGGCTGGAACCGGATCGTTCCTTATTTTCTGATTTTGCCGAATGTGCTCATCTTTACTGTTTTCATCCTGGTGCCGGTCATTTGGGTATTGTATTTGAGCCTGACCGACTATACGATGCTGCAGGCTCCTGATTGGGTCGGGCTGAAGAATTACAGCCGTCTTCTGCATGACTCGATTTTTCACCGTGCGCTGATCAATACGGCCTGGTACTGGGTGGGCACAGTCGTTCCGGGTATGGCGATCGGTATGGTGCTGGCCAGTCTCCTGACGATGAAGCTCCGGGGACTTGCCGTGTTCCGGGCGCTTATTTATCTGCCTGGCGTCATATCTTCCGTCGCTGTCGCCATGACCTGGCTGTGGCTGCTGGATCCCCTTCAGGGACCGGTGAACCGGCTGCTGGATGTTGTCGGTATCGGCGGCCAGAATTGGCTGCAGGACCCGCATACATCACTCGGGTCTGTTATCGTGATCGGCATATGGACAGGGATGGGTTATGCGATGATCGTTTTTCTGGCCGGCATTCAAGGCATTCCCGAGACGCTGTATGAGGCGGCGGGTCTGGACGGCGCTTCGGGAATCAAGAAATTCTGGTTCATCACGCTGCCCTTATTGAAGCCGATGACGCTGTTTCTGTTCATTACGGCTACGATTCGTTCCTTCCAGGTGTTCGATCTCGTTTACATTTTGACCGGCGGGGGTCCGGCCAATTCAAGCACCACCATCGTGACCCAAATCGTCGGAGCCAGCTTCCAGGAATACCGTATGGGATACGCATCGGCCATGGCCGTTTTCCTGCTGGCGGCGACGCTTGCGATCACATTGATTCAATATGGGATCGGCAGCCGGAATCAGGCGGCGGAATAGGAGCGGATCATGAAACATACACGAATCGAACAAAGTCTGGCCTATCTGGTGCTTGTGATCTTCTGCGCCATGACCATACTGCCGCTGCTGATTACATTCTTCACCTCCATGAAGGGAGATGAGGAGTTCTCGCTTGGGGCCATGAAGCTGCTGCCTGCGGCCTGGCATCCGGGCAACTATATCCGCGCCATGCATATGGGAGACTGGATGACCTATTTCAAGAATACGGCGATTGTGACGGCCGTCACCGTAATCGGCAGTCTGATCTTCAATCTGCTGGCGGGCTTCACTTTCGCGCGGATAACATTCAAAGGAAACCAGCTGATCTTCCTGACGCTGCTGGTCGGAATGATGGTGCCTGCACAGGTGACGGTCATCCCCCAGTTCCTGATTATGAAATCGATCCCGTTCTTCGGCGGGAACGATTGGCTCGGCAGCGGCGGCAACGGCTGGCTGGACAGCTACTATGCGCTGATAGTGCCCGAGCTTGCCGGTGCCTTCGGTATTTTCATGGCCCGTCAATATTATCTGCAATTCCCAAGAGCGCTGGACGACGCGGCTTATATGGACGGATCCGGTTATCTGCGGCTGTTCTTCTCCATCTATCTGCCGCAGAGCGGGCCGCTGCTGGCATCGCTGGGGATTTTCAAGTTTGTGGCGGTGTGGAATGATTTCTTCCATCCGCTTATCTATACCAACAGCGAGTCCATGCGGACGATTCAGCTGGGATTGCAGGTGTTCCGCGGTGAGCATCAGGTGCATTATAATTTGCTGATGGCCGCATCACTGCTCGTTTCGCTGCCGATTATCGTCATGTTTTTCATCTTTCAGAAGCAATTTATCCGCAGTATGGTGGCATCAAGCGTGAAAGGATGATAATGAAATGAAAGCCATTATGGTCATGTTCGATACATTGAACCGGCATATGCTCTCTCCATACGGGGGCCCGGAATGGATTCAAACGCCGAATTTCAAGCGGCTGGCCGGGCGCACGGCCGTGTTCGACAACAGCTACGTCGGGAGCATGCCCTGCATGCCTGCGAGAAGGGAGCTGCACACCGGGCGGTATAATTTCCTGCACCGCAGCTGGGGACCGCTGGAGCCATTCGACGACTCTGCTATTGAGAGGCTTGGGGAGGCGGGCGTGTATACGCATTTGGTTACCGACCACCAGCATTATTGGGAGGACGGAGGCGGAACGTACCATTCAAGGTATGAATCCTTCGAGCTGATCCGCGGGCAGGAGGGCGACCCCTGGAAAGGCGAAGTGAAAGCTCCGGAAGGGCTGAACCTGGACAAGCTCCCTCCGCATGCCCGCAAAATGGTCCGGCATGACCGGATCAACCGCACATATATCCAGGAGCCGGAGGAGTTTCCACAAGCCCGGACGTTCGAGAAGGGACTTGCATTCATCCAGCGGAACCATCAGGAAGACCAGTGGTTCCTGCAGCTGGAGACCTTCGACCCGCATGAACCCTTTTACAGCCCGGAAGCGTTCAAAAAGCTCTATCCGCACGAGTATGCGGGCCGTCCCTTCGATTGGCCGCCGTACGGTCCTGTAACCGAATCGCTCGAGGAGGTCCGGCATATGCGTTATGAATACGCCTCGCTGCTGAGCATGTGCGATCATTATTTGGGCAAGGTGCTGGACTTGATGGATCAGCTGGACTTGTGGAAGGATACGCTGCTGATTGTCAATACCGACCATGGCTTCCTGCTCGGGGAGCATGATCAGTGGGCGAAGTGCGTGCAGCCCTTCTACAATGAAGTGGCCCACACTCCGCTGTTCATCTGGGACCCGCGCAGCGGGGTGCAGGGCGAGCGGAGGCAGAGTCTGGTACAGACGATTGATCTGCCCGCAACGCTGCTGGATTTCTTCGGCGCAGGGCTTCCTCCCGACATGCAGGGCAAGCCCCTGCGGCAGGCCATTGCTTCGGACGAGCCGGTCCGCGAAGCGGCATTGTTCGGGATTCACGGGGGGCATGTCAATGTGACAGATGGCCGTTATGTCTATATGCGTGCCGCGGATTCCGTGGAGAACGGGCTGCTCTACGACTATACGCTGATGCCGACCCATATGCGCAGCCGCTTCCATCCGGCAGAGCTGCAGAATTTGGAGCTCGCGGAGCCGTTCTCCTTCACCAAGGGCGTGAAGACCTTGCGCATTCCTGCACGGACCTATGGCAATCTCCATGCCTACGGGACGCTGCTTTATGATGTGCAGGCGGACCCGCAGCAGCGGGAACCGCTGGCGGATGCCGCCGTTGAGGCCAGAATGGTCGGCCTCCTGACGGAGTTGATGCGGGAGAATGAAGCACCTGCAGAGCAGTATGCGCGCCTGGGACTGCCTGCCCGAGGGTAGAGAATAGAGCTGGGATATTCGCATCGTCAACCTGTGATTTGGAATAAATGTAGAGGAAGCCATTTTGAGAAGGCCGTCTATTCAGGCCAGTTCCAAAATGGCTTTTTCTGAATAATGGAACGAAGAAGCCTGATAATTCTGTTCTTCTAATTCCGTTTGGCAGAAAGCCTGCCTCGTTATGTAATAAAGGTCCAGCCGTTCCTTTCTTTTTGGAACAGGGAAGAATATAGAAGGGAACTCTCCAACAGGTTGACAAAAGGGGCAGGGAGAGGTATATTATACGCAATTAAATTGTGAACAATTTAAAATAAGCTTTGTGGAGGGAACCATCATGTCCGTTTATGACTATACCGTTAAAACCGCAGCATCAGGAGAGAAAGCGCTATCGGATTATAAGGGAAAGGTTCTGCTCATTGTGAATACGGCAAGCGCTTGCGGACTTACACCGCAGTATAAAGGCCTTCAGCATATTTATGATACCTTCAAGGATGACGGCGTCGTCGTATTGGGCTTCCCGAGCAACCAGTTCAATGGCCAGGAGCCGGGCACGGACGAGGAAATTCAAAGCTTCTGCGAATTGAATTATCAAGTAACATTCCCTGTTTTCTCCAAGGTTGACGTGAAGGGCGAGAATGCGATTCCGCTGTACAAATATTTGGTGGATAACGCTCCGGCTCCTTATCACACAGGGGATATCGAATGGAACTTTGTGAAGTTTCTGGTGGACGCCGAGGGCAATGTGATCCGGCAGTACTCAGCGCGTACGGAGCCTGAAGCAATTGAAGGCGACATTAAAGAGCTGCTGGAAGCAAAATAATGCGATGAATGCCCAATAACCGTCCCGGCTTGGACAAGCCTGGATTCAGGAAGAACCCTTATATGAAAAGGGTTCTTTTTTGCCTTATAGAATGTATAAGTTTCACGCCCTATTTTTGTCAGACCTAGGGGAAGAAACGGGCTGCGCCGCTAAAGGACGGCGCAGCCGGTTTTTCTTGGTGCCCGTTTTCTGCGAATAGCAGCGGCACTTAATACAGGTCATCGCTCGACCATTCCCCCGGCAGCGGAGAGTCCGGAAGAATGGGCAGCTTCAATGCCTGCACAGCCTCCTGCAAATACTGCTTGGGGAACTCGAAAATGCCGGCATTACTGGCAGGAAGAGACAACGAATCGGGCTGCCCTTCGTCCAGACGCCCCAGTGTCTGCAGATCCCGGCTGTAGAAGGAAGCATCCCAGCGGATTTGCGACAGTACGCCAGCGACGACGGCCAGCGGAAAGCCGCTCGCTTCATGGACGAGCTGAGCGGCGCGCACCGGTTCGCGCCGGATGAACGTATGCGCTCTTAGATGAGCCTTGAGATAAGCGATCACGATATCCTCATTGCCGGCGACCCAGCCCCCATCCGCCATGAGCCCGGTCAAATAATCGCCGCCTATGCCCTCGGAGACGAGGGGAGTACCTGCTCCGATCGACTTGACCCAGCTCAGATAAGGCTCCCACAGCACGCTGGCTCCCACTTTGCCCCCAAGAAAGCCGCTTACGCATTCCTCCATCCCGCGGTGAATCACAGGCTCAGCCTGCAGTCCGAACGTATTCATCCACTCCTTCAGCCGATAGGAGGCGCTGGAGCTGCCAACCGTAGCGATGGGCAGTGATGACAGGTCATCCGGATGATGGATATTGCTTCCTGTCGGAACGACCAGGGAAATTCCGCCTCCGCTTCTGGTTTTGCCGTCAAAGGCCAGCACCTGGGGCTTGAAGCGGGGCAGGATTTGGCTGAGTGTACGGCTGGCAATAATCGGATAGTCGCCTACCGAAGCTATATTGACCCGGCCTGCGATGAGCTCTTCCACAAGCTCCATCCCGTTTGGCGCGTTGATCCAGTTAACCTGGTACGCCATCGACGGGCGGATCCGGCGGAGCTCCTCTTCGAAGAGGCCCAGCTGCTTCATAACCAAAGGGCTCCACAGCAGCGCCGCGCCGCTTTGGTAACCGATTGTAATGACTTGAGGCGAAGATACGCTCTCTGGAACATGCTGCTTCCCGGCAATGGCATGAAGCTTGACCCAGGCTTGCAATTTATCGGGATCGATCCATATTTCTTTGCCGATCTTAATATGAGGCAGCTGTTTGTCTTTACGCCAGCGGTCGATTGTCGCGCGGCTGACGCCCAGGATATCCATGGCTTCCCGGAGGCTCAACAGATTAAAGCGTTCACTTTGCATGCCGGACCGCCCTTTCCCATTCGCAACCCAATAAAACCGACTTTATTTATAGGAATTATAAGTTATATATAATAATAATCGATAAGAGCTTAAACTTCAATTGATAAATGGCTCCCGAGGGGGTCATTTTCCTCATTGCTCCTCATTGTTCATCATGTATCCTCAAGCTATTGACAGTCCGGCGCACAAGGTGATAACTTCGATGTTAATAAAGCTCAGTAATTAACTAGGAATTATGAGTTTTAAATTATCCGGAATCATAAAGGGGCATGAGACAAATGAACAAGAAGAACAGCCGTACAAGGCAAGGTGTGAAATGGATAGGGGCACTCGTCTTATCTTTATTCCTGTTGGCCCTGACCGCTTGCGGCTCCAACAATAACGCAGGCAGCAGCGAAGCCTCCGAGGGCGGGAAGGCGGGGGCCGACAAGGTCGTCCGCATCGGCTATCAGAAATATGCATCGGTCAATATCATGAAGGAGCGGGGCACTCTAGATGAGAAGCTGGGAGCGGTCGGCTACAAAGTCGAATGGACGGAATTCCCCGGCGGACCCCAGCTGCTGGAAGCGATTAATACCGGCAATATCGATGTGGGCCATACCGGGGAAGCGCCTCCTGTGTTTGCCCAGGCTGCGGGCACGCCTCTCGTCTATCTGGCTCATTCGCCGGCAAGTCCGAAAGCGGAGAGCATACTGGTGCCGGAGAATTCCCCCATCAAGACGGGCGCTGATCTGAAAGGCAAGAAAATAGCGCTCAACAAAGGCTCGAATGTGCATTACCTGCTCGTCAAATATCTGGAGAAGGAAGGCCTCTCCTACGATGATGTTGAAGTGGTATTCCTGCCTCCCGCCGATGCGAGGGCGGCATTCGAAAGCGGCAATGTAGACGCCTGGGTGATCTGGGAGCCTTTCTACTCAGCGGCGCAGCTTGCGACCAAAGCGCGTGTGCTCGCAGATGGCGAAGGCCTGGTCAAAAATTACGAGTTCTATCTGGCATCCCGCACCTTCGCGGAATCCAATAAAGAAGCCATCGATACGATACTTGATCAAATAACGGAGACGGACAAATGGGCTGTCGACAATCTCCCTGAGGTTGCGAAGCTGTTATCCCCGGCGCTGGGCGTGGATGTGCCTTCCCTGGAGCAGGCCTTATCGCACCGTACCTTCGGGGTGGAGCTGATGACGGATGAGAACATTGCGGAACAGCAGGCTATCGCGGATGCTTTCCTCAAGCTGGAATTGATCCCGAGCGCCATTGATGTAAGTGAAGCGGTAATCAAGTAAGACGCTACTTCACATACCCTGCAAAGCGGATGGAGGAGAAAGATATGGAAGTATTCTGGTTTATCCCCCTTCACGGGGACGGCCGTTACCTGGGAACCTCGGAGGGTGCGCGTTCGGTTGATTACGATTATATCCGGCAAATCGCGCAGGCTGTGGACCGCCTTGGCTACCATGGCGTTCTGCTGCCTACCGGCAAAGCCTGCGAGGATTCCTGGATCGCCGCATCGTCGCTGTTCCCGGTGACCCGCAGATTGAAATTTCTGGTCGCGATCCGTCCGGGCCTGATGCAGCCGTCGGCCGCGGCAAGAATGGCCTCAACCTTTGACCGGCTGTCGGGCGGCCGGCTGCTGGTCAACGTGGTCACCGGAGGCGATCCCGTTGAATTGGCCGGGGACGGCATTTTCCTTTCCCATGATGAACGTTACGGTCTAACGGATGAATTTATGACAATCTGGCGGGGTTTGATGCAGGGGGATAAGGTAACCTATCAAGGCAAACATTTGCGCGCGGAGACGGGGGAAGTGTTATTCCCGGCGCTTCAGAAGCCGTATCCACCCGTATATTTCGGGGGCTCCTCGCCTGCCGCGCAGCAAATCGCCACCGATCATGTCGATTGCTATTTGACCTGGGGCGAGCCGCCTTCCGAAGTAGCCGACAAGATTGCTCAGGTCCGCAAGCTGGCGGAAGCCAAGGGCAGAAAGATCAAATTCGGCATCAGGCTTCACGTCATTGTGCGGGAGACCGAGGAGGAAGCATGGGCTGCAGCTGATCGTCTGATTCGCCATGTGGATGATGCAACCATAGCCGAGGCGCAGAAGGTGCTGGCGCGTTATGATTCGGTCGGGCAGCAAAGAATGGCCCAGCTGCATAAGGGGGACAGATCCTCCCTGGTGATTTCGCCGAATCTATGGGCAGGCATCGGACTTGTACGGGGAGGAGCGGGGACCGCGCTGGTCGGCGATCCGGCCACCGTTGCCCAGCGGATGAAGGAATACGCGGAGCTCGGCATTGAAACCTTCATTATGTCCGGTTATCCGCATCTGGAGGAGGCTTACCTGACGGCAGAGCTGCTGTTTCCGCTGCTGCCGCTCAGCGGGCACGCCGAAGACAACCAGACAGCGATTCCGGCCCAGGGCGAGCTTGTGGCGTATAACGTTCGCCCTGCCAAATCCGGCAGCGGGTCGTAACCTGGAGGGAGGAGCATCAGGGTCATGTTGAATAAATTACTCCGCAGCCGCGTTACACCTGCTATTGTTCCTGTATTGATTGTTATCGTTTGGCAGCTTCTTGGCGAATTCGGGCTGATCTCCGTCCGGACGCTGCCGACTCCGCTGAAGGTGGCGGAGGCAGGCTGGACGCTCGCGAAGTCCGGCGATCTGCTGCAGTATATCGGCAGCAGCACCCGGCGGGCTTTTATCGGATTTATTATCGGGGGCGGAATCGGTTTCGTGCTGGGCATGCTCAACGGGCTGTCCTGGGTTGCGAACCGGCTGCTGGACAGCAGTATGCAGATGATCCGCAACGTGCCTCATCTGGCGCTCATTCCCCTTGTTATCCTGTGGTTCGGCATTGGCGAGACGGCCAAGATCTTCCTGGTCGTGCTGGGCGTATTCTTCCCGATCTATATGAATACCCTGCATGGCATCCGCTCGGTGGACCCCGGGCTGATTGAGATGGCCAAGGTCTACGGGCTGCGGGGCTTCGCGCTGTACCGGCATGTGATTCTGCCCGGCGCCATTTCCTCCATTCTGGTGGGAGTCCGTTATGCGCTGGGCTTCATGTGGCTTACGCTCATTGTTGCGGAGACGATTTCCGCCAACTCCGGGATCGGTTATATGGCGATGAACGCAAGAGAATTCATGCGGCTTGATATTGTCGTATTGGCGATTATTATCTATGCCCTGCTGGGGAAATTATCCGACACGGCGGCAAGGCTGCTGGAGCAGCAATTATTGAAGTGGCATCCGAACTATGCCAAGCGCTGAGGAAAGGAGTGGAGCTTGTGACGAACGGTAAAGAAACAGAATCCCGGCTCCTCGTGGTCGGCGCCTCCAAGACATTCGGCGAGAAGGAAGTGCTGCGGGGAGTCGATCTGGACATCCCGGCCGGGCAGTTCATCGCGATAGTCGGACGCAGCGGCTGCGGGAAGAGCACGCTGCTGCGGCTGATCGCGGGTCTGGAGCAGGCGACGCAAGGCGAGCTTTCCTTCGACGGAACGGAGATCGCGGGAATCCGCGAAGATACAAGGATGCTTTTCCAGGATGCCCGCCTGCTGCCGTGGAAGCGTGCCGTTGACAACGTCCGGGTTGGCGTCAAGTCGGGCGACAAGGAGAAGGCGCTGGAAGCGCTGGAGCAGGTGGGGCTGAAGGACCGCGCCAATGAGTGGCCCGGCGTGCTGTCGGGCGGCCAGCGCCAGCGTGTGGCGTTAGCCAGAGCCCTGGTGGGGTCGCCCCGGCTGCTGCTTCTGGATGAGCCATTGGGAGCGCTTGATGCTCTTACGCGGATTGATATGCAGCAATTAATCGAGGAGCTGTGGGTGGTTCAGCGGTTTACAGCCGTTCTCGTCACCCATGATGTCAGCGAAGCCGTTGCGATGGCGGACCGCGTCATTCTGATTGAGAATGGACGCATTGCGCTGGATGTTCTTATCACGCTTGACCGGCCGAGGGAGCGGGACAGCGGCTTCGCCCATTTTGAGAAGCTGATCCTGGACCGGATCCTGGAGCGCAGCGAGCTGGAGCTCAGGAAGAAGGAATCCTACTCCATCTGACCCTATATAAAACTCCTGCCGAAGGCGCACATCGGCAGGAGTCCGGTTACCCGATCCATTAGCGAAAACAGGGGATGGCATCGAAAGAGACGGATTGTTTGTTCGTCCTCGGAAAGATTGGTCCTCTAAAACAGGCTGCAGCCTCACAAAAAACCTGCTTACAGCATCCAATCCGGGATTGGATGCTGCAGGCAGGTTTTTTTGTGGAGACATCCGACTGGATGCCCGAACGCACAGGCAGCAGCGCCGCGCTGTTATTTGAGATTAACGGCTCCGGCCAGCAGCTGATAGGATTTCAACCTTGCTTCATGATCATAAATTTGGGAGGCTACGATGCACTCATCAGCGCCGGTTTCCTCCAGATAGGCGGGAAGCCGTTTCCGTATCGTGTCCTGGTCCCCGACAATGGCGTAGCTCAGCTGCTTCTGCACGAGTGCCCGCTCATGCTCATGCCAGAGATCCTCCATGCTGTCCACAGGGGGGCTTAAACGGGCCGTGCGCCCGCGGATGAGGTTAAGAAACTGCTGCTGCTGCGAGGTCGCAAGCCTGTCGGCTTCCTTGACCGTATCCGCGGCAACGACATTCAGGCCGATCATGACGTATGGCTTGTCCAGCGCTTCCGATGGCTGGAAGTTGCTGCGGTACAGCTCAATGGCCGGAAGCAGATATTCCGGCGCAAAATGGCTGGCAAACGCAAATGGCAGACCAAGCTGGCCGGCCAGCTGCGCGCTGAAGCCGCTGGAGCCCAGAAGCCAGATCGGAATATCCAAACCTTCACCGGGAACGGCCCGTACAGACATATTGGCCCCGGCTGGGGGCTTCAGATAAGCCTGCAGCTCACTTAACAGCTCAGGGAAATCCTGTCCGCCGCTGCCCAGACCACGCCGCAGAGCGCGGGCTGCCGCCTGGTCGGAACCCGGCGCTCTGCCAAGACCCAGATCAATACGGCCCGGATACAGGGATTCCAGCGTCCCGAACTGCTCGGCAATGACCAGAGGGGCATGGTTGGGCAGCATGATGCCGCCGGAGCCCACGCGGATGGTCCTTGTTCCGCCGGCAACATGACCAATAATGACAGAGGTAGCGGAGCTTGCAATGCCCGGCATGTTGTGATGCTCGGCAAGCCAGTAGCGGTGGTATCCCCATTCCTCGGCATGGCGGGCCAGATCAAGGGTATTGCGGAAGGAATCTGCCGGTGTGTTGCCTGCGATGACCGGGGCCAGATCCAGTACGGATAGCCGGATATTTATCTTTTGTTCACTCATTTGTTCATATCCTCCTCTAACGGTTTACTTCGGATTCGTCGAGCCGTTTCTTCCTGGACATAAGGACATATGGATCAGCTTGCCCATTGAAACAGTCAGTATGTGCATTTCATGGAAAAAGCCGTATCTATAATTATGAAACAATGCTTCCCTATTAACAAGTAGATCCCTTTTTGTGTTCTACTAACCTTTTGTATACTTATGAATGCCCAGCAAATCCCTGTATATTTTCGGGCAATCTACAAATCAACTTCAGATTGGAGGCGTATAATGGAGGCGGGGTGATCATTGGTGAGTGAACGCATATTGGTAATGGAAGACGACGAGGCGATCCGGCAGCTGCTTGAGCAGTTTCTGTCCTCGCAAGGATATAGCGTGACGTCAGCAGCCGATGGAATCGAAGGGCTGCAGCTGTGGAACAAAGACTCTTATGATCTGATTATAACGGATGTCATGATGCCAAGCCTCTCCGGTTATGATGTTGTCCGGATCCTTCGCCAGCAGTCCAACGTGCCGGTTATTTTGCTGACGGCGCTGAGCGAGGAGGAGCAGCAGATCGAAGGCTTCGACAGCGGAACCGACGATTATATGACGAAGCCGTTCTCCTATAAGCTGTTGATCAAAAGAGTCCAAGCCGTCCTGCGGCGGTCGAAGCCCGCCCAAACGGGCAGCTGGCTGGAATTTGAAGAGCTCAGGCTTGATACCGACTCGTACAACGCTTATGTCGACGGCGTCTCCGTGGGACTGACGACGAAGGAGTTTGAGATTTTACAAGCGCTTGTCGAGCAGGCCGGCAAGATCGTAACCCGCGAGCAGCTTTTGGACAAGCTATGGGGCTATGACTATTACGGGGATACCCGGATTATCGATACCCATTTGAAAAATATACGCAAAAAAACTAATATGCCCTATATCAAAACGGTGAAGGGAGTGGGATATAAAATTGAGCGCTAAATGGCTGAAGCATCGCTTATGGAATACGATCATGTTCAAAGTATTCGGCTTGACCGTGGCCGTTCTCCTCCTTTTCTCCGTCTGCACCTACCTGGTTATTTACACCCTGCTGCCCCATACGTACACCACTTACAAGCAGAATCAAATCGACAACGGCATCGACAGCTTCATCGACAAGAGCGCCACGCTCTCGAACGATGAGGCTGTTAAAGCGCTGACGAAACTGCAGGAGCAGACAAACGCCTTTATCATGATTAAGGGCGAATCCCAGCAGATGCTCTACCCCTACATCCAGACTGCTGTAGCCCAAATAACCAAACCGTCAACCTTAACGCCTGTCACATCCCAGTTTCTGAATTCGCAGACGCTTTCGAATGGAGCGATCCCGATCAAGACGCTTTCGGCCAAGGCGCCTCAAACGGCCAGGACCTTGACGTATAATGGTGAAAAAGCGTATTTGACTGCCTATTTCACGCCGCAGCCGATCGATGAGGCATCCAAAGTGCTGGTGCTGCTGTCCCCTTACGTTGCGCTGTTCATCCTCATCGCCGCTGTCGGGGCTTCCTATTTTTATTCGGTTATCATCACAAGGCCCATCCGCAAAATTACGGTTTCCGCCAGCCGGATGGCCCAATTGCAGCTGGATACGCGGATTCCCGTTCATTCTTCCGATGAAATCGGGGGGCTTGCCGCCAGCCTGAACTCCATGGCCGCCAATTTGCAGGAATCGATCAGCGAGCTGAAGACGAGCAACGAACAGCTTCAACAGGACATGATACGCGAGCGGGAGGTGGAGGCGCGCAGAAGGGAATTGTTCTCCGCCGTTTCCCATGAATTGAAATCGCCGCTTACGATCATGAAGGGACAGCTGGAGGGTATGCTTTACAAAATCGGCATATATGCGGATCGGGATGCCTATCTCGACAAAACGCTGCAGGTGGCGGAGGAAATGGAGACGCTGATCGCCGATATTTTGCGCGTTGCGAGATCGGATGACTGGGCGCTTTCAAAAAGCGACGAGAATGTATCCCTGCGCGGGATGGTTGACGGCCTGATGGCCAAATATAAGGAGCTGGGGCTGCAGCGCGGCGTTGCGCTGCATTCGTCGGTACATGAAGACAGCCGGATACGTACCGACGGGGGAATGCTGGAAAAAGCAATGAGCAATATTGTGCATAACGCCATCATTTATACGAATCCCGGAAACAAGGTCGTAGTAAGCGAGGCGGAGAAAACCGGCTGCCGCATGATCGAGATTGTCAATACGGGAGCACATATCGATGAAATGCAGGTTGGCCGCATATTCGAGCCCTTCTACAGGCTTGAGCAGTCCCGGAGCCGGAATACGGGCGGCAGCGGATTGGGCCTCTATATTACCAAACGGATCTTACAGCAGTTAGCGATCGATATTCAGGTCAGAAACACGGAAGAAGGCGTCGTTTTCTCCCTTATTTTCCTGCAAAACGCATCCAAAGCACATCCGGGCTCCATCCAGACTCCAGATAAGCGGGCTAAACTGATAGATGTAAGACACATTCTATCTTAAAGGAGTTTGGTTCAAATGAAAAAGAAACTTGCTGTACTGGGAGTCGGATTGGCTCTCTCCGTCGTCACGGCTCAGGCCGCATTCGCATCTCCGTCCACCGGGAAGGAAATCCCTGCAAGCACAAGTACGGTCACAGCGGCAGCAACCCGTTTCGATCCGGAGGCTTTCAAGGAACTGCTGAAATCGGCAGAGAAGGGAACGTTCACCGTCGTTGACGGAAAAACGATCATCCCCGCAAGCTCCGGCGAAGCGACCTTAACAGCGGTTCCGCTCGACCCCGAAGCCGTTCAGAAATTGCTGGCATCGGCCAAGAAGGGTAAATTGACAGTCGTTAAAGGCGTTGACGTCAAGAATCTTGTAGCTGCAAAAGGGACAACCAATGGGACGCTGTCCTTCCCCGAGGGAGCAGTCAAGATGACGGGCACCCCTATCGATCCGGCGACTGTCAAGAAGCTGCTGCAAGCGAATGGAAAAGCGGTGGGAACGTTGACTGCAGGAGCAGCTCAAGGAACGCTGACGATCTCTTCAAAACAACTATCGCCGGAATTGATCGCGCAGTTGAAAGCACTGCAGCTCAAAACCTCGAAGGCTGAGAGTACACAATCAACTCCTGCTGAAACCGAATAACGAAAGAACAGTTCCAAGTAAAGCAACCGGGCAGTTACCGCCGGTTGCTTTTTTTTGCATAATAAGAACGTCTGTCTTTCCCCATATTTTTCATACATTTCCGGGGGGAGAAACAGAAACTAACTGCGCCGCCGAAGGACGGCGAAAGCCATTCTTCTTGTATAGGGACGGATGGCCATAGACAGGCTGCATGCCAGAAACGGCCTTCATTATCCAGCATTTGCGCTGTTCATACAAGATTCGACCCCATCGTGAGAGAATTTTAACTTGGCGATTAGGACCATAGCGGGTTGTGCGAACATCACCTTGTATGGCAAAGTAATACTATCAGTATTTTTTACCATTGTTCTATAAATAGGAGGTAGTTTCTTATGAAATTCCATTTCTTTGTGGGTAACGATAACGGGAACAGCGAGCATGATCTGATCATTGACGGTAAACTGATTCAGCAGCCGAATGTGAATTGTACGGTGGACGAGCTTCCATGGAGCGAGGAGCAAGCGCCGGAGAGTTTCATCAAGAATCTGCAGGAGCAGCTGGTTGTCACCATTGATTCCCCGGCTGCGCGCCCCGGCATGTACTATGTCGGCAAATTCGCACTGGAGAGCGGGGAGATTCTGGATAATCTGCAGATCGGGATCGACCTCAAAAGCGACATGGATCTGCCGATCATTAACACGCTCGCGCAAATTGCGGCTCTGGCGGTGCAGAAGGCGTATGAGGACGAGAAGAAGATACCTGCGAATATTGAGGTAGAGGCGGATATGGCTACCGCGCTTCCGGTCACGCAGCATACGGACGAGACTTCGTTGAAATTCGAGAAGCGCTTCACGACCGGCTCCCACAATGTCACGGTGCATCTGGGGATGCAGCGGATCGGCGTGAAAATCGTATTCCCTTTCACCAAGGTCGTTCCGGAGGCGACGCCTGTCATCTTCGCCCTGCAGAAGGATGCCGAGGGCAACTGGCGGGAAGGCGAAATCTTCCAATCGTTCATCGAAACCTACGATATCGAGAAGAAGTTTAACGGCAGTTATTTCAAAGACAAGCGGATCCTCCATGTCGATATCGGCGACGGCTCGACGGAATATCCCATCACCGAAGGTAATAAATTTCTCCGCCAATTTGTTTACGGCAGCCATCACGGAGCGGGTTATGCGATTGAAGAGGCGCTTGACGAGTTCAACCGGCTGATCCATCTGACCGACAGCCCCCGGCAGTTTTTCAGCGACGTGCTGAAGAATCCGAAGCATAAATTCCATGCGCGCGCCATCAAGACGCTCAAGAGGCCGCTGGAGAGCCAGGTCAAGCAGATTGTTCAGAATGTCAAACGGCAGCTGACCAAGACGCGGAATGAGATCGATCTGATCTGCGTGTATGGAGGCGGCAGTATTCTGATGCGCTCGATGCTCCACCCTCTGCTTGAGGAGCTGTGCACGGAGCGGGAAATGAAGCTGCTGTATATTCCTGCCGACTATGCAGTCCAGATGAACGCGCTGGGACTGGATGCATTTGTACGGGGGAAAATTTACGAAGCGCTCAAGAACAAAGCGGTGCAGCCGGTTTAAGAGGGGCACCCCGCTTAAAGAATAATCCAAGGACACGAAGAAGGTGGATCATCCCGTGAAAAAAACGAAACTGCCCGGCGACAATATCAGCTTAAAAACAAAAAAATCGGAGGATCCTGCGGTCATGCAGTGGATTAACGCACAGACCAATTTGATGGACTCTCTCCGTTATTTAATCGAGAACGAGATAAACCAGAGCGGTGTCCGTAATCTTCAAGCCTATATTCCAACCGAACGCAGCACCTTGAATTCCTCCGGATCAGCGCAGCTGCAGAATCTGAACAGTGGCGCATTGAGTGCCAACCGCGAATTGGCGGCAGGCTCTATGAGTCCGGATGACAGTGCAGCGGCCGCAGCGCCGGAGGAGCCGGATTCCTCGAATACTGTCGAAGATGAATTCGACGATGAGGATATAGAGGCGTGGACGTAGGAGAGCAATTGTTGCGGAAAAGAATTTCTTGGAAACATTAAGCAGTATAAAGTATTATTAAGAAATACCTGGTAATACCGAAAAATGCCTGTCTGGCAATGCGAAATCCCATAATTCGGCAGATACAAGCAGGAAATTTCAAATTTCCATAGGGCAGTTTACTGAGCATTCTTTAAATGGTCATAGATTTTATGCCACTTTATAATATTTAGTATTACCAAGTGATTCTGAGTGATTCTAAGAATCACCTGACACCCCATTTGTTGCTTGAATTTCATCATTCAGGCTGATCATTAAAAAGCATAATTTGACTCAGGGTCCGGACGGTTGTCCGGACTTTTTTTGACATGATTTTATAATTTTTCATGGCATCAGAAGACGTCGGAAATTAAGATTTCCCCTGCCTGTGGATAAGATGTGCATAAGATTGGGGGTAAGTGTTTTGCGAATATTTGCGTCGGATTGCATAGGTTTGCGTAGGTTGGGGTTCAAAATGAACTGTACGTCATATTCCCTCACACATAACTAACGGTTTAGGGATAGGGAAAAGGTTTGGCCGCTCTTCAGGCAAGCATCCAGGTTGGAAAGGAGAGGGTCCGGTGATTTCATTTCGCGAGGTTGAAAAGTACTACGGCGATTTCCATGTGCTGAATGACATTAATCTTCAGATTGAACAAGGTGAGGTAGTGGTCGTGGTTGGACCGTCCGGTTCAGGCAAAAGCACGCTGCTTCGATGCATCAATCGTCTGGAAACGCTTAAAAGCGGGGAGTTGACGGTGAATGATTTCCCCGTACATGACAAGAAAACGGACATCAACAAGCTGCGGCGCAATATCGGCATGGTTTTTCAGCATTTCAATTTATATCCCCATAAGAAAGTGATCGACAATATTACATTGGCTCCGATGAAGGTGCTGGGACTCTCCAGACAGGAGGCCGAGAAAACCGCCATGTATTACCTGGAGAAAGTAGGCATCCAGGAAAAGGCGCAGCAGTATCCCTCCCAGCTGTCGGGCGGACAGCAGCAGCGCGTGGCGATTGCCCGGGGGCTTGCGATGAAGCCCGGCATAATGCTGTTCGATGAGCCGACATCGGCGCTCGATCCCGAGATGGTCGGCGAGGTGCTGGATGTCATGAAGGCATTGGCGGACGAGGGGATGACCATGGTGATCGTCACCCATGAGATGGGCTTTGCCCGGGAGGTGGCGGACCGGATCGTATTTATGGATAAGGGTCAGATCATTGAAGTGGCGGAGCCCGAGGAATTCTTCACCCAGCCTCGCGAGGAGAGAGCCCGCTTGTTTCTCAACAGGGTGCTGCGCCACTAGAACAACAACAAGTAAAGGAGAGGGTATAAATGAAAGCAAAACAATGGATGATGGCTGGCCTGATGCTGATGCTGGTTTCCGTATTGGTTCTGTCGGGCTGCGGCAATAACAAAGGAAGCAATAATGGCGGCAATGCGGCGAGTGGCGAAAATGCGGCCGGCGGCGGTGATAATGCGAATACGAGCGGTGCCGGCAGCGAGGCTCCGGCAGCAGGCTCCGCCATGCTGGATGAAATCAAGAGCAGGGGCAAGCTGGTGGTGGGCGTTAAATTTGATACGAAGCTGTTCGGCCTGAAGAATCCGATGAACGACGAGGTGGAAGGCTTTGACGTGGATATCGCCAAAGCGCTGGCCAAAATCATTCTCGGGGACGAAACCAAGATTGAGCTCAAGGAAGTAACCTCCAAAACCCGCATGCCGATGCTCAACAACGGCGAAATCGATATGATCATCGCGACGATGACCATTACGGAGGAACGGAAGAAGGAAGTCGACTTTTCGGACATCTATTTTAAAGCGGGACAGTCGCTTCTGGTGAAGAAGGGAAGTCCGATCAAGAGCCTGGATGATGTGACCAAGGATACGAAGGTGCTGGCGGTGAAGGGTTCGACTTCCGTCGATAACATTAAAGAAAAGGCGCCTGACGCTACCGTGCTGGAGTTTGAAAACTATCAGGATGCCTTCAGCGCGCTCAAGGCGGGACAAGGCGATACGCTGACGACCGATAACGCGATCCTGTACGGAATGGTTGCCCAGGACGGCAATTATGAGGTGGTAGGGGAGCCCTTTACGGATGAGCCCTATGGCATCGCGATCAAGAAGGGTGAAACGGCCCTTGTGGATGCGGTCAACGAAGGGCTGAAAACCCTGAAGTCAAATGGCGAATATGACAAAATCTACGAACAATGGATCGGGGAAGCACCCGCGGCGGAATAAAGCAAACGAAACGATTGGGAAAGGGTGGCTTTAATGCCGCCCTTCTTCTCATTCAGATCATCATGGCAAGGAGGATGCATATGCCGGACTTCTCAATCCTTACCGATAATTTCGATATCTATCTGGAAGGCTTCCTCAATACGATCTATTCCAGTGTTATTGCCCTGATCGGAAGCTTTGTACTGGGAACGGTGATCGCGATCTTCCGGATTTCCTCTGTTAAGCCGCTGCGATGGCTGGGATCGATTTATGTGGAATTTATCCGCAACATACCGCTGCTGCTGGTTGTTTTTGTTTTTTTCTATGGACTGCCATCACTCGGCGTTACGCTGAACGGGTTTGTCTGCGGAACAGTCGGACTCACCGTGTACACGGCTTCCTTCATCGCCGAGGTAATCCGGGCAGGCATCCGCTCTGTCCCCAGAGGCCAGACGGAAGCGGCGCAGGCTACTGGGCTTACCTATGTGCAGGCGATGAGGTATATCGTGCTGCCGCAGGCCGTGAAGATCGTTATACCGCCGCTGAGCAACCAGTTCATCAATCTGGTGAAAAATTCGTCGGTGCTTAGTGTTTTTGCGGGACTTGACCTGATGTATTTTGCAGATTCGGTGGCGAGCAGCACGCTGGCTACCTTCGATACCTATATATTTGTCGCGCTCTTCTACCTGGCGCTGACGCTTCCTCTGAGCTATATGGCACTTCATTTCGAACGCAAATGGGCCCGCAGCGGCTAGAAGGAGGGGGAACAGATGGATTTTGCCAATGCTTTCTCCACAGAGAACCTTATGTTCATCCTGGAAGGCTTCTATGTGACGCTGAAGGTCGCTTTTATCTCTATTGTATTAAGCTTTGTGCTGGGTTGTATTGTCGGCACGATTCGCTATACCAAAATGCCGGTTGTTTCGCCCATTCTCGGCATCATCGTCGAAATTCTCCGCAATCTGCCGCTCCTGCTCATTATTTTCTTCACACGCTTTGCCCTGCCGGATGTCGGCATCAAGCTTGGGGTTGTGAATGCGGCCATCGTGGCGCTGACCTTGTTCGAAGGGGCGATGATTTCGGAGATTGTCCGAAGCGGCCTCAGTTCCATCGATAAAGGACAGATCGAAGCGGCCCGTTCTTCGGGGCTCAGCTATGTTCGCACCCTGTGGCATATTATTCTGCCGCAAGGTCTGCGGCGCATGGTCCCGCCGCTTGTCAGCCAGTTTATTTCCCTGCTGAAGGATACGTCCCTGGCCGTCATTATTTCACTGCCGGAGCTGATGAACCATTCCAAGATCGTCATCGGCCAAAGCTATGATTATGTCTTTCCGGTGCTGCTGGTTGCCGCAATCCTGTATTTTACGGTAAACTATGCCCTATCACTGCTATCGAGAAGATTCGAGTCCAGATTGTTATAGCCTTGTGATAGGGGGAAACGGTTTGCCGGAACGAAAACGCCACTACGCCGAATGGGCGCAGATGCTTCTGGTTGCCATTGTGACCGCGGTTGCCGGAGAGTTCAAAATAACGCCTTTCAGCGGAGAGGTATTCCGGATTGGCCTTGGAAGCAGCGCCTTTCTGCTGTGCCTGCTGTTGATGAGGCAGCTGCCTTATGTGTACACAGGGATTGCAACCGGTATTATGGTGCTTCTCTTCCGTACTCTGAAGGACGCGGTGAACCTCTTAGATTTGTTTTCATTTGAAGCAAGCCTGCATACCCACTTCTCCGCGGCGATCTATTATATGATATTTGCAGTGGGGATGAGCCGGATCAAGCCCAAATTATCCGAGTTTCATCCGCTGCTGCTCGGCGGCTTTATTACCTTGATTGAATTTACGTCGAATGAGCTGGAGCTTCTAATCCGGAGCATCATGTTCGGTTATCGGTACCTGTATTCCTCGCAGTGGCTGCTGCTTGGAGCCACCGCCGTGCTGCGCAGCTACTTTATCGTAGGGCTGTACAGCAGCATTACGATCAGCCAGATGAGAGTGGTCCATAACGAGCAGCAAAAAAGAATGGAGCAGATGCTTAATATCGGCTCCGGCCTGTACGGCGAAGTCTTTTATTTGCGGAAATCAATGGACACGCTTGAGCAGATTACGGCCAAAAGCCATAATTTATACGGCAAGCTGAGCGAATCCGGAGAAAAAGCGAACAGCCGCTCGATGCTGGAAATTACGCAGCAGATCCATGAGGTGAAGAAGGATTCCCAGCGCATACTGGCCGGTCTGCTGAAGCTGTTTGACCGGAAGACGACGACAGAGATGTCCCTCTCGGAAATCGTTGATTTTGTGTTCCGCTCGAATCACGGCTACGGCCAGATGCTCCGGAAGGAAATCCGGATGGAGCGTGAGATCAGAGCCGACTACGTCACCGATCATTATATTCTGCTGCTGACGGTGCTGAATAATCTCGTATCCAATTCGGTAGAGGCGATTGATAAGGACGGCCGGATTCGCATACGAATAGATGAGCGGGGAGCGGAGACGGTGATTGCGGTCTCGGATACGGGGACGGGCATTGCCGAGCAGAACAGGGAAATTATTTTCGAACCGGGTTTCACGACAAAATTCAATCAGGCGGGTTATGCGGCGACAGGCATCGGCCTGTCCCATGTCCGGGATATCGTGCATGCATTTGGCGGGAAGCTGCATCTGCAGCCATCGGAGCAGGCAGATGACACCACTTTTGTTTTGGTCTTTTCGACTGATTCATTGAAAAAAGGAGTGTGAGGAACCAGGATGCTCTCATTTGGCATTGTCGATGATGATTCCGCGAGCCGGTTAATGCTGCAGTTCATTATTGAAAAAAGCGGACTGGGTGAGGTGGTGATATCGGCCGGGAATGGGACCACTGGCGAGAAAGGCATCCTGATCGCAAAGCCGGATGTTGTGCTGATCGATCTATTGATGCCCGATCAGGACGGTATTGAAACCATTTACCACTTGAAGCAGCATGGCTTCGGAGGCAAATACGTGATGATTTCGCAGATCGAAAATAAAGAAATGATCGGCAAGGCCTATCAGGCGGGCATTGAATTTTACATTCAGAAGCCCATTAACCGGGTGGAAGTGGAGGCCGTGCTGTCCCGGGTTCATGAGCAGTGGAAGATCGGCTGTTATCTGGGCGAAATCAAGGCGTCCCTGTCGAAATTGAACAGCCTGAGCCCAGAGCTGGGCAGCAGCCCGAAGAAACGGACGGCCCGTGAAATTATCCAATCGATCCTGATGGACCTGGGTATTATCGGCGAGGGCGGCAGCCGGGATATCGTTGAAATTATGGAGCATCTGGTCCATCGCCAGCACCCGGAGACGCTCCCCCCTTTGAAGGAGCTGTACGAGGTCGCAGCCCAGGCGAATAAAGGCTTTGACAGCGATACGGAGAAAGAAGGCAAAGCCGTGGAGCAGCGGATCCGGCGTACGGTCATGGGGGCTTTGACCAATCTTGCCAGCATCGGACTGACCGACTACAGCAATCCCAAATTCGAGCATTACGCGCCGCTGTATTTTGACTTTCAGGACGTGCGCCTGAAGATGAAGGAAATGGATGAGAATCTAAAAACCGATAAAGGAAAGGTGAACATCAAAAAGTTTATGCAAGTCCTGTATATGGAGGTGCTGGATCGTGTAAGGGATGAGCAGCAGCAAATGTAAATAATACGATGAAAAATTTGGCTGAGCCTGCTTCGTCTGCGTCTTAAAGCAAAACCAGGCTGCAACATCCGGTTGGTTGTGTACGTTATAAGGATAACAAATACAACAAGCTGCCGGATGAGGAGAATGAATATGAAGAAGATAGTATTAACTTCAGCGCTCTCAGTCGCCCTGATTATGCCTGTGGCTGGTCAGGCCTTTGCTGCAAGCACTTTCACGGATATCGACAACAGCACGGCCAAGACTCAAATTGAAGCCCTGCAGGATAAAGGGATGGTCAGCGGTATAACGGCGACCGAATTCCGCCCAGCCGCCGAGCTGACTGCGGCACAAGGAATCGCCATGGTTGTCAAAGGCATGCAGCTGAGCCTGGCGGCAATCGACTTCAATAAGGCGCCTACAGCAGAAGGCTACTACACTACGGTCACCAGCGACGCCTGGTATGCGGACAACTTCGTAGTCGCACGGGCCAACCAGCTCGATATTCCCGGGGATATCGATCCCAGGGCCCCGATGACCAAGGAAGCCTTCGTTCATTATCTCGTGCAGGGTCTGGAGAAAACCGGGCAGTATCCAACGGTCAAAATGTTTATCCCGATCGAAGATGAGAAGGATATTACGGTTGATTTCCAGGGCACAATTCAGCGCGCATTGCTCTACAAGCTGACAGCGCTGGATGATAAAGGCGAGTTTCATCCGCAGGCAGTAATCACACGCGAGGAAGCGGCGGTTATGCTGTTCAATGCCGCTGAATTTGTGGAGAGCCACAAGGACATGGATAACGGAGCAGGCGCCGGCAGTGTTGAAGGCACGGATGACGTTGACGGAGCCGGCCTGACAGACGGTTCCCGGCCAGCGGACGGTTCCGATGCGGCGGGTGGAACGGACGGAGCCGCCGGGACGGATGCGGCGAACGGGACCGATGCGGGCGTAGGCGGAACGGAAGGTTAAGCCAAACAGCTGCAAATAGCTGGCGGAGTTAGAAGCAGCTGCTTCCATATACGCGATCATTATTTACCGGCTTTCTTACAAAAAAGGATAGAGCGATCAGATTAACATCTGATTCTCTATCCTTTTTGTTTTAGTCGCCCATTTGGAATCTTCCCGCAAGCTCCCTCTTATCTGAAGCGGCGGAAGAAGGCCTGAATGTCGGGAGCCAGAAGATCCGGCGCATCCATGGCGGCAAAGTGGGTGCCGCGGTCGAATTCCGACCAGTGCGCAATGTTGGTATTGTCGCGCTCCGCGAAGCGCCGGATGGATTTGAAGTCATGGCCGCAGACAGCCAAGCCGGTCACAGCCGTATTCGGCCCTTCCCCGCCCTGCTGATTATGCGCATTCTCGTAATACAGGCGGGCGGAGGATTCGGCTGTATTGGTCAGCCAATAGATCATAACATTCGTCAACAAAGCGTCGCGGTCAATGAAATCGATGTGGTCGCCGAAGCCATTGAACAGCTCGGCAATCCAGGCGAGCTGACCGGCTGGTGAATCCGCTTGCCCATAGGCAAGCGTCTGCGGGCGGGTCGACTGAATGGCGTTGAAGCCTGCCCGCTCATGGAAATTGGCCAGAAATTGCAGGCGCTTCTGATCGTCTTCGGTCAGCCCGGCCATCTCTGCGGGATCGCCGGAAGGGAAGGAGAACAGCTGCAGCACATGGATGCCGATAAGACCATCCGGCTTCTGGATACCCAGCTCACGGGATACAAGCGAGCCCAGGTCGCTGCCATGAGAACCGTATTGCTCATAACCCAGACGTTTCATGAGTTCTGCCCAGGCTCTGGCGATACGGGAGATGTTCCAGCCCGGTTCAAGGTCAGACCCGGAGAAGCCAAAGCCGGGCACGGAGGGAATCACGAGATGGAAGGCATCCGCCGGATTGCCGCCGTAGGCCCGGGGATTGGCAAGCGGTCCGATCAGGTCGAGGAACTCGACAATAGAGCTCGGCCAGCCATGCGTAAGCAAGAGCGGAATCGCGTCAGGCTCAGGCGAACGGACATGCATGAAATGGATACGGGCGCCGTCGATTGTCGTCGTGAATTGGGGGAATTCATTCAGACGCGCTTCGTGCTTGCACCAGTCGTACTTATTCTGCCAGTACTCTGCCAGTTCTTTCACATACGCGAGCGACACGCCGTACTTCCAGCCTGCTCCCGGCAGCGCATCAGGCCAGCGGGTATGGGACAAGCGGTACTGCAGGTCATCAAGGTCAGCCTGCGGAATATCGATCTGGAAAGGACGGATTTCAGTGTCTGCGGCTTGTGATGTTGGTTGAGTCATTGTCATTGGTAGTACCTCCTCGGGTTTGGGTTATCTTGTTCGTTGCTATATTTCTATCTTAAGCCATGCACCCTGACAGCTGTATGTCAGGGTGCAAAGGGGCTGAAAAACAACTCGACGCCATTATTAGTTGAACATTTGATGAACATTCCCAAAATGGCGGGCTTGGCAGAGGGAAGAAGGCTTGCGCCCGGACTTGGCAGCCCTATATAATAATCATAAATTCAAAAGTAAACGGGTGTTTATTTATGCAGGTCCTCAAGGATGAAATGAAAAAGAATATTCTGCGCTCTGCCCTGCTGGAATTCAAGCAGCATGGCTACAGGGACGCTTCCATGCGTCAAATCGCGCATACAGCAGGCATCACGCCAGGGAATATTTATCGGTATTTTTCCAGCAAGGAAACGATTCTCCATGAGCTCATCCAGCCCACCTACGAGAGATTCGTCGGATATGTGCTGGAGATCAGGCAGGATATGGACAATACCCACACCAAGGAAGCGGACAGTTCCCTGATTTATCTCCACAAGATACAGGGCACAATCGTGAAGCTGTTCAACCAGTCGAGTCCCGAGCTGTCCATTCTGCTGAACAGGAGCGAAGGCTCCAAGTATGAGAATGTGAAGCAGGAGCTGACGACGGTCATTTTCTCGATTCTGGAAAAGGCCTTTCACACGTTCCAGAATAGCGGAAGCGCACGGCGTCAGGAGGAAGAGAATCAGGCAGCGCGGATGATAGCGGCGACCATTGTCGAGGGCATGTGCATTATTTTGCGGGATTATGAGGATGGGGATACGATTGAACGGCTGGTGGATGAGCTGATCCGCATCTACTTCGCGGGTATCGGCGACAAAATAAACAGAAGCTAGAATCAAATTTTTTTGCTTCAATAATGAACGGCTGTTTACTATGGGTATTCGGGAGGAATTGCTGCTTATGCAAAAAATCATCAAATGGCGCTGGATTCTATTAATAGTCTGGCTCGCGGCCACTGTGCTGCTGACGGTATTTCAACCGGATGTAAATGCGATTTTGCAGGAAAGAGGGCAGGATCCGCTTGCGGACAACAGTCCCTCCAAGATGGCGGCTTCGATTCTGAAGGATATGACGGGTGCGACAGGCACGAGCAATATTGTCGTTTTTCATAACGAGAATAAACTTTCCGACGAGGATATGAAGGGCATTGAAGCGGGCATTGCCAACCTGAAGGCCCACCAGAAGGAGCTTGGATTCGATGAGCTACTGGACCCCTTCTCGCTTCCGGAGGCGAAATCCTCGCTGATCTCCGGAGACGGGACGACGCTGATGGCCAGCTTCAGCCTGAACAAGGACGGCCGCGGGGTGGACTTGATCCAGGAGCAGTTCGATGCGGTGCTGAAGGACGTGAAGGTCCCGTATTATTTGAGCGGAGAGGACTTTATCCAGAACGATTATATTAAAGCCTCAACATCCGGAGTGGAGAAAAGCGCCATTCTGACGGTTATTTTCATTCTGGCCGTGCTCATTATTATGTTTCGCTCCATTATTATTCCGTTTGTATCGCTGGCGGCGGTCGGCTTCTCCTATCTATGCTCCATGGGGATCGCCGCACAGGTCATTGATAAGCTGAATTTCCCCGTGACGAGCGTCACGCAGATGCTGCTTGTGCTCATTCTGTTCGGTATCGGAACGGATTACAATATTCTGCTGTTCAACAGGTTCAAGGAAGAGTTATCGCATGGCCGGACCATTGACGATGCCATTATCCATACGTACCGGACAGCAGGCAAGACGATTTTGTACAGCATTCTGACGGTGTTCATCGCTTTCGCGGCGCTGAGCTTCTCAAATTTTGGCATATACAAGTCTGCGAATGTGGTCGCCATCGGCACAGTCATCCTGCTGCTGGAAATTGTCACGCTGACTCCATTCCTGATGAAGACGCTGGGCACCAAATTGTTCTGGCCGTCGAAGAATGTGGCCGCAGGCCACAAGGAAAGCAAGTTCTGGGCGGGCCTGACGGCTATCTCCGTCAAGCACCCCATTGTGGTTACGGCTGTTATCCTTATCGCAATGGTCCCAGCGGTGATGTTCAGCTCGCAGAAGCTGTCCTTTGACCAGCTGGGGGAGCTTGGAGACGGTTATCCGTCGACCAAGGGCTTCAGCATTGTAGCCGAGCATTTCAGCAGGGGGCAGGCGCTGCCGACAACGGTCGTGATCAAGGACGACAATGCGCTGAATACGAACGAATCGCTTGGCGTCATTGACAAGCTGACCGACAGGCTCAAGGGCATCGAGGGGATCAAGCAGGTGTCCAGCATCACGCAGCCGCAGGGCGAGGCGGTTGATGATTTCTATATCAGCACCCAGACGGAAAGCGTGACAGAGGGTATTGCGGCGTCCAAGGATGGTGTCGATCAGATCCAGGGCGGCCTGCAGCAAATGAACGACGGGCTGCAGAGTCCCGATTTTGCCAACGTCCAGCAGCTGGTATCGGGTACCGGGGAAGTGCAGCAGGGTTACACGCAAATTACCGATGCGCTGAGCCAGGTATCCTCCGGCATCAGCCAGGGCGCGGATGGGGCGGGGGATCTCAAGGACGGGATTACCTCCTTGAAGGCAGGGCTGAAGACCGTCGCAGCGAACACCTCCAAGCTGTCCGATGGGATGTCCGCACTTCAAACCGGTTACTCTTCTCTGGCAGGCGGGTACAAGAAGCTGGAAGGACAGCTTCCCGGCATCCAGCAGGGACTTGGCGGAATGAACGGGCTGATCGGCAGCCTTGGAACCAAATACAGCGAGCTGAGCGGGGATCAGGATTATATTACGCTGAAGAAGACGGGAACTGATCTGGAGACAGGCATCGCCCAGCTTAGCGGCGGTCTTCAGGAGCTGAACAGGAATGTTGTGAAATTGAACGCCTCCTTTGCCCAATCGGCGGGCGGGCTGAAGCAGATTGCTTCTGCGCAGTCGCAGATGGTGACGGGGCTGTCGGCTCTGGAGAGCGGCGCGGGCAAGCTGACAACGGGTCTCCAGGCAGGCAGCTCGGGAAGCAAGGAAATCGCCGCTAATATGAAGAAGCTGAACGCGGCTCTTGCAAGCATCAAGGACGGTCAGCAGCAGCTCAATACGGGACTGTCCCAGCTCTCAGGGGGCATGGCGCAGCTGAAGGACGGCCTCGGCCAAAGCGGCAGCGGTCTTGGCGATATCTCGGACGGCCTCGGCAAGACGGGCGAATTCCTGACGCAGCTGAAGTCGTCCAGGACATTCTTCATTCCGCGCGAAGCGCTGGAGAGCGCGGATTTCAATAAAGCGGAGGACAGCTTTATGTCCAAGGACCGTAAAACAACCAAGCTCATTGTCGTGCTGGACAATGATCCTTATTCTCCGGCAGCCATGGACACCATTGAGCAGATCAACAAAGAACTGGCCGGGAGCCTGAGCGGAACGGCGCTTGCCGATGCCGAGTACGGGGCTGCCGGACCAAGCTCAACCACCTATGATACGAATAAGGTGCAGATCGAGAGCTTTAACGGCACAGCCATCATCGTCATTATCGGGGTGTTCCTCGTGCTGCTGCTGGTTATTCGCGCGATTCTGCCAACCATTTATATTATTTTGTCTCTGGTCGCTTCCTATTATGTTGCGATGACGGCGACCAATATTGTGACGCATTATATCATTGGCGCCGATGGCGTATCGTCCTTCGTCCCTTTCTTCTCCTTCATCATCATCATTGCGGTAGGTGTGGATTATAGCATCTTCCTGATGATGCGCTACAAGGAGGAGGGCGTGATGGAGCCAAGAACGGCTATCGTGCAGGCAGCCAAGCATATTGGCGGAGTTATCATCTCGGCCATGGTAATTCTTGGCGGAACCTTCGCAACGCTCATTCCATCGGGGCTTGTCCTGCTGGTGGAGCTGGCCAGCGCCGTCATTGTCGGTCTGATCGTGCTCTGTTATATATTTCTCCCTATGCTTCTGCCCGCGCTGCTTGTCCTCCCGGATGCCAGAAGCAGGAAAAGGGCCGCAAGCGAAGCCAGTCCGCTGCATGCCGTAAGAGCGAAAACTGGAAATGGGTAGTATTGTCCCCTGCCCCCAGTTAGTGCTACAATAAGCAGCAACAGCATACAAATCCACAGCATGCGTCGAGGCAGCTGTGGGAGAGGTTCTAGCAACACCCTCTATAAAAAACTAAGGAAACGGTACCTCCTTAGGTGCCGTTTTTTTATGCCGAAAATATTGATTCCCATTATATGCGATTCGAAGGAAGAAGCTGTATCGCTGGAAAAGACCGGCCGGGAAAGGAGTAGATGCGGTACATGCGTCTCTATAAGCTTTTGCTCGGTAATGGCAGAATAGGAGAGGAAGATGATAATGAATGAGCAGAAAGCAGTTGTTGTTTTCAGCGGCGGGCAGGACAGCACGACCTGTCTGTATGACGCCATGAGGCGTTTCCGCGAGGTGGAGGTCGTGACCTTCAATTATGGGCAGCGCCATAAGCTTGAACTGGAAAGCGCAGCGCGTATTGCGTCTGATCTGGGCATCCGCCAGCATGTGCTGGACATGTCCTTGATCAATCAGCTGGCGCCGAATGCGTTGACAAGAGATGATATTGCCATTGACCAGAAGGAAGGAGAGCTTCCTTCGACCTTTGTGGACGGGCGTAATTTGCTGTTCCTGTCCTTCGCCGCGGTACTGGCCAAGCAGCAGGGTGCGCGCCATATTATAACCGGCGTCAGCCAGTCCGATTTCAGCGGTTATCCGGATTGCAGGGATGTGTTCATCAAATCGCTGAATGTAACCTTGAATCTCTCCATGAATTACGAATTCGTCATTGAAACGCCGCTCATGTGGCTGACCAAAGCGCAGACATGGCAGCTCGCGGATGACCTGGGCGTATTCGAGCAGGTGCGGAATCATACGTTAACCTGCTATAACGGCATCATCGCGGATGGCTGCGGAGAATGTCCGGCGTGCCTGCTGCGCGCCAATGGACTGCGGGAATATGAAGCGGCCAAAAGCGAGGGACGGCGCTTATGATTCAACAAATCTATCCGTCCACCCCGCATCCCTATCAGTACGAGCTTAACAAGGATTTGCAGTTCGCCGCCGCCCATTATGTTCCGGGTCCGGGCGCGGGGCACTGCGGCAATATGCATGGCCATACGTATTTCGCCAATGTGACCATTGCCGGGAATGAGCTGGACGAGAACGGGTTTCTCGTCAACTTCTCGGATATCAAGAAGCTGATCCATGACCGTTTCGATCATTCTCTGCTCAATGAGCACACCGCGTTATTCAGCGATCAGGACCCAGACCGGTATCCGACTACGGAGATCGTCGCCCGTACGATGTTTGAGCTTATTAAGGAATTTCTGGACCGTATGTCGTCGAAGCCGCGCTGCGTGCAGATTTTTTTGCGGGAGACGCCGACCAGCTACGTGGTGTTCCGTCCTGCAGCGGGAGGTTCCTATGGCTCCTAGCAAATTTCCCGTCATTGAAATATTCGGTCCAACCGTACAGGGAGAGGGAATGGTCATTGGCCAGAAAACGATGTTCGTGCGCATGGCCGGCTGCGACTACCGGTGCTCGTGGTGCGATTCCGCCTTTACCTGGGACGGCTCGGGCAAGGCGGAGATCCGCATGCTGAGCGTAGCGGAAATCGCCGCCGAGCTCGACAGCATTGCGGGCGACACCTACTCGCATGTAACGGTATCCGGAGGCAATCCGGCGCTGCTGCCCCATCTGAACGAGCTGATCGAGCTTCTGCACGGCAGCGGAATCGGAGTGGCGCTGGAGACCCAGGGAAGCATCTGGCAGGACTGGTTTCTGCACATTGACGAGCTGACGCTGTCGCCCAAACCGCCAAGCTCCGGCATGAAGACGGACTGGGACGTGCTGGATACGATTGTCGGCAAGCTCAGCGCCCAAGAGCGGAATTTCAGCTTGAAGGTCGTTGTGTTTGATGAAACGGATCTGCAGTATGCGATTTCCACCCATCAGCGTTACGACGGGGTGCCTTTCTATGTGCAGGCTGGCAACGAGGATGTGAAGGAGCAGGATGCTTCACTCCTGCTGCAGGCGCTCCTGTCCAAGTATATGTGGCTGGTGGAGCAGGTTATGGCATCGGCGGAATTGACCAGGATTCGGGTGCTGCCGCAGCTGCATGCCTGGCTTTGGGGCAACAAGCGGGGATTTTAACCAAGAGAGGGGAGAAATGAACGGATGACAAGAAGCAGCGAGGAATTGAAACGCGAGGGGATCAGCCTTCTTGGCAACCAGGGGACGCAGTATCCGTCCACTTATACGCCATCGATATTGGAGACCTTCGAGAACAAGCATCCCTACCGGGATTACAGGGTGAAATTCAACTGTCCGGAGTTCACGAGCCTGTGCCCGATAACGGGACAGCCTGACTTTGCAACCATCTATATCGCCTACATTCCCGATTTGAAAATGGTAGAGAGCAAGTCGCTCAAGCTGTACCTGTTCAGCTTCCGCAACCATGGCGATTTCCATGAGGACTGCATCAATATTATTATGAATGATCTCATCGAGCTGATGCAGCCGCGCTATATCGAGGTGTGGGGCAAATTTACGCCACGGGGCGGAATTTCAATCGATCCTTACTGCAACTATGGCCGCCCGGGTACAAAATATGAAGGGATGGCGGAGCATCGCCTGCTCCAGCATGATCTGTATCCCGAGAAGGTGGACAACCGCTAGAAGCGGCATTCCGGCAGTCTGGGTATGCTCTGACTTCTGATGCCGCAGCGCTTCGGCGGCAGATGCGCATGTTGTGAATCCTCTTATCCGCAAACGTCAAACAGCCCGCATCCTGTTATCAGGATGCGGGCTGTTTGTGATGCGTTTGTTCAGCTGAAAAATGATCCATGTAGCGAAATATAGCCGGTCAGCCAACCTGTCACGGGGAGCGATGAACCGGCATGATTCATGTATGACCCCCGCGAGATGCGGTTGCCAACCGCACGCGTGCCCGAGCAGACCAAAACCCCCGAAAGCAGCCGCTTCGAGGGGTTTTGATCTGCAACGTTCAGCAGCGGGAAGCTTACATATACTCCGTCATGCCTTTTTCCCTCAGCATATCGACAATCTCTTTGACGGACTGGGCTCTATCCTTGGGGCAGATCAGCAGGGCATCGCCCGTGTCCGCTATGATCAGTCCGTCGATCCCGATCGTTGTTATCAGCCGGCCATTGCCGTAAATAATGGAGTTGCGGGTATCGATGCCCAGGTAATTTGCCTTGACAATATTGCCATCGTCATCGGGAGGGAAGATGGCGCCCAGCGTATCCCAGCTGCCGATGTCATTCCAGCCGAAATTGCCTGATATCACAACCACGTCAGCGCTGCGCTCGAGGATGCCGTAATCGATTGAAATATTTTGCAGCGTCGGATAAATTTCATTGAGCAATGCCGTTAACTCTTCGCCGCCCGGATGATTGCGGAGCGGCAGCATGGACTTGAACAGCCGGGGCAGAAAACGTTGAAAATGATCGATGATAACCGATGTTTTCCAGATAAACATGCCGCTGTTCCATAAATAATTGCCGGAAGCGAGATACGTCTGCGCTTTTTTGAAATTGGGCTTCTCCACAAATTCGCTGACCTCATGCACGGCGGCGGGGACGGTCATAAAAGGCTTGCTCTCGTAGCAGATATAACCGTATCCGGTGGAGGCGAAGGAAGGCTTGATGCCGATCGTAACGATCTTGTCTGTCTCCATGGCTACCGTGCAGGCTTCGTCCAGCGTCTGTCTGAACTGCGCATCATTGGTAATGTGATGATCGGACGGCAGGACAACCATGAGAGAATCGCCATGCTGCTTCTCCAGGAACAGGGCGGCATAGAGAATGCTCGCGGAGGTGTTTCGGGCAACGGGCTCAATGAGAATATTGCTCTTCAGCACACTGCTGTGCATAATGCTCTCCAATAATACCGACTGGGAGCGGTTCGTGACGATGACCGTATTTTCCTGGGGAATAATGCCCTTGAAGCGTTCAATGGTCTCATTCAGCATAATATCGTTGCCGCTGATGTTCAAAAATTGCTTGGGTGTCTCCTGTCTGGACAGCGGCCAGAATCTCGTGCCGCCTCCGCCTGCAAGTATCGTGACGAACTTATCCATAATGAGTCACCAGATGGGCGATCGAGTAGGAGATAATACTTTCTGAGCCCTGGTTAAGATTCAGGCCGCTCTCGTGAATGCCGTCATAGCAGCCTCCGGTTTGCGGGTCGATCAGGGAGACATTCAGAGAATTGTGACCGAGGTACCATTCATAGCACAAGGCCGCTTTTTTCGAATAGGAGGAATCCTCCAGGACCCCAGCCGCCTCCTTGCAGGCCAGCAGCATCTCGCAGGCTTCAATGGGCTGTTCGTCATAGGGAGCGGCTTCTCCCTCGCGGAGCTGCCAGCCGTGACTGCCGATTGGCTTAAAATACCCTTCCGGCGAGAAGGTGCGGGAGGACAGGAAGTCCAGGCTCTCCTTGGCCGTCTGCTTGAAATCGGCTCTGCCGCTGATACGGGCGGCTTTGAGCAGAGACCAAGGCAGCATGGCATTGCCATAAGTCAGGCTGTCCTCGAACCAGTTCCAGCCGCCGCCTTTATTTTGCCGGAATTGGTCCTGCAGCCGCTCCGCCATTTCCTCAATAAGCTGGGCGATATCCGAGCTTGGCAGGAACGCCTTGGCTTCGCTGCTGTTCTCCGCATAAGGATAAGGAAAGGAATAGGCACAGGCGCGCGGGGTCTCCAGCAGGAAGCTGAGTCCCACCATGGCATAGGCGCCGGCGCGGGGCGATCCGAGGGTGTGCACATGCGGCAGCGCCTGGTTGATCATGTAGCGGCAGGTGTTTTGCAGATTATCCGGTACGCAGGAATGCGATAGCGTGAAGCCAAGCGCCCACAAGGTTCTTCCCTGACAGTCCTCCGATCCCCTGTCCTCCATGAAGAAGCGGTTATAATCCATGAAGTTGCGGAAGTTGCCGTCGGGATTCTGAGCGTGGTGGATGAAGGAAATATAGGTCTGGATCAAAGCCAGAGTTTGCGGATCCTTGTGTATGCTGTACATGAGAACAGCAGCAATCAGAGCTCTGGCATTGTCGTCCGTGGTGTAGCCTTTGGAGCGGTCAGGGACGCCGAATTTGGTATGCTGGAAGATGCCCGTATCGTCGGTCAATCTGTTCATATACTGGGATTGCACTTGCGGTACGGTCTGTATATTCATCAAATCACACTCCTGTTGGATAGGGTTGCGGCGCTGGAAATGCTTTCTTCGAACAGCGCGGCATAACGTTTGGCGATTTCGCTCCACATCATCGTTGTCCCCAATTCAAGGGTGCGGGCTTCCATTTCGGTAATCAGATCAGGGTTTCCCAACAGCTGAAGGATGCAATCCTCCAGGGAGGCGGAGTCGTGGAAGCCGGCCAGGAGCCCTCTTCCGCCCGCAAGCATCTCCATGGCGTAGCGGTAAGGCGTGGAGACAATAACTCGTCCGTAACCGACTCCGTATGCCAATGTGCCGCTGACAGCCTGATCCTTCCCCAAATACGGCGTCATATAGATATCCGACATGACCAGGGATTGAATCACTTCCTCCTGTGTCAGCAATCTGTCGACGAATAGCACATTATTATTCAGCCCCAGCAATTCAACCAGTGCTGTCAGCTTCTGCCGGTATACTTCCCCGACTTCACGTTTCACCACGGGATGCGTCTTGCCCCAGATGATGTACAGGGATTCGGGATGCTTGGCGATTACACCCTGCATCGCTTCAATTCCATATTCAATCCCTTTCCCCGGACTGAGGAACCCGAAGGTAGAGAGAATTTTCCGGTCTGTGAATCCATACTGCGCTTTAAGCTCCAGTCTGGATTTCGTCTCGACATAAGGGACGCCATGATGAACAAATGCGATCTTATCCTTATCGATGCCATATATCGTATGCAAATCATGTACGGTGGATTGGGCCATCGTGACGACCCTTACACTGGTCTCAGCGAGCTTTTTCATGATGAGGCGCTGTTTGCGGCTGGGCTCGGTAAGCACGGTATGAAAAACAACCAAATAGGGAATATTTAATCTCTCAACGAATGGGAGGAGGTATTCGCCGCTTTCCCCTCCGTATATGCCAAATTCATGCTGGATGACAAGCAGATTGGTATCGGAAAGGTTGAGGAGGTCGGCAGCCTCCAGATAATCCGGCAGGCTGTGCTGATCGATTTGATGAATGACTTGTTCGCCGTATGAATAAGACTCATTGTCGTTGACCGCAATGATGCGCGGACGGTTAAAGCCCTGGATTGCTGCGAATTGGTCCAGTAAGTCCTGTGTAAATGTGGCGATGCCGCATTCCCGCGGCAAGCTGGTGCCCAGAAATACCACATTTTTACTGTTGTTTTTGTTCATACAAGAGCCTCCCCTATTTTGTGATGCATTGAAATTGGAATAAAAAAAGAAAATAAAAAGGTTCTTTATTTTCTGAAAAAGGCAGAGGTTATTTTGTTTAAATATTCGGAAAATTAAAGCGCCCATAGCTTTGGCCTATATTCAGAAGGGAAGAAAATCTTTTGCACCGAACCCGGTGATAGCCGTTTCTTCTTGAATAATTCTGAATATAAGGAAGTATAGGTTCCTTCATTATTTGCGCGAATATTTATTTAGCAAAGGGAGCAGGTGCTTAAATCGCTTCAACAAGCTGTAAAGCCGTCAAAGCAAGCCGTTTAATGCAAAATGACCGCCGTAGAGTCAGTTTCCCTTCCTATAGCCTAACATGACCATTTTTTCTTGTCAAATTATTGACGGGCCTGTGCATTCCATATATATTGTTGTAGGAGGTGCTGGAATGCCAGCCATACACAGCAATTTGAAGAGCGTCATGGAGAAACATGACCCTGATTTATCGATTCGCAAGCTTGCCAAGGATGTTAATTATCACTTTGATTCCATTCGCCGGATGTACAAGGATGAAATGGTTCAGTATCCCCGTGATCTGCTGCTGAGGCTATGTACGTATTTCAATGTCCCGCCAGGGCAGCTTATCGTCATCGAGGATTATGATCAAGGTAATGATCTTAGATATGACGGCGCTTCACATCAGGAGAAATTGAATGATCATTAACAAGATATGAATGATCACCGGGAGAATATGAATGATTATTAAAAAAACCAAGCCGGAAACCGCCAATCAGCTGTTAAAACAATTCTATGCCGTCCCGCGCGCCACCAAGGTCGAGAAGCTTATATTCTCGGGAGTCGGCGGGCGCGACGTGTATAATATTACAGCCCCGTTCCATTATGACGGGGAAGAAGTCATCATGGGCCGGGTCGAGGAGCGGGACAGCGAGTTCTCACAGGTTTTTTTCTTCACGCAGAGCGCGGATCATGTGTGGAGCCCAAGGGCACATACCCACACGTACAACTTGCAGGATCCCTGTGTGGCTCTCATCAAGAGTGAGCTGGTTTTCGGCGGCGTTGAATTGGTGACCGCCGCAGACAATCCGCGCCGGATCATCTCCTGGTGCACGCAATTTTACCGGGGCACCCATATCGATTCCCTCTGCCACTTCTCGTCCGGTCCGGCCAATATGAAGGATATCCGGCTGATTGAGCTGCTCGATGGCCGAGTCGGCGTATTCACCAGACCTCAAGGAGCCAGAGGTGGAAGAGGGCAGATCGGCTTTACCATTATCGATTCTCTGGATGAGCTCAATGAGCAAACCTTCCACAATGCGGAGATTCTCCAGGATCAATTTGTCCCTGAGGAATGGGGAGGGGCGAATGAGGCCCATTTGCTCAAGAATGGGCTGGTAGGGGTGCTGGGGCATATTGCCTGTTTCGACGAGCAAAGCCATAAGCATTACTATTCCTGTGTGTTTGCCATGAATCCCCTTACCTTGGAGAAAACGCCTTTGAAAATAATTGCCGCAAGAGGCGATTTCCCCACCGGTCCGGGAAAACGTCCGGACCTGGAGGATGTGATCTTCAGCGGAGGGCTTGTAAGGCTGGGCAATGGCCGTGCCATGCTGTCCGTAGGCGTCAGCGATGCCGAAGCCTACCGGATCGAGATACCGGATCCCTTTGCCGAATACGAATAAGAGACCGGATGTCGACCGGTCTTGGATACATAAACCAGCAAAGAAGCGAGCCGCAAACCGGGAGCCCGGGGCGGCTCGTTTTTGTGCGGGGTGACATAATTTGGACAAGTAAAAGCATATTTTTCTCCATAAGCAGGACGTTTGCCGAGGACCAGGTGGTATGATGTAGATAATGGCAATTTGTTAGTGGAATCATACATACTTTGAGGAGGATGTTTATTATGAGCGAACAGAACAAAGGAAAGTCGCTGCGCTTTGACTGGGCTTATCATTATGTCACGGTACCGCTCGCCTTGATTGTATTCATCTGGTCCATCGTTTATCTGGTGCAGGCTTTTGTTCAGGAGGATGGGCAAATCTCGCTCGCACTTTTGCTGTTCCTGTTCGCTCTCTGTCTGCTGTTTGTGGTCTCGCGGATCAGACCGTATGCGACCAGGACGCAGGACCGGATCGTGCGCATGGAGGAGCAGTTCCGTCATTACCGTCTGACCGGACGGACGCTGGACGCCAGGATTAAGCTCGCCCAGATTATCGCGCTGCGCAATGCGGGCGATGATGAATTTCCAGCGCTGTGCGAACGGGCGGCATCCGAAGGTCTGAAGGCGGCCGATATACACGCGGCGATCAGGAATTGGCGCGCGGATACGATGAGAATATAAAACACATAACAATGTCCGCATCGCTTATAAATGGCGTATTCTAGGCCTCCCTTTTCAGGAAGGCCTTTTTAGATTGTTTTCCGAAAATCTGCTAACAGACTCCTCCTGCTTGTTTATCAATTGAGTAGTAAAGTGATGATAATATTATGGATGGGGAAAAGCGAAATACGTAATCATACATTAGGGTCATTAAACTGGGGACGTTTGACGCGTTTTACGAACCAAAGCAATGGCTTGATGTATTTTCTGTCGGTGAAAGTCACCAGGCACTTTTTACGACACATGCGCACACGGTGCTTCTGGCAGCAATTGCCCAAGCAACGAAAAGAATCAAAACGGTCTTGAGTACGTCCGATCCTGCCCGAGTTTATGCTACCGATTGGCAGCCTTTGTTGGTGTTAACGAAATATTTACCTGTGAGATTTTCCAGCATAGCAGTTTCTTCTTTAGTGACGACTTCTATATCCAAGTAATGGCTGATCGGCTGAATTTGTTTGTACTTCTTTGGCTCATTATCTCGTCGGCCGTCTGGCGGATGATCTGGATGCCGTCCTCAATCTCTTTTTCATTCGTGCGAATAATGCTGAGGCGCAAGTTGTTCGCGCTTTCCACACTAGGAAGATAACAATGCATAGTAGGAAAAACATACACGTCCTTCTGACGAAGGGTCGCGGCCAGCTCCTCTGCCGCCAGATGATGGGGTAGCTCGAGTTGGGCAAATATACCGCCGGCCGATTTGCTTAGACGGAAACCCTCTTTCAAATATCGGCTACATGCCTCCTGCAGAGCCTTCATTCGAATTCCATAGCGTTCTCTCATCATGGCGGCGTGGCGCTGAAACAATCCGCTGACCAGATGAATCTCCAAAGCGGCTTGTGAAAGGGCGGCTGTGCTTAAATCGCTCGACGATTTGTACATTCGGAACAAAGTGATTAATGCTTCGGGAAGTACAGCGGCACCGAGTCGCAGGCCTGGTAGCATTATTTTGGAAAAGCTTCGGATGTAGATGACGCGGCCTGAATAATCATAGCTACAGATTGGATCAGATTTGCTGTCAGTTTCCAAGTCTGCGAGATAGTCGTCCTCCACGATATAGACATCATATTTCTCCGCCATTGATGCGATTGCTTCTTTCTCCCGACGTGACAAGCTGGTTCCGAGCGGATTGTGGTATCGGGGAACCGTATAAAAAAACTTAATGGAATTGTTTCGAAAATGCCGTTCCAGTTCATCAAGGTCAAGGCCTGATTCCGTTCGAGCAATTCCGATTGCGGTTACCCCGAGGAGGCTTATTAATTTCAACATTCCGGCATAGCAGGGCTGTTCGACCAAGATCGCCGACTTCCCATTCGGGAACGGCATGGAGGCAAGCAAGTGAAGAGCTTGTTGGGAGCCGGAGACGATGCAGATCCGTTCGGGTTCGGTAAAAATTTGAGAGGCTGCCAGGTGCTGGGATATAGCCTCGCGTAGAGATGGAAATCCGAGCGGATCACCGTATGTAAAAAGCCGATCCCCGTATAGCTGTATCGCCCGGTTCAACCCGTGCTGAATTTCTCCATAGGGGATAATACCGGGATCCGGAGCAGCCATGGCAAAATCAATCAGCCTTTCCGGCTGATCCTCGGACTTAGAGGAACGATCAATCACGTAGTGGCCGCTCTTCGGTACCGAGTATATCAGGTGTTCTTTTTCCAATTCATCGATGGCTCGGATTACGGTGTTTTTGCTGCACTCCCATTGTATACTAAGCTCTCGGATGGACGGTAATTTGTCGCCCGGCTTGATCGATCCCCTATTAATCTGTTGTTTCAGATCGTTCTTCACATTCTCGTATTTAATGATCTTTCCACTCCAATCTGTATGGGTATAGTCGCATAATAATTCATTTTTCTCTTCTGATTGTCACCACTATACTAAACATATTACGTATTGTGAACTATGGGAGGTATACAGATGGAGTGGATTCATGATTGTCTGCCTTACAGAATCAGTGACAGTATGAAAGAGCTGCAGCCGGATGTGATCTTTGCACTATTAAAGAGCAGTTATTGGGCTGCGGAACGGTCGAAAGAAACCCTTGTGAATAGCTGGAAGGAATCGCTTTGTTTCGGAGTTTACAGAGCGGATGGACTTCAAGTCGGTTTCATGCGGGTGGTAACGGATGGAGCAACTTTTTCCTGGCTGTGCGACGTGATCGTCGACACTGAACATCGCGGAAAAGGACTCGGCAAATGGATGATGGCTGTTTTGGTCGACCATCCTCGCATTCGCTATACGAATATTTATCTCAATACACAAGACGCGCATGGACTCTATGAGAAGTATGGCTTCGTACGATGGGAAACGATGGTCCGCCGTGCTGCCCGATAACCCCGAGGAATGTTTCTTTTGTACAACAAACAACAGGCAGCCCAGCTAAAAACCTTTTATTTCGAAAAAGTTGTTCCCAACGATTTTATCGGACCTTCGCCGGCTAGAATAACGGGATTTGCCATATTCTTTAATTTCACCTCAAATTCTTGTGATGGAATGATTTTTAAATACCTGAATATTAAACACACTTAATATTAAACACACAAAAACGCCAGAGGCAGCGGTCATGCACCGTCTGCTCCGGCGTTTTGTTTGCGTGCATTTCAAGCCTCGGGAATCAGCCCTTGACGGCTCCGGCTACGACGCCTTTGACAATATATTTCTGCAGGAAAATGAAGACGATGATGGACGGCAGCACGGCCATTACCATGGCGGTCATGGCATACTGCCAGTCGGACGTATACTGGCCGACGAAGGTATAGGCGGCCAGCGTCAACGTCTTGGTGGACGGCGAGCCGTTAACCATGAGCAGCGGCAGCAGGAAATCGTTCCAGATCCACATTACGTCAATAATGATGATCGTCGTCGTCACCGATTTCAGCAGCGGGAAGATCACGAGAAAGAATAATCGCAAGCCCGATGCCCCGTCAATCGTGGCGCTCTCGTCGATTTCCTTGGGAATTCCTTTGACGAAGCCATGATAAATGAACAGCGCAAGCGGAGCTCCGAAGCCCCAATACAGGATGCCGAGTCCCCATGTGCTGTCGGAAAGTTGAATCTTCCGGGCAAGCTGCAGGACGGTCAGCATAATGGACTGAAACGGAATGAGCATCGGCATAATACAGAGAAAATAAACAATGCCGCTTAATCTTGATTTTGTCCGGGCCAGCTTGTAGGAGGCGACGGAGGCAAACAGAATAATTCCGGCCAGTCCAATCACGGTAATGACCATATTGTTGAGAAATAACCGCGGGTAATTGATGAACTGCCAGACGTAAGAGTAATTGTCGAACGCCAGATGCTTCGGAAGGGCAATGACATCGGTCATGACCTCGGAGAAGCTCTTCAGGGAGTTATTGATGGCCAGGAACAAGGGATAAAGGAACAAGAGGGACAGGATGATCATTCCGATCTCCAGCGTCCAGCGGCCGGCTTTGTTGGTTTTCATTTATGCCTCAACCTCCCTGCGTTTGAAAATAGCCAATTGGATAATCGTCACAATCAGGACCGCTACGAACAGGATCAGCGCTTTGGCCGTTCCATAGCCGTACAGATTGTTCTGGAAGGTATCCCGGTAAATATCGTACGCGATACTGTAGGTCGTGCCGCCCGGTCCTCCTCCGGTCAAGGAAAGAATGACGTCGAATACCTTGATGGAGTTGGTCAACGCCATGAACACGGAAATGGTAATGGATGGCGCGAGCAGGGGCAGCGTAATGCTGAAGAACCTGCGTACGGGACCCGCTCCGTCGACGGTCGCAGCCTCCTTGAGATCGTCCGGTACGGACTGCAGCCCGGCAATATAGATAACCAGATAGAAGCCGATGGACTGCCAGATGGACACGAACAGCACGGAGATGAAGGCAAGCCCGGGCTCCCCGAGCCAGCTGAGATTAAAGATGCCCCAGCCTGTGCTTGCGCCCAGCGATTCGAAGCCCTGCATGAAAATAAATTTCCATATGAAGCCGACAATAACCAGACTCAGAATATAAGGCACGAAGAAAGCGGCTCTGAGCCAGGATGTGCTTCTCAGCTTCATGTCCAGCAGAACGGCGAGCAGAATCGCCAGCACATTCACCAGAATAATGTACAGGACCGCATATTTTACCGTGAACCAGGCGGCGCTGGTAAAGTTGGAATCCCCCATGAAGATTTGTTTGAAGTTGTCCAAGCCGATAAACGTCGGATGCTTGGAGATTCCGTTCCATTTGGTCAGGGAATAACGGATCGTCATGGCAAACGGAATATAGAATGCAACTGCGATGCATATAAGCACCGGAACTGTGAATATCCCGAATTCCAGCCGCTGGGACCACTTTTTCCCTAATCTCATTTTTTCTGATTTCATTCTTGTGCACCTCTTTTTTATACTGCTGTTCTATTTGGAAGGGGCGCTTGCCCTTGGCCTACCCGGGAACTGCGAATGAGCTATAATAATTATAAACAGCTGGTCTTGGGCAAAAGAATGGATTTAAGAAAACAGTTAGGGGTAAAAAGGTGAACTGTACTCCGCCAAAGGGGATTGCTATATGGGTAGTATTGCAAGAAAAATGGCTTATTCCATAAGCATGCTGTTCGACAAGATTTCGCGAAGGCTGGTGAATAAGCTGATCCTGCTGTTTACCTCCATCATTATCCTTGTCGTAGTGTCGCTTACGGTCATTTCGTATCAGATGCTCCAGCGGGAATCCGTTAAGAGCAGCATCGAGAGCACCTCCAACAACCTGATGCTCGTCAATCAGAATCTGGAGGATTACCTGGCCGGGATCGAGCAGCTGTCCCTGCCCCAAATCCGCTATGATGAAATAAACGGCGCGATTGTGAACGAAGCCCATGATTATGCTTCCAAGATGTATTTGGAGGATTATTTGAGAAGCTTGTATTATTCCCGCAATGATCTGGAAGCGATCTACCTGTATTTGATCGACCAGCATAAGTATTATTCCATCTCGCGGGAAAACTATAACATTATGGTCCGTGTGGGCGAGGATGCCGCTATTCCCGATCAGACATGGTACAAGCAGGCTGTGGCAAGTCCGAAGAATGAGGTTTTTCAATCGCTTGCTCTGCCTGAAACCCAAACAGGCTATGCCGTAAATCGGGAAGCCAGCTTCATGGCGTATCACCGGGTGCTTCGGTCGATTGCCACGCGGCAGCCCCAGGCGGTGCTTTCCTTTTATTTCAAATCCACCGGAATGGATGAAATTATGAAGGATATTCCGTTTAATGAGGGCGAGCATTTGTTGTTTCTGGACCCGGATAATCATGCCTTCCATGTGGATAATCCCGCCTTTTATCAAGAGGTGCAGCGCTCCAGCTGGCTTGGCCGGATCGGGGAGAGCAAGGCGGGCCAGCTGACATGGTCGGACGGAGACAGACGTTATCTGGTTGTTTATAATGTGGGCGAGCAGCAAAATTGGAGGCTGATAAAACCGATACCTTATGAGGAGATCTATGCCGCTGCGACAACCACGCGTAATCTGGGTTACGGGATCGGTCTGCTTTTTCTGCTGGTGTCGATCATTCTGGTCACGTTTCTCTCCAATGCCATCACCAAGCCGCTCAAGAAGCTTTCCCGCCAGATGAGCCTGTTCAGCAGCGGCAGCTTCGATGTGGAGGCCCAGGTGAAGGGGAGGGACGAAATTGCTTTCCTCACCCGGCATTTCAACGAAATGGTGAAGAATACCAACGATCTGATCAATGAACGGTACAAAATGAAGCTGGTGGAGAAGAACGCCATACTAAAGGCGCTGGAAGCGGAAATCAACCCGCATTTTCTCTATAATGCGCTGCAGGCGATCTCAACCAGGGCTCTGAAAAGCAGTGAATTCGAGATTGCCGATATGGTGGATGCGCTGGCTTTGACCCTGCGGTACTGCATCAGCGGCAAGGATATCGTCTATGCGAGGGAAGAGCTGAAGCATATCGAACGTTATCTGGTTTTGCAGAAGGCCAGATTCGGCACCAGACTTCATGTCGAGATCCGGTGGGATCAATCCTTGATGGAGCTGCAAATTCCGAAGCTCTCCATCCAGACGCTGGTGGAGAACTCGATCAAGCATGCGGTTGAGCGGGTTTCGGGGACCGTGACCATCATCATCCAGGCGGAGCTGACACCGACCCAGACCATTATTTCCGTGATGGATAATGGTCCGGGTATTCCGCCCGGGCGGCTGAAGCAGGTGCTGGGGTCATTCCAGAGCAGCTGGGAGGAGAGGGAGAACGACAATATCGGCCTTACGAATTTGAATACCCGCCTGAAGCTGCTGTATGGGGAAACGGCAGGTCTGGAGATCAGGACGAATAAAACCGGAACGGAAATGAGAATGGTAATAGAGGGAGGTGGCGGCAGCCGTGTACAGGGTGTTGATTATTGACGATGAGGAGCCGCTGCGCGAGGCTATCCGCATTTTGGGGGACTGGAAGAATTTTGGGGTCGAAGAAATACTGGAGGCCACGAATGGGAAGGACGGGCTTGCTCTCTTGGAGCAGCACCGGATTGACCTGGTTATGGTGGATATGAAAATGCCGGAAATGGACGGAGTCCGCTTTCTGCAAATTATTGAACGGGATTACCCGGATTTATTCGCCATTGTCATCAGCGGCTATAATGATTTTGAATATACGAGGCAGGCGATCCACGCCAAGGTCGTCGACTATTTGCTGAAGCCGGTTAACCGGACGGATTTGAATGAGGCGCTTGGCAAGGCGATCGGCGTGCTTGCGGCCAAGCGGAAAACGCAAAGCGAATTTATTACGAAGAACATTACACTCAACATGTCGCTGCCCAAGCTGAAGGAGAAGATCTATCTCTCGATCATTGAGCGCAGCTTCAAGAAGCATACGAATGAAGCCTTCCTGCCTCTGATCGGAGCGGATGATGCCGGCGGCCGGTTCGGAGCGGTTGTACTGCGGATTCTGAATCTGGAGCAAGTTCTGGCAGGAAGATTCAATGGCGATATCGGGCTGCTTCATTTTGCCGTGGCCAATGTCATCGGCGATGTGGCGGGCGATTCCGTGCAGTGCTTCAGCTTCGCAAGCCCCAAGCAGGAGCGGGAAATGATCGCTGTCTATACGATGAAGGGCGGATATCCGGAGGATGCCAGCTTCCGCAGCGCCCATCTGGCGAAGAAAACGGCAACGGCGCTGCAGCAGCTGTTCGGCATGAGCGTGGCTGCAGCCATCGGCCCGGATGGCAGCGATGTGATGCATATCGCAGACTCATATGAATCCGCCAAGGCATCCATCAATGGCGTTGATCTTCTAAAGATGAATGGGACCGTTGTAGCGGGAGCGGCAGGCAAAACGGGGGGCGGCGAGAGCCATTCCATTATGAGCCGAATGCCTCTTATCCGGGGTGCGCTGGATGCAGGGAATTTCAACCATGCCCGCAATATGCTGAGCGACTTTACGAAGCAGATGCAGGCTTCCGGCGGGTTCACCTTAGGCGAGGCGGATCGTATCCTGCATGAATTCGTCCTACTGTTGAGCGATTTGGCACTTGAGCGGGGAGCTGCTGCCAAACGCCGTCAGCCAGAAGGAGAGAATCCGCTCAGAAGTGCCGGAATCGGGACGGATTTCGTTAATTTCAGCGAGTATGAAGCGGTGCTGAACCGAATTTTGTCCTATTACAGCGATGACATCCGCCATTCCATGGCCGCCGACCGGCCATTCGATATTGCCGAGATCAAGGCGTACATCGACCATTTTTATTTTGAGGATATCAAGATCTCGATGTTTACGGAGAAATATTTCTTAAGCCGGGAGTATCTGATGAAGCTGTTCAAGCAGCAGTTCGGATACGGCATTCATGAATATGTGCAGAAGATCAGAATGGATAAAGCCAAGGAGCTGCTGAGTGATCCGGGCCTGAAAATCCAGGAGATTTCCGAGATGCTGGGCTATAAGGACAAAAATTATTTCAGCAAGGCCTTCCGGAATTATTATCAATTTTCCCCGTCGGAGTATCGTTCGAACGAAGAAGCGGATAAAAAGTAAACAGCGGCAGGACTCCACTTTTTTACCCTCAATTCATCACTTATCTGCATTCTTATCTCATTTTGAATTCTTTAGAATAAGCGGTGAAAGACGATAACACATCGAAAACGGGGGCTAAACCATGTCTAAGAAATTACTAGCGCTGTCCATCAGTATGGTGCTGCTGATCAGCGTGCTGGCGGCTTGCGGCAGCAATAATACGGCCAACAATGGCGGAGCGGCCAATAACGGCACGGAAGCCGGAGGCGGCAACGCTGCAGACGACTCCAAGCCGGTGACGATCAATATGTTCACGGCATCGCCGGAATATACCGACGCTTTTAACGCCTATATTGCGGAGTACAAGAAGGTCAAACCGAACGTCAAAATCAATCTGGAAATTATGCAGGCGGATTACAACACGGTTCTGAAATCCAAAATCGCCTCAGGCAGCACGCCGGATGTATTCCAGACGACGGCTGGCGGCGATATCGATACCTATGCGGAGTACAGCGCCGATCTGACCAATGAGCCATTGGCTGCTGCGATGACCGATGCGGTGCGCGCAAACATGTCATCTACGGACGGCAAAGTGCTGGGGCTGCCGGTGAAGGGCAATTTGTTCACCTTGGTTTACAACAAGAAGCTTCTGGCTGATGCCGGTATTACGGAAGTGCCAAAAACAACTGCCGAGATGCAGGATGCGGTTACCAAGCTGGAAGCCAAAGGCATTACGCCGTTCGCTAACGCTTATAAAGAGTGGTGGGTCTGGAAGCATGTTTTCCAGCACTATGTGGATGCTGCGGCAATGGATGCAGGTACGGATGCCAAGCAGCTTGTAGCTGACTTTATCGCGGGTAAAACAACGTTCAAAGACCATCCGGTGCTTTACAGCAACTTCTTCGATTTCATCGATCTGACGGTCAAGCATGGAACCAACAAGCCGCTTGAGCGCGACAGCAATGCCGAAGTCAGCGACTTCGCCGCAGGCAAAGCCGCATTCATGACCGGTAAAGGCGCATGGGATGAGGAAGCGATCAAGAAGATCACCCCGGATATTCAAATCGGGATCATGGGTTACCCGGTCAGCGACAAACCTGAACAATCGTTCATCATTACCGGTGCCGACCAGGCTCTGCGGATCAATAAAGATTCGCCTGTCGCAAAAGAAACAGTGGAATTCTTCAACTGGCTTTACACATCGGATTACGGGAAAAAATGGTTCTCCGACGTAGCGAAGGTTATACCTCCGATCAAGGATGCTCCAATACCGGATCTGGATATGCCGAAGCAAATGAATGAAATCTTGAAAACCGAAAAATCCGGCGATCTGTCGATCAACTACTCCCTGGATACATTCCATCAGAAATTCGGGGAAATCATGCAAGCCTACATCGGCGGCAGCAAAACCAAGGATCAAGCCGTTGATGAAATCCAAAAAGCATGGATTCAATTGGGCTCAGCCCAGTAAACGTCTGCCTGGACCGGGCACGAATGCCAGCCGGGTAAGCGTATAACGATTCTACACTTCGTAGCTCAGCGCCTTTTATCAGGTGCTGGGCTACGTTTGATAAACGGCAGATTTACATGGGGAGGCCATACTTGATGATTACCAATATTGAAGTGATGGAAAATGGACTATACCTGGTGCTTGAGGTGACGGAGCAGCTGGACGTGCGTCTGCTGCATTTTGGAAGCAGCCCTTATGATGCATCCTCCATTGATGAATCGCAAAAGCCGGGTTTCCGGCTGATGGAGCTGCAGCTGACCGGCGAGGACCGGGCTGAATATCACGGCCGTACACATCGTGCCTCTTATCCCGGGCTACGCATGCTGTATGAGACACACCGCGATTACATTGGCGGACCGGGACGGAAGCTGGAGATTGTGCTGAGAGACCCCGTAACTGCGTTGAAGGCTGAAGCGCATTTCCAGTTCTATAACGGCGTCTCTACTGTCCGGACATGGACGGTCCTGGTCAACAAGGGCAGCGGGCCTGTTGCTGTGGAGTATGTTTCATCCTTTGCGCTGACTGGTCTTGATAAGGAGGGAATTCAGGACCGGGATGAGAAAATGCGGCTTACTGTGGCCCACAACGGCTGGCAGAGCGAGCTGCAGTGGCGTACTTACACGCTTCCGGAGCTTGGCATGTCGCATCTGATCGACCGCGGCACGAAGCGGCTGGCTTACAGTAATACCGGTTCATGGTCGGCGGCTGAGCATATCCCGATGGCTGTGCTGGAGAACAGGGAAGCGGGGACGAGCCTGTTCTGGCAGATTGAGCACAACGGCTCCTGGCACTGGGAAATCGTGGACCAGTTCGACAGACTGACGGTTCTGGTCAGCGGTCCGACGGAGCATGACAACCATTGGTGGATCAAGCTTCAGCCAGGGCAGGAGTTTGTCTCGGTTCCGGTTGCCGTCGGCTCCGTACAGGGCGGATTTGAACAGGCGATCGGACAGCTGACTGCCTACAGGCGGAGAATACGCCGTCCCAATGACGATAACCGGCAGCTGCAGGTGATTTTCAATGATTATATGAACTGCTTATGGGGAAATCCGACGACAGCCAGGCTGCTTCCGCTTATTGACGCTGCCGCCGAAGTCGGCTGCGAATATTTCTGTATCGACGCGGGCTGGTATGCGGCGGGCGAGTGGTGGGACGGCGTCGGGGAATGGATGCCCTCGCCGGAACGGTTCCCCGAAGGCATCAAGTATGTGCTTGATTATATCCGGGGCAAGGGCATGATTCCCGGCTTGTGGCTGGAGCTGGAGGTTATGGGCATCAACAGTCCGAAGCTGGCCGATGCCAATGACGGCTGGTTCTTCATGCGTCATGGCAAGCGGGTCAAGGACCGCAGCCGGTATCAGCTGGATTACCGGAATCCGGAGGTGATCGCGCATGCCAATGAAGTGGTCCGGCGGCTTGTCGAGGATTACGGAGTCGGCTACATCAAGATGGACTACAATATCAATGCCGGAATCGGAACGGAGACCGGAGCGGACAGCTTCGGCGACGGTCTGCTGCAGCATAACCGGGCTTATCTTGCCTGGCTGGACAGTATATTCGCCCGTTATCCCGAGCTCGTGATCGAGAACTGCTCCAGCGGCGGCATGCGGATGGATTATGCGATGCTCAGCCGGTACAGTATTCAATCCACCAGCGATCAGGAGGACTTCAGGAAATATGCGGCCATCGCAGCAGGATCGCCGGCGGCGCTGACGCCCGAGCAGTCGGCCATCTGGTCCTATCCGCTGCGGGAAGGCGATGATGAAGAGGTTATTTTCAACATGGTCAATGCGCTGCTGCTCCGCATCCATCAAAGCGGCCATCTGGCCGAATTAAGCCCAAGGCGGAGGGAACTGGTCAAGGAGGCGCTTGATTACTACAAGACGATCCGTCAGGATATTCCGGAAGCCTTGCCATTCTGGCCTCTGGGACTACCCGGGCACAAGGACGATTGGGTCAGCTTCGGACTCAAGGCGGATAGCCGGATTTATCTGGCAGTCTGGCGTCTTGGCGGCGATTCGACGCAGGTGCTGCTCCCCCTTCCCGGGCTTCAGGGCCAAGAGCTTGAGGTGCGCTGCGCGTACCCGGCCGGGCATGATTGCAGCTGGAAATGGAGCGCCCGTGAAGCCCTGCTTAATGTCCGGATGCCGGGTGCGAATACGGCGAGGCTGTTTGAAATTCATATCAAGACCCCGTAATGGGCGGCAAAGGAATTGCTGACTTACGTGGTGGCTGAGAGCCAAAATTTTTAATTGCACCCGAAGGGTGTCTCCAGTAAGGAAATTCCTTCCTCCAGTTATTCCAACCATAGGAGTTGACTCTGCAAGCAGGAAAAACCTTGCTGCATTACTGATTTGACTCCTGCCAAGCCCAAACAGAGCCTCTAATAAGGAAATTCCTTTTTACAGCCATTCCTGCATGGCGAGCAGGTCTGCAAGCAGGAAAAACCTTGCTGGAGAGTTGAGCTTGATCGTCATGTTCAAACAGAACCTCCAGCCCTGAACGCAAGGGCAGCTTAACGGCTGCCTTTTTTGCTGTTTCAAAAAAGATTTGTAATGGGAACATGTGTTTGGTATTATGATATAGGGCACTTGAGGGGAGAGTCTGTATCGGAGCTGCGCGATGGCTTTCTTTTTCCAATACATAGACTTGTATGAAACTAACCTGTAAACTTACTGTGTATGTCTATTGTTATTTCCGAAAAGGGGTGAACGCCTTGTCTTTTGTGACACGGCTGCAGTGGTTTTTTAAAACAAGATGGACCAGCTATGCGATTGCTATCGGCCTGATGACAGCTGTCAGCCTGCTGACAACCATACCGCCCAAGATGATTGGGAATACCATCGATCATATCCGTCAGGAGAATCTGACCTCGGCAGGCCTTAACCAGACGGTTTTGCTGCTTGTCGGACTCGCCTTGCTCTTATACGGCATGGTATACATATGGATTACTACCTTGTTCGGCAATTCGGCGCTTATCGAGAAGCTGCTGCGCGGGCGGCTTCTGGCCCATTTGACGAAAATGACGCCGGCCTTCTTCCAGCGCAACAGCACCGGGCAGCTGATGGCGCTTGCGACCAATGACATTCTCGCGATCGGACAAACATCGGGTTACGGTGTCATGACGCTTGTGAACACCTTGGTAGGCGCTTCTGTCGTTATCGTGACCATGATCTCCTTTATCAGCTTCAAATTAATGCTTGCGGCGCTCATTCCGCTGCCTTTTCTTGTGATCGTGATCAGCTCGCTCGGGAAGAAGGTAAGAACCCGGTTTCTTGAGGCGCAGGCCTCCTTCGGCAAAATGAACGAGCATGCGCTGGAGTCCATCTCCGGCATTCGCGTCATCCGCTCCTATGTGCAGGAAGACCACGATCTGAATGCCTTCGATACGATGACCTCCGAGGTCAGGGACAAGAACAAGCGGGTATCCATCCTTAATGCGCTCTTTCAGCCTCTGATTTCGCTGATTGTCGGCGTCAGCTATTCCATTGGCATCGGTTACGGCTCCTATCTTGTTTTTGAAGGCGAAATTTCATTGGGCCAATTGATTTCATTCAATATTTATCTGGGCATGCTCATCTGGCCGATGATCTCATTCGGAGAATTTATTAACGTCCTGCAGCGCGGCAGCGCTTCGGCGGACCGCGTGGAAACCGCGCTGGCGCAGAAAGCGGATTTGCAGGATCCGGAAGCTCCGGTGGCTCTGGCTATCCCGTCCCGGATCGAAATGAGAGGTCTCAGCTTCACCTATCCAACAGCCAACCATGCAAGTCTCAGCAATATTTCCTTCCGGCTGGAACGGGGGGAGACGCTGGGGATTGTAGGGAAGACCGGCAGCGGGAAAAGTACGCTGCTCAAGCAGCTGCTCCGTCAATATCCCGTGGATGACGCCCGGCTGTTCATCTCGGATATTCCCGTCGAACAGATCGCCCTGGAACAAATGAAGTCCTGGGTTGCCTACGTACCGCAGGAGCATCTGCTGCTGTCCAAGTCCATCCAGGAGAACATCGCCCTGGGCAAACCGGATGCGACGCTTGCGGAAGTGGAGAGAGCGGTTGAAATGGCCTCCTTCACCTCCGATATCGCCCAGATGCCGGAGGGTCTCGGCACCATAGTCGGGGAGAATGGCGTGATGCTTTCCGGCGGCCAGAAGCAGCGGCTTGCAATTGCCCGGGCGCTGCTCGTCGATTCGGAGATTCTGCTGCTTGATGATTCATTATCGGCGGTGGATGCCCGGACGGAGAACCGCATTCTTCATCATATCCGCAAGGCGCGCGCAGGCCGGACCACGATCATTACGACTCACCGGCTGTCTGCCGTCAGTCATGCCAACTGGATTCTGGTACTGGAGGACGGAAGGATACTGGAGGAAGGCACGCATCAGGAATTGATGCTGCTTGGCGGCTGGTACAAAGAGCAGTGGGAACGTCAGCAGATGGAAGCCAGCCTTGAAGAGTAAGATAAACGATAAGCAGCGTATCAGGCTGAGATTGGAGATATGCTTCACGGCTGGACGATTTATAACCTTGCGGTCAGGCGTCCAGGGAAGCTTGCACAAAAAAGCTCAGGAGGGCTATTTGAATGTCCAAACCATCTACAACGAGACGACTATTCGCGTATGCGCTCGTTTATAAATTCAGAATTATCGGCGCTTTGCTCATTTTATGCTGTTCCGTAGGCGCTGAGCTCGGCGGACCTTTCATTACGAAGACTATTATTGATAAATATCTCACCCCCGGCACAGAAGATCTGAGATCCGTCCTTCTGCTCCTTGGGGGTTATATGGGACTGCTGCTCATCGCCAGCGTCGGCAATTTCTCGCAGGCTTATATCCTGCAGGCGACGGCGCTGCAAATTATCAAAAATATGCGCATGGATCTGATGCGGCATATCCAGCGGATTCCCTTGCGCTATTACGATAATACGCCCATCGGGCAGGTTGTATCGAGAATAGCCAATGACACGGAGGCTATCCGCGATTTGTTCATGAGCTTCATGGCGACCTTTGTCGTAAGCATGGTGCAGCTGACGGGGATTTTCGTAGCCTTGTTCATACTGGATGCGCGCCTGGCGCTGTACTGCCTGCTGCTGCCGCCGATCTTTGTGGTCATCATGATTGTCCATTTGAAATACTCCAAAATTTTTATCACGATTATGCGGGCCCGTCTCAGCGATATGAATGCCATGATTAACGAATCCATCGTCGTTATGCCGATTATCCAGGCTTTTCGCCGCGAGAAAGTGACCCTTGAGGAATTCGAGGAACTTAATGAAGACCGCTATGTGAACCAGATCAAGCAGTTCCGGATTTTTTCCCTGTCTTCACGGAATATCGTGGGCACGATCGGCAGTCTGGTAACCGCGCTGGTGATTTATTACTTTGGCCGCGATGCCCTGCAGGCTACAATTGCCTTTGGGGTGTTCTATGCATTTATCGATTATTTGGGACGGATTTTTCAGCCGATCATCGGGATTTTCGATCAATTGACGAATGCGCAGCGGGCCTTTGTTTCCGCCGATAAAGTATTTGCGATTATGGATCTGGAGGGCATGGAGGTAGAGAAGACCGCTGACGTAAGCCGTCCGGAGGGCGTGGTGAAGTTCGATAACGTAACCTTTGCCTACAAAGAAGGGGAGGATGTGCTGAAGCAAATTTCCTTCGAGGCCCGAAAAGGAGAGACAGTGGCGCTTGTCGGCCATACCGGCTCAGGTAAGAGCTCCATTATCAACCTGCTTCTGGGATTCTATGAACCCGGCCATGGCCTTATTACCGTCGATGGACGCGATATCACGACGTTCTCCAAGCAGGCGCTGCGCAAGCATATGGGGATTGTTCTGCAGGATCCATACTTGTTCGCAGGGGATATCAAATTCAATGTCAGTCTCTATAATGATGAAATTTCACTTGACCAGGTGAAGAGCGCGCTGCGTGATGTAGGGGCGGCGCCCTTTATCGAGCAGCTGCCTCACGGTTATGACGAGCAGGTGGTAGAGCGGGGAAGCACGCTGTCCTCCGGACAGCGTCAGCTGATCTCTTTTGCCAGGGCGCTCGCATTCGATCCTGCCATTCTGATTCTGGATGAAGCGACAGCCAGTATTGACAGCGAGACCGAGGGTCTTATCCAGCGGGCGTTGAAGGTAGTCAGTGAAGGGCGGACAACCTTAATCATTGCCCACAGGCTGTCAACGATTCGCGAGGCCGATCAAATTCTGGTGCTGCACCGCGGCGAAATCGTCGAGAGGGGCAACCACGATGAGCTGATGGCCCTCGGAGGCCGCTATTTCAAAATGTATCAGCTGCAAAAAGGGGAGAAGGCCTCTTAGCCCGGTCAGGATGCAGAGTCTTACGGCGGGTGACCGCTTGTCCGCTTTAGCTATTTGATTTGATCGGAGTAAGAATGTATAAGGTCTCCGGGCTATTATCAGGCTGAATGATTATAGGGTTCCACTTCCCGGAGAACTTTACGATTACCTGACGGCTGCCCATCGACCGCAGAATATCCATCATATACTTGCCATTAAAAAATATGGTGATCTCGTCGCCATTCAGCGCATTCACAATAAGCTCTTCACTGACATCCCCGATTTCCGTCGTTTTGGAGAAGAGCAGTATTGTGTTTTGTCTTATAATGGACAATCTGACGACATGGCTTTTATCTGCGAGCAGACAAACACGCTCCAAGGCCTGCAGAAACATGGCGGAATTCACCATCAAAACCGTAGTGACTGCCTTGCTGGTCAGATTAGCCGGTATGGGATATTTCCCTTCGAGGAGAGAAGACTGCATTTGAAGGTTATGGGTTCTGAAGAGAATGCTTCGATCTCCAACGCTGATATCCGTCCTTGACTGCTCATCCTGCAGCATTTTCGAATAATCCAGCAAATGTTTCCCGGGGATTACGATGGATACAGAATCCTTGATCAGGGATGCTGAAGCCGCATTCGTCACCTGCGAAGCAAGCCGTACGCCATCAGTAGCCAGCAGCCGCAGCTGCTCCCCTTCGACTGTAAAAGACACGCCTGTCAGGATAGGCCTGAATTCCGAAACGGAGACAGCGAAGGCAACCTGCTTAATAAGCCTCGTCAGAACAGAACTTTGCAAACTGATTTTATTGGACCGGCTGTCACCTGCCATACGCGGATATTCCTCGGCGTTCATGCCGGACAAATGATAGACCGAAGTATCCGAGCGGATACTGACGATCAGGCTGTTATCGCACTCCAATGTGACCATGGAAGATGGGCAATGCCGGATAATATCTATAAAATAAAGTGCGGGTATGACGACGCTTCCGCCCAACTCAACGATAATCCGATTGTCATCCGATGGCAGCTCATATTGCAGCATCATGCTGGTATTGCTGGCACTGAGCCGTAATCTCTGCGAATCGGCTTGCAGCAGAATTCCGGACAGTAAGGGTATTATGCTCCTGGACGATATTGCAGGAGCAACATGATGCAATGCATGAATTAATAATTTCTGACTCACCTTAACCAGCAAGCGGAATCACTCCCTCACTTCTTTCTCATGAAAATGAGCTTCCAGGATTTCACGAAGCAGTTCAGATCTCGACTTATCCAGCTCGCTGCATTGGTTTTCAATCTCCTGCCATGCTTCTTTAGATAGGGTAAGGGAGATTTTTTTGGTTTCGCCGATTGCCTTTCTTCCGGCACCTTCCCTGGGACCGCCTCTGGGAAACATCATGGATAATTGGCCTTCTTGACGGGGAACGCCCAGCTTCACTTTCTTTGTTGTCATCAGCAATACATCCTCTAATTGAAATAGGTTACCTTAATCAATATTGGTATAAATTAACCTTACCATATATTCTCTTCCATTGACAATAGGGTAGCCTCCATCTGTAATATAAGGACAGATATCCTTTCTAGGGAGGTACAGACTTGGAGCTATTCACGCAGCGCGTCATTGAGATAATTAAAAGCATCCCGGCAGGATACGTCATGAGCTACGGGCAAATCGCGGAAGCAGCCGGAAGCCCGAGAGGCGCCAGGCAGGTCGTGCGAATTCTGCATTCTATGAGCAAAGCACATGAGCTTCCATGGCACAGAGTTGTCAATAGACTGGGGGAAATTGCTGTACAGCAGGATGAATCCCGTTTTCTGCAAAAGCTGTATTTGCAGGAAGAAGGCGTTCCCTTCGATGGCGAGGGACGGGTTCGGCTGGAGATCTGCCGGCATTATCCTACTGAGGGTCATGAAGAACAGGAGTCGCCATCAGATTAACAATCAAAGAATCAGCGTCTGCTCAGCCTTTGAGAAATACATGGTACACGAATCATACCAAGTATGGAAATCAGTAGTGCTATATAAAATATGCTCATTTTGATAACATGGCTGATAGTGGGGGAACAAGCGGTTCGATTGAAGGGAGTGGACAATATGCGCATGAAGGAAGACAGTATGGGTGCGACGGACGGAATTGCGGCAACCCTGCATGCGATCGGCGGCAAGTGGAAGCCGCTGATTTTGTTTATTTTGCTGAATCAGGGGACCAAGCGGTTTGGAGAACTGAGACGTCTGCTTCCTAAGGTTACACAGGGGATGCTGACCAGCCAGCTGCGGGAATTGGAGGCAGATGGGCTTATCGAACGTCAGATTTATCCGGAAATTCCTCCAAAGGTCGAATACTCCCTCTCCGCGCATGGACGAACCCTTGGCTCAGTTCTGACGGATATGTGCGGTTGGGGCTATGATCATCTGGATTTCATACAATCCAATCCGCCAGCGAAAGACAATAAATCGTAATTATTTTCAATAAGAATCTTTCGTCCGCTTTTTGCTCAAATCAGGATCGAGTCCAATAAGAACCTTTTGTCCCCTCACCTGGAAAGAGGAACAAGAGGTTATTTGTTTTTCATCCGTATCAGCGGGAAGTACGGCGCACGAAAGGACAATCTTGAACGCTGGCTGGGCTTGCGAAAGGAAATCGTTCAGCATGCCTAATGACTTAAGTATTCCTGGCATATAATAACGGTAGAACCATACGCGATGATTACAAATCCCTGAAAAAGTTTACAAAGCAATGATAGTCCATTAATACGGCTATGAATATGGCGGTGTATCATTAATGATTAATGACTTGGATGAGGGGTTTATATATGACAGGTGACCAAATTTCACAATTCGAGAAGAAAATTATTATTCGGACGATTGAGCGCGAGGATTTTGGGAAAATCATTGAGCTGCAAAATATTTGTTTTCCAGGTATGTCTCCATGGAAGCTTGACCAGCTGGAAAGCCACAAGAAAATATTCCCTGAGGGCCAGCTGTGCGTGGAACTGGATGGCGAAATTATCGGATCCTGCTCAAGCCTGATCGTCAATTTCGATGACTATCTGGAGCAGCACACCTACTCTGAAATTACCGATAACGGCTATATTCGCAACCATAACCCGCGCGGCGAAAGCTTGTACGGGATGGAGGTTATGGTCCATCCGAGTTTCCGCCGCATGAAGATTGGCCGCCGTCTCTACGAAGCCCGAAAGCAGCTTGCAGAGCAGCTGAATCTGAAAAGTATTATTGTCGGCGGACGCATTCCCGGTTATCATAATTATAGTGATCAAATGTCGCCAAGAGCCTATGCGGAAGAAGTGCTGCAGCAAAATATTTATGATCCGGTGCTGACCTTCCAAATGATGAACGGCTTTACGCTGAAGCGGATTATTACGAATTATCTATCGGATGACGAGGATTCGATGAATTACGCCGCTTTGCTGGAATGGAATAATATTGATTACAAACCGAGCGCCAACAAAATCCACTACAAGCTGTCGTTTCCCGTCCGTATCTGCGTCATTCAATATATGATGAAGAAGATCGACTCTTTCGACGAGTTCGCTACGCAGTGCGAGCATTATGTGGACGTCGCTTCCGACTACAAGTCGGATTTTGCCGTATTTCCGGAAAATTTCACCATGCAACTGCTATCCTTTCTTGAAGAGCGGTCCCCGAGCCTGGCTATCCGCAAGCTCAGCACCTACACGGAGCAGTATGTGGAGCTGTTCTCGGAGCTTGCCGTGAAATATAATGTGAATATTATAGGCGGCTCGCACTTCATCGAACAGAATAACCGGATTTATACGGTTGCCCATTTGTTCCGCCGGGATGGAACGATCGCCCAGCAGTATAAGCTTCATATATCGCCCAATGAGCGCAGATGGTGGGGCATCAACGGCGGTTCCGTTCTGGAAGTGTTCGATACGGACTGCGGGAAAATATCGATCCAGCTGAGCAGCGATATTGAGTACCCGGAAATATCGCGCATCGTCGCCGAAGAAGGGGCGCAGATTATTTTTGTTCCCTTCTGCGCGGAAGACCGGCAAACCTTTCTGCGGGTCAAATACTGTGCCCAGGCGCGCGCGATTGAGAATCAGGTCTTCACTGTCACCTCAGGCACGGTGGGCAACCTGACCCATGTCGATAATGTCGATATTCAGTATGCGCAGTCCGGTGTATATACGCCGGCAGATTTCTCATTCCCGCCGGATGGCATTGCGGGTGAATGCAGCGAAAACACGGAAACGGTCATTATGGCCGAGGTAGATATGGAAACATTGCAGCGTTTTCGCAAATCCAAGGATGTACTGACGTTCAGGGACCGCCGTACAGATATTTATTCCTTGCAGATTCGTTCCTGAAGCTACGGAGGTGGACATGGAGAACCTGACAATCGCAGCCGTTCAGTATGATCTGACAGATATCCAATCTGAGGAACAATTCTGGACGGGACTGCAAGCAAAAATTACACATGCCGCCCTGCAAGGCGCCGACATGATTATTTTTCCCGAGTATGTAACCGCCCATCTGCTGGGCATTGTACCGGAACTTACGCATCTGGAAGCATGCGAATATCTGGACTCCTTCACCGAGAAATATGTGGAGTTTTTTCAAGGTTTAAGCCGGGAGCAGCAAATCGTCATTCTCGGAGGCACGCATATATGCCGGGAGGAGGAAGGGTTCGTCAATAAGGCGTTCATCTTCTTCCCGGATGGTCGGATTGAAATGCAGGATAAGCTGCATCTGACCCCGGAGGAGCAGAATCGCTGGCCGCTGCTCAAAGGCGAGGAGCTGGTAGTGTTCGAGACCGATTGGGGCAAGGCGGCTATTCTGATTTGCTACGATATTGAATTTCCCGAGCTGTCCCGGATTGCAGCCGAAAGAGGTGCGGATTTGATCCTTTGCCCATCCTACACAGACAATGCCTTCGGCTACTACCGCGTTCGTCACTGCTGCCAGGCGCGGGCGGTTGAGAATCAGCTCTTCGTTGCGTTAAGCGGCATCGTGGGTGTGCTCACGGAGGGACGCCCCCAGATTGATACGGGATTTTCCCAGGCGGGTTTGTTCACGCCCTGTGATTTTCCCTTCACGGAAGAAGGCGTTGCTGCGATCGGGGAAATGAATCAGGATTCCGTCGTGCTGGCCAATGCCGATTTTGCCAAGCTGCGCGATAACCGGATTCGCGGTGCGGTCGCTCCTTATCAGGACCGCAGGCCGGAGCTTTATGCGGAGCTCAGAAAGGGACATGCGGTAAGCACGATACCACTGACCTCAGGTTGAAAATAGAACCTCTATAACAAAAAGAAACGGCCCTTCCGACCGTTTCTTTTTGTTTCCTTACAGGGTAACCGGGATATGCGAATCGCCAACTGTGAGAATTATCGATCGTTTTGTTGAAGCCAAAACGGAAATACAGGTTTATAATAGGAATAGATAGGCGATTGATCCAAAGTACGATTCTAATTCTGGGAGGCGTTCACGCATGTTGAAGCGAAGGATAGGCCGTTTGGGTTATGAAGGATCTGTGGTCATGTTTGGTGCCGCGAGCTTGGGGAATGTCACACAGGAAGAGGCGGATGAGTCGATTTCGTTTGCACGGGCGCATGGCGTCAATCATTTTGACACGGCGGCAAGCTATGGCGATGCGGAGCTAAGGATGGGACCAATCATCAGCGGCATCCGCAGCGATATTTTCCTTGCCACGAAAACCGGCGAGCGCACGAAGGCCAAAGCGAAGGAAGAGATCTATCGTTCAATGGAGCGTATGAAGGTGGATTCCGTCGATCTGCTTCAGCTGCATGCTGTCGGCACGATTGAGGAGCTGGACCGCTGCACGGAAAAGGGAGGCGCACTTGAAGCCGCTCTGGAAGCCAAGGATGAAGGCATTGTAAAAAATATCGGAATTACAGGTCACGGACATCAGGCGCCTGCTACTCATTTGGAAGCGCTTAGAAGGTTCCCGTTCGCAACGGTTCTGCTTCCGCTTAATTATTATATGTATTCTTTGCCGGAGTACCGCGCAGATTTTGACGCTCTGATGGAAGAGGCGGGCAAACAGGATGCAGCCGTCCGTGTGATCAAAGCTGTTGCGAAGGCTCCTTGGGGCGAAAATCAGAAGCGCAATTATGCGACCTGGTATGAGCCTTTCGACCAGCAGGAGGTTATCGATGCCTGCGTGCATTTTGTGCTCTCTTTTCCCGGTATTGCGGGATTTGCCAGTGCAGGTGACATTCATCTGTTCCCCAAAATCGTTGATGCCGTAGAGCGCTTTGGCTCCATGAACGATGAAGAGGCAGCACGGATTCTTAGTGCCATCAGCGGTTATACCTCTGTGTTCGAGTCGCCGACATCAATTGCTTAAAGCGTAGAACATGGGGATGAGAATGGAAGACGAGAGGAGAAAGAGCATGCCGCAGCAGAAATTGGAGGCCTTGAAGGCCAAGCTTCGCGAGATGGAAAGTGTCGTGGTCGCTTTCTCCGGCGGAGTGGACAGTACGTTCCTGCTCAAGGTAGCACTGGATGAGCTGGGTGCGGACAACGTTCTGGCGGTTACGGCCGATTCGGAGACATACCCTTCCTCGGAGCTGCTTGAAGCGAAGAAGCTCGCCGAGCAGATGGGTGCTCCGCATCAGGTGATCGAGACCTCGGAGCTTGAAATACCCGGATACAGCGAGAATACTGCGAACCGCTGTTATTTTTGCAAGAAGAGTTTATTTGAGCACTTAATGCCGATTCTGGCTGAGAAGGGTTATAAAAATATGGTGTTCGGCCTGATTGCGGATGATATGAGCGAACACCGGCCCGGCGTCAAAGCAGCACAGGAGCATGGGGTCAGAGGACCGCTTGCCGAAGTGAATCTCTATAAAGAAGAGATCAGAGCCCTGTCCAAGGATCTTGACCTGGATACCTGGGATAAGCCATCCTTTGCCTGCCTGTCCTCCCGGATTGCATACGGGGAAATGATTACGCAGGCGAAGCTGACGAAGATCGACAAAGCGGAGGCTTTTATCAAATCGCTGGGCATTCGTCAGGTCCGGGTGCGGACGCATGGGGAAATCGCCAGAATTGAAGTGGAGACGGCGCAAATGCCGATTGTGGTCAGCCACTTCGAGCAGATCGCAACAACGCTGAAATCATATGGTTACGGCTATGTCACACTGGATCTGGTCGGCTACCGCAGCGGAAGCATGAATCAGGCGCTGAAGGTAGGAGCAGGGGCGGAGTAACCGCACGGGTAACTGGTTTTGGATCAAATTGGGGCCGGGATCATCCTGGCAGGAGGATAAAATGGACAGCAAGAATCAATTCGAAGACCTTGGTTTCAGCAAGGTGGATTACGCCAGAGAAGAAAGAACGGGCTTTCCCGAGGTGATATTCGGCAAAGGCAAAACCGTCGACCAGGTGCGCCAAATCGTGGAGCGTTTGATGAATGCCCACGGCAAGGCGCTGGTAACCTTGGCTACGGAAGAAATGGCGCTTGCCGTGCAGGAAGATTTTCCGGAGGCCGTATATAATCCGACATCCCGCCTGATTGCATTGGGGGAGCCTTCTGTGCGTTTCGCAGGGAAGGTTCTTGTACTCTGTGCAGGCACGTCCGATCTGCCTGTGGCCGAGGAGGCGGCAGGCACAGCCCGGTGGATGGGCTGCGAGGTGGAGAAAATTTATGACGTGGGCGTTGCCGGCATTGACCGTCTGCTTGCCTATCGCGACAAGCTTCAGGAAGCCAATGTGCTGATTGTGGTGGCAGGCATGGAGGGCGCCCTTGCAAGCGTCGTTGGCGGTATGGTCCGTCGACCGGTCGTCGCCGTTCCAACCTCCGTGGGGTACGGGGCTCATTTTCAGGGGCTAACCCCGCTGTTGTCGATGCTGACCTCCTGCGCGGCGGGAGTCACCGTGGTCAATATTGATAACGGCTTCGGAGCAGGCTATCAGGCTGCTATTATTCAGCAATTGGTGACGGAGGCGGGAGCACGGTGAAGGTACTTTACTTGGATTGCATCTCCGGTATTGCTGGAGATATGGCGCTGGCGGCATTAATTGACCTGGGTGCGGATCTCTCCTATATTGAAAGCCATCTAAAGGCGCTTCCGATTGATCCGTTCAGCATCGCCGTCGATCCCGTTATTAAAAAGGGGATTTCGGCGAAAAAGCTGCGTCTGCATATTGGCGGGTACAGCCATGACGAGGGCCACAGTCACATACATAGGCACGATGACGGGCACAGCCATAGTCATGCACACAGCCATGATGATGGCCACACTCATAGTCACGCGCATATTCATGATGACAACCACAGCCACAGCCACGCGCATACGCACGATGACGGCCACAGCCACAGCCACGCGCATACGCACGATGACGGCCACAGCCATGCCCATACGCACGATGACAGCTACAGTCATGCCCATACACACGATGACGGCCATAGCCATAGTCATGCCCATACGCACGATGACGGCCATAGCCACAGCCACGCGCATACGCACGATGACGGCCATAGCCATAGTCACGCGCATACGCACGATGACGGCCACAGCCATACACATAGCCATGAGCATACTCACGATGACGGCCACAGCCATACACATAGCCATGAGCATACTCATGGCGGGGACCATGAACACCATCACCGCAAAGCGTCCGATATTCTGCGGATGATCGCGGAGAGCGGACTGCCCGGGCGGGTGAAGCAGCGCAGTACGGCCATTTTTCAAACCATAGCCAAGGCAGAAGGAAAGATCCATGGGATGAGCCCGGAAGAGGTGCATTTTCATGAGGTGGGGGCCATGGACTCCATTATCGATACGATCGGCGTATGTCTGGCGATGGAGAATTTGGGAATCGAAGAAATCTATGCGTCCCCTGTTCCAACAGGTCATGGAAAACTCAAAATGGCGCATGGGCTGTATCCGATACCTGCCCCGGCCACAGCGGAAATACTGATCGGGATTCCGATCGCCAAGCTGGATGCGGCCGGCGAACTGACAACGCCAACCGGCGCAGGAATTCTGAAGGCGCTTGCCAAGGGCTTCGGCGATATACCGGCACTGACCATTGAGAGGATCGGCTACGGCGCAGGCACCAAAGAATTTGCCCATCCCAATGTGATCCGGGCGCTGCTGATGGAGCAGGCAGGCACGGATGAAGAGGATTCGGTCATGGTGATGGAAGCCCAATTGGATGATATGACCGGCGAAGCGCTTGGTTACACGATGGAGAGGCTGTTCGAGGCCGGAGCGGTTGACGTATTTTTTACCCCGGTATATATGAAGAAGAACCGTCCGGCCACTTTGGTTACTGTACTGGCACCGGATGCCGCTGTGCCGCGCTGTGAGGATGTGCTGCTGCTCGAGACCACTACGCTTGGCGTACGGAGAACGAAGTGGACGAGACGGATTCTGAAGCGGGAGATGGCTTTGGTCGCCACCGCCTATGGTCCTGTAAGGATCAAGCTGGCTATACGGGAGGGCCGCGTATTCCGCTTTTCTCCCGAGTATGAGGATGTTGCAAAAGCGGCACGCGAGAATGGGCTGCCATTTCAGGACATGTACAAGCTGGCCGTATCAGCAGGAGATGAATATGTCTCCAACCATTCAGTCTGACAGATAGAGAAACATCGCAGCCGTCCCGAAACGGCTGCGATGTTTTTTGAACGTATAGCTTTAATATTATCCCGCGGCTATCATTTCCCAGAGGGACTCAGTGTGGAACCAGCTTTGCTGCCAGAGGATGATAGAGAGGAGTTGAAGCAGTGAAGAATCAGATTCAGGAAAATCCCGGGCGTGTCTCGTTTGGAACACGCATCATCGCATTTTTATGGGATTATGTCCTCATTCTGGGATATATCGTCCTGCTTGTCGGATTATCTTTTCCTGCAAAACCGCTGCTGGCTCCGCTTTTTCAGACCAGCGCTGCGACGGCGGAGCTCACCGGATTTCTATTGATTACACTGCCTGTCTATCTTTATTTCGCCCTATGCGAAGGCTCCAAATCGCATGCGACATGGGGAAAACGCAAAATGGGGATCGTGGTGGCAGGCATGCGCGGTCAACCCGTCGGCTATGGGCACTCGTTCCGCCGTTCCGCCATTAAATTCATCCCGTGGGAGCTGGCTCACTTTACGATTTGGCATATGATTATACCTTCGGGGTATCCCGACATCTTAATTTATTGCTTATTGGCAGTGGTCTACGGATTGGTGTTCCTTTACCTGCTAAGCCCTTTATGGAGCAAACAAAATCAAACGCTGTATGACGCCATCTCCGGAACCGTAATCAGGTACAAGGGATAGGATTTTATCGGATCTGCTCCAGCCGGCCTCTTTGGAATGTCAAAGACTGCTTACTCGCAAACAAGCAGATGCCTGGAAAATAAACCCTTTCTGGCGATGCAGCGGTCTGTAATGGTAAAGCCGGCGTTCCCGATCATTTCGTCGATGGCTTCGATGGAGACGACGACGACTCTTTTTGCAATGCGCCTGGCATGAAGGAGAAGCGAGAACTGCTCCTCCGGTGTGATTTTCGAGTAAAGATTATAGGGCATATCAACAATGGCGGCATCGTAGGTTTCGGAAATATCGGCAATATCCCCCCGTGTAACCACGCCCTCCAGTCCAAAAAAAGCGAGATTCTCCCGTGCACCGCGGGCGATAAAATGATTGATATCCCTGCCAACCATGTCGATTCCCATAGACAGAGCCTCGACAAGAACCGTTCCGATCCCGCAGCAGGGGTCGATGGCCCTGATTCCTTCAGGGCGGGGAACGGCAATATTAACAGCCGCCCGCGCCACCCGGGTGCTCAGTGCAATGGAATAGCTGCGCGGCTTCTTCATATGATGCAGCCAGAGAGCCGTATTCTTGTGATAGCTGCCAAAATACCACCGCCCGCCGAAGGCAACGATGCCGTATAGAAGATCTGGCCTGTTTATATCCGCTTCCCCTTCGATATGCATGCCGATCTCCCGCTCAATGACGCGCCGATCGGCATACTCCACCTTGTCCCCGGGAGCCAGATCATTGGTTTTGACGAATATCGCCTTGAAGGTTGCACTCCCCAGATCGAGTTGCTCGACCTGCTCATAAATATCGGCAAGCTTGTCCCCTTCATACATGACATCGATGCGTTCTTTAATAAAAGGGCTGCGGCTGACATCGACAAGAATATCTGTTTTGAAAAGATTCGCCTGCGTCTCCATACCAAACAAGGAGCGCAGTTCCAATTGACATAAAGAAATTTCATCCTCGCGGCAGGCATACGTATAGATATACGCAGGCATCCGGTTCGTGTTATCCAATCTGTTCCCATCCTCTGTCGCATGAATATCCGGTTTGTACGGTTCATCGATTATTGTTTTTCGGCTCTCTCGCGATAGCGCGTATAAATCTCTTTAATATTTTTGCCGGTAATTTCGATATTGTGCTCATAGGCATATTTCATGGCATAACCAAGCGCGAGCGTCATCGCTCCGGCAACACTTGCGCCAGCGATGGAGCCGGCGCCCGGAAACAGCTTAAGCACCTGGCGGAAAATGCTTTTGCCGATATTGCCGACAATGGTCGTCAGCACGATTTCCTTGGCGGTTTCCTTGGACAGGGGTTTGTTATAAAGGGCGGCAAGCTTGGTCAACAGGCCAATCTGGATTGCGGTAATCGGGATGATATCCGAGCCGGGAACCGGCAGCGCGCCTGCGGCGCCGGCTGATGTTGCCGCACCGATAATCCAGGTATGGGCGGTTGCAGCCTTTTCTTTAATGCTTTTGGCGAACAGAATATCCTTGCTCTTTTTTTTTAGAATCTCCAGAATCTTGTTCCGCAGGAGATCGATGTTTTCACCCGTACGGGATGATATCGGCACGACCTCATATTTCTCGCCGGTTTCCTTGCGCACCCGCTTGACAAGCCGGTCGATTTCGTCGGCAGCATCAATTTTATTGAGAACCACCAGTATATTTTTGTTGATTTTCTCTATCTGGAGGAAGGACTCCTTCTCCGATTCGGAGAAGACGGTGCCGGCGGCATTCAGGAAGAATAACACGACATCGGCGTTTTTGAAATATTTCAGCGTTTCCTCGGAATTTTTGTGATTGATATCGTTCAAGCCGGGCGTATCGACAAAATAAATCTTGTCCGTGTATGCGTGAGGCTTGATTTCCGTGGTTTCGCCAGGCTCTGCGCCGACTCCCGCCACTTCCTCGCCGATCAGTTTGTTGATCGTGGAAGACTTGCCCGCATTGACATCGCCAATCAAGGCAAAAAGAATCTCCTGCTCCAGCTGCTTGTTGATCGCTGCGATTTCCTTATCGTAGGCCTCTGCTGCCGCCTTTTTGATTTCATCTTCCCACTGCTTGCTGGTGATATCCATTAGGGGCCGCCCCTTTCGTCTATTCGTATGTAGTAAGTATAACCTATTTACACGTCGAGCGGGCTATGCCAAACAGGGTGGTAAGTCGCTGCTCCCACGGGTTATCCGCATGTCATGGAACTTTATCCCTCCACGCGTTTTGCGTCAGCTCAGTCAGGTCCGGCTTTCTCTGCCGCCGCAGCTTGTATATAATGGAAGTATATCTTCCAAACGGCTGGTAAAGGAGAATGAGCATGCAAAGAGCAGTTATTATTCTCAACCCCGCTGCAGGCAAATCCACGATGGTGAATCAAATCGGCATTATTTCAGATAAGCTTAAGCAGCGCTATGAAGAGGTTGTCGTTTATACAACGGAGGCTGCGGGTGACGGCGCTGCATATATCGGGAAGCATGCCAGCGAATTTGATCTGATAATTGGCGCGGGGGGAGACGGGACGGTCCATGAGCTCATCAATGCGCTGTGTCCCCTGGAGCGGCGGCCATTGTTTGCTATTTTGCCCGGGGGCACATGCAATGATTTCTCCAGGGCGATTGGAATGAATCAGGACCCTCTGCTCGCGGTGGAGCAGATTCTGGCCAATCAGGTGAAGCAGGTGGATGTGGGCAAATCCGGCAGCCGCTATTTCCTCAACTTTTGGGGAATCGGACTGATTACGCTGGTATCGAACAACGTGGACTCGGACAAGAAGGAACGGTTCGGCAAGCTTTCCTATTATATTTCCGCGGCGCAGTCAATCACGGGGTTCGAGCCCTTCTCCCTGAAAATCAAAAGTGCGGATTTCGATTATGACGCTACGGCCTGCTTGCTCGTCATCGGCAACGGCGCTTTCACCGGGGGAATGCGGACCTTCTTTCCGGAAACTGATCTGGAGGATGGAAAGTTCGATGTTCTGATCATCAAGGAAACCTCTATGGAGCTGGCCTGGAAGGCCATTGCGCTGAAGCTGACCAATGAAATGCCCGAGGGCGGCGCCATCCGTTACTTCAAGACCGGCAAGCTTTCCATCGAGGCATCCCCCGGACAGGAAATCGATTGCGACGGCGAGATTGGCGATCGGACACCAGACGAGCTGGAGAATTTGAAGCAGTATTTGTCCGTGCTGGTGGGTGACTTCCCGGGGCTTAGAAATTAAGTCTGCGCTGTGTTACAATGGCAGCATTCAAGACAACTAAGGAGATGACAATGCGATGAGCGAAGAAGTCAATGAGCAGGAGCTTGTACAGTACATAGCCGATCAGGTAAAAGTCAATGCAGCCAGCATTAAGCTGGTATTGAAGCATGAACAGACCTTCATCAACGGTTCCAAGGAAAACGCCAAAGGCGAAGTCGAGGTCGACAGCGACGAGCTTGTGGATTATGTGCTCAGCCGTCCTGATATCAAGCTGGACGAGCCGACCGTGGAATCCATTCTGGAGGCCGAAATGGATTTTCTGATGGAGAAGGGGATCGCGGGCTACGAGGATTAGAGGAGAATGATGATCATCCTGACTGTACTTATTATCATTATCGGACTGATTCTGCTGGGTTATCTGTTTCTGAAGCTTAATCCGGCCTTTGGCGGACGGGCGTCGGGTGAAACTCTGGAGATGTACAAGCAATCGGGCAATTACGCCAAAGGCAGGTTCATGAATGCCACGCCGACCTCGATGGCGATGGATCCCAAGACTTTAATCAGTATATTGAGAGATTATATGCGGACCAATACGAACCGGAAGCCTGCCAGACCGATTGGGACCGTGACGTCGGCTGTGCCGTACGCAGAGCTCCCTGATCAGACCGTTGTCAGATGGTTCGGCCATTCCGCGCTCATGCTGGAGCTGGAAGGGAAGACGCTGCTGATTGACCCCATGTTCGGCAAAGCCCCTATGCCGGTGCAGATATTCGGAAACAGACGCTTTAGCAGGAGCGTTCCGCTTGAGCTTGCGCAGCTGCCCTTCATCGACGCGGTGCTGATTTCCCACGATCATTACGATCACCTGGATTACGGCTCGATCAAGAGAATCAAGGACCGTGTGAAGCAGTTCATTGTCCCCTTGGGCGTGGGGCCGCATCTGGAGAGGTGGGGCGTGGACAAAGCGAAGATCCAGGAGCATGACTGGTGGAGCGAATTTCAATATGAAGGGCTTCAGCTGGCATGCACGCCGGCCAGGCATTTCTCCGGCAGGGGGCTTGGCGACCGTGAGGCCACATTATGGTGCTCCTGGGTCATTAAAGGCCGGAATGTCAGCGTCTTTTTTAGCGGAGACAGCGGGTATGGGGATCATTTTCAAGCGATTGGACAGAAATACGGCCCCTTCGACTTAACCTTCATGGAGTGCGGGCAATACGATCGGCGATGGGCAGGCATCCATATGCTGCCGGAGGAGTCCGTGCAAGCCCATCTGGATGTAAGGGGCAATCTGATGATCCCGATCCATTGGGGAGCATTCACCTTGGCCATGCATGAATGGACCGATCCCATCGAGAGGGTGTCCAAAGCCGCCAGAGAAAACAAAGTAGCGCTGGCTGCCCCGCAGATCGGACAGACGCTGGTTCTCGGAGCACCCGACTATCCGACTTCTCCCTGGTGGAGGTCGGTATAAAGTAAATTCCCCTATTTGGTCAAGCAAAACCGAATGGGGATTTTTGTCATATTTGTATCGTTTGATCAACTCTCAAAAATGACAAGCCATATACCACAGATGGAAGAAAAAGTAGGGGATGTTTTATGTACAGCAGATGGCCGAAATGGGGTATATGCGCGCTCGTGATCGCGCTGCTTGCGGGATGCGCGAATGGTTCAGCCCATGTCTCGCTCCGGAAGGACGGCAGTGCGGATCTGGACATGAAGGTCACCTTGAAGGAGAGCACGCAGAAGCTCGTGGGCGGCAAGCTGGGGGAGATGCTGCAGGCCAAGGCTGAGGAGCTGGGCATCGACTATGAGACCCGGGAACAGGGCACCGGGACTGATTATTTGCTTCACAAAAGCTTCGGTTCCCTGCAGGAGGGCATCAAGCAGTGGAACTTCGCGGATCAACAAAATATCGTCAAAACGACGAAGCACTTCTTTTACACCCGGGTTGAAATCCGCCTGACGGTCGATATCGGAAAATATCTTGATCCGCTGATCCGGAATCAGGACTGGCTGAAGGTGCCGGATACCCTCATCAAGCTAGCGCTTTCGCAGCTCAATCTTGATTTTCTGCTCACGCTGCCAATCTCCACCTTCGGAAATAATAACGCTGATCAAGTTGATGGCCATACGATGAAATGGGACCTCTCGATGACGAAGCCGACAGAGATCCAGTTCGCGTTCCTGATCCCCCATATCAAGCATATCCTGATTGGTGCAGGGATTCTGCTGGTAGTGGCCGTGCTGCTGGTTATTCTGCTCATAAGAAGAATCACAAGCAGAAAACGCCGGAAAAAGGCTATGATTGTGCCTCCACCTGAAGAGAAACGCGACGAGGATGAAGATTGATCAGGATCTGAACCTAGGCGGATGATAGAGAACCGTACGATCACTTCTTGTGATCGGTACGGTTTTTTTCTTGAAAACGAAAAATATAAATAATTACCATATCATCCTTATATTATATTGCGAAAACGCATGACTTCGCCCATCAGCGGACGAAAGACCGCCGTTTCTTCCCGTTTTTCGGGTATGACGGGTCGCTTGGATGGATTCATACATAGTTGTCGCTCCCGCGCATCTTTACAAACTGTTATTGTCCAGAAGACATTGCTCTAATAAATGAGGGTTAAATTATAGCCATGGGACCGTTCCCACAATAATGACATCAGGGGGGATACTCTCATGCTGATTGATATAAAAACCACTGTTAAACCGGGAGATTCCCGGACACATATCCGTTATCCGTTTACACTGGACCAGCCTGCTGATGCTCTGCGCATTCGTTTTGAATATTCGCCCAAGCTGCTGGAGGACGATAGCAAGGCGCGCAGATTGCTGGAACAAAGCATGGAGCTGTATGTCCTGCCGGAGCAAAGAGAGCTGGCGATAGCCGGGATCGACCGCTACTTGCCGCTGAGCAATCTCATCACCTTATCGGTGGACGATCCGGACGGCTATCGCGGAGCTTGCCACCGGCACGATCCGAAGCAGCAATTCCTGCTTTCGCATAGCGAGGCTTCCCCGGGACTTGCGAAGGGAAGAATTGGAGCGGGGGAATGGACTATAACGCTAAGCTTCCATTCCATCGTTACGGAGGAGTGCACCTATCATTTGGAAGCATGGATTCCGGAGGAGGAAGAGAAGTCATGAAATGGTTAGCCTGCGAGCTTCATACCCACACCCTTCACAGCGACGGAAAGCAGACACTGCATGAATTGGCAGCCGGAGCGGCCAAGCTCGGCTTCGATGGCCTTGCGCTCACCGATCATAACACGATGTCCGGTCTGGCGGACAAGGAAGCGGTGGAGCAGGCCACGGGACTGGTCATTCTTCCGGGCATGGAATGGACGACATTCTATGGGCATATGGTCACCGTCGGGCTGTCGGCATTCGCGGACTGGCGCGAGGCGAACCAGGGCAATATCCACAGCGGCGTATCCGCCGTTCATCACCACGGGGGAGCTGCGGGGCTTGCTCATCCGTTCCGGATAGGAAGTCCGGCTTGTACAGGCTGCTACTGGGAATACGAGGTGGATGATTGGAATAGCTTCGATTATATCGAGGTGTGGTCGGGAACCTTCGCTCCGATCAAGACGGATAATTCACGCGCATTCTCGCTGTGGACGGATAAGCTGAATGAGGGCTATCGTCTGGCGGCAACCTCGGGACGCGATTGGCACGAACAGTCAGAGACGGATGAGCCGGTCTCCGTCACGTATTTGGGACTGGAAGACGAAGCGGGACAGGTAAGCGAAGAAGCGGTGAAGGCGCTCCGTCAGGGACGGGTATCGGTCACGATCGGCCCTCTCGTTACATTGGAGCTGGGGGCGACCGAGGGCGGACCGGCTTACAGGCTTGGGAGCATCGTACCGGCTGATGAGGCCAGTACTTCGGCGCGCATCACGATAGATTTCGCTGTCCGCAGCGGATTGTGGGACCTGCCAAATCCGGATTACCGCATCCTCCTGACGAGCAATAACGGAGTCTTGGAGGAGCGTCCGCTTGAAGCATCCGATGGAACGCAGGATCTGCATTTCGCCGTGCCGCGGGAAGGGCTGCTGTGGATCCGGGCCGAATTGCGGGGAATCGTCCGGGGCGTCAGGACGATGGTCGCTTTTACGAACGCTATTTACTTTGAACAGGAGCTGGTGACATGATCGAATTTCCGCTTGTGACGGCCCATACCGGATGTATGGGAATGCCGGACAACTCTGCTGCATCCGCCCGTGAAGGACTTTCGCTGGGGGCCGATATTATCGAGGATGACATCCGGGTTACCCGCGACGGAATTCCCGTACTGAGCCACGATGACCGGGTACGGTTGGCCGATGGGCGTGAGGGAAGCGTATCGGGTCTGACGCTTCAGGAATTGAACGAAGGATTGGCGGCGCCGATTGTTCTTCTGGAGACGGTGCTGAAGCTGCTGGATAACTATCCGGGCGCGCGAATGAATCTCGACCTCAAGACGGATGACAGCATCGGGCCGGTTGCCGCTCTGGTCCGGAAGCTGGATATTGTCGACCGGGTGTTTCTGACCGGCTGCGAATATGACAGAGCCCTCCAGGCGAGCAGCCATGATCACGGAATCGCGAAGCTGTTGAACGTAGATATCAACAGCTTCAGGAACAACGAATTTATGGACGCGGTCGGGCAGGCTTGCCGGGAAGCGGCAGACTCCGGCTGCTTCGGCCTCAATGTACCCTATCAGATTGTTCGTCCCGAACTCATGGACTTTGCTGCCGATAAAGGGCTGTCCGTCTTTATCTGGACGGTCAACGAAGCGCAGGAAATGAAAAAGTACGCCGCGATGGGCGTAGGTTCCATAACTACCAGAGACGTAGCGGCATTGCTGCTTGTCAAACAACAGTGGCGAAAAGAGAGTGCGGCGGATGAGCTATAACATCAAAGAAATCGCTTCGATGGCCGGCGTGTCCAAATCGACCGCATCGAGAGTCATCTCAGGCAAAGGCTATGCCAGTCAGGAAGTGCGGGACCGCGTCCTCGGGGTTGTGGAGCAGCTGCAATACAAGCCGAACGCGGTGGCTAGAGCGATGGTCGCCAAACGGACGAACAACATCGGAGTGATCGTCTTCCGCGAGAAACAGCCGATCGTCTCCCATCCGCTGTATGGCAAGCTGATCGATTCCATCCTGATGGCTGCCGAACGGCGGGGCTACTCGGTATTTCTCAAGACCGATCAGGAGATGTCGGTGCGTTCGACCGATTACATGCTGGAGCAGCGCGTCGACGGTCTCATTCTGATCAGCAGGTTGCAGAAGAACGTCATCGACCACGTCAAAAAATTCAATGTGCCCTATCTGATGGTGAACGGCTCGACCGACGATCCGGACGTGATTCATCTCGTCAGCAATGACGAGGTGGGCGGAGGACGGGCGGCAGCCTACCTGCATGGGCTCGGACACCGGAAGTTTTTCGTCATCGCCGGTCCGCAGGAGCATCGAAGCCATAATTTGCGGCTAAAGGGCTTTCGGCTGGGTCTGGAGCAGCTGGGCATCGACGAATCGGATGTGTCCGTCATCCCTTCTATGGAATCGGACTTTGCGCATGGCTGCCGTCTCCTGAACGAGCATTGGGAAACATTCAATCGCGGCGGATATACTGTCCTCTTCACCACGAACGATATGCTGGCGCTTGGCGCCATGAAGGTTCTGCTGGAAAAATCCGTCCAGATCCCCAGGCAGGTGGCGGTTATGGGCTTTGACGATATTGATTTTGCAGCCGCATATACGCCATCGCTCACAACGGTAAAGGTGGACACGGACCAGATGGGTCATGACGCCGTCGATCTGCTTGATCGACTGATTCACCAGGATCAGGACCTGCCCAAGCTGTATGAATACGCAAGTGAAATCATGCTTCGCCAATCGACCTAAAAAGGAGGGAATTTCTTGGGATGGTATTTTAAAGCCGTCGGCAAACGAAGGATCATTGAGTTTATTCTCCTGACGGTGTTCGCCGTGTTTTTCGCCGGTCCGCTGCTGAATCTGGTCGTACTGGCTTTCAGCGATCAGTGGAACTACCCCAATATGCTGCCGCAGCAGTGGTCTTTCCGATGGTGGGACTTCGTGCTGAAGCAGGATGATATTGCCCAATCGATCGGGCTGTCTTTTATGATCGCGGCAATAGTGACGGCGCTGTCCATCGTTCTGTGCGTTCCCGCAGCTTATGCGTTCGCCCGCATCCGCTTTCCGTTTAAAAGAGTGTTTCTATTCTCGTTCCTGCTGACGCACGCGTTTCCGAAGATGGGGCTTTATGTGTCGATAGCAGTGCTCTTCTATAAGGTGGGGCTGATGAACACGCTGCTGGGAGTCGTACTCATTCATATGATCAATGTGCTGATGTTCATGACCTGGATCCCGACGGCCGCCTTCCGCAATGTGCAGGCTCCGCAGGAGGAATCCGCCCGGGATGTCGGAGCAACTCCCTTCCGGGTATTCCGGAGTATTACGCTGCCGATGGCCATGCCCGGCATTATCGTGGCGTCCGTGTTTACCTTTTTGAATTCGCTTGATGAAGCACAGGGCACGTTCCTCGTCGGGATTCCCGATTACAAGACGATGCCGGTTATCATGTATTCGATTATTTCGGACTTTCCGAGCAGCGCCGGCGCAGTATTCTCGATTATTTTGACGGCGCCGACCATCATTCTGCTGCTGGCTGCACAGCGTCTTGTGAGCGCGGACGTGCTCGCCAGCGGATTTCAAGTGAAGTAACGGTTTTGGGCAGCATCCGGTTTCGTTAGAGGAGGATTGGAATAGATGAGCATTCAATTAGCCGTCCGCGGCATGACCAAACGGTACAAAACGGGCGAGGGCGTCTCCGGCATCAACCTTGAAGTGAACAAAGGCGAGCTGGTGACGCTGCTCGGACCATCCGGCTGCGGAAAAACAACCGTGCTCCGCAGTATTGGAGGCTTTCTCGAGCCCGATTCGGGAGATATCCTGATCGAAGGCCAAAGCGTGATCAAGCTGCCGCCAGAGAAACGCCCGACTTCGATGGTGTTCCAAAGCTACAATCTATGGCCGCATATGTCTGTATTCGACAATCTGGCCTTCGGCCTGAAGATTCGCCGTATGCCAAAAGCGGATATCAAGAGCGCGGTGGCGGATGTGCTTCGGCTTGTGCGTCTGCCCGGGGCGGAGAAGAAGTTTCCGGGCCAGCTGTCGGGAGGCCAGCAGCAGCGGGTAGCGTTGGCGCGGTCGCTGCTGCTCAAGCCGGCTGTGCTGCTGCTGGACGAGCCCTTCTCCGCACTCGATGCGAAGCTGAGGCATGAGATGCGGGAAGAGCTGAGGGAGATTCAGACGCAGACCGGCCTTACGATGGTGTTCGTCACCCATGATCAGGAAGAGGCGCTGTCCTTGTCGGACCGGATCGTTGTCATGAATCATGGCCATATTGAACAAATTGCGCAGCCGCAGCACATTTACAACGAGCCGGAGACGTTATACGTCGCCGAGTTTATTGGCAAAATGAATTTTCTGGAGGGGGTGGTGGACGAAGAACGGATTCGGGTAGGGCCGCTTGCATGGCCGAACACGAAACGTCTTTCGGGACAAGTCAAGGTGGCCGTGAGGCCGGAGGACGTCAGTCTGGGCAAGGAACCTTTTCAAGGGCAGGGTCTGACCGGGACAATAAAGCAAATTATGATTCTCGGGCATTATGCCGAAGTATCGGTCGAATTGGACAAGCACGGAGTAATTCGGAGTTTTCAATCCAAGGAAGCTGTCCAGCTGCTTAAGGCGGGACAGAAGGTTCATGTTGGCTTTGCTGCTATGATCGCTTATCCAAATAACCTATAAGCAAACTTTAGGAGGATGATTGGGATGATACGCTTGAAAAAGACATTGACGACGTTGTGCGCACTGACGTTGACCGTAATGGTAATGGCCGGCTGCGGCAGCAAGGATAACTCAAATGCAGAGGGGACTCCCGCTGCGGCCAACAACACATCTTCCAACGCCGCTTCGCCTGCTGAGAACGCAGAACCGGTGGAATTCCAGTTTTATTTTACGGGCTCCCAGAACGTGAAGGATCTGTGGGATACGCTGATCCCGATGTTCGAGAAGCAGAACGATAAAGTCAAAGTAAAAGAGGTCTATATTCCTTCCGGAACGGGCTCCGAATCGACCTACGACCGGATTTTGGCTGCCAAGCAGGCAGGCAAGGGCTCAGGCGATATCGATCTCTACGAGGACGGCATCAACGTAGTTACCCAGGGCGGCAAAGACGATGTCTGGTCCGCGCTTGACACTACCGGCATTCCTAATCTCGCCAATATCGATGCAGAGACGATGAGCGACGTTTCCAATCTGGCTGTTCCGTACCGTTCTTCCGCTGTCCTGCTTGCCTATGACAGCTCGAAGGTAACCAACCCTCCGACCACCCTGGATGAATTGCTGGAGTGGATCAAACAAAATCCGGAGAAATTCGCCTATAACGATCCGTCCACCGGCGGTGCCGGAAGCTCTTTTGTCACCACTGTGCTTTACAAGGATTTGCCCGAGGAAGATATTCATAACAGCGATCCTGCCATTATGGCGAAGTGGGACAGCGGCTTCAATACGTTGAAGGAGCTTGGCAAATATGTGTACGGCAAAGGGATTTATCCGAAGAAGAATCAGGGTACGCTTGATCTGCTGACCAGCGGAGAAGTGGAAATGATTCCGGCCTGGTCGGATATGGTGCTCCAGCAGCTGAATGAGAAGCTGCTTCCGGACACGGTGAAAATGCAGCAAATTACGCCGGGCTTCAACGGCGGGCCGACTTATCTGATGGTGAACAAGCTTTCCGAGAAGAAAGACGCTGTCAACCAGTTTCTGAATTTCGTTCTGTCTCCGGAAGCGCAAGCGGTTATCGTGGACAAAATGAACGGTTTCCCGGGCATTCAGCTCACGCAAATGTCACAGGAGATGCAGGATAAATTCAAAGGCGTTTCCGAAGGATTCCGCACATTCAATATCGGGGACCTCGGCACCGAAATCAACAAACGCTGGCAGAGCGACGTAGCTGCGCAATGAGGAAGGAAGTCAAGCAAGCGATAGCGGGGCTGATTATGGTCAGCCCTTCTTTTCTTCTGCTGCTGATCATTGTCGTCATTCCGATCGTACAGTCTCTCATCTCCAGTCTGGGCAACGATTCGGGCGGTTACGATCTGAGCCGCTACCAGTTCCTGTTCACGGATAAAGGGATGCGCTCGAACATCATTTTCACGATTAAGGTTACTCTCCTGTCCTGTGCATTGGTGCTGCTGGTCAGCTACTCGATGGCGCTTTATATGCGGTTCAGCTCGGGAAAGCTGGTCGATTGGATCCGCAAAACGTATATGATTCCCTTGTTCATTCCGGGCGTAATCGCCACATACGGGCTGATGAATCTTCTGGGCAATCACGGCTGGCTGGCCCGGCTGCTGATGCCGCTCGGGATCGTCCTGCCGCGAATTATTTTCGATGAGAAGGGCATCATTATAGCGAACTTATGGTTTAATATTCCGTTCGCAACGATGCTGCTGAGCTCTGCGTTGGCAGGTATTCCGGCTTCCATCATCGAGAGCGCGCGCGACATGGGCGCAGGCAAGCTGCGGATTTTTCTGCGCTTCATCTTTCCCTTGTCCTATAAGACCTTTCTTGTTGCGCTGACTTTTGTGTTCATGGGCGTTATCGGCTCCTTTACCGCGCCATTTCTATTGGGCGCCAACTCGCCTCAAATGCTCGGCGTGTCCATGCAGCAGGTATTCGGCGTGTTCCAGGAACGCGAGCAGGCCGCTGCGATGGCATTCTTCACCTTCCTGCTGTGCTCGGTGCTGGGATTCTTCTACATTCGTTCGATGGCAAAAGAAGAGGCAGCCAATGGTTGACGGCTGCCAAACAAGAAGAAACGGCTGCCGCCGTCCCGTTGCGGCGCCGTTAGTTTCTTCCCTTCGACCTTATAGAAATGTACAGGCGTGAAACTTATACATTCTATAAGATCGATAAAGGACGGTCTCCAGGCTCGATTTGACCCTGAAGACCGTCCTTTTGCTGCTCGTTATGGCGCTGAATAGGCTAAGCTCCTCCAAGCGTGTAGGTATACTCCGGCTTGGAAGGGGCATCGGCATTGTTCACGAAATATAGCGTGCCGCTTTCGCGCTTCACGTACTTCAGCTGATCGCCGTAATAAGGAACATCGTTATTCTCCGCATAATCCTGCTCCTCAGCCGTCAGCAGCTTCTTGTAGAGGAGAGTGCTCGTTCCTGTCGCACGGTCAATGAGCGTGAGCAGCCCTTTCTGGTTGGGGCGGATCAGCAGGAAATCCTTGTCGAAGGCTTCGATGAAATAGCTGTCGTCCTCACCGCCCATCTTCACCAGGTCAATCGTCTGTGTAACGGCTCCCGTTCCATCTTGAATGAGGCGGAGCGTCCTGCCGTCGGTAAGCAGCAGTTGATCCCCGAATTGCGTGACATTCTGTTCCCAGCGCATCCAGTACTTGACGTCCGACTGCCGGATGAGGCTCCCGTTCTTGATCACCAATGTAAGCGTCTGATGATTGATATGCGGTTCACCATAACTGTTATTGACGGTCAGGACGAGCAGCCCGCCCTTCGTCTTGGCAAACTGCATACTGAGAAGATCGGCATAGGGACCAAGGGAAGCAAGTCTGCGCGGCTCTCCTGTGCCTTTTGTGACAAAAAGCTCGCCGTTTTCTACGTTGACCGAGTAAGTGGACCCTTCGAAGGTCTGGGAGTATTGTTTGAAGAAATGCAGTCCATTGGCCATGATCAGGTTGTTCTTGGCATCCCAGCTAACCGTTCCGCCTTCCAGAGCATGGACAAGAAACCGTGCTGGAACATACACATGTTCTCCCTGCTTAATGACGACGGCTCCAAGGTCGGTCAGCTTGCCGTCAAGCATGCCCGTCCTTGAGCCGATGCGAATGGCAAAATGCTTGTCCCAGCCGTCGAACTGAATCCGGCTTCCCGAAGCGTCCGCTTGAACCGTAAGCCCTGCCGAGCCGCCGATTCCCATGGCATCAAGATAGGTTACGCCGTTCTTGATCATGGCAGATCCGCCCGATTCTAGGCCTCCGCCGGACCAGCCCAGTCTGTAATTGGCCGGAGCGCCGGCATGAACAGCCGCAGGTAAAAGCAGCATGGACGATAGGGCAAGCGCAAGCCATCTCTTTTTTTTCATAAGGCTGTCCCTCCTGGAATGAGTTTGTCAGTATTACCCACTCCTAAGACGGGAAGGCCGGATCAAATGTTGCGAATGCCTATATGATCCATCCGGGCACTGGATCAGGGTGATTCCCTGTAATTCTCCATTAAGAGCTCCAGCGCGCCTGTCTCGGGATGGATCAGAAGACCATGAACAAGTACGGACTGGGGCACCAGCGGATGATTTCGGATGAGCGAAACGCTGTGTTTCACACCCTCCTCGGGGCTTGAGAAGCCCTTCAGGAACCGGTCCATCCTGATTCCTGCGTTCTCCAGGGTAGAGATAGTCAGGTCAGGAATTCCCTGCTGCCGAAATTTCTCGACCATTGCAGCGGAATCCAGATTGGTCATCCCGCAGCCGTGATGCCCGATGACCAGCACCTCGCGCGCATCCATCTCATAGATCGCGACCAGAATACTGCGCATGGCGCTGCCGAAAGGCTGCGTGAGGATAGCGCCGGCATTCTTAATGATTTTGGCATCGCCGTTCCGCAGGTTGAGCGCTCTTGGCAGCAGCTCGCTCAATCGGGTATCCATGCAGGAGAGGATGGCTATTTTTTTCTCGGGGAACCTGTCGGTCAAATAGGCTTCATACTGCTTCTGTTCCACGAATTGTTTGTTGAATTCCATAAGTGTGGGTAACAATGACATTGAGATTCCTCCCCTTCCTGTTATTAATTATTCTCCCAAAAAGCAGCCGAGTATATGAAGAATTTGTTGATAATGGATAAATGCGAGCACCATCTCCACAAAAAAGGCGGCAGGGTTCAAACGTATCAAAATGGCGCGGGGCAGAGCCAGAAGAACCGGCTGTCGCCGTCCTCGGGCTGCTTAGCCCAGTTTCTTCCCCCCGGAAATAGAAGCAGCATATAGCCAATTATAATCCTGCTTATCGTGTAAATAAAAAAGCAAACTCACCGCTTACATGAGTTTGCTTAGCCTGGCATATATCCGTTTGTGGTAACCAGCGCACTGTAAGCCACCCGCTTGATTTCCGCTTAATGAGTACGCTCCTGAAACGTGTGACAGCAGGTATCGGTTGCGCCACCAGCAGAATCCTGATGCTTTGTGTCGTATTTCTCGCTTCCTGAGCCTTGCGGAAGCGGGCTGTCTGCATGCGCATTGATCTCGATCATAATCGTCTCCGCCACACAGTTGTTGCCGGATTCCCAATGCTGACAATTTGCAACGCTGCATTTCACCATAGGATGTTCCATTATAGGTTCACCTCTCCTTAAGTGTCGTGTATGTGTACATACCACGGATATGGACAGATTAAACACGGAGCGTATATGATTCATTATATTAGCACTCGCAGAAATACAAATAAACGAAGGGAGCAAATATCATGTCCGATTCGTATAAACCGCGTAATTACAGCACAGTAACGTCTTATTTCATTGCAAAGGATGCCGCAGGCCTGATGGACTTTCTTAAGCAGGTTTTTCATGCGGAGGAGCTCAGCCGCAATTCGGATAACGAAGGTAGAATTACACATGCCGAGGTTCGCATTGGCGATTCAATTATTGAGCTGTCGGAGGCCAGTGATCAATTTCCGGCAAGAACCAGTACGCTTCATATTTTTGTCGCCGATACAGATGAATGCTACACACGCGCTCTGGCAGCGGGTGCAGCCTCACTCTATGCGCCGGCAAACATGCCATACGGAGAACGAAGCGGAGGAATCGAGGACCCCTTCGGCAACCACTGGTACCTCGCTACGTTCACGGGCGGGGAAGGAAATGGATACGATTGAGCGTTTAAACATAGAGTTGTTCTTCACCATGATTGAAACCATATCCGCAGAAGAAGCAAGAAAAGTGGCTATCCATCAGTGCAGCCTCTTTTCTTGCTTCTCTTTTTGTATATAGATTTCAATGTGCGGACGCATGCCCTTCAACAGCTTATTTGGCTTTTTCGCAGCTCTTTCCTCTTTTTTTTCACAGATCTACTCGCTTCATCAGCTGCATTCATAATCGGCAATAGCGGTCCTGTCAAGCATAAATGTAACTCTTACATTTATTATTTCATCAATAATTCTTCCCTTCCTCATTTACTGGGTGGATGGATTGCATATGTTGTAAGTCTTACATATATAGTGTTATAATGAAAGAAAAATGATCAGGGAGAATGAAATGAACATCTACGATATCGCCAAACAAGCAGGAGTTTCCATTGCAACCGTCTCCAGAGTCATGAATAATCCGGCAGCCGTGAGCGTCAAGACACGCGAGAAAGTGCTGGAAATCATACACAGCGCGAATTTCATGCCCAAACTGGGTGCGAATTTGAATAAATCCAAAGATCTGGCCTTCTTCACGACGGCGCAATCCCTGCAGCTGGAGAACAGCATTTTGGCTGGGATCAGCGAGGCGGCTTTTGCCGAGAAGCTGAGCATCAAGCTGTGCCCGGTGGACGAGCTGCCCAAGAAGCGCAATGATTTGGCCGGCTACTTTGCAGAGAAAGGAATTGGCGGGGCAATCTTTACGTCAATTCCGTATAACGAGGAGCATTACAACGATATTGCCAGAGCGGTCCCGAGTGTTCTGCTGTTCAATCAGCTCAAGGATTACAAGATCCACTATATCCGTGCCGACCATCGCAAAGGCGGATTTATTGCGCTGCAGCATCTCGCGCATATGAATCATAAGCATATTGCCGTTGTGGACGAAATCCATTCGGCGGATCATCACGAGAGGCTGGCCGGAGTCAGAGAAGCCACGGAGACTCTTGGTCTCCAGGATTTTACGGAAAATCATTTGATCAATGTGTCCAACCTCGACGAGATGGACATATGCGCCCAAATCGACCATTATCTGCTGCGGTATCCCCAAACGACGGCCCTTTATGTGACCAACGATCAGTTCATTCCGGCTTTATACCGCCATTTCCGTTCCAAGGGCATCCGTATTCCGGAGGATATCTCCGTCGTAGGGGCGAATGACGTCCCGGGAAGCTCTGATCTGTATCCGCCACTGACGACTGTGAGGCAGCCGGTCAAGCAGATGGGCATGAAAGCTGCCCAGACGCTGATAGATATCATCCACGGCCTTAATGCCCCGGAGGAAGCGCTGCAGGAGGTTTTTGATGTCCAATTGGTAGTCAGAGCTTCCACGAGCAGAGTTCCAGAATAATAATGCAGCATTATAGTCAGTGACGCACAGAACCGGCTTGGAATCAAGAATCTTACTTTAAGTGCCTGAAAACACTTACCGTAAGGTTTTTTTTCATTTTCTGTTATTGTTACATTATAAGAGCATTTTCGTCATAAATTGCGCTTATTCGTGAAAGAAATTGCTGATTCATTCTTTTTCGCAATGTAAGCCATATTATGTATGGCATTTCGTGTCGGGACTTTCTGCATAACAGACGGACAATAGGCATGATTCATACCTTAAGCTTATAGAATAGGGAAAGGCTCGGTTGAACAGCATGGTTGATCCATTGCCTCACAGGGTATTAACCTTATACTCAGTTGTGAATACTGATAATTGATGAACACAAAAGGGGGATATGCACATGCATTTGTTATGGACATTGATTATTGGCGGCATTATCGGTTGGCTAGGGGGATTGATTGCTGGCAGGGACGTACCGGGCGGCATTATCGGGAATATAGTAGCCGGCTTCGTCGGCGCTTGGCTGGGTACGCTTATATTGGGTGACTGGGGTCCGAATATAGCGGATTTCGCTCTTATTCCTGCCATTATCGGCGCCATCATCGTCGTTCTGATTTTGAGCGCCATCATGCGCGGCGGCAGCAGAAGAACATAGTACGGGAAGCGCGGAATACAACAGTTTTCTTGGAATCGTGAACAGTAATAAAGCCGCCGGCAGGGCCGTTGGAATTTCCAACTCCCGCTGACGGCTTTTATTGAGCTAAGAAGGGAAGGAGTTTCCGGAGGAAACGGAGAAATGGTTGAATTACATAGGGCGAATAACTATACTTTGGTTGGAATCTATCAAAAATATAGACAGGAGGAGACCGGTATGATCCAGGTGTTTCCCGCAGACGAAAGATATTCGGTCGATAATGGATGGCTGCGCGGACGTCCCAGCTTTTCCTTCGGTGAATATGCTGATCCGGCCAATACGGGCTTTGGTGTGATGCGCGTGTGCAATGACGATTTTCTCGATCCGGGGAAGGGCTTTGGCGCTCATCCGCACAGCGATATGGAAATTGTCAGTATTGTGCTGAAGGGCCAAATTCGTCATGAAGACAGTTTGGGCAACGTGGAGACGGCATCGGCCGGCGAGCTTCAGCGCATGTCCGCTGGCACCGGAATTGTGCATGCCGAATATAATCCCTCGGAGACGGAAGAGCTGAACCTGCTGCAGCTGTGGTTCATGCCCAGAGAGCGGGGGCTCGCTCCCTCTTACGAAACTGGCCGATACGATGCGGAGCAGCTGATCAATACGCTGGTTCCGGTTGTGACGCCGGATGGGGCAGGACAGACTGCGAGCATTCAGCAGGATATGACGATTTATCTGGGCAGGCCGGAGGCCGGCAGGGAGCTGATCTTCAAGCAGGAAGAGGGCAGGCGGATGTTCCTTTTTAACATCGAAGGCTCTTTGTCTGTGAACGGAACGCCAATGGCTGCAAGAGATACAGCGCGGATTGAATCCGTATCCCGGTTGACATTATCGGCTGATGAGGCTTCATTCGTCATGCTGATCGATCTGCCATAAGGAGGGCATTAGTCCATGAAAGAAACCTTTATCGTCAAGCATGCGGTCGGAGGGCCGATCTTTATTGACACGAAGAAAGAAGCTGTTCCTTATACGGTGGAGCCCTTTGGCGAGGGATGGAAATTCACGGTATCGGTGCCTTTGAACGAGAAGATCCGTGAGCTTCTGCAGTTCAGCCATGAGCTTAACATGTTTCTCTTTCACGAATTCGAGGATGCGCCAACAGTCAAGACCTGGTACTACATCAAGGAGGGTCCGGTCGAATACGATGCGGCTTCGGAGCAGCTGACTATCGTGGCGGATTCGCGAATCGAATATGTGCCGGATACCTTCATGAAGCAATAGAGCTGTTGCGGAAGTTTAATGACAAAGCAAACCCTATCTCCGGAACCGGAAAGAGCAGATTGTTGTCCTGATGTAAAATTCATCCCAAGGCGCATGATGTGGTGAGCTTCATACATACGCAGCGGCTCATGCCATTAACAGCACTGCAAAACAACCCCCCAATACCACTGCTTGCAGCGGAGCTGGAGGGTTGTTCTTAGTTATGGAAGAAAGCAGTCGCCGCTTCCTGTTAGAACAGAAATTTAGTCCGGGCGGTTACGAGATTATTCACCCGCATAGGTCAGGTTCCACTGGGCTCTGACAGCATCCATTGTTTCCATCAGCTGAACCGTCTCGGACACCGGCATGATGGAGCTCTCCGTGCGTCCTTCACGCACGCATTCCATGGCTTCCAGCGCCTGGAACATATGCCCGGTAATTGTGCGGTCGTCGGTTACGGTTTCTTCTTCTTGGCCATTTACATATAATGTAGCCTTTCTGGCAGACAGAAACTCGGGAATATGGATTTTTCCTTTCGTCCCGTAGATCCATGCATCGTTATTCATCCATAAGCGGATCGCTCCATGCAGTGAAGCCGTAGCGGCGCCATTGTAATCGAAAATCAATGAATACTGCTCGTCCACGCCCGTTTCTCCGATGAAGGCGGAGCTCAGAATTTTCGTAGGCTGCGAGCCGAATACCATCGAAGCAAAGGAAATCGGATAAATACCGGCATCCAGCAGGGTGCCGCCGCCCTTATTCTTATTCAGCAGCCGGCCTTCGGGATTCCAGCCGGCGTCAAAGCCGAATTCAGCCTTGAGCAGCTTGACCTCGCCGATTGCGCCGCTCGCCAGCCATTCTCTGACTTTCTTGATGACTGGAAGATAACGTGTCCACATTGCCTCCATGACGAATACGCCCTGTTCCTTGGCATAGTCGGCGATCTCCCTGGCCTCGGCTGCGTTCATCGTGAAAGGCTTCTCACAGAGAACAGGTTTGCCCGCCCTCAGACAGGTCATCACATTCTCCTTATGAATCGTATGGAGCGTACCGACGTAGATAATATCCACTGCGGGATCGTTTGCCAGCTCCTCAAAGCTTGAATAAACCTGCGGGATGCCGAATTTAGCTGCAAAAGCTTCCGTTTTCTCGAGGGTGCGGCCGGCTACGGCTGCGATCTTGGCATCCGGGGCATGAGCAACCTCGGAAGCGAAAGTGCCTGAGATACCGCCTGGGCCCATAATGCCCCATTGGATGACGCGTTTATCAGTCATATACAGTCTCCTTTAGTTGGTTGATTGAATAAACAAACTTATAACCCTTATGTTATCACTTCAGCGGTCACGATTAAACTTTTTTTAAAAGCAGGGCGGTTTCCTTCTAGAACAAACCCTTCCAAAGCCTGAGCAGCGGCCCCGACTCGCCGAATACAGGATCGCAATCAGGCAGGGGAACCCGCTCAATTTCCTGCAGAACCTGCGGCCGTTCCCCTTCTTTTCCTGTACGCAGATTATAGTCCATCCCGTCCGGGTAAGCGCCTGCGACCTGAAAGTCAGCGGATGCCGACAGCCGCTTATGCCCGGTTCCCGCCGGCAGCACGACAACATCGCCGGCGCTCAGCTCCACATGTTCCCCTTGCTCTCCGCCAAGCTGCAGCGCTATCGATCCGCGAATGACGCCAAGCACTTCATGGGCATTGCTGTGGTAATGGTGGTAAGGAAAAACGCCATTGGTCCAGCTGTTTAGCCAATGATGGCGGTTGAACAGGTTCTCCGTTTGTGCCGCTTGATCCTTCAGAGCGCCAGGATAGAGAATAACAGGCAGAACCCGGTTGTTCGGTATCGTCCCGTCGTCCTGAAATAGATAGGTCCTGATCTCCGGCAGTTTCATCCTTCAACCCTCTTTCTTCCATGATCCGGCAGCTGTCGCCTTGCTGTTTAAGCCGGTATTATTCCCAAGGAAATCTCATTTGCAGGAAGTCGGCGAATTTCTTGCTCTCTTCTCTTCGGTAACGCCGCATTTCGGCGCGCTGTGTGGCCGTTTCGTGCAGCCGCTTCTCCTCCGCCGTCTCCGGTACGATATCCGGAACCATTACCGGTTTGCGGTTCTCGTCCAGGGCTACGAAGGTGAGGAAAGCCGTTGCCGCAATTGCCCGGATTCCCGTCCGCAAGTCCTCCGTGATCACCTTGACGAACACTTCCATCGAGCTTCTGCCCGTCCAGGTCACGATCGATTCGAGGCAGACGGAATCCGTCGGACGTATGGGCAGCAGGAAATCCACGGAATCCGTGGAGGCCGTGACGACGGATTTGCGGCAGTGCTTCGATGCCGTGATGGAAGCAATATCATCGATATAGGCCATCAGCTTGCCCCCGAACAGCGTATTGTGGTTATTCACATCGGTCGGGAAAATTCTGGCGGTTTTGTAGCAGCGGGATTCCTTGACGAAGCGTTGTTCCATAAGCGGGATGCCCTCCATCGTTTTTCTTCCAAGTTTACCTTATTTGCAGCAGGCTGCAAACTTGGAATTGCCCGGGGTGGGAACCAGGAACGTCAACCCAAGCCCACAGCCCTGTACTTTACAGGAGGCCGGTATTTAACCGGCTCCGTTGTTGAAGCTATTTTTTTCACTGGATCTCAGGGAGCAGGAAGTAATTCTTAAATAGGGATGTGAAACATCTCCACCACCGCCGCCGAGAGGCCGGAGAAAGCGATGATATTTCCCGATATATAGCGGAAATTATCGGTTCAGCCAAAGGAGAGGCCCTCTCCCGAACCTTCTGCCAGACTGTCCCCGATTCTCTTTCTGCCGGTGTGGTGAAATGAGAGGCAATATGGTATACTTTTACACAGATTGCTAGTGATAACGCTTACAATAATAGGGCCATTTTAATTCGAATGAACCTGTTAATTCAAACCTATCATCACAAAGGGAGTGACGTGAATGGCTGGAAATCGTGCGGTGGCTTATGTGAAACCTATGGAAGTTGAGGTGCAGGATATTTCCTTTCCGGATTTGATTCTTCGCGACGGACCGGGAGTGAACCCGCTAAATGTGGGGCGCAAATGTGAGCATGGCGTTATTTTGAAGGTCGTGACCACCAACATTTGCGGCAGCGACCAGCATATGGTCAGAGGACGCACGACAGCTCCCAGCGGTTTGGTACTGGGTCATGAAATAACGGGAGAGGTCATCGAAGTCGGCCGGGATGTGGAATTCATCCGGAAAGGGGACCTGGTCTCCGTTCCGTTTAATATCGCTTGCGGAAGATGCCGCAGCTGCAAGGAGCGCAACACGCATGTATGTCTCAACGTGAATCCGGATCGTCCCGGCTCAGCCTATGGTTATGTCGATATGGGCGGCTGGGTAGGCGGACAATCGGAATACGTCATGGTCCCTTACGCCGATTTTCAGCTTCTGAAATTCCCGGACAAGGACCAGGCCATGGAGAAAATTATGGATCTGACGATGCTCTCGGATATTTTCCCGACGGGTTATCACGGGGCGGTTAGCGCAGGTGTCAAGCCCGGCTCGACGGTCTATGTGGCCGGAGCGGGTCCGGTCGGTCTGGCAGCCGCGCATTCGGCCCAGCTGCTGGGAGCGGCGGTCGTTATCGTGGGCGACCTGAACAGCGAACGATTGGCGCAAGCCAGAAGCTTCGGCTGCGAGACCGTCAATCTGCGGGAGCATGCGAACTTGTCCGAGCAAATCGAGCAGATTCTGGGCGTGCCCGAAGTGGACTGCGCGGTTGACTGCGTAGGCTTCGAGGCGCATGGTCATGGCCATTCCCACGGCGAAGCGCCGGCGACGGTGCTCAACTCTATTATGGAAGTTACGAGAGCCGGCGGACGCCTCGGTATTCCGGGCCTATATGTAACGGGTGATCCGGGCGCGATTGATGCGGATGCCAAGCATGGCACGCTCAAAATCCGCTTCGGCCTGGGATGGGCGAAATCCCATACCTTCGTAACCGGACAAACTCCGGTTATGCAGTACCATCGGGATCTGATGATGTCTATCTTAAGCGGCAGAGCCCAAATCGCCAAAGCGGTCAACGCAACGAAAATTTCGCTGGATCAGGCTCCTGCGGCTTACGCCGAGTTTGACAAAGGCGCTTCCAAGAAATTTGTTATCGATCCGCATGGACTGGTTAAAGCCTGAACGATTGGGCAGGAGTTTGCAGCCCGGCTGTAAATTCTTATAGCCGGATATGGGTTGCGGCTTTGTCATAAATGCGATAAGTTGGTCATATAATGAGAAATTAAGGCCGTTCGATAAGGAGCAGCGAACCTGCCGCCTGTCCACCGGCATGCGAGGATCAACCATGAATCGTTATGAAGCGGAGTTCAGCAATTTGGTCAAGGCTTACCGGAAGCGGCATATGGGCAAAGGGCCAAGCCGGATCACAACGACCTTCTGCAAGCAGTGGGCGATTTGCGAGATGGAAGGCAATCTGTCGCCGGTGGAGAAGTTTATGGCCGCAGCAGAGGAAGGAAAGCATATTCTGCGCGAAGCCCGCACGCAGTGGGTGAAGGATATGTACCGCAAGGAGCCTCCCGTCGAGATGGAAGAGCTGCTGGGGGCGAAGCTGATGGATTTGTTTGTTGATATTGATATTGATAAGGATTTCGGGATGTCCATCTTCGTATTCGATCAGGACATTCAGCAGAAGTTCGGTTCCCTATAATGGAGAGGATTGGCGCTTGGCAGCGTTCCTGCCCAGGACCAGCCGCATGATGATGATTTCGTGATGAAATCATTTTCCTGCGGCTTTTTATTTTTAAACGATAGAAAGTTACACGTTTCTTCGAGGCTCTATGATTCGTATCCAGAAGGAAGAAAATCTCGGCCGGCTTTGAGGTTGTTTCGGGCATTCGCGAGGAATCGCGGCGCAGCTGCAGTAAGGTTTTACCGTGCTGGAGCATCCGTACAGAGGTGGAGGCATGCTCTAAGCAGGATCAAACCTGCTTAGAGGGTGTTTCGGGCAGCGGGGTTTCGTGGATCCAATTATCTGAGGGGGCCAACTTCGCCACCGAGGATGGCGAATGCTGGTTTTGTATTATTTCATGAAGCAAGAGGAGATGAATCATATGGGAAAGTCACTGCATTCGGGCCGCATCAAGCTGCCGAGCAAGCCGGACCCGAAGCTGTGGGTGGGCAAGGCGCCGTTCGGCCTGGGCAAATTGAAGCCGCATCACATTCGGGATACGGTGAAGGTGGTATGGGACAATCGGGATAATCTTCCGTATGCCTACCGCATCTTGACGCAGGGTGTCTGCGACGGCTGCGCGCTTGGTGTATCCGGTCTTTACGACCAGACGCTGACCGGCCCGCATCTGTGTACGACGCGGCTGAATGTGCTGCGCCTGAACACGATGCCGGCGATCAGGCCGGAGCTGCTTCATGCGGACATCGATGAGCTGCGGAAGTTGGACAGCACCGCGCTCCGCAAGCTGGGAAGGCTGCCGTATCCGCTTCTAAGGCGCAAAGGGGAGCGCTCGTTCCGCCGCATCTCCTGGGATGAAGCGCTTGATCGGATCGCCGCTAAAATCCGCAGCATAGATCCCAAGCAGCTCGCTTTCTATCTGACTGCGCGGGGCATTACGAATGAAGTGTATTATGCCGCCGCCAAGGCGGCTCGTTTCATCGGTACGAATAATATCGACAACGCTTCGCGCATCTGCCATTCGCCATCCAAGACGGCACTGAAACGCTCCGTAGGCATCGGAGCATCCAGCTGCAATTACAAGGATTGGATTGGGACGGATGTGCTGGTCTTCTGGGGCAGCGTGGCGGCGAATAACCAGCCGGTCTCGACCAAATATATGTATGCGGCCAAGCGGCGCGGGACCAAAATCATCGTGATCAACCCTTACCGGGAGCCTGCGATGGAGGGCTATTGGATTCCCTCTATTGCCGAATCGGCGCTGTTTGGAACGAAGCTCGCGGATGATTTTTATCAGGTCAATATCGGCGGGGACATTGCGTTCATGCACGGCGTGATGAAGCATTGGTTTGAAATGGAGGAAGAGCAGCCGGGCTCGGCAATCGACCATGATTTTGTACGGGAGCATGCGAACGGATTTCAGGAGCTGCGGACCCATGTGATGGGCCAGCAATGGGGGCTGCTGGAGAAGTCGTCGGGACTAACCAAGGAGCGGATGCGCGAATTTGCGCAGCTTCTGGCAGGGGCGAAGTCCGGGGTATTCGTATGGAGCATGGGGCTGACCCAGCACCGTTTTGGCACGGACAACATCTCGCAGGTAGCCAATCTGGCTCTCCTGCGCGGGTTTCTTGGGCGTGAGCATTGCGGTCTGATGCCCATCCGCGGACACAGCGGCGTGCAGGGCTCCGGCGAGATGGGAGCCGATCCCTTCAGTCTGCCGGGCGGTGAATTCAAGGGGGACGATATCGGGCGGATCGAGCAGGTGTGGGGCTTCGAGCTCCCCCGCTGGCAGGGGGATATCGTGGGGGTATCGCTGGAGAATACGCAGCTTCCTGACGATCATGAACGCAGACTGAAGGTGTTCTATACGTCCGGCGGCAATTTTCTTGAGACCATGCCCGACCCGGAGTTTGTGCGAGAATGTCTGGAGGCTGTGGACCTTCGCGTCCATCAGGACATCGTCCTGAACACATCGACGCTTGCGGACGCGCAGGAGGAAGTGATTGTGCTGCCGGCGATGACCCGGTACGAGCAGCCGGGGGGAGGGACCTCCACATCGACGGAGCGGATGGTTTATTTCTCGCCGGAGATTGCCGGCCCAAGGGTGGAGGAGGCGCGCGCGGAGTGGCAGATCTATGCGGAGCTTGCGGCCAAAGTGAAGCCCGGACAGCATAATCGGGCGGCATTTGCGAGCGCGGCTGCCATTCGCGAGGAGATTGCCAAGGCGGCCCCCGCGTATAACGGCATCCAGAAGCTGCAGGGGAAGGGCGATGTTTTTCAATACGGGGGTGCATGGCTGTGTGAGGATGGACTCTGTCCAACGCCAGACGGCAAGGGCAATCTCATTGCGATCGAGCTGCCGGAGCTGCGTAAGCCCGAGGGGAATTTCTATGCGACCACCCGCCGCGGCAAGCAGTTCAATTCCATGGTGTACAGCGATACCGATGCTTTCAACGGGGCGGACCGGTATGATGTCCTGATGAATGCCGTCGACTGCGCAGCGCTCGGGATCGTCGAAGGCAGCGCTGTCGTGATCTATAACCGCAGCGGATTGATGCATGCCCGGGCGAAGAAAGCGGACATCGCCGCGGGCAATATTGAACTGTTCTGGCCGGAGGGAAATGTGCTGTTCCACAAGGGCGTCTATGAGCCGAAAGCGGGTATTCCCGAATATAATACCTCGGTTATCATCGAGAAGGCCGAGACCTTCCATGCGCTGAAGGATACCAAATATGTCGAGAAGCGGATTGATGAGCTGGAGATGGATATACCGTCTTGATCGTACAGCTGGCATTTTGCCAGGAAACCGGCAGGTACACAAGGCTTGATATGAGCTGTTCCCAAACGCCCGGCCGGCCCAATAGACTGGCTGTGCATGTGAATACGTTCTCCACTTGTTCCGGCAGTGAATCATCGGCCTTATAAAGGCGTTGGCAGAAAGGAGGTGCAGCGCGTGGATAACAAGGTAACTACCGGATGGCGCGTCATCCGGTTCAACGGCGGTCAGCATGAGGAGCAGGATGACGAAATCGCGACGGAGATGCCGCTGACTGTCCGTCTGGACGGCGAGGAATTTGCCACAATCGTATGCACGCCAAGCGATTTGCAGGATATGATTGTCGGGTTTCTCGCCTCCGAGGGCGTAATCCGGACATTCGATGAATTGAAATCCTTAACGCTGGACGAGGATCGGGGTTATGCTTATGCCGAGCTTCATATCAAGCAATCGACGGGCAAGGAGTTCCATTCCAAACGGTTTATCGGGTCCTGCTGCGGCAAGAGCAGGCAGTTTTATTTTCACAATGACGCAAGGACGGCGAAAACGATTATGAGCCGTCATCCAATTGCGGCGGAGCAGTGTCTGGAGCTGATGCGGCTGCTGCAGGAGAGCTCGACGGATTTTCATCAGACCGGGGGCGTCCATAATGCGGCGCTCTGCACGTCGGATGGGATTATCGCTGTACGAACCGATATCGGACGTCATAATGCACTGGACAAAATATATGGCCACTGCCTGCAGAACCGCATACCGGCAGGGGACAAAATCATTGCGTTCAGCGGACGCCTCTCCTCCGAGGTTGTGCTGAAGGTGGCGAAGATCGGCTGCGGCATTCTTTTGTCCAAGTCCGCTCCCACCGATCTGGCCCTGAAGCTTGCCGAGGATCTCGGCATCACCTGTGCGGGGTTCATACGCCGCGGCAGCATGAATGTGTATACCCATCCTGAGCGGATACGCACTTAGCGGCCCCGGCGATCCGGTTGTTTAAAAGCAACCCCTACACTCGAATATTCAGCACTGCCGAGGCATGGCTTCATGCTCCCCGATTTCCCGGATTAAGGATTGGCAAATTCAAATTTGGCCGTCCGCGTGGTAGACTAAGAAAATAGAGTTTAACCATGAGAAACGAAAGGTGTCATGACATGGAAGCAGAACCCAAACTGCCTGAGGGTGTGATGCTGCCGGACGGAACGCTGAACAGCGAGCTGATCAGCAGGCGGGAAATCATATACCGGGGAATGAACGGGCAGGCGGTTGAACGGATCTACATCTTGCCCGGGCAGAGCTATATCTATAAGCCGTTAACGAATGATGACCAGTGGGGAAAAGAAAAATGGGTCTACGATCACATCCTGCCGTCGCTTCCTCCCATTTACCCCAGAATGCTGCTCAGCTCCTTCAATCTTCAAACCGGACGGCACACCATCATTTTCGAAGACCTCGGCCATCTGGAGCACGGATTTCGGGAACCGGTGGCCATAGAGCTGGCCCGACAGGTTGCAGGCTTGCATTCGCTTAGTACGGACCATCTGTTCCATGCGCCGCTTAGGGGGCCCAAGCCCCCCATTGAAGCGATCGTCGGCGAGCTTCTTCGTGATCAAGCCGAAACGATTGAGGCTTTATCGGATGTGTCTATTCCGCGAGTGCGGCTGGAGACCCTGTACGAAGCTATGGCGCAGACCGTTTTCCGGGATCTTCGGGTTGTTTCCCATGGCGATTTGCATTCAGGCAACTATGCCCTTGCAGCGGGCCGGCTGGTCGTGCTGGATTGGGAGCACACCCACCTGAGCTCCCCGTTATGGGATCTGTATCATATGATCGATATGTCTCATCCCTTGTTTCCGAAGAGAATGACAGCGGACAGCCGCAATGCAATTCTGCAAGCGTATCTGGAGGCGGCTGAAAGCAGGGGTTATTTATCCGGAACGAATGCGGCGGCTTTTATGAGGGAGTACATGCTGTTTGCCTCCATCTTCTCCATCTGGATGCTCCGCCTAATCCAGGGCGACCTTGCACGGGATGACGACAGATGGCCGCGTGCTCAGCTTGAGCAGCAGCTGAAGGAGACTACAGCAAGTCTGGAGCAATGTGCAGACTGGTTATAACCCGTCTGGACCATACAAAGAAGCTGTAATGAATTGGACGCCATTACAGCTTCTTTGTGCTGTTTCGAGGGATAATGAACATGAGCAGGAATAATTTGTATGGATCCAGCAGCGCTGGCAGCTGCCGCAATGATCGGTTTGCGGGTGGAACGCTAAGCCTGCAGCGCCGGCAGCGGGAATGGAATGACGGCAAATCCGCTGACGGCGCCCTCGCTCACCTGCTGGACGCCAATTGTGATGAGGCGGTCCATATGCTGCGGAATAGGCAGGGCCAGCGTCTCGTACAGATGAAGGCCGTTCTGCGCTTCCTGCGCCTGATGGGTGCCTGGCGAGCCGCGGCGCACCAGCTCCTCGGGTGACGCAGCGCCGTCGCACCACCAAACGGTATAGCGGCCGGAAGCAGCCGGCGTGGTGAAGCGGATTTTCAGCAGTGTCCGTTGAAAGAAATCGATGCCAAGCAGCTCTGCTGTGAATGGCGGCGGAATGTCGGGAATTGCCGGCAGCCTTACCGCCCTCACGACTCCGCCTGGCGGGCCGGTACGGCCATAATAGGCCAGCCTGGCCATATAGGTAACGACAGCAGTTGCTGCTGCCGGAGGAAGCGGGTCGCTGAAGATCAGCTCCTTCGGCAGATTGTCGGCCGGGAAATCCGCCGCCTGCACCCATAGGGAAGGATGCTTGAGGTCCTGCACCAATCTGCCGGACCCGGAGCCGAAAGCCATGCTGCCCGAGCCGGCATTCCCGGAAACACGGAAGACAATGTCGGTTCCGCTAACGGCAACAATGTTCTCGGTCACACCGCCGGTAGAGAATATGCCCCCGATAAAATCATTGAGCGCATTCACGCCCGTTACGGCTGCGCAGTATAAGCCGTCGCCGGCTGGAACAGCGCTGCCAAACCCGGCGTCCGTCGTCCGCGGAGCGGCGTTCTGCCTGTAAATAACCAGCCTCCCTCCCGTGCGCCGGACGAGTGAATCCGGCTTCCAGTCCGCTTCGCCGGGGATATCGGTCCGCCGCATAATGCGGGCTATCCCCGATTCATAAGCGGCCGATTCCAGAGGCGGCGGAGGCGGATCATGCCGCAGCGTCAACGGCGTTGGCGGCGTCCAGGCGGAATACCCGCTGACGCGGTCCCAGCCGTCGATGGCCCGTGCTCTGGACTGCAGCAGCACGTCGGGGAAGCTGACGTCGAAGGAGCGGGCGGATGAGTAGACAAGCGGCGGGTCCTCCGGCAGCCGGGAGCGGTTGAAGAAGGTCCGGTTAAGCTCACGCTCTCCTGTCACAGGGCTGGCAGTGACGATCTCCTCCAGCTCCACGCCATGAGCCCTAATGTCGGACTGCCTGGTCAGATGGGTTAACCGCACTTCGAAGCGGTCCTCCAGAAAAGGCAGAGGCTTGAAGGCTGCCAGTGTCCGGCTGATCGAAACAGGCACGGCGGGCTGCGGGGATACGGCTTCCGGCAGGCGCACTTCCGCGGAGATATACTGGGGCATGTCTGGAATTCCCAGTTCTGCGGCCGTTGTCGGCATCACAACCGTCACATTGCTGGTTTCCCCGCTGTCCGCATCGCGAATCCGGTAGGCAAACCCAAAGTGATCCGGAGATTCCAGTGGCGCTGCGAGCTGATTGTCCAGATCGCTGCCGGCTGTGTCCGGTCCATCATGGTAAGCAAAGCCGCAGAGCAGCGCAATCTCCCAGCGCAGTCCAAGCAGCAGCTCGAACAATTCCCAATCCGTGGGTTCCCCGGCGATGGCATCCGCGGGAACGGAGGCTCGTGCCTTTTGCCCGGTGCGGACGATATCGGCCCATTGTTCCTCCGTCAGCGTGACGGGCTGGCCATAACGTTTGCCTGCTGTATTCAAGTCGGCATCAAGACTTTTCTCCACGGCAATTTCAGCGATGCGTTCCCAGTTCAGCTGGCGGTCGCGGAATAAATCAAGCATGCGCAAATCCTCAAGCATCCCTCCCGTGCCGAGCATCGCAACCGTATCCATGGCTTGTCCTTCGACATAGACAACTGTGCCGTCCGACACCGAACGCATAGCCTCGAGCTCACCGGTCTGCGAATTTTGAAACTCGATCCGGGCAGGCGCCCCTCTCCAAACGAAGGTGACTGCCTGCGCCGGCCCGGGGAGCTTGAACTCATCTGCCAGCAGCAGTCCGCCCACCGACTGGCTTCCCAGCAAGTCCCACCAGCCCAGCGGATAAATCGACAGGGATACCCGGGACGGCACCATCCGCAGGTTCAGGGGGGCCCTTTCAATAATGACCGCCTTCGGCAAACCGCGGTATCCGCCCCCGTCCGCAAGCTTCCTAAGCGGAAAATGCCAGCGCAGCCGGTTGCCTGCCGGTGTTTCGCCCAACCAGCCAATCGATGACAAATAAATCGTCATGGCTTATCGCCTCCTGATTCGATTATGGATGTCAAATCAACCCTTGGAAACTCCCCGGGCAGCGGGAGATGAATAAAAGCTTTCCTGTCGGCATCAACCGGCGGAGGTGCTCCATCAGAACCGGAATCCTCCGTATCCCCTGTATTTCCTCCGCTGCTCCCCGCTTCGATATTCCCGATTGCATATACTGTCAGGTTCTGCAGGGTATGAACATTGTGCACCAGGTCATCTGCCTGCCGGAGGCTGGCATCGTTTAACGGTTCGGCCATCCGGCCCGGATTGACTACTGGAAACGGAACAGGACCAGGTATTGGAAAAGGACCGGGTTCCGGAAAAGGTATCGGTCCGGGGATTGGACCAGGGACCGGTATTGGGATGTCCGGCAGATCCCATGGGAACGGAGGCCGGGCGGAAGGCAGCGGCCAGGTGAGACCAAGCGGCTGCACGAACCGTAATACAGCCGTTTCCGGCAGCGGCCCAGCGGAGTCCCCGGGGTAAAGCCGGGGCAGTCCGGCTCTAAAAGGATCAAAGGTCAGCTTAAGCGTGTAGTCGCCCCGCGGCAGCCGTGTCGGAATGCCGCCTAACGATCCGGTTAGAAAAGCGGAGCTCCCGTCGAATCCGGGCAGCACGGAAGTCTCCAGCTCCAAGGCACGCCGGTGCGTATAGCCGGTCGGGCATCCGGCAGCCGGCTCGACATGCCGGATAGCGAGGGTGAGCGTCACCCGCCGCCAATCGACAGGTTCAGGCGTGCGCAGCCATATGGCGTACGGTCTCCCCTGGGCATCGCAGACCGCTTCGACCGTGGTCGCCGGGACCGTATCGTTAATATCGGCCAGCGCGGTGCCGCCGAGGCCGAACAGTGCTCCGCTCTCTGCTGCGAACCTCGTGAAGCGCAGGGCGGAGGTTTCGTTCAGCGGACCGATCTGGGAAGCAAGCGGGGCTGGCAGTCTCCACTGGCTTGGCGGCGCCTCCAGTTCATCGGGGAAGGGAGTGAGCGGAGTGGTGACGATTGGAAAGTCCGCAATCGGCGTGAGATCATCGATAGAAAGCAGCGGGTTCGCGGGCAGGCGCTTGTTCAGCACAATATTGCCGATGCCGCTGGCCCCGCGGTAATGACGGACAGGGTCGATTTTACCGTATTTGACAGGCCTGCCTGATTGGGGCAGAGGGCACTCGGCGACGCTGTGCCTGCCTGAACTGTCATAATAGGTGGACAAGCCCGTATGCGGCCAGGCCAGATGAGCCTTGAAGCCCATGAAAGCAGACACGCAGCCGGACCATTCATCGATGCGGACCTCTCCGTTTTGAGGATGCTCGAACAGAATGGTCAGCTTGGCCGGTCCGGATTCTCCAGGCAGCGAATTCATCACGATTTCCTGATCGGGAGCAGCGGTTCCTCCGTGAGCGGCAAGCCAGCTGCGGCTCTCCGGGGGAAGCGAGCTGGCGCCGTCGGCGGCGGGCAGGGGCGTGAGGGTTTCTGTTAACTCGCCTCCGCTCTCATAGGTGATGCGAAGTTTAAGCGGCGTCTCCGCAAAGATGCCGCTGACATACGGCACCATGAAACGGACGGCAGTCTTATAGCCTTTGTACAGCAGAAATCCGAAGCCGAATTGGGTCGGATCCCACGTATTCAGCGTCCATTGCGTCCAGGGATGCTGAGCCTTGGCGAAGATTTTCATATCGCCGAAGGTGGAATAATAAATATAAGGACGCAGTGTTTCGGGATACGCAACCTCGAACTCTTTGTCATAAAACCATTCCACGGGGCTCGAAGGCGGGAAGGGCGAGGAAGCGCCGCCGCCGGACGGATGGACCGCTTTTGACGCGCCCTTGATATGAAGGCGGTACCGGCCGGGCATGAGCAGCTTCTTGCTTAAGATGCCTGTCGAGGATTTGGCGGCCTCCAGATAACGGATCGCATAAATGTAAAGGGGCTGACGCCCGGATGCCGCCCGCAGGCGGAATTGATCGACAGGAGCCGGGAAATCGAACCGGGCTGAGACAAGCCGCAGGTTCTGAAAGACGGCGCCGTGGTCCTGGAAAACCGCCGCTGCCCCGTCTTCAGACACAAGCGAAGGATAATTCACGAAGCGTGTGGACCGGGCGAGAATAAGGAACAGCACGATCTTCGAGACCTGAAGGGATTCGCCGCCATTTGCCGCAAATTGGAGGGTAAAGCCGCTTGTTTGCAGTATCCGCGTCGGAATGTCCGGTTTGAACGCCGTCAGCAGACGGTCCCCCTCAGCCGCAGGCGTCAGCTCAAGCGACGCGAAGCGCCGTGGCTGCACAGGCAGGAGCTGGGGCGGCCCGTATCCGAAGAAGGTATCGACAGTCCTTGCGGGAGAATCAAGCGGGAAGGTTGAGCTGTCAAGCTTCGAGGTCATCCACGCATAGGGGTCGCAGCCAAGCACATGAAGCTGCGCCATGCCGCCGCCCGGCCCATCCGCCCAAACCGCCCGCACATCCGGTACCGGAATGGCGTGGACCAGGTCGGTCAGCTCGAGCTCCAGCAGCTCGTCCGTCACCGTATAGCCGCCTTGAACAGACGGGCTGACCGCCTGGCTGGCTTCCACTTTGCCCGTCCGGTCGGTTACCCGCCTGCTGAAGGGCACGACCAGTTCCAAATCCGGCCAAGGCTTGTCCGTGTCCAGATTCCACTGCAGGTCGCTGATGACGTGAATGGCATCAACCGGCTGCTTCTGAACCGTCGGCGTTCCGCCAATGATATAGGTTCCGGCGGCAAGCGGCGAGGATATGGAGGGGGGGTTCACGATATCGTCCCCGAAGGACTTGCTGAAGGGAACATCGGGAATCGGCCATGGGAGGTTCAGCTTGCCTGCGATCTCGAACCGGAACAGAGTCGGGCTTGGAAAATATACCTCCGCTTCGGCATCTCCGCTGAGAATAAATTCGAATTTCCACACTTTTATGCCAATTTCGCCATGTACCTTGATACGGGCGTTCACCAGCAGCGGGTCCCAGCCCATATAGGCATGCAGCGAGACGGCAAGCTTGGAGATGAGCTTCAGAATATCCCCGATTTCAAACGTTCCGCCGATAGCAAGCGTCGCGCCGAAGGCAATGCGATGATGATTGATGCGAAGATACGCTTCCGCCTTCTGCGAGAAAAGCAGGCTGATCACAGGAATCTTCTGCAGCACCTCCAGCTTCACCGGCTTGCTCTCCGTACCCAGATCCAGATACCAGGCAGTGGGGTCGGAGAACGAGAAGAAGATATCCAGCTGGCCGCTGCCTTTCAGCAGCTCCAGATCGATATTGACGCCTACTCCAAGGGCGAGCGAGGCGCTCTCTGCGTCAAACACAAAGTATCCTTCGGCGCCAAAACCCTTCTGCTTCAGCAGGACGCCCTTCCCTCCAAAAATAAACGTGCCGCCGGGGAGCAGGAAGGCGAAGCCGACGGGATTCAGCTCAATGGCGTAGCCTTCGTCGGCCTTGGTGCATATCACCGTTCGGATTCCCACACCTACCGAGGTTTGATCAATCGGGCCGGCCATCCAGCGGTCGATGTTGCTGGTTTCCCGCGCCCATTTGACATAATCGGCAGCTGTCGGCTCAGCGATCGGCAGTCCCTCCTTCTCCAGGCGGGCCACAAAATTGTATGCAAAATCGCCGCCGATTCCCCGCAGCCCAAGCCCGGTCGGCCCAAGCGGAATCGAGACGCCCTTGGGCAGCTCCCCGTCCAGTCCCAGCACCAGCCCGCGATCACTGAATCCCCCATAGATGGCCGCGCCTATGCTGAGCGGAATCAGCTTCAGCGAGCCTTGGCCCATCCAGCTGTTTTGCTGCGCGTCAAAGCCGAAGCCGAGGCTTCCCTTGTATTTGTCTTTTGACCCGATAGTCAGGTCCCCAAGTACCGTCTGCCAATGCGTGATCCGGATTGGCGGATCCTCGCCTGTTATGCGGATGTCCCCGCGTGCCCGCGAGACAATCACTTCCACCCGCATGAACGCCGTTAGCCCGGAGAACGTGAATGGCCCCCGCAGAAGCAGGGTGATCGTCTCTTCCAGATCGTTGACGGCGATGATTTTGATCAGCGGCGAAGGAGAGATGATTTCCCCTGCCTTAAGACCTCTCAGAAACTCATACAGCTTGTCCTCCGCCATTCCTGGAAGAGCTTCCACAAAATCGGCGATCGCTTTCCAGATCATATCCCGGATCAGCTTCTCGAACCATTCGAACATAATAAGTCTCCTCTCGCGCTTGCGCCTTATATTGGACGAAGAGGGGTCATCGGGCAGCGGCATGATGAGCGAAGCCGTCGGGTATGAACAAGGGAGGGGGAGAAAGAAGGGAAGCGGGAGATAGAAATCAAGGGAATTTAACATTTTCCAGTTCAATATAACATATCGCCACGAAGGAGAAATATAGTCGTCCAGACTCGTAGCGGGTCCAACTTTCAGCCTATTTCTCATGTGCATTCCGACCCCTTCTTCGCCTGCTTGTCGAATGAAGCTGGATTATACAAGCGGCAGCCTCGGGGGATTCGCCCTGTCCCTGCCGGTGATGACCGGATCAGATATCCGCGCCGGATCTGTACGGTTGCACAATTGCCCCTGATACGAGCGGCATATAGTATCAGGAGGTGAAACCATTGAATCGAAAGAATTATAAAAGCAATACGATCTGGGGCAAGCTGCGCGTCTGCAAATACCTGTCGGCAAGCAGGTCGCTCAGGGAATATGTTCCGTACACTGTCCGCTTGACCTTGCCCCAATTGTGCTCCATGTCCGCGCGGTATTCATCGCTTTACATCAAGCCGGATATCGGTTCGCTTGGCATTGGCGTCTATAAATTGAATCGGATGTCCAAAGGCTATGAGCTGCTATCTTCCCGCAATAAAAGGCAGACCAGAAAAATTTTCCGGAATCTTTCTTCCGTCTTCCGCCATATTCAAGCCGGGCAGAGAGGCCAGAAAATGATCATTCAACAGGCTGTAAAACTGGGCCGGCTTGCCGAACGGCCGTATGATATCCGCAGCATGGTCCAGCGCAAGCCGGGAGGCTCCTGGGTATGCACGGGAATAGTGGCCAGGGTTGGAGCGCCCAAGCGGATTGTTACCAACCTCTATCAAGGCGCCAATATGCAACCCCTCCATTCACTGCTGCGCAAAAAGGGAATGTCATCCGCAGAGCGGAGCACTTGCCTGAAGCGGATAACGGCCAAATCCCTGAATATCGCAAGGGTACTGAGTGCCAGGCGCTCAGGCATGCATGAGCTGGGTATTGATTTGGCCCTGGACCCCAGGCATCGGCTGTGGATTCTGGAGGTCAATTCCCATAGCCCGCAGTTCCATGCGCTGAAGGCTGTCTACCCGTCCGCTTACCGTCGTATGATGTCGTTTGCCAGAAGCTATGGCAGGCGCAGCGCGAATTGAAACAGCGTCATGCAAAGGGTGATCGTTCGGAACGCCGGCAGCAGCTGCAGTACGCGGCGGAATATCCGGATTAAGCAGAATGGCTCTGTCATGGGCAAGCGGGCATGAGCCGTTTTTGTTGTTCGGGTACTCAACAGGAAACGGGACGCTCCTCAGGTCAAGCTGCCGCTTGGTTCCTGCAGCTCTGTCTTAAGAAAATGGAAGACTCTCGCCCCAGCCTGCTTCAGCGGATAATCCGGGGCTCTGCAGACGATGCCGCAGGTCATGTCTGTAATCGGGCTGTCCAGCAAACGTATAGTGGTTCCGGCCGGGGCGGGATTCAAGGCAATCCGGGGGATAAGGGCGATTCCAAGCCCTTGTTCGACATAATATTTCAGAGCGGCCATGCTCCCGATCTCCATCGTGTCGATAGCGGTCGTGCCTGATTCCTGGAGCGCTATCTCGAGTTTCCGGCGGTAAGGGCAGCCTATGGAAGTAATGAGCAGACGATGCCCACGGAAATTCTCCGGTCTGATGACGGATTGCCTGGCAAGCGGGTGTCCCTCGGGCATCAATACGACGAACGACTCCGTATATAAAGGTTCGAAATACAGCCCGGAAGCAAGCTCGGGAGCTGAGCAAAGCGCAAGGTCGAGAGTTCCGTGGAGAAGCTGCTCGCATAAAGCCGGTGTGCTGGCGATATCAACGGAGATACGGATATTGGGGAACCGGTTCATGAATTTCCCGAGCAGGGCGGGCAGCCGGCAGCTGGCGCCAGGCTCAGTTGCTCCGAGGCGGATCATTCCGGCCTCCCCAAGCTGCAAATCGGCCAGACGATTCTGCAGCTGCTGCAGATCCTTGACGATGGGCAGGCTTTGTTCATACAGCAGTCTTCCTGCCTCCGTCAGCCGGATTCTTTTCCCGCGTTCGATTAATTGTACGCCCAGATCGGTTTCCAGCTTCTGTATTTGCATTGTTACGGTGGATTGGGCGTAATTCATTTCTTCGGCGGCGCTGTGGAAGCTTCCGCAGGCCACGATCCTGTGAAAGGTATTCAAAGCTTTCATATCCATCCTTGTAACCTCCGTTGCGAGTTCAAGTATTTTGAACAAAGTCTTCAATTTATTCAATTATACAAAATCGGGATAACCCTTTAAAATAAAGCCAAGATTTAATACTGACCAAGCCTACACTTAGACAAGGAGGGAATGCAGTGGATTTGAACAGCAAAGTGGCTCTTGTTACAGGCGGAGGCACCGGAATCGGCCGGGCGGTAAGCCTGCTGCTGGCTGCGAGGGGAGCAGCAGTAGCCGTCAACTATTCCCGCTCGAAGGCCGAGGCGGATGAGACGGTACAGCTGATTGCCGAAGGCGGCGGGCGCGCAATCGCGATTCGGGCGGATGTCTCCAGGGACGGAGAAGTGCGGGAGATGGTGGACGTCATTATCCGGCATTTTGGTTCTGTCGATCTGCTCGTCAACAATGCAAGCATTACCCGGCATATTCCTCTTGATGACCTGGAGGCGGCAGTGGATGATGTTTGGGATGAGCTGTATGACGTCAATGTCAAAGGCATGTTCTACTGTGCCCGCGCCGTCGCCCCCTGGATGAAGAAAAATAAGCAGGGTGCGATTGTGAATCTGGGCAGTATAGCGGGACTAACCGGCTCAGGCTCGTCCCTGCCCTATGCGGTATCCAAAGCGGCGGTGCACGGCCTTACGAAATCATTGGCCCGCGCGTTGGCGCCGGAGATCCGGGTCAGCAGCGTAGCTCCGGGAGCAGTCGCGACAAGATGGTGGACAGGCCGGGAGGAACAGATGCACAAACTGGGCGGAAAGCTGCTTCTGCAGCGCATTACGACGCCAGAGGATATCGCCGCCATCATCTGCGCCGCTCTGGAGCAGGAATCGATGACCGGACAAATCATTACGGTGGACGGCGGGCAGACGTTGTAGCGGATATTTGAGACAAGCAAGCCATTTACGGCGGAACTCAGCCGTAAATGGCTTGCTTTTTTTCATCTGCACCCGCAGCGGATTAACCGGAAATACCGGATTTCTTAGTGGGTTACCCAGGTCATATATAACATATTATGTTAGGTAAATAAAAATAATAAAACAAAAAGGTTTTCAAAACCTTGTTTACTATGTTATATTATCTTACATAAAATATGAATGCATGGCGATGCTTATCCAACTCAGACAAGAATGTATGTTAATCTGCCATCAAATATGAATAATTCACAAGTTTTCTAGGGTTCCGCGGTTGGCATGCCACCGGTCCGGTCCAAGAGAAGACGCACAGCAGGGCCTTTGCTGTGTACACGGAGGGACAAAAGCCCGGGAGGATATCAGATGATGATATCACCCGGGCATTTTTATTTTCGGTGCCTGAAGGGCCTGTCAGTCCTTGACGAAGGGTGAGAGAGATGATGAAAGAAGAAGTAAAGCTTCGCCAGACCTTAACCTTGTTTCAGGTTGTTTTCCTGGGGCTTGCCTGGATGACGCCGATGATTTATTTTACCGTCTACGGCATTGCCTATGATACCTCGCGGGGGATGCTGACGATGGCGTACCTGATTGCGGTTATCGCTATCTTCTTTACCGCCCGCAGCTACGGCGTTATGGCCAGGACCTATCCCGCATCAGGCTCGGCTTACACCTACGCCGGAAAGTCGCTCCATCCTTATGTGGGCTTCCTCGTCGGCTGGGCGCTCCTGCTGGATTATCTATTCTCGCCCATTATCGCTTGTCTGACCTTCGGCATCTATCTGCACGCGCAATTCCCTTCCATCCCGACCTTTGTCTGGATCGTTCTGCTCAACGTGGCACTTGCTATCGTCAATATCATCGGCATTAACTTCTCTGCGATTATCAGCAAGCTGTTCGTCCTGCTTCAGCTGACATTCATCGCCGTATTCTGCTTCTTCCTGATCAAAGGGCTGACCGGGGCGGAAGCTATTCATCCGCTGCAGCCGTTTGTCCATGCGGGGATCCCGTTCTCCACTATACTGGCTGGCGCTTCTATTATCTGTTTCTCGTTTCTGGGCTTCGACACTATCACCACGATGGCGGAAGAGACCGTCGATGCCAGGAAGACGATTCCAAGGGCCATCCTCATTATCATTATTGCCGCAGGAATCATGTACCTGATTCCTTCTTATTTGACGCAGCTGGCGTATCCGCAGCTTTCCTTTGTCAATTTGGATTCAGCCGGCTTCGAACTGGTGAGAATGGTCGGCGGAGCCGGGCTGAGCGCGTTGTTCATCACGATTCTGATCCTGGCGATCTTCACCCAGGGACTGACGTCGATTACAAGTGTTTCGAGACTGCTGTATGTGATGGGCCGGGATTCGATTCTGCCCAAGCGGATATTCGGTTACCTGCACCCGCGCTTCAAAACACCGACACGCAATATTATCATTACAAGCGTCATATCGCTGCTGGCTCTGACGATCAGTCTGGACGCCGCGGTTAAATTCGTCAGCTTCGGCGCGCTGACCGCCTTCGTTTTCGTCAACCTGTCCGTTATCGCAAAACGTTATCTGAAAGACAACCAGCGCTCGTTGAAGCAAACGCTGCTTTATCTGGTGTCACCGCTCCTTGGGGCCGGCTTTATCATTTACCTGCTGTTCCAGCTGGACCGGAATGCGCTTCTTGCAGGCTCCTTATGGATGCTGCTTGGTATTGTCTATCATCTATACCGGACAAGAACTTCCCAGGCAGCCGGGGAAAGACTCAAGCCAAGACCCGTGGAGCCTCAAATCTAGATCAAAACGCAGCTATCTCAAAGGGTCGGGCAGGCTTCATCTGTTCGACCCTTTCTTCCTCCAGACGGGCTTTCTCGACAAATTCGTTGAGAAGAAGGTCATTTCATCGGCTTTGTAGAAGAAAATAATTGTGATCTAAATTATAAAATTATATATAAAGGTGAGGGAGGTGCTTAGCTTGAAGCTGGATCGACTGCTCGCCATCACCATGACGCTGCTGAATCAGACCCGGGTCAGCGCAACGGAGCTGGCTGCACGGTTCGAGGTCTCTCTGCGGACGATTTACCGGGATATGGATTCGATTAATCTGGCTGGCATTCCGATCGTTTCTTTTCCCGGCTCGGATGGGGGCTACGAGATATTGCCCGGCTACCGCCTGGATAAGCAGATTCTGTCGCTTGAAGACTTTTCATCGATCTGCAGCGCGCTGCGCGGAGCCCGTTCCGCAACGGACAACCCGGACATCGACGGACTGCTCACGAGAATAGGAGCTCTGATGCCAGGTAAAGCAAAGTCTGCCGATACCTATAAAGTCGATCTTGATTTTACCCCGACCCCCAACGATAAGGACAAGCTTGCTCCTATCCATCAGGCGATTAAACTGCAGCAGCTGGTCAGGTTCGACTATCTGGATAACCAAGGGACAGAAACGCAGCGAACGGTTGAGCCCATGGGGATCTTTCTGAAGGGCTACGTCTGGTATATGTACGGTTATTGCCTCGCCAGATCGGATTATCGCGTATTCCGAATCAGCCGCATCAACAAGCTTGCCAATTTGCCGGATACGTTCATCCGCCGCAATTACACCCTGCAGGATGTCGAGCGGCGGTTTATGAGTCAGGCCAATTTCGCAAAGGTGAGCGCTGTTTTGCGTTTTGATCCCGCTGTCAAGACCAGGGTGAGAGATGAATTCGGCTTTGATGTCGTTACCGAGAATCCGGATGGCACGCTGTCGGTCAATGCCCATTATTCTTCACTGGAACGGGCCATTCAGAATATTCTCAGCTACAGCTCATATGTGACGGTAGCCGATTCGCCCGAATTAATTGCCGAGCTGCGGAGGCAGGTGGAGAACATGATGCTGCATTATCAATCATGATTCCAAACCCCTACAGGCGCTTGACCATATGATCGTAGTCAGCGCCCGCAATATCGATTTGCCCGTCCGAAACATAGCCCTGGCTCATATACAGTTTCCTGGCCCGGGGATTGTCTGAGCTGACAATAAGGGCGACCCGGTCATATTGCTGCCGGGCGGCCGCGGCTTCGAACGCCTGCATCAGCCGGCTGCCAATTCCTTGTCCCCGGCAAGCGGGATTCACTGCGAGCGAGTCCAGATAAAATTCGTTCTCCCGCGACTCCGCCGGGAAGCTGCCAAGAACAATGCCTTTCCTGACGGCCAGCCGCTCCAGCAGAGGCTGGTCCAGTTCCGCGATCCGGCTGCCATGATAGAACAAGGCTGCTCCGACCGCTTCACCGTCCTTCTCGGCAACCAGCACATTTTCATAGCTCAGCCGATTGTTGCGCTGTTTGTACCACTCGCTCATAGCGTGGATAGCAGATGCAGGATTATCGGTTCCGGTCAGTACATAAGCAATACTGCCGATCGCATCATAAAGCAGCGGAATGACCTGCCCGGCATCTTCCGGTGCAGCTGGACGAATAATCATACGGTAACCTCCCATTGGATATGCGGCTCCTGCGCTCTGGAAGAATGCAAGGCAGTGGAATGTTTTTATAATATAATAGTTGAAGCTGCGAGATTAGGAACGGGTCATCTGCGGTTATTGTTTATGATTCTATACTATGAAATGGAGTGAAAGGGATGGCAGCTCAGCACAAAGCGGCAAACGAAGTCCATTTTTCCCGTTTATCAGAAGAAGGTTACCGGTGGCTGAGAGAGGACAAGGCTGGATGGAGGTCAGAGGGGGAAGCGCTGCATATTGCGGCTCTTCCGGGAAGTCTCTGGGAAGACAGCAATAACGCGCGTAATATTCTCATACGCAGCGAGGGCCTTACGGGGGCTGTCCGACTGGAAGTTGAAGTAACGCTGGCGCCGGGGCGGAACTCGGAGCAGGCGGGACTGCTGCTGTATGCGGATGATGATAATTATATCAAGCTGGTCAAGGAGCTTGTAAACGATGAGCATGTGGTCGTGCTGGCCGTCGAGGTTCAAGGGGCAACCCGGGTTCTCAGCCTTGTCAAGATGGCAACGGATACCAGAACAATCCGGCTTCAGCTGGACTGGAGCGGGAATGAGGCGGCGGCGCGTTTTCTGGAGAGCAAAGACGGCATCTGGACGGAGATGGGGCGGTATGCCGGGCTTGAACCGGGAGCATTCAAGCCCGGTCTGTGCTCGCATGGCGGCGGGGAGACTCCGGCGCGCTGGGCGGCGTTTACGGGCTTACAGCTAATGGATTTGTAACCAACGCGGCAAGAAAATCCATGGCTGGCGTTCAAGATCTGGACAATCGGGGTAATATATACCCGATAGCCTATAAATTATCAAGGAGGCCGCCCGAATGGATAAGAAAATCAGCGAAGATCAAGATTTGGTCACACAGCGTGATATTGATAAGCATGCCGGCTTGTTTGCCGATGAAATTCCGGAGGATGAGGTTCAGGGCGATGTGGACGAGCTGCTGGAGGTTTATCCCTACGATGCGGTCCTGAAGGCGGATGAAGATAGAGTTGCCGAGGCGGAAGCCGATGTCGACAGCACTCCTGTTGACCCGGCTGCGCCGCAGGAGGAATTCCATGGTACAGACCTGCTCAATGGGGTCGGCAATGAACCGGAGGAAGAAGAGCTGGACGAGCATTAGGACATCTTGTACAACTTTTTTCTTTCTGAAATGGAAGAAGCGGTCCTGGGAGGCACAGGGCGCTTCTTTTTTTTGGATAACAACTCCGTCAGCATATCCCGCCTTGCGTGAATCCGCGAGAGCGGGATTTTGGCTGATCCGGAATATTTGCACGGGATGTGGCAAAGATAACCTTATTCCAATACAACCAACAGGAGTCCACCCGATCATGCCCTCCAAAAACAATGGCATCAAGTCGTCCCAACGATACGTTTCCGCCTATATCAGTTCCTATAATATTAATCTTATGCATGTCCGGAATCCCTGGGTCGTCGCCTGGTGGTCTGCTGCTTATCCCGGACTGGGCCATATGATGCTGAGCAAGAATATCACTGCATTTATTTTGATTCTCTGGGAATCCGTCGTGAATTATGCGGCAGGAATTAATATGGCTATTTTCTACTCCATGACCGGTCAATTTGAGCTGGCTGTCCAGGCATTGGATACGGAGTGGTTTTTGTTTTACATAACGGCGTATCTCTTCTCTATATGGGACGTCTACAAGAAAACGGTCCAGTACAACCATGATTATGTGCTGAGCAGCGCGGAAGGCTTCAACGTCTTATCAGAAAATATATCCTTTCTGGAGAGGAACAATCTGGCAAAGAGAAAGCCATTGATGTCGCTCCTGTGGTCCATCCTGGCTCCCGGTCTCGGGCATATCTATCTCAACTGCCTTCCATCAGCCTGCATCTTCATCGGCTGGTTCATGGGCGTAGTTTATCTCTCCGGCATTCTTCCCGCCATCCATGACAGCATGGAATTTCACTTTGCTGCTGCCAAAGCGGATTTGAACATTCAATGGTTTCTTAATCTTCCTTCTCTTTATACCTTTGTGGCCTACGATGCCTACGTAATTACCGTGGAGTACAACCGGCTGTTCAAGAAGGAGCAGGCCGCTTATTTCAAGCAGGACTATCAGGATCAGCTGTATGACATGCCAATTTGAAGGAATGGAGTGAGAGTTCAATCATGTATGTCGTCGCCTCGTTTGAACATTCCGGAAGGCTCGAGCTTGCGATTGCGGAAATCCAGAAAATCGGCGTTTCGAAACAGTCCATCCTGGTTCTGCCTCTTGATAAAAGGACGGAACCCAATCACACCCTGGATACCATTCATTATACAGACGGGAAGAGCTTTGTGGACTTATCGGCCATTATCGGAGCGGTTCTGATGCTGCTGGGGGGCATATACGGTTTTTTACTGAAATGGGGACCTGTACTGTGGGCATTAATCGGACTTGTAGCCGGAATTCTCATCGGATTCGTCGTGGATTACTGGCATACCAATAAAGGCAAGAAGAAGACCTTCAAGAGCGATAATCGGATCGATGTTTTCGTCATGGTCAAATGCAAGGAGTATCAGACAGAGAAGGTAAAGGATCTGCTGTGGAACCAATTGGCTCTAGGCATCACCGTCTTCAACAAGGAGGAGCCGACTGCATGAGGCGGGAAACGGCAGCAAAAGGCACTGAAAGTGATCGGACGCATTCAGGCATCGTAAAAAGGGTGATTGAAGATGGCGGTTAAGGAAAGTCCTGCCTTTGAGGAAATAAAGCAGAAAAGCGAGGAATGGAAGGAACTCAGGAACGGCTACTGGCTGCATCACGACTTATTTACGCCACAGTGGTGGTTTTTGCTGGCTGCGCTGATCATACCATGGGTGATCTGGTGGAAGCTGGTCGACCGTTCGCGGTTAAAGCAAATTGTTATTCTGGGCTTGATTACGATTATTGTGGTCGATTGTCTGGATGATATCGGCTCGATGAATATGTACTGGTCATACCCCTATCAGCTGCTTCGTATATCTCCACGGCTGGTTTCCGTCGATTATGGCATGCTGCCTGTCATTCACATGCTCACCTATCAATATTTCAGAAGCTGGAAGCCCTTCATGATCGTCCACCTGATTCTGTCTGCGGTGTTTGCTTTTGTATTTGAACCGATTATGGAAGGGCTGGGCATCTATGAACCGCATCTTTGGAAGCATATCTATTCATTTCCTATTTATTTTGCTCTGGCAATAGCGGTCCGCTGGGTGACGGAAAGAGTTATGTACAGTTCCGCCGCCCGACGGCGCCAGCTGCCCTAAGAATGCGGGCGGAGATAAATCCGATTATCATGGTTTTCCACGGCAACGCGATTCTCGAAGAAGGCGCTGAGAATATCAGCATTCATGACCGACTCCCTCTCGCCGGCTTGAACGACCTGCCCGCGCCGCAGCAGCAGTATATGGCTGAAGAGAGGCAGAATTTCCTCGGTATGGTGAGTGACATAGATCAAGGTCGGCGTGTCCGTACGGGACGCCAGGGCTGTAATCGCCGATAGCAGGCTTTCGCGGGAAAATAAGTCCAGCCCATTGCAGGGCTCGTCAAGGATAAGCAGCTGCGGATTCGCCATCAAGGCGCGGGCGATAAGCAGCTTCTGCTTCTCTCCCTGCGAGCAGGTGCGGTATTCACGGCTCCACAGCTTCGTGCACTGCAAGGCCTCCATGCAGGCATAGGCGTAGCTGATATCTTCCTCAGAGGGACGGTCATACAGCCCGATCGTGGCGTACTTGCCGCTTAGCACAATACGCTCCCCGGAATCGGTGCCGTACAGCTTATCCTGAAGGGAAGAGCTGACCCAGCCGATCGACTGGCGCAATTGGCGGACATCCGTTTCGCCGAGTGTACGGTCCAGCACCTTGATGCTGCCTTTTGTCGGCCAGAGATAGCCGTTAATCATGTTCAGCAGCGTCGTCTTGCCTGATCCGTTGAGGCCAAGCAGCGCCCAGTGCTGCCGGGGCAATACCCTCCAGCTGACCTCATTCAGCAAAAGCCGGTCCTCTCTCTGCCAGCTTACTCCCTGCATATCAATAATCGTTTCCATATTATGAAGGTCCTCATTTCCATTGCAAAGTTTTTAAATCCGCCGGTCCTTGGGCAGAAGGAATGCACATACACCGAGCAGAGGCAGATAAGCGCATAGATGAATGACAAGTGAAACGCTGGTCACATCCATCAGCCAGCCCAGCACAATCGAGCCAAGACCGCCGAGTCCGAAGGCGAGCCCGAAGAACAAGCCGGATACCGTCCCGACCTTGCCGGGAAGCAGTTCCTGCGCATAGACGATGATAACCGAGAAGCCGGACATCAGGATGGCGCCGATAAACAGGCAGAGTACAACGGACCAGAAGGCGTCGGCATAGGGAAGCAGCATGGAGAAGGGCGCAGTGCCGGCAATGGAGAACCAGATCATCCGCTGCCTGCCGAAGCGGTCAGCCAAGGGTCCGCCGAGCAGCGTGCCGACCATGCCAGCGAACTGCAGGGCAAACAAGCATATTTGGGCCTGCTCCAAGGGGAGCTGATAGCGGTCCATGAAATAAAAAGCATAATAACCCGTCATGCTGGCGATATAAACAAACTTGGAGAAAAGCAGCAGGATAAGGATGCCAATGGCGAAGTTAACCGTTCTTCTGCCGAGCTGCTGTGTATTTGGAGCAGCCGTCCTGGGAGCCGCAGTCTTGACGGACCGGGACTGCCTGCCGTACCATCTGCTGACCGCAAGCTGCACGGCAATGCCGATTACGGCGAGAGCGGTAAACCAGAGGAAGCCGGGCTGTCCTTGAGGCGTTATGACAAAAGCGACCATCAAAGGCGCCAGAGCCTGTCCGGTATTGCCGCCAACCTGGAAGACCGACTGCGCTAGTCCTTTGCCCTGGCCTGCCGCCATATGGGCAACTCTGGAGGACTCCGGATGCAGCACGGAGGAGCCGACTCCAATCAGCGCCGAAGAAGCCAGAAGCATCCACAGTTCAGTAGAAAACGCCAGCCCGATCATGCCGAGCAGCGTGAACGCCATGCCTGCGGGCAGAAGGACAGGCATTGGCTTCTTATCTGTATAATAACCGATCAGAGGCTGCAAAATCGATGCCGTGATGCTTAAGCAGAACGCAACCCAGCCGATCTGGGCGAAGCTTAGCTGCATGGATTTCTGAAACAGGGGAAATACGGCCGAGACGACAGATTGCATGGCGTCGTTAAGCAGATGGGCAAGGCTGACGCCGAGCAGGATGTAGAAGGCTGTGCGATTGGGCTTGTTCAGGGAAACGGCTTGCGATACTGTTTGTCCTTTCAATTGCGGCATTGGTTATCATCCCCCTTTTTAATTTCCTTATTTTACAGGAGGGAAGCGGCGGAAGTCGCCGCGAAAAGTGCTATTCGCGGGAGCAATAATTGCTATAATAAGCACAGGTGAAGACAGATGAAAATCATAATTGAAACGCCGCAGCTTGAGCTGTGGCGGATAGAAGAGGCTTTTTCCAATCTGCCGCATGTCCATGAGGACCGGCTCCAGCTGACGATTCCAACCAAGGGAATCTGCTACCTCACACAGGAGAACAAGGATTACGGTATCAGGGACGGCCATGGCCTGCTCCAGTACTCCGCGCAGGAACACAGCTTCCGCATCGGGGAGGATTCCAGCGTGATCGTCATTCAAATACGTAACGACCGGCCCAGTGATTTCTTCCGCGAGCCGGAGGTTGATTTTGCCATGCAGCAGACATTCGATCCTTCTCTTATTATGAAGCAGTTCCAGAGCTGGTCATCGGAGCTGTTCAGGGGCGATCCGGCCGATCCGCTCGCTGTGGACGAGACGGAATCGCGGGTGCTCTCCTTCCTCTATTACAGCTTGAAGGGCAGTCATGCCATTAATGGAGGGAACCCGGTACCCTTCAGCGCGCCGGGGGATGGGCTGACCTCTTCAGACAGGCATATGACCAGAGTGCTGGATTATATACACGCGAGCTATACGGATCGGATCAATATCGACACATTGGCGGCCATCGCGCTCCAGAGCCGGTTTCATTTTATAAGGACATTCAAGGCCTATACCCATAAAACTCCATACCAGTATGTGCTGGGGCTGAGAATGGAGGAGGCCAAGAAGCAGCTTCGCCAAGGGGGCTGCACCATAACCCAGATGAGCGTAAAACTTGGCTTCTCCAGCACCAGCCAGTTTTACCGGGCTTTCCTGAAGGCGGTTGGCGTTACACCGGAGGAATTCCGGACAAGCAGCAGCCGCTGACAGCGGCCGGACAGCAGTTCAGGATGGGTGCATGCTGCGAAGTTGACATCCCGCTCCGGATTGAGCTATGATTAGTCTATCAAATTTAATTGTGCACAAATGAATTTGACAACAAGAGAGGGCAAAGTAAAATGATGAGCCAAAATGAACATGAATATTTGAAGCTGGATAATCAACTATGCTTCTCCCTATACGCTGCCTCCAGAGCGATTTCCCGGATGTACCGCCCGCTGCTTGACGAGCTTGGACTGACCTATCCGCAGTATCTGGTCCTGCTTGTACTGTGGGAACGCAGCCAAAGCACCGTGAAGGAGCTCAGCGAGACGCTTGATCTTGATTCGGGAACGCTGACGCCGATGCTCAAGCGCATGGAAGCTGCGAATCTGGTCGAGCGAAAACGTTCGACGGAGGATGAACGGATCGTTATTGTGCGGATTACCGGGAGCGGGCTTGCCCTGAAGGAGCGGGCGGTGTGTATACCGCAATCACTGTTTGCTTCCAGCAACCTGCCCCTGGAGGAATTGACGGCGCTGAACGGCCAGATCAAGAAATTGATGGCGCAGATTAATGCAGCTATGCCGCAGTCCGGCACAAGATGATTGACGGATAGGCGGGAACAATCAGGCCAGCCAGGCGGAGAAAGGCTATACAATACGGGGGGAGTTCACAATGCTGCATGTTGGAGATCAGGCGCCTGTATTCGAAGCGGAGAGCTCGAAAGGAAAGGTAGCTTTGCAAAACCATTTGGGCAAACAGCCGATCGTACTGATTTTTTACCCGCAGGATGAAACCCCGTTATGCACCAAGCAGCTGTGCGCGGTCCGCGATTCCAGCAAACAGTACGAAGCTGCCAATGCGCTCGTTCTGGGGGTTAATCCTGGATCGCTGGAGCATCACAAGCGTTTTGCGATGAAGAACAATTATGATTTTCCGCTGGTTACGGACACGGACAGCCGGATCAAGGACAGCTATGACGTCAAGAAAGGGATTCTCGGGATCATCGGACAGCCGCAGCAGCGCGTTGTATATGTGATCGGGAAGTCCGGCAGGATCATTTATGCCAGGAAAGGCAACCGTCCGACGGAAGAAATTCTGGCAGCCATCGGCTCCGCTGAATGATATGTAGGAATGAGAGATTGTCATGATGCGCAGCAGGTGACCGTTTCTCCGCCGCGGAGAAGCGGTTTTTATTTCCGGTCAGGGGAGAGAAAATGGCGGCTTTTCCTTGATTCAACATGATTGGAAAAATAAATTGGGCAATAATGTGTCTAAACATTTGCTTTATAGAAATGGCTGTGCTATTATAAGGTTACTCGTAAACAAAGAACCTGCATTCACTCATTGAAAAGGGTTGGCATTTGTGAGAATGATTCCTTTTTCAATGTGTGAATTTTTTATTTGCTTCTCTGAATAAAAAGGTACATGTTAATTTATTTTTGGAGGTTTTACCTATGCAAACAGGAACAGTTAAATGGTTTAACGCAGAAAAAGGCTTTGGTTTTATCGAGGTTGAAGGCGGCAACGACGTATTCGTACACTTTAGTGCAATCGTTGGCGACGGTTTCAAATCCCTTGACGAAGGCCAACGCGTTGAGTTCAACGTTGTTCAAGGCAACCGTGGACCACAAGCCGAAAACGTTGTAAAACTGTAGTCTTAACAAGCTGCAAGGTAAAGACTGCCCTTAACATGAGTTGAGGGCGGTTTTTTTCTATCAAAGGAGGGAATCATCTTGTACAACAGGAAAAAACCGTTAGAGGATATCCCTGAAGAAAATACAGTCATCTGGTCCTGCCCGAAAGACGATTGCAAAAGCTGGATGCGTGATAATTTCGCTTTCGAGTATGTACCGACCTGTCATGTCTGTCATACCCCTATGGTAAAAAGCATGAGAATGCTGCCGGCGCTGAACAATTCGAATGGCGATCTCAAAGCCTTGAAAAAGGGTGTACAAATATAAGAACCGCCCCTGAGCACTGCGGGGCGTTTTTTTTATTGTGCATTTAAGCTTGTCGAAGCTTCGCAAGTAGCGCATGATCCGTCGTTCATGTTAAGATGAAGGAACAAATGTTCCTATGACGGACAATGAGGAGTCGCTATGACGGACATCGTCCAACTATCGGTCAGATCACTCGTAGAGTATGTATTTTGCAGCGGAAGTATTGAGTCCGGTTTTCGTTCGGTCAGCTCGCTTACGGATGGGACGAAGGCCCATCAGAAGGTTCAGAAGCAGTATGGGGAGCTTGACCGGAAGGAAGTCTATCTATCAACGGAGATCGCCTATAGGGATCTTCTGTTTGTCATTGACGGAAGATGCGACGGGCTGCTTGCCGGAACTGCGGATACGGTTGCTGGCAGCCAAGGACTTACGATCGACGAGATCAAGTCGACTGCGGGGGATCTGGACTCTATTGATGAGCAGTCCTACCCCGTTCACTGGGCACAGGCCAAATGCTACGCCTATATGGTTGCGAAGGAGCAGGAGCTGGGCAGCATCGGGGTTCAGCTTACCTATGTACAGATAGCTTCGGAAGAGCAGAAGCGTTTTGCGGCGGAGCTGTCTTTTCAGGAGCTTGAGCTGTTCATGCTTGAGCTGGTGCAGGGCTATTATCCCTTTGCGGAGCAGAAGCGGAGGCATAGCGGGCTGCGGGATACCAGCATTAAAGCGCTGCAATTTCCGTTCCCGGTGTACCGGGCGGGTCAGCGGAAGCTTGCGGGTTCGGTCTATCAGAGCATTGCGGATGGACGGAAGCTGTTTGCCAAGGCTCCAACGGGGATCGGGAAGACGATCTCCACGATATTTCCTGCTGTGAAAGCGATCGGGGAAGGGCTGCTGCAGCGGATGATGTATCTGACTGCCAAGACGATTACCCGTACTGCGGCGGAAGAGGCTTATGCCATGCTGGAAGCCAGAGGGCTCCATATGCATGTGGTGACGCTTACCGCCAAGGATAAGGTCTGCTTCCAGGATGAAATGAACTGCACCAGGGAGCATTGTCCGTATGCAGTCGGATATTATGACCGGGTGAACGAGGCGATGATCGATATGCTCTCTCAGGAGACGCTGCTGACGCGCAGTACGATTGAACAGTACGCCCGCAAGCATACGGTGTGCCCGTTCGAGTTCTCGCTGGATGCGGCTTACGCGGCAGATGCCGTCATCTGCGATTATAATTATGTATTCGATCCGCGCGTCCAGCTGAAGCGTCTGATGGAAGAGCATAAACGTTCGACCGTCCTGCTCATTGACGAAGCGCATAATCTGGTGGACCGGGCCCGCGAGATGTACTCCAGCGAGTTGAAGAAGTCGGACTTTCTGGCGATTCAGCGGGAATATAAAGGCAGGCATGCCGAGCTTCAGCGTGCCGCCAAAGCGGTCAATGATTTTTTTATCGCGCTTCGTAAAGAGGTCGGCGACAGCGGGGTAGAAGTGAATTCGGAGCTGCCGGGACAGCTGCTGGAGCTGCTGGAGATTTTTGTGGAGCATGCGCAGAGGGAGCTGCTTGCAGCCGGCGGCCGCGAAGCGGGGCAGCTGCTGAATCTTTATTATGCGGCACAAGGCTTTATCCGCATTGGCAAGCTGTATGATGAACGATATGTGACTTATGTGGAAAGCGTGCGCAATGAATTGCAAATCAAGCTGTTTTGCCTGGACCCGTCCTATCTGTTGAAACAGAATGGGAAGGGCTTCCGCTGCCATATTCTCTTCTCTGCCACGCTGTCGCCGCTCAGTTATTATATCGACATGCTCGGCGGCGATGCGGAAACGGATTATTCCGTCGTTGTGCCCACTCCCTTCTCCAGCGAGCAGCTTGAGGTGTATATGGAGCCGCTGTCGACCCGTTACCGGGACCGCGGGCATACGAGGGAATCCATTGCGGTGCTGATCGGTAAGCTTACGGCCAAACGGACGGGCAATTATCTCGTTTTCTTCCCGTCTTACGCTTACATGAATGATATTTATGAGCTGTTCAAGACGCAGTTTACATCGACAACGATGATACAGGGAGCCGGCATGACGGAGAATGAACGGGAAGCCTTTCTTGCGGCCTTCGATGCGGATAACCCGGAATCCCTTATTGCTTTTGCAGTCATGGGCGGTATATTCTCTGAAGGCATCGATCTGGTAGGCGACCGGCTGACGGGGGTTGTGGTGGTGGGGGTCGGGCTTCCGCAGGTGGGCCTGGAGCGCAATATTATCAAGGATTATTTTGATGGGCAGGGCAAGGACGGCTTCGAGTATGCCTATGTCTTTCCGGGTATGAACAAGGTTCTGCAGGCCGGCGGACGCTTGATCCGGTCGGAGCAGGACAGAGGCACGCTGCTGTTGATTGATGACCGTTATTTTCAGCCCCGATACCAGCGTTTGCTGCCCCAGGAATGGAAGACCGCGGATGGCGGCGCTCCAATGATTTCCGATCAATACGGCGATAGGGATGACAGCGGCAGGGAGAGCTTCACGAGGCAAGAATAGAATCAGCCAAGGAGGTTATCCTTTAACCGGATGCCTCCTTGGCTGATTAGAAGGGCTGGCATGAAATTATGCCGAACCGAATATTTTGACGCCGCGCGGCTCGTCGCCGCGGTCATCGGGCTCCAGCGTAATGCCAATCGTATCGAATGCGAGGGTATTGGATGCAATGGGCATGGAGAGTACGCCCATTCCCTGGTCGGCGACCCGGAATGTCCCTGCGCTGCGGCGCTGCCCGTCCTTAACCAGCCATACCTGGTACGCTTCCTTGCTGTCCGTTTGCGGCGCGCCGAATACATAGACAACAAACTGCCTGGTCTTTCCGTTATCCACGATGCAAGCAACCCCGAACGAATCGGCAGCTTCTGCGGTTGGCTGCAGCGGTATGATCTGCTTGATTTGAGCGGCAGAAACCGACAAGGCTTGCTCGATAGAGGGAATCGCCTCCGTTCTGTCACGATACAGCTGCACATTCCAGATCGTGCCGATAATGACAAGGGCAGCCAGTGCAGAAGCAGCAATCGTATAGAAGGGCCGTCTGCTTCTTACCCGTCTTCCGGGAGTGGAACGCTGCTCCTGCATATCCGCCGCCCTTGCGGCATCCATGACCTGCTGCTTTAAATCTTCGGGTGGTTCCATATGCTCCATATCGGCAGGAAGCGCCTCCCATACGAATCGTAGTTCTTCAAGCTCGATCTGACAGGCTTCGCAGTCGGGAAGATGACGCTCGAAGGCTGATTTCTCATCGCCGGACAGCAGGCCGGAGATATAGTCCAGACATAAATCGCAATGCTGCGGCGGCCGCTCATCCCGCATCATATTCCCTCCCTTCCCGCAAGCAGATGTCTGCGTAATATTTTTAACGTCTGATGAAGCCTGTTTTTGACCGTGCCAAGCGGCTGATTGTAGAGGAGAGCCAGCTCGTTCAAGCTGTAGCCCTGCCAGTAGAAATGCTCCAGCAGCATAATTTGCTGCTTGGACAAGTGGCAGTAGGCATCGCGTATTTCCTCTTTCAACGATTCCCGCTCCACGCGGTCTTCAGGCGAAGCTGTATAGGTATCGGGAATTTGCTCCAGCTCCTCCGGCAGAAAAGAGGCAAGCCCCGCATTCTCCCGGCGCTTCCGGCGCAGCCAATCTGTCGTAATGTTGCGCGTTATGGTGAGCAGCCAGCTGGTAAAGCGGCCTTTGCCCGGATCATATTCCGATTCGGTGGTCCACAGCCGCATAAAGACGGATTGGACAATATCTCTGGCCGCCGGCTCATCCCGCAGGGCTTTCCAGGCAAAGGAATAGATCAATGCCGAATAGCGGTCATACAGGACAGAAAGTGCCGAATGCCGTTTGTGCTTGATCAGCAGCATCAGTTCGTAATCGGAAAGATTCTGCATTACGGAAGTCCTCCGGGACAAGGAATAATGTTGATGCCGACAAATGTAAGAAGAAACGGCTGCGCCCTTAAAAGCGGCGAGCGCGTTTCTTCTCTTTGGACCTTATCGCTATCAATGCGTTACAGGTTAAAAGCAAGCTGCTACTCCGTTACAACGATTGTACCCTTCATGGCCGGATGTGGCGAGCAGTAATAAGAAAATTCACCTTTCTCGTCGAAAGTGACCTCTTTGCCTTCATCCTGACCCAGCAGATCGGTATCGAAGGAATCGTCATCGGCTACTGCGCTGTGCCGGATTTCATCCCTGTTGACGAACTTGACGATGTCTCCGGCTTTGATCTCCAGCTTGCTTGGAGTAAAAGCGAAGTTTACGATTTCCACTACATGAACAGTGCCAGCCTTGTCATCCGCGCTTGCAGGACTGCCTGCGCTTTCCATGTCGGTTTTGGTTGGTGCAGCCGGTTTGTTCTCTTCCGGCTTGGCGGCTTTGTTCCCGGCCGACGCGTCCTCCTGTTTCGGTGACTCCGCTTTTGGCGTCTCCGGTTTGGGGGAATTGGCTTTCGGTGTCTCCGGCTTTACGGTCTCCTGTTTCGGGGATTCCGTTTTGGCGGGATCCGGTTTCGTTGTCTCAGAGCTGCCGGCATCGCTGCCTTTAACCACCTGCTGCGATTCGGCGTCCCCGCTTGCGGAATCACCCTGAGCCGTATTCTTCGGGCTGTTATCGCCTTCCGCCGGACCATTGTCATCATCGGCAGCAGGCTCACCTTGGACAGCGGAGCCGCTGCTGCCCGGGCTGCCTGCCCCCGCGCCAGCGTCCGCCTGTCCGCCGGAATCATCGGCGGGCTGCGCATCGGTCTGGTTTTCATCTGCTGGCGGCGCAGAGTCGTTCTGATTCGTTGACTCTGCCGAATTCCCTGCAGCATTTCCCGTGTTGCCTGCCATCTCGCCGTTCATTCCGCCTGCCATCTCGTCAGCTGTCATATTGGAATGGTTCTCTGCAGGTTCACCATTCCCGTTTCCGCTGCTGCATGCTGCCAGCAGCAGCACGCACAGCAGAGCACAGAGGGACAAGGCGGTTCGAAAATGAAGAATTTTCATTGGCTGTCCACTCATTTCACGATGATCTGGCCGGTCATGAATGCTTTATGCGGCTCACAGAAGTAATCATAGGTTCCCGGCTTATCCAGATTAATCGTGTAGGTGTCTCCTTTGGCAAGCAAAGGCGTGGCAAAGCTGCCGTCAACGGCAACCGCGTTATGCTTCATGTCGTCGAAGTTGGTGAAGATGATGGAGGAGCCGGCTTCCACGGTAAGCGGTCCGGTGCCGAATGAATACTCCTTGATATCGACATGATAGGTTTTGGCCTGAGCAGCTGGAGTCGTATCAGGCGTCGTTGTTCCCGCGAATTTGGCCGGGTCAATCACGAACCATACATTGCTGACATTCTGCCCCTTGGTATCGCCATGAGCCTTATCCTGAATGAAATAATAGAGCGGATAGCCCTTGTAAGTGGACTGCTTGCTGCCGTCCGTACGGGTTATTGTGCCAAGCTCGGCACTCGAGACGCCGGTAGGAGCGCTTTTTCCGGAAGCGTTGTAAGCCGGCCAATTGGCCAGGCAGGTTCCTTCGCAGGCGCTTTTTCCCTTCGTATCCTTGTCAAAATAATACAGGGTGCGGCCTTGATCGTCCGTCAGGTAATTACCGAGCGCGGAGGAGGTGCCGAGCATAACCGAGTAGTCCGCTTTGGCAGTGAACCATACGCCGCCGACGCCTTCGCCAAGCACATCGCCCGGGGCTGCATCTTTGGCAAAATAATAGAGCGGCCAGCCTTTGTAAGCGGTTTGTTTGGTGCCGTCCTCGCGTGTGAGCGTTGTGAAATCAGCTGCGTTCAGCGAAGCGGGAATCTGTAGCTGGTCCGCATAGTAAATGGGCCATGACTTCAGGCAATCGCCCTGGCAGGAGTTGACGTTCTCGGCATCCTTGGTGAAGAAATACAGCGTCATGCCTGCTTTGTCGGTGAGATACGCACCCAGTTTGTCATTCTGCCCAAGACCGATTTGCGTGCCCTGCGGAAGCGTCGCGGATGCCGGGAGAACGCCAGCCTCTTTCAGCATATCGAATAAGGAGTGGCCATGTGCGGTAGGCGCACCCAAAGCTTCAACGAGCGCTGTTGCGATATGTGCATTCGTGAGCGAAGCCATGCCGGCAATTTGCTGAAGTCCCTTGGACTTGGCGAAGGTTTCAGTTTCGGCATAAGTATAGTCAGTCCCGGATGGATAGCCCATCACTTCAAGCAGTACCTTGTACAGCTGCTGGGAGCTGATGATGGCCGAAGGATCAAACAAGCCTCCTCCTGTGCCGGACCAGCCCAGCTCGGGATGATTTTTCAGATACGCCAGTACGGGCTTATTGGCTTTGCCCACCAGATTCGCATCGGTAAAGCTGCTCGTGCCGGTGTAGGAAAGGGCCTCTTCCAGCTTTCCTTGCAGACGGAGCGAAATAATGGCGGCTTGCAGACGTGTCGATGTTTTGCCCAAATAAGCTGCGCTCACGCCATCTCCATCGCCAAGCAGCAGACCCAGCTGTGCGGCTGTGTCCGCATCAGAGGCTGCGCCTCCGGCCGCTGAAGCGCCGAGTGCAGGCAGCAGCAGTGCTGCAAATAATGATAATACAATAAATAATGACCCAAACCTGGCTTTCCCCATTAGAATGCCTCCTCTTATTATCACTTTCATAAGAAGCTAACGAACGGCAGAGACAAACGGTTTGAGTTTTTTTGCCATTCTTGCGAAAAAATATTTCGGGCAATAGGAGAAACGGCGCTGCCGTTCATCGGCAGCGCAGCAAGTTTCTACATCTCAGAAATATCGGAGAAGGGTCAAGGCAAATTTTATATTTCTTGAGCGGCGGGAAGGCTGTCGATGAAAGCCCGCAGTGCGCTGCTGATAAAGGAGTCCCTGCGTGTGATGAAGGTTGTTTCGGATTGGCGCAGGGAGACCGGAAATTCATGTATGCGGACGGTGCCTTCCGCCTCATGCTTCTGAACGACGCTCCGCGGCATCAGGGATATGCCGAGTCCGGCGGAGACGCCGCCAATAATCGCCTCAAGCGTGCCGAATTCCATAATAACGGACCGATGAAGACCGCTTGTCCGCATCCACTGCTCCAATACATCCCTGTAGGAGCAGCCCGTGCTGAATACAAGTATGGGCTTCTTCGCCGCCTCTGACAGGTCGGGCACCGCAGCAGCGGATACGATAACAAGCTCCTCGGTGAAGGCGGGAGCGCCCTGGAGCTCGGGATGATCGCACGGGCAGCCGATGAAGGCTCCGTCCAGCTCATAATGGAGTACTTTGTCCATCAGAAACTGCGAATTTCCGGTTGTGAGCGACAAGAGAACTTTGGGGTAATGGCTGTAATAAGAAGCAAGCAGCGCGGGCATCCGGACTGCCGCTGCTGTCTGGGTTGATCCGATCATAAGCGGACCGTTCGGCTCATCGGAAGAGGAGAAGACCATGGCGGCCTCATCCAGGAGGCCGACGACTCTGTCTGCATAGCCAAGCAGCGTTCTGCCGCCGGATGTAAGGCTCATCCCCCTGTTGTGACGGAAGAACAGCACGGTGCCAAGCTCGGATTCCAGCTGCTGGACGCGTGCGGTGACATTCGATTGAACATAGCCAAGCCGGGCGGCCGCTTTCGTAATCGACCCTTCCCGGGCAACCATTTGAAATACGCGCAAATCGGAACTCTCCATGAATCCACACCTCCATCTATTTGAAGTATTAACACATGTACAGTTCTGGTATCTCTAATAATGATAATTAATATCTTATATAATCATTTTACATGAAACCATGCCTCCCCTACAATATAAACATTCTCATCATAGATTAAGGGAGAGCTGTCCTATGAATAAATATCTCTATATTAGCCTGGTGCTGCTGACAACAATATTAATGGGGCTGGCATTTCCAATCAGTAAAATCGGACTTACTTATGCGCCCCCGTTCTTTCTCATGGGGGCCCGCTTCATCATTGCCGGGAGCCTGTTGGCGGTTATCGTTGCCCGGAGGCCCCGCCCCCGGGGCAGCCAATGGTGGAAAGCCGCAGTACTCGGACTTTTTCAATCTGCGGGAGTTATGGGCTGCGCATCCTACAGCATGCACTGGATCACATCCGGTGAATCCTCCATCATAACCTGTACCAATCCGCTGCTTGTTATCGTACTCGGCACCCTGTTCACCGGGGCCGTCTACCGCGGCCGCCAATGGCTGGGAGTAGCGGTTGGCTTCGTCGGCGTTGCCTTTACTTTCGGCTTTCATATCGGCCTTCAGCCCGGTACTCTGATCAGCTTTGCGGGAGCCGTCTTTTTTGCCGTATCGACCCTGCTCATCAAACGGTGGGGGCCGGCGTTCGATATGACAGTGCTTGCCGCCTATCAAATGCTTGCCGGCGGAGTCATACTTCTCCTGCTCAGTGTCATTACGGGTCATCCTTATTTCATCATTAACAGCACCTCTGTCACCGTACTAATGATACTGGCGATCCTGTGCTCGATTATTCAGTTCTCGGTATGGTTCTATCTGCTGCGCAGCGGCGATCCTGCCAAGACGAGCGCCTTTCTTTTTCTTGTGCCGCTCTTTGGCGTAATCTTCAGCTGGCTGATGCTGGACGAAAGGGTGCAGTGGTATGTCGGAGTGGGGGGAGCGTTCATATGCTTAGGAATTTTTCTGGTGAATTGGGACAGCAGGAAACGCGCTGAAATCGTTATTCCGAAGGAGCTGCCGCAGCAAGGCTGAGGCGCAGAATCCGCTGATGTTTTGCCTGGAGAAAGCCTGTTTCAGACGCCGGGAAGCGGCGCAGTCGGCACTGCTTGCCCGCTGCGCCGCTTCTCGCTTCTTCTTTGCAACTTGCGCTATAATAGGAGCAGCAGTTATAAGGGGATGAGCGAGAAGAATGGGGCACCAGCAGCAAGCCATGCGGAATGTTGGCATATTCGCCCATGTTGATGCGGGGAAAACAACAACAACGGAACAAATGCTGTTTCTGAGCGGACATATGCGCTCGCTGGGCAGCGTCGATTCGGGAACCTCCCAGACGGATTGGCTCGACGTTGAGCGGGAGCGGGGCATATCGGTAAGAGCGGCGGTAACCCGCATGATGTGGAATGAGACGCCGGTCAATCTGGTGGATACGCCGGGACATGTCGATTTTCTCTCCGAGGTGGAGCGCTCCCTGCGCGTCATGGATGGAGCCGTGCTTATAATTTCGGCGGTTGAAGGCGTTCAGGCCCAGACCGAGGTGATCTGGCAGGCACTCCGCGAGCTGTCGATTCCAACCTTGATCTATATAAACAAAATGGACCGTGTCGGGGCTGATGCTCTGGCTGTATTGAAGCAGATCGGCAGACTGCTCTCACATGGCGTTGTTCCCGTTCAGGCGCCGGAGGGTGCGGAAGGGGATTTTGCAGGTTCACTGGATTTGCTGGCAGAGGACGGATCTGTTCAGGCCGATTGGATATCGCCCTATCGGGATATGATGGTGGAGGCGATTGTGGAACAGGATGAGGAGCTGACGTTCAGCTATCTGGAGGACGGCGATCTGCCTGCTGCCAGGCTGCTGCCAGTCCTGGAGGAAGGGATTCGCCGTTCGGAGCTGTTTCCTGTCTTGTTCGGGGCGTCGAACAGGGGAATCGGCGTGAAGGAGCTGATGGATGCGGTGGTTCGGTTTCTGCCGCCCCCGGAAGGTTCCGAGGATGCTCCTGTGTCCGGTGTTGTGTTCAAAATGGAGAAGGACCCGGCGATGGGCAAGATTGCGTATGTCAGACTTTATGACGGTACCATCCGCAATCGCGACACGCTGTCCAACTTTACCCGCGATATCCAGGATAAAGTGACGCAAATCCGCCGGGTGCACGGACAGAAAACAGAGGATATCGGCCTGCTTAAGGCCGGCGATATTGCGGCGGTATACGGCCTGAACCGGGCCCGGATCGGAGATATTCTGGGATCGCCGGACCGCGTGCCGGGAGAGAAGCGGCTTGCCGTCCCGCTGCTCACTGTGCAGGTGCAGTGGCGCAACGAGGCGGAATATCCCGCCATCGTTGCCGCATTCGGTGAGCTGGCAGATGAGGACCCGCTGCTGGATCTCCAGTGGCTGCAGGATGAGCGGGAGCTGCACCTGAAGGTTATGGGGCCTATTCAGATGGAGGTGCTGTCGCATTTGATGCAAAGCCGCTTCGGGCTCAATGTGACCTTCGGAGCTCCTTCCGTTATCTATAAGGAAACTCCCGCAGCTTCAGGAGAAGGATTCATTGCCTATTTGTCGCCAAAGCCCTGCTGGGCGATTCTGCGGTTTCTTATTGAACCTGCGGAGCGGGGCAGCGGCCTTGCGTATTCTTCCCTGGTAAGGGGGGAGCAGCTGCTGGACAGCTACCAGAATGAAGTGGCGCGGCGCGTGCCGGAGGCGCTCTCCCAAGGCATGCTCGGCTGGGAAGTAACGGATCTTCGCGTGACTCTGCTGGAAGGGGAGCATCATGTCTGGCATACGCATCCGCTTGATTTTGTTATTGCCACGCCTATGGGAATTATGAATGGACTGGCGAATGTCGGCACGAAGCTGCTGGAGCCGATGCTGAAGTTCCGCTTGTCCATACCGGAGGAATACGGCGGCAAGCTGCTCGGCGAGCTGGTTGTCATGCGGGGCGAATTCGACGCGCCGGTGGTCCGTCAGGAGCGCATGGAGATCGAAGGCCTGCTGCCGGTGGCGACCACGCTGGATTTCCCCGCGAGGCTCGGTTCGCTCACAAGAGGCAGAGGAACGCTGTCAACCTTCTTCCACGGCTATCGGGACTGTCCGCCGGACGTTCATGTGGAACGGGTGCGCAGAGGAGTCAACCCGCTGGATCAGCCCAAATATATATTGGCGGCACGTAATGCATTAACTCAAAATTAATTAAAACGATCTCACACAGATGGGCAGGACTCTATATGCAGGAATTAAGCATCATCGACAATAAACAGCGCATGGAAGAGGCTGCTTCCTTTATTCGCACCTGCTACAGCGAGCTTGGCAAATCCGGGCAGGAAGCGGAGCAGCGGCTCGCAGAGATCGAGCAATCAATCAAGGACAGCGGAAGCTACGAGCATACGGAGGAAGAACTTTGCCACGGGGCTAAAATGGCCTGGCGCAACAGCAACCGCTGCATTGGCCGTTTCTTCTGGGATTCGCTGGCCATTCAGGACGCCCGCAAAGCGCAGACGGAAGAGGATGCCGCAGCGGCCTTGCTGGATCATATCGAACATGCCACCAATGGAGGCAAAATACGTCCGGTTATTACAGTATTCGCACCCGAGACGGCAGAGAACGGCTCGGGAATCCGGATTCACAACCACCAGTTGATCCGCTACGCGGGATATGAAACGAGCACCGGCATTGTTGGCGATCCGGCATCTGTATCCTTCACGTCCATGTGTAAGGAGCTGGGCTGGCGGGGGGCGGGCACGCCGTTTGATGTGCTGCCGCTTGTCATTCAAATCGGCGGACAGGCTCCCCGATGGTTCGCCATTCCGGAACATCTGGTCATGCAGGTGCCAATCGTGCATCCGGATCTGGAGGCTGTGGCGGAGCTTGGGCTGCAGTGGTATGCAGTGCCGATCGTTTCGGACATGGTGCTGGAAATCGGCGGGATCAGATATATGGCGGCTCCCTTCAATGGCTGGTATATGGGAACGGAGATTGGCGCGCGCAATCTGGCTGATGATTTCCGCTATAACATGCTGCCGAAGGTTGCAGCCAAGATGGGGCTGGACACAAGCAGGGATTCTACGCTGTGGAAGGACCGGGCGCTTGTAGAGCTCAATGTGGCCGTCCTGCATTCGTTCAAGCTCAAAAGGGTAACCATTGTGGACCATCATACGGCGAGCAAGCAGTTCGGGCTCTTCGTCGAGAAGGAGACGCGCAGCGGGCGGGCAGTCACCGGCAGATGGTCCTGGCTGATTCCGCCGCTTTCCCCGGCCACGACTGCCATCTTCCACAACCGTTATGACGATGCGGTAGTAAAGCCGAATTTCTTCTATCGGGAAGACAGGGCAACGTAAGCGGGGCTGCTAGCCGATTTGGACAAATCCTATGAAAAATGCGCCGAAAGGCGCATTTTTTTGCCAATTAAAGCTAAAATTCTACATCAATTGTTAAGATATTAAGTATTTTGTCCCATTTTTTATGTTATAATTACTGACATAAAAAATAGATATGCAGAGGGTTGGGGATGCCTATGTTCGACTGGCTTGGATGGCGCAAGGGACTTCCTTTATGGTGGTCTTATCGGTTGAATGCCGATCTGAAAGAGGATGTGGAGGACAGCTTTGAGGGCATTGCGGACACCAGGATGAACCTGCTGCAGGCATGGACGGCAGAGTATTGGGATCATCTGGACCGCTTGTCCGGCCAGCTGTCCGCATTAAGACAGGGGGCTTCCATTCTCAGCGCAGACAATCAGACAATATGGGAGCGTTTATTCACAGGCACTCATACCCGGGCATCGGATTTCTCGGAAATTTATCTATTGAATGCGGCAGGCAAAGTGGTGTTCTCAACCTGCGAGAGTCACATTGGCCAGCAATACGGCAAAGAAGATCCCATCGCGGACGGAATCAGCTATTCACGTGAAACGAAGGAAGGCCGCAAATGCCTGTTCGGACCTTATGCAGATCCGTGGACGTTGAAAATCGGCCCCAGTTCCTCATCCTTTCACGACAAAATGACGCTGCTCTTCATTACGCCGATTATGGAAGAGGGAGTCTGGTGCGGTGCCGTGTGCGGCCGTGTCCCCAACGATGTCATCGGCGATCTTATTCAACGGGAATCCGGCCACGTGTATCCGGATTCCGGCGATAATTATATCTTTATGGCGAAGCCCGGGTTAAGCAGCCATATCGCCCCCGGCACAGCGCTCTCCCGCAGCCGGTTCGAAGACCGGACCTTCACGCACGGGGAGAATCTGAAGGACGGGGTGACTACAGACTGGGGCATCGTATCGGTTAAGGAGCATACGGAGCTGGAGATCATGTTTACCGACCCGGCCACCGGTCAGCTTCATCCGGGTGTAGCGAATACGATCCGCAACGGCAGCAATCTATTCGTTGCGTTTCCCGGATATTCCGATTACCGCCACATTTCCGTTATTGGAAAAGGGGTTACCTTCCAGCTGCCGCATTGTCCCGATCTGTGGGGCATGATGTGCGAGGGCGACCTGGAGGAGGTATACCGCATCCGCAGTATCAAATGGACGCAGTTCAAGCATCTGCTGGGCTGGATAACGCTGCTGGGCGTGTTTGGCGCGCTGCTGGCCTATCTGCTGGCCGGTCATGTCGGAAGATTGGCAGAGGCGCTGCTGATCGGGGTCTTCAACCTGCTGCTGGGTCTTGTAATGATGGTTTCGCTGAACCGCAAGGTCAGCAACCGGGTTGTCCGCCAGATGCGGAGACTGAACCGTTTTATCCGGGTTAATGCGGAGGGCAAGGGAGATCTTACCCAGCGGCTGGACACCGGCTCATTCGATAATAATGAAATGCGCGAGCTGTCCAAGTGGGTTAATAATATGATCGATTCCCTGGAGGGCATCATGCTGCAGGTGAAGCTGGCTTCAACCGATGTGCTGACAAGCCAGCGGCTGCTGAGTGATTCTACAGTTGTGACGGCGGGAACAACAGAGCGGGTAAGCGGCAAAGTCAGCGACATGATCAAGAGCATCCGCAGCCAGTTGAAGGATATCGATATTGCCAAGAGCGTGGCTGACGAGATGCGTGTAACCTTGCGGGTGCTGGAGAACAAAGCTTCCGAGCAGATTGGCGTCGCCCAGGGAGAGCTGGTGCGGATCGGAGACAAGATGGTGCAAATCTCCGATAAGGTGGCGCACACCAATCTTACGATCGAAGCGTTCATGCAGACGACGGATGAAATCCGCAACGTGCTGAATGTCATCGAGGAAATCTCGGCGCAGACGCATCTGCTCGCACTTAACGCCTCGATCGAGGCGGCGCGCGTTGGCGAGCAGGGCCGCGGATTTGCAGTTGTAGCCGCGGAAATCAAGAAGCTGGCCGATCTGACCCGGAAATCCACCGAGGAAGTCCATGAAATCGTGCATAACATCTATCGCAACGCGCAGGAAGCAACGACAACCATGGCGGAAGGAACGCGGGTGGTCAGTGAAGGCAACGAGCTTGTTGCGGCGGCTTCGGAAATCCTGAGAAACGCGGGCGCGGATGAGTCGTTGAAGACGCAAATTATTGATGAGGTCGTAGTCCTGATGGAGAAAATCGCCACGGTCAGCAAAGATAACCGCCTCATCTCCAAGGAAGTGGAAAGCAATGTCCAGGAGCTTCAAACGGACTTCATGAATGTCCGCCATACTTCCAGTCACGTGGAGGCGATAACCGCCTTTCTGCAGCAGCTGGTCGGGCAGTTCCAGCTAACCGAGAAGCGCAGAAGATAGAGATGCTGCCGTCGGACTGACGGCACTCACAACACCCTTCAAGAATCACAAGCGGCATAACTGGTGCCGCCAGTGATTCGGGAGGGTGTTTTTTTTGCTTTCCGGTGAATTTCTTCATTGAATGTCGCTTTGCCCGGTTGCTGCCAGTATCTGATTATTCGGTCCTGATTATGGCAACTATAAAGGCAGGACAACATGATGACAGATCTGAGGACGGAAGATATGAACAAGGCCTGGAACGAATCCAATGACAAACTCACGGCGAGTCTTGAAGAGAACCGGACCCGACTGGTGCACATGTATCAGGATTGCTGCGATATTATTTTTCTGGAGTGTCCGTTCACCCCGGAATACAGGGGATTTTTTGTTTATTTTGACGGCCTTGCCAATGAAGAACGGCTGAATGAAATTCGGGATACGTTAACCGTGCCGAGAATCGGGGAAGCCGGCGCCGCTGAGGTGGAGCTTGTGGTCCGGGAAAAGCTGGATTACCTGCCCTGCCACAAGATTCATACGTTCAAGCAGCTGGCCGACGAGATCACGGTTGGAAATGTCATACTGCTTGTGGACGGCTTGGCACAAGGCCATACATTCATGCTGGCCGACTGGAGAAAAAGAGCGATTGACGAACCGATTGCCGAATCCGTTGTCAGAGGACCACGGGAAGGCTTTACGGAGGCCATTAATGATAATATGGCCATGCTCCGGCGTAAAGTCAGATCGCCAGAGTTGAAAATGAAGCTGCGTGAGCTGGGGCTTTATACCAAAACGAGGGTGGCCCTGGCCTATGTCGATGGCCTGGTCGAACCCGGATTAATTGAGGAAGTGGAGAAACGCCTTACTCGAATTGAAGTGGACGGCATATTCGAGAGCGGCAACATTGAAGAATATATTGAAGATCAGCCATACTCGCCCTTTCCGCAAATTATCTCGACCGAACGGCCGGACACGGCTGCCGCCGGTTTATTGGAGGGCCGTTTTGTCATTCTGACCGATGGCACACCCTTCGCGCTCATGGCTCCCATTGGCTTAATCTCCATGCTGCAGTCGCCGGAGGACTACTATCAGCGGTATATGATTTCCACGGCGATCCGCTGGCTGCGTTATATATTTATGTTCGTGGCGATGCTGGCTCCATCGGTTTATGTGGCTATTCTCACCTATCATCAGGAAATGATTCCAACCTCCCTGATGCTGAACGTGGCAGAATCCAGAGAGGAGATTCCTTTTCCGGCACTTGTTGAAGCCTTTATTATGGAAATTATGTTCGAGGCGCTTCGCGAGGCCGGCGTCCGACTGCCGAAACAGGTAGGTTCGGCTGTCAGTATCGTTGGCGCGCTCGTCATCGGACAGGCGGCAACATCTGCGGGACTTGTCTCTTCACCCATGGTCATGGTCGTTGCCATAACCGGTATTGCCTCCTTTATGCTGCCCCAGTACACCCTGGGTATCACCGTACGCATGCTGCGGTTTCCGATTATGCTGTTAGCGGGCTTCCTGGGGCTGCTTGGCGTCTTGCTGGGATTGATCGCAATCGCCATACATTTGTGCTCTCTGCGTTCCTTCGGCGTTCCGTATCTCTCTCCGATTGCCCCCCTAATGGAAGGGGAATTGAAAGATATTCTGGCAAGAGCCCCTGCCTGGAGCCCTTCCCGAAGGCCGCGGTTGACCGGATTTGGCGGCGGCATCCGCCGGCCAAGCGGTCTTCGTCCCACTGCTCCCAGGAAAGAGGGGGAGTGAGAGGCCGATGAAGAGAAGAACGATCCGGCAGATTGCACGAATCCTCGTTCTGTCCTTCTTCGTTCCTCTGCTGTCCGGCTGCTGGGACCGAAGGGAAATCAATGATTTGGCTATCGTGCTGGCCGCAGGTGTTGATGAAGGGGAGAAAGGGGAGGTTGAACTTACGGTGCAGATTTATGTTCCTTCGGGCAAGGAAGGCACCAGCTCCTCAGATGGTACAGTAGATGTGAACAGGACGAAGGGGCAAACAACGGTCAGTACGGCCAAAGGCAGTTCGCTTGCCGATGCAATGTCCCATACTCAGGAGCGGCTCTCCCGTAAACTGTTCTGGGGGCATAGCGATGTGTTTGTTTTCGGGAGAAAACGGGCGCAGACCGGCATTAAGGATGATCTGGATTTCATTCTCCGGTTTGGCCAAATGCGCGAGAGGGCCGACGTATATGTAACAGGGGGAAAAGCGATCGACATTATGAAGATACTTCCACGGCTTGAGCGAAGCTCCATGGAGGCGCTTCGCGAGCTGTCTAAATTGGAGGTAAGCACGGAGATTGATCTCAAAACCATCATCCAGAACATGATAGAAAACCCGGAACAAACGTTTTTTCTTCCCTACGTGCAAGCAGGAAGTAAAATATCGGATGAGCATCATCTGCATAAGACAGACACGTCCTATTTTAATGGCGTTGGTATTTTCAAGCAGGGGGTGATGGTAGGTCATGTGGATGATGACCTTACCCGCGGGGTATTCTGGATGACCGACCGCATTAAATCTTCAGTCATCACCCTGACTCCGGAGGACTCGGAAGGAACAGTATCGGTTAATTTGATAAGCACCTCAACGACCTTCCATCCCCATATTGACCGCAACGGCAAATGGCAGATGGTCGTGTCCATCGTAGGGATGGCGGATGTTGTAGAAAATACGACAAAGCTTGACCTGATGAAGCCTGGCAACATTAAGCTGATCAATCAGGGGGCAAATGACCTCATCCGGGACAGAATTGAGCGGGCGCTCAAACAGATCCAGATGAACATGAAGGCAGACATATTCGGCATCGGAGAATCCTTCAGGAGGCATTATCCCAAGCAGTGGAAGCAGGCCAAGATGAAGTGGGATGAGCTTTTTCCACAGGTGGACATTAATGCGAATGTAAAGATCCGTATTATTCACATGGGAATTGTTAGTCCCAATATCAGCACGCTTAATCCCGGGGAGGAGAAATGATATGTTTGTCGTCATGGTCTTGATATATTGGATTATCTGCGGGTTCATCTATGGCCTGGACCGAAAATCGCTGTTGGCGGGAAAACGCGAGACCATCGTTTATTGTGTGATTGGAGCTCTGGGGCTGCTGCTGTCGATCGGCCTTCTGATTAATAGCAGGCTGCCCGGGCCTACCCAGTGGATAACGGCCATTTACAAACCGGTCTCCAGGCTGCTGGAGCCCCGATAAATGGAGGGGACATATGGACCGAGGTAAAATTTCTGCCCTGCAGGCAGCCATACTGTTGTATCAGGCGGTGGCAGCCTCAAGTGTATTGTTGATGCCGGCCATCACAACGCGGCTAACCGGCCGGGATATGTGGATCACTCCGATCATAAGCTCGCTGGTAGGTTATTTAATGATCTGGATTGCGGTTCGCCTTTACCGCCTATCGCCCGACGGGTCCTTCGCCGGCTTGATAGAGTGGGTGCTGGGCAAGACGCTGGGCAAAGTCTGCGGCATTCTGTTTGTTTGTTTTCAGATGCATATCTTGTCCATCGTTATCCGCGATTACGGGGACTTTATTGTCAGTAATTTTTTTGTGAAAACACCGCTGATTGTGGTTAGTGGAAGCATGATCATCCTTTGCATATGGGTGCTCAAAGCGGGAGTTGAAGTGTTGGCCAGATGCACACAGCTGTTTGCTCCGTTCATCTTATTCTTCCTGCTGCTGGCGCTTCTTCTCTCCATCCCGGGCTTCGAGGCCTACAATATCCTTCCTGTATTTGAGAATGGCCTGACGCCGATTTTGAAAAGCTCTCTTGTGGTGGATGGCTGGTACTGCCAGTTCCTGTTGATTTTATATTTCCTGCCTCAGGTCAAGGATGACAAGAAAGTCATGAAATGGGGATTTCTGTCCGTAACGGCAATGGGGCTGACCATGTGCGTCACGAATCTCGCGGTTCTGATGCTCCAAGGAGACTCCACCGCCATCTACAACTATTCTGTTTTTGTAGCAGCTCGTTACATCAGCTTGTCGGATTTTCTCGAGCATGTGGAAGTCATGGTGCTGCTGGTATGGGTATTCGGAGCCTTTATTAAAATCAGCGTCTTTTTTTATGCCGCCACCCTCAGTATGGCAGAGACGCTTGGGTTGAAAAACCACGGGGTTATTGCGGCTCCTATGGGCCTGCTCGCGCTGATCATGTCTTTCTGGTCCTTGCCGGATTTCCAGACACTGGCGCGATTCGTTTCTACTGCGGGCACTTTTTATATTTTAACAGGCTTTCTTGTTTTTCCTGTCCTGATCTATTTGGCGGCGCTGCTACGGAAACGGATCAATTGAAGAGAGCGGCGGTGCCCGGAGCATCAGGCAGGGCACGGCAAGTTTCGGTACATGCGGGCAGTGGTAATGTGGTACGATAGGGGAAGCCGGTTTCCGAACGAATCGTAACGGAAGGTTTAATGATAAAATGAGGTGGATGTATTGGCAGGTTTTGAGGAGTTAGGTATTGCGAAGGAGCGGGCTGCCGCTCTGCACATGGGTGGCATTCAGGAAGCAACCCCGATTCAGGAAGGGGCGATTCCCGTTATTTTGAGCGGGAGCGATGTCATTTGCCAGGCGCAGACGGGAACAGGCAAGACGCTTGCTTTTTTGCTGCCTATGCTGGAGAAGATCAAACCGGATAAGGACGAGCTGCAGGGGCTGATTTTGACACCGACCCGCGAGCTTGCGCTGCAAATTACGAACGAGCTCAAGCGGTGGCTCGCTTCCAAGGCGGAGTTCAGCGTGCTGGCTGTTTACGGCGGGCAGGATGTGGAAGCACAGATGCGGAAGCTCAAGCGTGCCGTCCACATGATCGTGGCGACGCCGGGCAGACTGCTTGATCATATACGCCGCGGGACGATTTCGCTGTCTTCGGTCAAAATGTTCGTGCTCGATGAAGCGGATCAAATGCTGCATTTGGGCTTTCTGAACGAGGTTGAGGAAATTATGACCAAGCTGCCTTACCGGAAGCAGACGATGCTGTTCTCGGCTACGATGCCGGGCAGTGTGCGGACCTTGGCTGCCCGGATCATGCTGGATCCCAAGGATATTACCGTCAAGGCCCCGAAGGTGACGGTCAAAGGGATTCGCCAGCTGGTGGTTGAGACCTCCGACCGCGGCAAACAGGCGGCGCTGGTGCGTCTGATCGAGGAGCAGCGCCCGTATCTGGGCGTGATTTTCTGCCGGACGAAGCGCCGGGCGAAAGCGCTCAACGAAGCGCTGCAGGAGCTTGGCTATGTCAGTGACGAGCTGCATGGAGACCTGTCTCAGGCCAAGCGCGAGCAGGTCATGAAGCGTTTTCGCGATGCGAAGCTCCAGCTTCTGGTGGCGACGGATGTGGCTGCCCGCGGGCTTGATGTGGAAGGGGTAACGCATGTATTCAATTATGATGTTCCCCAGGACGTAGACAGTTATATTCACCGGATTGGCAGAACGGCGAGGGCGGGCGGCGAAGGCCTGGCCATTACGCTTGTGGTGCCGAGCGAAAGGCCGGAGATGGCAGCGATCGAGCAGGGCATCAATCAAAAGCTGGAGCGCGAGCGGGGAAGCGCAAGCGGCGTATCGCTGCATGGGGACTCCGCCGAAGTGCGTCCTGACCGCCAAGGCGCGGGCAGATCCGGCGTGCGCCGCAATGACCGGGATAGCAGAGAGCGCAAGCCGGTCTCAAGAGGCCGTTCCGGCGGCAGGCAGACCGCACCAGTCCGTGCGGATTCACGCGGACGCGGGCGCTCGGGCGGACGCGGCGCGGACTCTGCTGGCGAGACATTCGAGTGGGGCGCAGGACGCGCCGCTGGAGCAGGGCGCAGTGCCGGGAGGCCGGCTGCAGCGGGACGCAGCGCAGGCGGCAGCCGGGCGGGCGTGGTACGCAGCGGCGAAGGCCGCGAAGCGTACGGGTCTGGCGCAGCGCGCGGGAGCGAAGCGCGGGCGGCTGGCGGCCGGCGCAGCGGCGAAGGCCGCGAAGCGTACGGGTCTGGCGCGGCGCGCGGGAGCGAAACGCGGGCGGCTGGCGGCCGGCGCAGCGGCGAAGGCCGCGAAGCGTACGGGTCTGACGCGGCGCGCGGGAGCGAAGCGCGGGCGGCTGGTGGCCGGCGCAGCGGCGGAGGCCGCGAAGCGTACGGGTCTGGCGCGGCACGCGGGAGCGAAGCGCGGGCGGCTGGTGGCCGGCGCAGCGGCGAAGGCCGCGAAGCGTATGGGTCTGACGCGGCGCGCGGAAGCGAAGCGCGGGCGGCTGGTGGCCGGCGCAGCGGCGAAGGCCGCGAAGCGGGCGGGGCTGAAGCCGCACGCAGCAGCGAGTTTACTCCGCGCGCGGGGGCTCCCCAGTTTCCGCGCCTGCGGCAGCAGCCGGAGGCTGCGCAGCGAAGCGATTCAAGGGGCCGCTCCAAAGCGGGCGGGCCTTCCGGCCGCGGCGGAAAATCCTCGCCGTCCGGAGGCAATCGCCGAAGTGGCAATGCCAATGCACCTGGCTCGGGGAAGCCGAACCGCAACAAGTCACGATAACGATAAAGGGAAACAAGGCAGCGGATCTTCCGCTGCCTTGTTTCCAATGTGAGCTCTATATGGAAATTAAACCCTTGACAATAAATGGAATGTAATATATATAGATAAAAGTTGAATATTATATGCAATGAACGCCTGCATCCATTTATTTGAAGCTTATTTTTCGTCCGGGGGTTAAAATCAGCATGCTTTTTAATACCTATTTTTTTATTTATTTGTTTTTGCCTCTAACCCTCCTCGTTTATTTTACGCTGAACCGCTTCCGGATGATTACTTCCGCCAAGCTCTGGCTGACCGCTTCCTCCCTGTTTTTCTACGGCTGGTGGAACATCAAATACATTCCCCTTATTCTCGCATCGATTGGATTCAACTATGCGATAGGCAGGCTGCTTTCTGAAACCTCCCCCGCCAGACATAAATTACGGCTGTCCCGCCGGAAGGTTCTTATCGGGGGAATAGCCGCTGATTTGCTGCTGCTCGGCTATTACAAATATGCGGATTTCTTCCTTGCCAACTTGAATGCCCTTACAGGACAGGGCATTTCGCCGCTTGCGATTATTTTGCCGCTGGGCATCAGCTTTTTTACCTTTACGCAAGTCGCGTATCTTGTCGATGCCTACCGGGGAAAAGCAAAAGAATACAACATCCTCAGCTATATGCTGTTCGTCACCTTTTATCCCCATCTGATTGCCGGTCCCATTCTGCATCACAGCGAGATGATGCCTCAATTTGACCGTCTCCGCAGCAAGCTGTGGGGCTGGCCCAATGCCTCCAGGGGCGTGTACATCTTCTGCATCGGTCTATTCAAGAAAGTGGTCATTGCTGATACGTTTGCCATCTATGCCAACAACGGCTTCGAGCACGCCGATCGTTTTCTCCAATCCTGGGTCGCCGCGCTTTCTTATACGCTCCAGCTGTATTTCGATTTCAGCGGATATACGGATATGGCGATCGGAGCTGCTTTATTATTCAATATCAAGCTGCCGCAAAACTTCAACTCTCCCTACAAGGCGCTCAGCATTCAGGATTTCTGGCGAAGATGGCATATGACGCTGAGCCGTTTCCTGCGTGATTATATCTATATTCCGCTGGGGGGCAGCCGCAGTGGAGAGTACATGACCATCCGCAACGTGATGATCACCTTCCTGCTCGGCGGCTTATGGCATGGCGCGGGATGGACCTTCATCGCCTGGGGGTTTCTCCATGGTGCGGGACAAGCCGTGCATCGCCTCTGGTCGAAATCCGGACGTTCCCTGCCCAAGTGGCTGGCATGGACAGTGACATTTGTTTTTATCACGATAACCTGGGTGTTCTTCCGGGCGGAGAACTGGCAGCAGGCCGTGCGTATTCTGAAAGGCATGACCGGCCTCTACGGAACCGGCATCACCATATGGCAAAGCTCGTTTGTACCCCTTGTGCTCATCCTGATTGCCATGCCGATTGTGCTGTTTGCTCCCAATTCATCCGAGCGGATTCAGTCTTTTCGCCCCAATTGGAAAACCGCGTTATGGCTGGCGATCGGTTTCATTATTTCTATGGTGTATATGAACCATGTCAGCGAGTTTTTATACTTTAACTTTTAAGGACTACCGCGGACATGGGTGTTTGTATTTCTAACGAAAGAAGGATGGCAATGTGGCGGTGAAAACAACGGCAGGCCGGGTTCCGGGGCAGTCAGGGGGATATTCAGCCCGTATGAAATCAAAACGGATGCTTGCGGCGTTTGCCGTCTTCGCGGTGCTGGGAGCGGCTTTATTGTCCGCGCTGACTGTCTTGATCGATCCCCTGCAGTTTTATCATCAGGCGATTGGGTACACGCCGGTGCTGTACCATGAGGAGCGTTACCAGAATCCGGGGCTGGCTAAAAATTACACCTACGATATGATTATTATCGGCACCTCGATGACGGAGAACTTCCTGCCCTCCGAGGTGGGCCGGGAGCTCAAGGGCAAGGCGCTCAAGCTCTCGCTTGAAGGCTCAACGGCAGATGAGCATTATAAGATGGCGAGTCTGGCCTTGCAGACCGGTCAGGTCCAAAAAGTGCTCTGGGGACTTGATTATTTCTCGCTCAAGCAGAATACGGAAGAGTCGGCAAGCCTGTTCCCCGGCTATATGTACGATAATCATCTGTGGAATGATTACCCGTACTGGTTCAGTTATTCCGCGTACCAGCAGTTTATCACCAGCATGAAGGCGAACTTGAAGGGAACGGCCTCCGATGATTTGGAATATCAGAACAATTGGGGACAGCGGGCGGAATTCGACAGGCAGCTGGTTGTCCAGGCCTATAAGGATGCGCAGTCGGAAGAGCTTTATTTTGGTTTGGGCGAGGACAGTGTAGAGGAGATCAAGCAAAGCTTTAATACCCATGTGCTTTCTCTGGTTGCAGACAATCCGGACGTGGATTTTTATTTCTTCTATCCTCCGTACAGCGTGCTGCGTCAGGTTGCCTGGCTGAACCTGAATCCCGGGCGGTTCCATAATCAGCTGCTGATGAGAAAATGGATTTTCGAGCAGTTCAGCAAGCTCCCGAACGTGAAGCTGTATGATTTTCAATCAGAAAGGCAGTGGACCTACGATCTGGATCAGTACAAGGATCTCTCGCATCACAGCCCGCAGATTAATTCTCTGATCGCTCAATCGATAGGAAGCAATGACGCCCGCTATCTGGTTACGGCAGACAATGTGGAGGAGCTGAACCGTGAGCTTGAAGCGGATAGCAGTGAGGCCATACTGCTTGGCAATGGTCTTGTCCGCAATATCGAGGTGAAGATTGGAGGCAAGCAGGCGGCATTCAGCCACCGGAGCTGGTCCGGCAGTGAAACAGGGGATATGCTCATACCCGCCAAGGAAGCTGCTGCCGCTCTAGGCGCTGCGATAGCCTGGGATCAGACAACGAAGTCGATGGTGCTGTCCAGGCAGAAGCACAGGCTGGAGGCCGCTGTCGGATCCGTAAAAGCGACTGGCGATGGAGCGGATGCAACTTTGACAGCCGCACCGCAAATCATCAACGGCACAGCGATGGTGCCCATCCGCTCCATAGCCCGTCATCTTGGCTGGACGGATCAGATTAATCAGCCGAACAGCTGGACCATCGCCATAGAGCTTGATGAGAAAAAGTGACTCGAATACGCCTAATTGTATAGAGGGAGTCTAGCCATCAAGGATGGTTAACCGCTCCCAGTGCTGCTTCCAGTTCTTCTTTAGGAGACGGTTTCTGTATATGCGCAGCCTATCCGGATCCTCCCGGAAAAATGGGGTCGGCCTGATCACACCGTTCACGGCATCTTCAACCCCCCAAGGGGCATAAAGCACAAGCCCGTTCTCATCTGACAGGGTGAGGCCCAGGGCGGTGGCGGTCTCCGGGAATTTGGACATGGCATCCCGAGCCGAAGTATACGGGGGATTATGGTTGATATGGTGCATCCGGACCTGGTTTTTGACGGACCAGGGGACTCCGGAATGGAGTCCTGTTAATAGGCCCTCCAGTTCTTTTTCCCTTCCCTCGCTGTCATCGCCGGGATCAAAATAAATCACATCGACATCCGGCAAAGCCGTTCTCTCCTCATAACCATGCCTGATGTCCCAGATCTTGGCCCGGACAAACCCGGCGCATACCCACCAGTCCGGCAGGTTCAGCGTCTGAACCGTTCTCAGAATGCCCGTCATCCAAACATCCTCCCGAACCAGACGAAGGATATCTTCTTCTTTTAAGGCTGAAATAGACGCCCACTCCTTGTTCCAGATCATCCGGACATGAACAGCCTCTGTCAGGAAAGCTGGCTTTGATAATAATGGGCAAGCTCGGCAGCGCGGGCGGCCAGCTTCTCCTTCAATGCGGGCGGCTCCAATACTTTGATGGATGTTCCATAGGAGAACAGAATGCCGGGCAAATAAATCAATGCCGCCTCCAGATCCATTTTAAACATAGCCTGGTCTGGCGTTTGCTCCGCGAGGAAGACCTGCATATTCCCATTGCCGCATAATTGTCTGATGGCATCGGGCGTTCCTTCCACCCGAACCGGCGTCAGATTGTCCACAGGGACACGCGGCATCAGCTGTCTGGCAAAATAATCGCCCGCCGAGAACGGATGGGGACGCTCGAAAATCTCCTCCGTGACCTTCATATCGAGAATGCGGTCAACGCGGAAGCTGCGGATATCGCCGCGGAGCCGGCAGTGGGCGACGATATACCATTTGCCGGTCCAGTGGACAAGGCCATAAGGGTCAATCGGGCGACCCGGGGTCGAGCTTCCGTTCTCCTTCCGGTAATCAATCAGGACGGTCGTGCTCTGCGCGACGGCGAGCTCCAGCTCGCGAAGAAGCGGCTCATCTGCGGCGGGCGGGCCGCCAAACGCAGGAAGCACATCAAAGCCCCTTGTATGGCGCTTAAGCGCATCCAGCTGATCTTTATTGGTGTACAATTTGATCTTCGAAAGCGCGCGCTCAAGCGCCTCCTTGTGGGGATACCCCGCGTGCTCGGCGAACAGGGCGGCATGAACCATGGATTTGCGCTCATCCTCATCGAAGAACAGAGGAGCATCCATGAAGGGTTTGAGCAGGCTGTAGCCGCCTTCATGCCCGGGCTCGGCTACAACGGGCACGCCAGTTGCGCATAGGGCGTCTATGTAGCGGTAGACGGTGCGGACGCTGCATTCAAGCTCCTCCGCCAGCTGGGCGGCGGTCATTCTTTTGCGCGAGGTTAATAGCCATAGGACGGCCAGCAAATTATCGGATTTGGACATGCGTGTTTGTACTCCTTTATTCATTCTTCCCTGCAATTGTAGCACATGCGGCTTTGCCCGATTAAGGAGCAGATTGCAGCCCCCTCTGGAAAATTACAGTGAAACAGGTTAAAATAAACGGCGAACGGGCGTTCCTCTCCAACTATATACTACCGCTTTGTTTGTGAGGAGGGTAGGATTGAATTCTTTTAACTTTCAGGCGCATGATTACCCGGAGCGTCCAGGCTGCTATCTGATGAAGGACAGCGATGGGAATATTCTCTATGTCGGCAAATCCAAAAGCCTGCGGAGCCGGCTGCGGTCGTATTTTCAGGGAAAGCCTTCCCATAAACGGCTGGTTCAGCTTGTCGGAAGCATCGCTGCGATCGAGGTCATTCTGGTCAATAATGAATCCGAAAGCCTCATACTCGAAAATAATCTGATCAAAATTCATAAGCCGCCCTATAACCGCGCTTTAAAGAAGGACAACAGCGGATATGCCTATCTGCAGCTGACGGAGGAAAGACTGCCCCGGCTGGATGTCTTCTACCGCGACAGGCGCCCGAAATCGGTCCGCGCGGCCGCCAATCCGCAGTCTGTACCGGATAAGGAAGCTGGCAGCCGCCGGTTCGGCCCTTATTACAGCAGCCGTTTTCGCAATGCGGTGCTTGAATTCGTGACGGATCACTTCAAGCTGCGAACCTGTGATCCAATGCCCAGGCGTGCCTGCCTGCTGTTTCATATTCACAGGTGCAGCGGCGTCTGCGAAGGATTTATCACGGAAGAGGATTACCGGCAAAGCGCAGATCAGGCGGCAGAGCTGCTGGAAAGCGGAGGAGAGAAGCTGATTGCGGCGATGTACGGGAGAATGGAGCAGTATGCCGAAGCGCTTGCGTTCGAGAAGGCGGATAATATGCTCCGGCATATCCGTATTCTGGAGAAGCTGCCCGAGAAGCAGATTGTTGACAGGGAAGGAGCGGCCGATCAGGATGTCATCTACTTCGGGAGGAGCCGTGTACTGATCGCCAAGGTGCAGGAGGGGATGCTGCGGGATTTCCGCATGCTGGATCTCAAGCAGGGCTTCGGGGATCAGGCTTGCGATTTGTTTCTGCTGCGGCATTACCGGGAGGAGCGCCCGCATGAGCTGATTGTGAACCGGATCAGCGATCTGAAGACGGTTCAGGCCCAGCTGCGGTCAGGGGGAAACAGCCCGCTTCGCATTACGCTCCCCAAGAGGGGACTGAAGTACGATTTGCTGAAGCTTTGCGAGCAGAACTATGAATACCGGATAGGAATGGAAGAGGCGGCTGCAGGCAGCGGTCCGATGCAGGAATGACGGCACGCAAAGAAGCCGGTCCCTTCATGGGGCCGACTGTTTGGTTTGCGTGTCAAATCCGTATCGTTTGAGGATTTCACGGACAGCGCCGGCTTGAATAGGCTTGGTCAGAAAATCGGCCATTCCCGCATTCAGACAGCGTTCCCTGTCGCTGCTTTGGCCATTGGCTGTCATGGCGATGACCACTGGAGCATGATCCTCTCCGGAATCGGCCAGCAGCAGCTCCGTTGCCTCCAGACCGTCCATGACGGGCATGCGCAGATCCATCAGGATCAAATCGTACCGCTTCTGCGCTGCCCGGCTAACGGCCTCCCGGCCGTTGCTGACCACGTCGGCGTCAATTCCCATTTTATCCAGCAGCCTCAAAGTCAGCTTCTGATTAATCTCGTTATCATCCGCGACCAATACGCTGGCAGGCTCCAGACTTTCCCGGGCTGCCGCGGTCTCGTTCCCGGAGGAGAAAGGATGCGCAAGCTCCGAGTGACGGTCGGCCTCGAGCCTCAATGTAACCGTGAAGCGGAAGACAGAACCGACATCCACGACAGATTCCACACGGATCGAGCCGCCCATGAGCTCCACCAGGTTCTTGCATATGGCAAGTCCCAATCCCGTCCCGCTGTACTGCCTGGTCAGCGAGGTATCCACCTGAGAGAAGGGCTGGAACAGCAAGGGCTGTTTATTCTCGGGGATACCCACGCCGGTGTCTTGAACGGAAAATTCGATATCGATCGATCGCTCCCGTTCGCGAAGCAGCTTGACTGTAATGAGGATGGACCCTTGGGGCGTAAACTTGACGGCGTTTCCCACCAGGTTAATCAGGATCTGACGCAGCTTGGAGCCGTCGCCGACCACCTGTGAAGGCAGATTGGGATCGATGCTTGCGGCCAGCTCCAGATTGAACTGCTTGGACTTGGCCGTAAACAGCTCGAATGTTTCGGCGATGATCAGGTCCAGGCGGAAAGGGGCTTCCTCCAGCTCCAGTTTGCCGGATTCAATCTTGGCATAGTCCAGAATATCATTGATAATCAGCAGTAGCGCGTCGCCGCTGCGGTGAATAATTTCGGCGTATTCCCGCTGCTCGGCATCCAGCTCCGTGTCCAGCAGCAGCCCGGTCATGCCAAGCACGCCGTTCATGGGCGTGCGGATCTCATGGCTGACCATGGCCAGAAAGTTCGTCTTGGCCTTGGCGGCGATTTCCGCCGTCTCCTTGGCCTCGATGAGCTCCCGGTTCATTTGCTCCAGTTGCCGGGTCTTCTCATGCAATAGCTCACTCTGCAGCTGCAGGGTCTTATGATTGAGATACATGCGGACAAAGCCCTCGATCTTCGTCCGCAAAATTTGCGGCACGAACGGCTTCAGCATATAATCGATCGCTCCGGCTTCGTAGCCGCTGAAGAAATGCTCACTCTCCTTGCTGGTGGCGGATATGAAGATGATGGGCACCTCTTGCGTTTTTTTACGCGATTTGATCAGCTTGGCGGTTTCAAAGCCGTCCATCTCCGGCATCTGCACATCCAGCAGAATAACGGCGAACTCATCCTTGAGCAGGCAGCGCAGCGCTTCCTCGCCCGACAAGCATTTGACAAGATTATAGCGGTCATTCCCGAGAACGGCTTCAAGCGCCAGCAGATTGTCGGGATGATCATCCACAAGCAAAATATTAATCGGTCCTTCATAAGCAATCATGCGATAGAGTTCACCTGCCCATACTATATTTCAAGATCAACATCGGTACTCGAAGGAGATAGGCGGACGCTTCTTATTTTGTTTTGCGGTACAAACGGGTCTGGGGATCCATCTCCTCATAGGCGTCGGCATGGAGCGTAAAATTAATCGATTCCTTGGTGCCGAGCGCCAATATGCCAAATGTGCTCAGGCTGTCGTAAAGCAGGCCGTGCACATGATTTTGCAGCTCTTTGTTAAAATAAATCATCACATTGCGGCAGAATATGACATTGAACTCATTGAAGGACCGGTCCGTAACCAGATTATGCTGCGCAAACACAATATTGGACTTCAGCTCGGAATGAAACAGCACGGAATCATATTTGGCCGTGTAATATTTGCTGAAGGCTTCCTTGCCGCCGGCATCCATGTAATTGCGGGTAAAGCTCTGCATGCGGTCAATGGAGAAAACACCCTGTTTGGCCGAGTCGAGCACACGCTCGCTCATATCCGTGGCATAGATTCGCGACTTCTCATACAGCCCTTCCTCTTTCAACAAGATGGCCATGGAATAGACCTCCTCGCCCGTCGAGCAGCCCGCATGCCAGATCCGGATGAACGGATAGGTGCGCAGCATCGGTACGACATGCTCGCGGAATGAGCGGAATACAGCAGGGTCGCGGAACATCTCCGTCACATGGATCGTCAGATCAGATAAGAGACGGGTCATGACTTCCCTGTCATGCAGCATCTTGTTCGTGAGCGCGGTTATGGTGGCAAGGCGTTCCGAATTCACCCGATGCCAGATTCTCCGGCGGACGGAGGAGAAGGAATAATTGCGAAAATCATAGCCGTACAATTGATACAGTCCTTCAAGCAGAAGCTCGATTTCGATCCGCTCCCGCTCAGACGCTTCGTTGACAATCTTCTCGTTATTTATACAACCACACCCTCATTAATGACAGCAGCTGATCAATATTTACCGGTTTGGCGATGTAGTCGGAAGCGCCCGCCTCGATGCATTTATCGCGGTCCTCCTTCATCGCCTTGGCCGTAATGGCGATAATGGGCAGCTGCTCGTATTCCGGCATAAGCCGGATATGCCGCATTGTTTCGTAGCCGTCCATTTCCGGCATCATCATGTCCATGAGGATCAGCTTGATATCCGGATGCTTATCCAGCATCTCCAGGGCTTCACGGCCATTCTCGGCGAAATGGATATCCATATTATAGCTCTCCAGCGCGCTGGATAAGGCAAACACATTGCGAATATCATCGTCCACAATCAGAATCGGCTTGCCCTCGAAGATAGTCTCCACACTGTGCAGCCTGTGCAGAACGCTGCGCTTATCCTCCGGCAAATCAGCCACGACCCGATGCAGGAACAACGTCGTTTCGTCAAGCAGCCTCTCCGGCGACTTGACATCCTTGATAATGATGGTCTCCGCATATTTCTTGAGCTGCATTTCTTCCTTCTTGTCCAGCTCGCGTCCCGTGTAAATAATGATCGGCATTTCTCTAAGAATATCATCCTTGCGGATATTATCCAACAAATCGAACCCGTTAATATCAGGCAATCCCAGGTCCAGCACCATGCAGTCGTAATGCTGCGCGGCTAATTCCGCTATCGCTTCCCTGCCTGTGGATACCGCTTTGATAACGACATCATCATGTCCGATCAGCTCCACAATGCTGATGCGCTGCGCGGCATCATCCTCGACAACGAGCAGATGCTTCAGATCCCGCTCCAGGAAGGATTCGATCTGCAGGAACAGAGTCTCCAGCCGCTCCTTGTTCGCCGGCTTGGTCAGATAGGCGATGGCTCCCATCGACAATCCCTGCTGGATATCATCCATGACGGAGATGACGTGAACCGGAATGTGGCGGGTATCGGCGTCATGCTTGAGATGATGCAGCACCGACCAGCCATCCATGACCGGCAGCATGATGTCCAGCAGAATGGCATCCGGGCTATAATTTTTGGCGCATGCGAGGCCGATATCTCCCTGCAGCGCTACGATGCCTTTAAATCCGCGCGACCTTGCGATATCGAGCAGTACCCGGGCAAAGTGAATATCGTCCTCAATGATAAGGACAACCCGGTCCTGGGGCGCGATATCGTCACGGTCGTCCTCCACCGTCAGATTGGCCGGCATAACCTGGGCTGTGGAGGCGGCAAGCGCCGCTTCACCCGAGGCGAAAGCGGAGGCTGTCTGATCAGCCGACGGAAAAGACATGCTTTCCTGCTCCAGGCTGTGCTCCGGGTGACCCGCAAGCCAGGAATCTTCTTCCGCTCCGGCCGGACTCTCCACGCTTGCCGCCACATGGAATTCCGGCAGGTACAAGGTGAAGGTGCTGCCTTGGCCTTCTTCGCTGTGCAGCGTGATTTCTCCGCCGAGCAGCTTGGCCAGATCCCGGCTGATGGCAAGGCCGAGGCCGGTCCCGCCATAGGTGCGGCTTGTCGTGCCGTCCGCCTGCTGGAAGGCCTCGAATATCATCTGCTGCTTCTCAAGAGGAATGCCGATACCGGTATCGCGCACCTCGAAGGCCAGGACCGATCCCTTCCCCTCGGCAAAATCAAGGTCATCCGGCTGGGAGGAGCGGATGCTTAAACTGACCGAACCCTCCTGCGTAAATTTGAAAGCGTTGGACAAGAGGTTCTTGAGTATTTGCTTGATCCGCTGGTTGTCTGTATACAAGCTGGCCGGGGTTCCGGGCTCGATGCGGATCTGGAGATTGATGTCCTTCTGCTGGCTGACGGGCTTGAAGCTGCTCCGCACCATTTCGGTCAAGTCCCGGATCGGCACCTCCTCGGTGACAATATTCATTTTGCCTGCCCCGATTTTGGACAAGTCCAGGATTTCATCAATCAATTTAAGCAAATCTCCGCCCGAGGAATGGATGGTCGTGGCAAAATCAACCTGTTTGGCGGTTAAATTGCCTTCTTTATTATCTTTGAGCATCTGGGACAGGATGAGCAGGCTGTTAAGCGGCGTGCGCAGCTCATGCGACATATTGGCCAAGAATTCGGATTTATATTTGGAAGAAAGCGCAAGCTGTACGGTTTGCTTCTCCAGAGCCGTCTTCGTTTTCTCGATTTGCTCGTTCTTCTGCTCAGTCTGGCGCATCTGCTGCTCAAGCTCATGGGTTTTCTTCACCAGTTCATCATTATTGTGCTCGAGCTGCTCCTGCTGACTCTGCAGCTGTTCCTCCGACCTCTTGAGCGCCTCGGTTTGTTCCTCCAGGTTCTCATTGGACCTGCGGAGCTCTTCCTGCTGCGACATGAGCTCCTCAGATTGGACCTGCAGCTCTTCGGCCATGGTCTGCGATTCATGAAGCAGCTCCTGTACGCGGATGCGTCCGAACAGATTGTTCAGGGCAATGCCGCAGTTCTCTGCCAATTCATGAACCAGCTTGCGCTGCCTTTCATCGAAGGCTTGCAGGCTGGCAAGCTCAATAACGGCAAGCAGCTGCTTCTGATAGGTAACCGGAACAAGCAGCAGCGTACGGGGGACGGTCTCGCCGATACCGGATTTGAGCTTGATATAGGATTCGGGCAGCTCGCTCAGCTCGAGCTCCTCTTGACTGCGCGCACATTGACCCACAAGCCCCTCGCCGAAGGCAAAGGATTGGCCGAACAGCGCTTCTTCGTGAAGGGCATAAGAGCCTTCAAGCTTCAGCCGGTTCGCAGAGCCCAATTCTTCGCTTACATACATTCCGCCGTAAGAAGCCCCGACAAGCGGCACAAGCTGCTCGATGAAGAGCTGGCCGACCATGGCAATTTCCTGCTCGCTTTGCAGCACAACGGCAACGGCGGCCAGATTCGTTTTTACCCAGGTCTCATCTTCCATCTGCTTGTTGTAGGCTTGCTCTATGGTAGTTTTCCGTTCCAGATCATCCGCCAGGGAGTAGAATGCCTTGGCCACTTCTCCAAACTCATCCTGTGTTTCCGTATATTTTCGGGAGCGGGGATCGAGCATGCCCCGGGCATAAGCGCCGATTAAGGAAGAAAGACTATTCAGACCGCGGTTCATGCTGGTCAGATTCCACAGCATAATGCCAAGACCGAGCAATAAGCCGAGTATAGTAGTCGAGATCATGATGATCTGCGTGGTCTGATTCATGCTCTTGGCTTCGGCTACCGCCTGATCCATAGCCTGGCGGTGAAAGCTGCTTAAATCGTCAATCAGATTAACGGCTGCTTCCTGGTACCCCAGCCCTTCCTTCTCACGGAGCGCAATCGCCTCCGTGCCCTTGCCCTGCTGCACCAGCTGAATAACCCGGGCGGTATAGACATTATACTGATCCAGGTTTCGTTCAAGCTCGCGCAGGATGCTGTTCTCCGTGTCCGAGGATGCGATTTGCTTCAAGCTTTCGAGGGCCTGCTCAGCTTGTACCGGCGACTCCTTGAGCAGAGCTTCGTTCTTCTGCAGGGTTTCTTCCGTCGGCACCGTCAGGACATTGACGAGTCCCTTGGCCGTATTATTGACATAGCCGCGCAGATCGTAAGCAACCATGAGCTTCTGATACCGGTTGGAATAAACCTCATCCAGTTTGCCGTTCATCTTGGTGAAATTATTCAGCCCCGCCAGGGATATGATAAGCAATAAACCAATCATGACGAAAAAACTGATCATTAGTTTAGCCTTGATTTTCATGTAAGCTGACTCCCATTTTTGTTTTTTTCTCTTTCTTCTTGACCTGCATTCGTATCGTATATTCGTAAATATACGAACGATTAGGCCGCAAGCCTAAACGGCTGCGACCTAATTTATCCAGTTGCTTATGCGATTGTTCAAGCCCATTAGTGAATGTTGGTGATAACAAGTACACGACCACGGTCGAGCTCCTCTTCATAACGCTCGGATTCACTGTCGGTAAAGCCGATAGACTGCAGCTTCGCACGTATTTCATCACCCCGTGAGCGGAATACATTGGCCATCGTCGTAAAGACGCCTTCTTCCGCCATCCCGATGGAATTCGTGTCCGTAGCATCAGCCAGCGATTTGGTCTGATCGCTGTCATGGGCAAGCACGAAAATATTGTCCTGTTTATAACCCTGTCGGTTCAGCTCCCGCACGGTGTGCAGAGCATCCATGGCTGTCGTCACAATTTGAACGGTCGGTTTAGTTTCATACATAGAAATCCCTCCATAATTCAATTTGGTCTTGGCCAGGTTAGCCTAAGTCAGACTTACCCCGGTGTGTATCCAGTTGAAACAATACTCCGGATAGGATAAGGCGGTTCACAGCGGAAATTTCCCGTTTAAACAAGTAGTAAATACCGCCTGACAAGCGTGTGACATAAGGGGGATCAGGATGTTCAGGGAATGCTTTCATCACAAACCGCGGAGCAACTGGGCTTATGCCTATGACAAAGAGACGATTCATCTGCTGGTCCAGACGAAGAAGGACGATGTGGACGAGGTCGCTGCCATGACCGGCGACAAATACGATTGGGAACATTTGCAGGAGGATATCCCGATGGAGAAGGTGGCAGCCGATCGCTACTTCGATTACTGGATGGCAGCGGTCAAGCCGGCATTCAAACGTTTCTCCTATGGATTTCGCATGAGAAGCGGCGGTGAGCTTGCTTATCTGACGGAAGCGGGTGTTTCTTCCGAGCTGCCGGCGCCCACACGGGGTTATTACGAGTATCCGTACATTCATGAGGTGGATTTATTCTCCGCCCCGCAGTGGGCCAAGGATGCGGTGTTCTATCAAATCATGCCGGACCGGTTTGAGAAAGGCAAAAGCGGGAGCAAGCGGGAGGGACTGGCGGATTGGGGTTCTGAGCCGACCAAAGAAAATTTTTTCGGCGGGGATTTGCAGGGCATTCTCGGCCGTCTCGACCATTTGAGCGAGCTTGGGATTACCGCTGTTTATTTGACGCCGATCTTCGAGTCGCCCTCCAATCATAAATACGACATCATCGATTATCGCAGGATCGATCCTTATTTTGGAGATATTCAGGATCTGAAGCAGCTTGTGGAGGCTTGCCATGAACGGGGAATCCGTGTTGTGCTGGATGCGGTGTTCAATCATGCGAGCGAGCATTTTCCTCCATTCCGCGACGTGGTGGAGAAGGGGGAACAATCCCGCTACAAGGATTGGTTCCATATCCGGTCTTTTCCGCTGCAGGTGAAGGATGGCAGGGCCACCTATGAGACATTCGGTTTTTTTGAACATATGCCCAAGCTCAATACGGCTAACCAAGATGTGAAGCGTTATTTGCTGGACGTGGCGGAATATTGGATCAGGGAGACGGATATTGACGGCTGGCGCCTTGATGTCGCCAATGAGGTGGATCATCATTTTTGGCGTGAATTCAGGCAGCGGGTAAAAGCGGTCAAGCCGGATGCCTATCTGATTGGCGAGGTTTGGAGCGATTCCATGATGTGGCTGCTTGGCGATCAATTTGATTCGGTGATGAACTATCCCTTCGCAGATACCGTTATGGACTTCATTGCGGAGGAAAATGTGGACGGGCTTACGTTCGCGGAGCGTATAAATGCGTTCTTGATCCGCTACCCCCAGCAGACCAGCGAGGTGATTTTCAATCTGCTGTCCAGCCATGATACCGCTCGCGTATTGACCCGGGTCGGGGAGAACAAGGAGCGGCTGAAGCTTGCGGTTGTTTTCCTGATGACCTATATCGGAACCCCTTGTATCTTTTACGGCGATGAAATTGGCCTCAAGGGCGGAGATGATCCGGACAACCGCCGCTGCATGATATGGGGCAGGCAGGAGCAGGACCGGGAGCTGTTTGACTTTTATAAGCTGCTGATTGACCTTCGCAAAGCCCATACGGCTTTGCGGAGCGGACGCTTTCGCTTCCTGAAGGCGGACTCTGGCGACCAGAGGATCATCTATGAACGAATGGATGCCGGTGAACATTTTACCATCTGGATGAACAACACGGATGATCGTACCGTTCTGGAGCATCACATTCCGGGCGGAGACTGGGTTGATGCGTTGTCCGGGGAGGAGGTCCCTTTGATCGATGGCATGCAGAAGGTGGAACTGGAGCCATTCGGATACCGGATATTGTCCCGCAGCCTGCAGGACATACTAGTTAAGAAATAACATAACAGCGACCTGCTCCATACCCGAAAAATATGATCTTGAAGCTGCTTGTTTGCGTCCAAAGCATGAAATTTTTTGATGCGTTTCATAAACCTGTGCTGCGTGGTATTAAAGAAACACACAGCAAACAAGCCGGTTTTCTTGAACTTATAGAATTTATAACGCTGCACATCGATAAATTTCTATATGTTCTAAAGGGAAGAAACTTACCTTTGCCGCCAATGGACGGCGAAGCCGGTTCTTCTTGCCGGAACTTGTTGCATCACCGGGAGGTAATGAGGAAATGAATGCCAATTCTTGTCTTGCTATGCTGCTTGCCGGAGGTGAGGGCCGCAGATTGGGACCTCTCACAGCGAAGCTCGCCAAACCGGCCGTGCCTTTCGGCGGCCACAGCCGAATTATTGATTTCACGTTAAGCAACTGTGTCCATTCCCACATAGAAACGATCGGCGTACTCACCCAGTATCAGGCCGAATCGCTACATAAACACATTGGCGATGGCAGAGCCTGGCGCAACAGAAAAAGCGGGAGAAGGACAGATATCGCCCTTCTTCCATCCAGCAGAATCGGCGAAAGCGGTTATGCCGGAACCGCGGATGCGGTTTATCAGAATATCGATTATGTGGATCAGCAGAATCCCGAGCATGTATTGATTTTATCGGGCGATCATATTTATAAGATGGATTATGGCGCACTGATGGAGAAGCATATCAAAAGCGGCGCTGCTGCGACGATTGCCGTCAAACGCGTTCCGTGGAAGGACGCAAGCCGCTTCGGAATTATGAATACGGATGAATCGGAGCGGATCGTGGAATTCGCCGAGAAACCGGCCGAGCCTGTCAGCAATCTGGCCTCCATGGGGATCTATATGTTCCGCTGGGCCGATCTGCGCAGCCTGCTGATCGAAGATGCCGACAACGCCGCTTCCAGCCATGATTTCGGCAAGGATGTCATCCCGCAAATGCTGCGCTCCAGGATGCATCTGCAGGCTCATTCATTTGACGGATACTGGCGCGATGTAGGCACAATCGACAGCTTGTGGGAAGCGCATATGGATTTGATTGACGGACAAATTGCTGCAGGCGCGGCGGCTGCGGGCAAAGCCGATGCCGATGCCTGGCCAATCCTGTCGAAGGAAAAGCTTTATACGCTGTCTTCCTACATGAGTCCGGCTGTCGACGTGCAGAACTCGATTGTACATCCCGGCAGCTCGATCGAAGGGGATATTGACCGCTCCGTTGTTTTCGGTGATGTCGCCATTGGCGAAGGGTCCGATGTCCGCGAAAGTGTAGTCATGCCCGGGGCCCGCATTGGACGCAATGTATGGCTGTATCGTGCCATCGTAGGCGAAGGGGCTGTCATTGAGGATGGAGCGGTGATCGGGAATATGAATGGGGAAATTACGGTGATCGTCGCTAATGACCGCGTAGCCGTTCATCCGCGGTTCATGGTTACGCCGTCCCGCCTTCCGCACAACTTCTTCGAGGAGCGGGATGTGTATATGCCGTTTTCTTCCAGGGAAAGTAAAGTGCTGAGCGACAACGCGTAAGCATGTAGGATCAATAAAATAAATCAAGCCCGGAGCCAACCGCTCCGGGCTTGATTCTGTGCGCAGGGAATCTATACGGCAGGTGCCGTAAATTTGCGCTGTGCGAATTCATTCTCAAGCATGAAGAAAGCATTGCTGTCCGTATCGATCCGTTTGAGCTTCTGGATGATGGTATCGAACATCGATTCTTCTTCAACTTGCTCATCAATAAACCATTTCAAAAACTGGATTGTTGCATGCTCGCGGTCATTCAATGCCAGATCGGACAGATGATAGATCCGTTTGGTCACTTCCCGCTCATGCTGATAAGCTTGCTCGAAGGCATCAAGAATGGAGCTATAGTCATTGTTTGGAGTTTCCATACCGGTTAAAGTGACGCGGCTGCCGCGGTCATTCAGGTATTTGTAAATCTTCATCGCGTGGAACCGTTCCTCTTCCGCTTGAACAATAAAGAAATTAGCGAAGCCGTCCAGACTTTCGCCCGAGCAGTATGCGCCAATGGCCAAATAGACATGAGCGGAATACAACTCGAAGTTTAATTGTTCGTTCAAAGCATGACTTAAGGTTTCATTCATCATCGGGCCGCACTCCCTTACTGTAAAATGGTAACTTGCTCTTCGCTATCGTACCATAATCAAGGGCGGTTAGCCTATGCGATCTTTCAGCTTGCGGTACAAAACTTCAGCCGTCGGAGCTACGACGATCTCCGATTTGCCGATCATAACCAGACACTGCCTGGAGCACAGCTTGCAATTGCCGAGGCAGTCCTTCTTCTTCTGTTTTAAATCCGGAAACTCATGCTTAAGCGATGTATAAACCGACTTGGAGCCGTTTTTGAAGTTTCTGCAGCAGTATTTGATTTTCTTCATCCGATTATACCGACCTCTTTCGGACTTGGATTTAAAATCCATCTGCAGATAATGATAGTAATTCTCATTCTCAATGTCAACACCTGAGAAAAGATAAAATCCCCCGGCTCGCGATGATCAGCTTGAGCCGGGGGATTCATGAATTAATTGCCTGTAGGCAGGGAAAACTTTTTCGTCCAGGTCGTGCCGCTGTCCGTGGTTCCATAGATAGCCGAGTACGAAAGACTCGTTATCGCGATAAAGCCGTCTTTGGCCGAAGTAAAGGACAATTTGCCAGCATAGCCGGGAATGCCGGTAATGGTCTTGAAGGTTTTGCCGTTTTCCAGCGATCTGCCGATCGACACTTTCTCGTAAGCGCCGGATGAAGCGGCCAGATAAGCGGCTTCATGACCGATGATTTGCATGTTCTCAGGTGAGCCTGTCGGACCGTTCAGACCGGCAACCTCAGGTCCGGGGGCGGGGCCGCCGCCAGCCGTTGAATTGGAGACAAGCTGCTTCCAATGAGCGCCTGCGTCGCTTGTATGAAACAGGGAGTAGGACGTTTGCGACATGCCCGAATCCCCGTAGAGCACAACCCATACGTTGGATTCTTCGGTGCCGTAGATCTGTCCGCCGACAACGGTGGCCGACTTGACGCTCAGCGTGTTAGCCCAAGTCTTCCCGCCGTTAACGGTGCGTTTGATTTCGTAGCCTGTTCCGGGAACAAGCGTGACCACCCAGCCTTCATTCTGGTTAATGAAGTGGACGTAGCGGGTGTTGGGCGGGGTCGTCACTTTCTCCCAGGTTTGCCCCCCGTTGGTGGTCTTGAACGTCAAGGTGCGGCTGAAGCCGTAACCGACATCCTCAGAGAGGAACTGAACACGGTCAAACGCGTAAGCGCCGGTATGAACCTGCGTCAGCGTGGTGCCGCCATCCGTCGTTTTAAAGAGCAGATTCGGCCCGCCGGCTTTGGTCTTGGCCATCACATAGCCTGTCGAGTTGGTTTGAAACTGCATATCCTGAAAATCGTATTTTCCTTCATTGTTAATGGCCTGCCAGCTACAGCCGCCATCCGACGTGCCGATCATAAAGCCGTTCCCGGCTGCCCGTCCGATCTTCGGGCTGAGGAACTGGATGGATTCAAAATGAGCCTGATTACCAGTGTCCGGAACCGTCTTGAGCGTCAAGCCGTTATCGTCTGCGCGGCAGCCGCCTGAAGACTGCGCCAGTGCTGCTCCTGCCCCGGAAGCGGGCGGCGGTGCGGCGGCGATTCCTGTAAATAATGCTGCGGAAAGAGTAAGAATACCTAATGCTCCAAGTCTGTTACTTCTCATGTTCGTATCACCTCGTTATTGTATTACCCCAAAAGCTTCTTTTTCTCTCATCTTCCAGACGGCTTTTCGGACGGAATAGTTGCAGGAGCGGGGGAGATGGGTTTCTTTACTTGAGCAATCGTCTGGATTATGATAAAGAACATGGCTTGGAAAGCATCAATGAAATTGAAGGAGGTAAGCGTATATGAGCGCAAATGGACAGCAGCGGGCGTCGATTCGTCCGGGCTTGCTTGTGGATATCGTATTGAAGAAGGATCAGGTCTCGGGTCAGACGACGCGCGGGGTCGTGAAAGATATTTTAACCAACTCGGCCAACCACCCGCATGGAATCAAGGTAAGGTTGCAGAGCGGAGATGTGGGACGGGTCAAGACGATTGTGGACAGCAATTCATAACAAAAAGGCGCTCGGGAGGGTATTCGCCTCTGCAGCGCCTTTTTTGACCTTATATATTGTTGTTTATACCAGGTCGCAGGCTTCCTCCGGCATCCAGTGGGCATCCTGTCCGTCCCATTTGACATTGCAGCCGATGGGATTGGTCAGGGGCGTTGATACGGGCTTGCCTGCCAGATGCTCCGTGAGGGCCTGGTCCAGATCGTTGACGGTCATTCTGCCGATCTCACGGGGCTGGTCGACGCCGCGTCCCGTGTAAATAAGCTGGCGGTCGGCATCGAATACATAGAAATGCGGAGTGCGAAGGGCGCCATAAGCGCGTGCGACATCCTGGGATTTGTCATGCAGATAGACCCAGGGGAAGCGTTCCTTCTCCATCACCTCCACCATATGCGCGAAGGAATCATCGGGATGCGTCACCTCGCTGTTGGCATTAATGGCGACGAAACGAACGCCATGCTCGGCGAATTTGAGCGCCGTGGCACGGGTTACCCCGTTAGAGCCAAGGACAAAGGGACAATGATTGCAGGTGAAGAACACAACAAGCGCCGGTGCGTCTGAGAAATCATCCAGGGAGTAAGTTTGACCGTTCGTTGCCGGCAGCGAGAAGCTTGGAGCTTCAGCCCCCAATTGCAGTGTGAAAGCCATTACCGTTTCCTCCTCATCTCAATAGAAATGGTCACTCCCCCTGATTATAGCGATCCTTTCCAGCCGATACAACCAGAGGGATGGAAGCGTCTTCCCTTCCAGGCCATTTTTTGAGAAGATAGGGACAGTTCCCGCGCAGGATGAACCGTAAAGGATGCACTCCCGCGGAAAAGAGAGGAGATACAAGGATGATCTATAGCGATTTGACGAACTGGGAGACGGAGAAGCATACGTTCCCTGCCCCGGTAAGAAGGGCGGTTGACCGGCTTCAGCAGATGGATTTGGCAGCGCTTCCTCCGGGAAAGCATGAGCTCGGCGAAACGGGGATGTTTCTGCTGCTGAATGAGTTGACAACGAGGGAGAAGAAGGCGATTAAGCCGGAATCGCACAGGGAGCATATCGATGTGCAGCTGCTGCTCAGCGGCAGGGAGTGCATGGGGGTGGCTAAAGCCTCTCCGGAGCAGATCATTACGGATGAGCGGTATGATAAAGAGGATATCGCTTTTTACGAAGAGGTTCAGGGCGAAATCGATGTCCATTTGGCTCCCGGCGGTTTTGTCGTGCTGTTTCCTTCGGATATTCACAGGCCCAACTGCTCGATAGCGGAGGATGTGCCCCTGCGTAAAGTCGTGGTCAAGATTCACCGGGATCTGTTTGATCAGCAATGAATGAGCAGGACTTGCACGGGGAAATTTGCAACCGGATTTCCAAATAGAGTAGGATAGGGAAGTACACATTCACTTACAAAAAGGGGCTAATGTCCTCGTGGGCTTTCTTCCGGACTCATTTCCTGCACACAGCGCTTCCATCATTTTTACATTAATCTCGGGTATCGCGGTTTTATTCCTGCGTCTCCGGGCATCGAACCGCCCGACAACCATGCGCAAAATCATTATTCCGCCTATCGGCATGTCAACGGGCTTCCTGATGTTCGTCGTTCCCGTTACGCGCATTCCGTGGAGCTGGGCACTGATCGCTTTTGCGGCAGGGGGACTGCTGTTTGCTTATCCGCTTATCCGGACCTCGGCGCTGGAGCGCAGCGGGGAGACCATTGTGCTCAGACGCTCCAAGACCTTTATCTTTATCCTGCTCGGACTGCTCGTCGTAAGGCTGCTGCTGCATGACGTAGTGGAACAGAGCATCACCATTCCCCAGACCGGCGGATTGTTCTTTATTCTCGCTTTCGGGATGATTCTGGTATGGCGCATTGCCATGCTTAGAGCGTATATCAAGCTGAAGAGGGAAATCGATTTGCAGGACACCGGGCTTTCCAACTAATGGATAAGGGCCGGGCGGCCATATGCAAACCCAAAAAGCAAAGCAGGGATTCCTATTCTTAAGGAGTCCCCGCTTTTTTTCGTGCATGCGTTACTTCTCCATCCTGCGTTTCAACGTCTCCAGATCGCGCTGCACCATGCCCGCATCCTCAGCGAATTTCCCGTCGGACATGCCGGAGTGCTTGAATAAGGTAAAGTGAACCTCGCAGCCCTCCCCATTGGGAATGACCCGCATTGGATTATACAGCTCCGGACCGGAGGCGGGACGCACATGGTGATCCAATACGCCCCATTCATTCCTGGCCGCGAAGGAGATGCCCATCGGCCCATCCGGTGTTTCGACGAGCCACTCTTCGCCGGATTGACGGACCGTGAGGCTGAACGAGGATGTCCATTCGGGTAAATATTCCGGATTCACGGCGTATTCGTATACGGTTTGCGGCGAGTTTTCAATACGAACCTGCAGCGTTTGGGAATGCATCAATTTTGTCAATTCAAACAGCTCCTTATAAAAGAATTCGGCCTTTGAACGGCACAGCCCGCGAAGGGGCGGTTCATCCATAAAGCATGAGGAAATTAAGGTCATGCCCAAGCTGTTTCAAGTAGTTATAGAGCTGTGAGCGGTGGTGAAAGGTATGCGTGACGATTTCAATCAGCCATTTGCTCTGAACCATGCCATGCTCCAGATAGAAAGCTTTGGTGGATTTGTGCAGCAGCTCATCCTCGCTGAGCGAGATCATGCAGGCATGCAGCGTTTCATAATGAAGACGGAACTGGGCGGCCAATTGCTCAGGATCTGTCAGGCCGCTGACTGCCGTCTCGACCTTTTGGACCTCCTCCTGCGTCTTCTCCTGCATAATCGCCAGATCAGACGCCGGAATCGACACCAGATGATGAACCAGCTGCAGCAGCGTACGCATATTTTCCGCCGGGCGATAGTCCCACTGCTCAGGCTGGATACGTGTTATAAGTGCTTCGCTGGTCCGTACCGCAAGCTCCAGCTCGTCCAATAGTTGATCGCGAATAGCGATGACACCACTCATAAGATCATTCCTTTCGTCATTTATAGGAGAAGTATATCCCTTTAAGTGCGGATCGGATTGTAAAAATCGGACATCTTGCCGTATTCCCTGGCGGCTGTAATGGGCGAATCGCCATAAAACCTCCTGAAATCATGAATCAGATGAGCTTGATCGAAGAATCCGTGATTCAAAGCGAGCATGGACCAGTCCACGGGCTCCCGGCTTAGCTCCAGCTGGCCGATAACGGACTGGAACCGGACTATTTCGGAGAACTTTTTGGGAGTGATGCCGATCCATTTCTCAAACATGCGGTTCATCTGCCGGGCGCTGATAATCTCAGCTTGGGCTAGCGCCTCGATGCCGGTGGTTCCTTTTGTTGCAAAAATCCGTTCAAGCAGGTTCGCCATCCGGCTGTCATCTACAGCCTTGCTCCGGTGCAGGAGGGTGATCAGATACGATTCAATCACCTGTATTCGCGCATCCAGCGAGGAAGCTTCAAACAGCCGTTCGCTGATTCCTTCAGCAAGCCGCGGCCATAGAGCATCCAAAGAAAGCTGCTGGTTGGCAAATTCGGACAGCGGGGTCCGTACGAAAGGATAAGCCCCGCCGGGGAAGAAGCGCACGCCGAATTTGCGGGTCGGGTGCTGTTCATCGTAAGCGATAGCAAATGGATGATCGAACAGACCGATGTAACGGATTTGGCAGCGGTTATCCTTCAAGTCTTGCTCGAACAAAATATCGGTACACCCATCCGGAAGAACGCGGTCGACTGCTCCATTGTCCGTATTCATTTCCTGCTCGTGAGCAGATAACGGCTCGGATGCCCAATAAGTGGATACGAAGGGGCGGAGCAGCTCTGAAGGCGGAATTTCGATATAGCGATGGGAAGGGACTCTTCCGCTTGCTTGCCGGGGTTGGAACAGCTGGTGCAGCTTCATGGGAACACCTCCTCTGCTTATGAAGAGCGGGATACTTGTATTTGTATAGTAACAGATTGTACATATGTCATTCATGCAGGGGATGTTTTCATTTGACAAGAGGATGCTTGATTGCTAAACTACAGATATAGATTGTGCACAATTTAATTTTATCAAATACTTTTAGTGGAATGAGGAGGAGTTTGATCATGACAACGCTCTACGATCTGCAAGCAGAAACCATCAGAGGTGAAAACAAGGCGTTATCCGATTACAAGGGCAAGGTGCTGATTGTTGTCAATACGGCCAGCAAATGCGGCTTCACACCCCAATACAGCGACCTACAAAAGCTTTATGATGAATATAAGGACCAAGGGCTTGAAATTCTCGGCTTCCCGTCGAACCAGTTTGGGGAGCAGGAGCCGGGTACCAATTCCGATGTGCAGGAATTTTGCCAAATCAATTACGGCGTTAATTTCCCCTTGTTTGCCAAATCCGATGTCCGGGATGAAACGGCAAATCCTGTATTCCGTTATTTGACGGAGGCGGCTCCGTTTGAAGGATTTGACACCACACAGCCCAGCGGCAAAATGTTAAACTCATTCCTGAGCGAGAAAATGCCGCATTGGCTGCAGGATGATTCGATCAAATGGAACTTCACGAAGTTTCTTGTTGATCGGGAAGGCCATGTCGTCAAGCGTTTTGAATCCACAGTAGAACCGCTGGATATGAAATCGGATATCGAAGCGCTGCTGTAATTTTTCTGAAGTTGCCAGGGAGAAGCTAAAGGAGTTGGAAAGATGTCCGAAGTATCACAGCGTGCTCAGCAGGAGAAGCTTCTGGCGGCGCTGCCGAAGGTGGATCTCCATGTTCATCTGGACGGCAGCGTCAGACCGGAGACGATTCTGGAGCTGGCAGAGGCAAGCGGCGTTGCACTGCCTGCCGACCATGCGGAGGGGCTGCTCGCCTATATGCAGGTGGCGGAAGATTGCGATAATCTGCAGGATTATTTGAGCACCTTTTCCTTTGTCCTTGCCTTTCTTCAGGATGGGGCGGCACTGGAGCGGGCCGCTTACGAGCTTGTCGCGCAGGCTGCCGGGGAGAACTGTCTTTATATGGAGGTGAGGTTCGCCCCGCAGCTGCATACGGAGCATGGATTGACTCTCGAGGCTATTATCGGGCATGTCGTCCGCGGCTTGAAACGCGGTGAGGATACGTTCGGCATTACAGCAAGGACGATTGTGATCTGCATGAGGCATCATGGTATGGAGATCAACCGCGCCGTTCTGGATGCCTCGGCGTATTGGCATGGCCGCGGTGTGGTCGCCGTTGACCTTGCCGGCGACGAAGCCGGTTATCCGGCTGAGCTGTTTCGGGAGCTGTTCGGGGAGGCCCGCCGGCTCGGGTTGCCGATCACCATTCATGCCGGCGAAGCTGCCGGACCCGCCAATATCCGCGAAGCCATCGTTCACCATGGGGCGAGCCGAATCGGACACGGGGTAAGGCTGGACGAGGACCTTGAAGTATTCGAGCTGGTGAAGACGAGACAAATTCCGCTTGAAATGTGTCCGGTCAGCAATCTTCAGACAAAAGCGGTAGCGGATTGGTCTTCGTACCCGCTGCGCAAATATGCGGAAGAAGGGCAGATTGTCACCGTAAATACGGATAACAGAACCGTATCGGGAACGTCGCTTACGATGGAATACCGGAAGCTGATGGAGCATTGCGGCGTGTCGGCAGGCGATATTGCCGGGTTTATCCGCAATGGCTTGATTGCGGCTTTCGTGGAGGAGGCCGTCAAGCAGCGGCTGCTGCGGCAGTTCGACAATGCCTGCGCAGAGCTGGGGCTTGCTCCAGGCTGAATCTCTGAACAAGGCGTTATACAATTTTATAGCTTTTGAGAAGGACGGCGAATCCCATTCGCCGTCTTTTTGGCGTTTCAGAGCGATTTTTTCCACGCGTTAGCTCCCAGCGAGCGGTGTGGCGCTGCATGACGGCGGTCAACCACATCATTCACCGGCTGCAACGATTGGAAGACGATTCCCGCTTGCGCATCCAGGCCATTTTCACCCGGTAGAATTGACTGTAATAAATTGTTAATTTTATAAGAAACGTTTCATAAGATGTAAACTCGCTTTATTAACCTTATAACATTTATAAGATTTATTCTTATTCAATGAAGTCATGGCACATATAGGAGGGACAAGCATGACTGCGATAAAGCTAAGCCTCACGGCGATGATTCTTATCCTGATGGGCTGCATTCTGGGGAGCTGCTCCCCGGGCAATTCGGAAGAAGGGGATACGGTCACCTTGAATATCTGGGGGATGGGGGAGGAAGCGAAATCGCTCCCGGAGCTGGCCAAAGTGTTCGAGGCCGAGAACCCCGGTATCCGGATCAAGGTACAGGCGCTGCCGTGGGATAACGCGCACGACAAGCTGCTGACCGCTGTCGCCTCCCGCCGCGGCCCTGATATTATCCAGATGGGAACCACGTGGATACCCGAGATCGCATCGGCGAAATCGCTGCTGGATCTGACCCCTTACATCAGTCAGTATCCGGAGCTTAATCCCGACAATTTCTATGAAGGCGCGGTCCAGACGACCAGATATGGGGATGCTTTCGTCGGTGTTCCCTGGTATATCGACACCCGGGTGCTGTACTACCGGACGGATCTGCTTAAGCAGGCCGGGTATGACGAGCCTCCCGGGACCTGGGATGAGCTGAAGGATGCTGCGCGGAAGCTGGCCGGCCGCGGCGACGGCAAATACGGCATCAGTCTGGATACCGCCGAGCAGACACTGGGCTTCATGTTCGCCCGCCAGAACGGCTCCAGGCTGATTGAAGGAAACACAACCCTGTTCAATCAGGCCCCTTATGTGGAGGCGATTGAATATCTCGACAGCTTTTTCAGGGAAGGCCTTGCGCCAAAGGATCTGGGATTGGATGCCATCCAGGCTTTTGCAGGCGATGGGGTGATCCCGATGTTTATCAGCGGCCCCTGGATGATCAAGCTGATCCATGATCAGGCCCCGGATCTGGAGGGCAAGTGGGCGACGGCCGAGCTGCCGAAGAAAGAGAACAATGAGTCGCTGCTCGGCGGCGCGGATCTGTCGATCTTTCAATATTCCAAGCATAAGGAAGAGGCGCTGAAGTTTCTGGCTTTCATGTCCCGCACCGAAACGCAGCTGAAATGGATGGAGCTGACCCAGTCCTTTCCTTCGGTCAAGTCGGCATGGGAGGATGATAAGCTGAAGAGCGATCCCAACTTCCAGGTGATCGGCAGACAGGCGGAGAATGCGGCGCCGATGCCGCAGATTACAGCCTGGGAGGAGATTTCGCAAGGCTATTTGAAGGCTTTTGAGAAAATATACCGCAGGGGCGATAATGTCCAGCAGGTGTTCGATGACTACAACGCCAATGCGACGCGCATCTTGAACCGCTAACCGCGGGAGGCTTTGTGCAGGATGGACGTTTACAGAAAGGAAGTGTGCATCATTATGAGAGGCACTCGAAGGGCGCCGTATTTGTTCATTGGCCCCACGCTGATTCTGCTCGCCGTATTCTCGCTGCTGCCTATTCTGGTGGCGCTGGTCATCAGCTTTACCGATATGAATCTGGCGGGTCTCGCGGATTTCTCCAACGTTCAATTCGTCGGCTTCAAAAACTATATCGATGTTGTCGTGGATCCGATCTTCCTGCAAGCGATCGGCAATACGCTGTTCTATGTGGTGATCGGCGTTCCGCTTGTAATTGCCCTCTCCCTGGCGGTTGCGCTGCTGATCAATTACGGCCGGGCGCGTCTGTTCAAGGCATTCCGGGCCATCTTCTATATGCCCTCGGTGACGAATGTGGTTGCCATTGCCGTTGTCTGGACTTATTTGTACAATCCCAGCCTGGGCTTATTCAATTACATCTTGAATCAATTGGGCCTGTCCTCTGTTCCCTGGCTCACGGAGCCTGTGACGGCCAAGCTTTCACTGATTCTGCTCGCGCTCTGGCGGGCGATCGGACTGAACATGATTATTTTTATCGCCGCCATCAAGGGGATTCCCAAAACGTACTATGAAGCCGCCCAGTTGGATGGAGCGGGTGCCTGGAGACAGATGTTCTCCATCACGATCCCGCTGCTCAGCTACGCCATCTTCTTCGTGTCGGTTACGACGATGATCGGCTGGCTGCAGTTCTTCGAGGAGCCGTTCATCATGACCAAGGGCGGTCCCCTGGACGGCACAACCTCGGTTGCGCTGTTCATCTACCGCAATGGCTTTCAGCTCAGTCATTTCGGCTACGCGGCTGCGGGGTCGTTCATTCTGTTCTTCGCGATTATCGCCATTACGCTGATCCAGTTCAGGCTGCAAAATAAAAATGACGAAGCGGGAGCCTAAAGGCAGCTTCGGCTGCGCTCCAACGTTTTGGATAAAGGTGAGGTGAATGCTATGAAAACAGCTGCTGCCGCCGATTCTCCAGCCCGGGGCAAAGGAAGCGGCGCCGTCCAGCAATGGATTGCGGGCATTATTCTCGCTGTGCTGGGAGCTGCAATGCTGGTTCCGCTGGTCTGGATGATCTTGTCCGCCTTCAAGCCGGAGAGCGAGGTGACGCAAATTCCGCCAACTCTGCTGCCGCATCAATTTACGCTGGAAAATTTTCAGAATCTGTTTCAAAATATGCGCTTCGGCTATTACCTGCGCAATACGCTGATCATTGTCTTCTTCTCTTTTGTGGGCTTGTTCCTCAATGCCATGGCGGGCTTCGGCTTTGCCAAGTACAAGTTCAAATTGAAGGACAAGCTGTTCTACATCGTCCTTGCGACGATGATGATTCCCGGTCAGGTGACGATGATTCCCATCTACCTGATTCTCAACCAGATGCGTCTGACCAACACGATGCCGGGCGTCGTTCTGCCGGGGCTTGTAGGCGCGTTCGGAATCTTCCTGTTCCGGCAGTTCATGACCGCCATCCCCGATGAGCTGCTGGAGGCGACACGCATGGATGGAGCCGGCGAATTCAAGCTGTTCGTGCGTGTCGTGCTGCCCATGTCGGCCTCGATACTCGCCGTGCAGGCGATTCTGACCTTCATCGCCGGCTGGAACAGCTTTCTGTGGCCGCTTATCATCGCCAATGATGAGAGTCTGTACACCTTGTCGGTTGGACTTGCCCTGCTTAAAGGGCAGTACGGCGGCGATTATGCGCTGCAGATGGCGGGCGCAGCCATTATGGTTGTGCCGATCATCACCATCTTCGTCTTCTTCCAGCGGCATATCATCGATAATTATTCCATCTCCGGGATCAAGTAGAACGCCGGTTGGCAGCTTTAAGACTGGCTCATGTGTTTTGCTGTCTCTACCAATTTAAGAGGTCTGCCCGAGGAGTAATCCCGGGAGGCCTCTTCTTGCATAATGACGCGGGGGATTACGTTACGGCTTCCTTTTGATTACGTGCAAACTCGCGCATGGCTGGAAAATAAGCGGACGCCTTCCCATGAAATGATGGATTCTGTGCAAAGACGGCTGAACTGCATTTCATGTACACTTACAGTAGAGTCATAATCGGCTGCGCCAGGCGCTGCTGTTTGACCTGCTTCAAGGGCTGAACACGGAATGTCTGCAGACTGGACTCGTCATATGCCTTAGAACCGGTATGAAGGGAATGCCAAGCAGCCCGGATCGCAGTACGCCGTCAAGATCTATGCCTATCCGGAAACGGATCTGTAATTCGAAATGTAATAGGGGGGCTGGTCATGAAAGCGAAAGCAGTGGTATTTACCGGGGTTAATGAGGTTGCCTATTTGGATGTGGAAGTGCCGGATCCGGGACCCGATGACGTTGTTGTGGATGTGGAGCATTCCTGGATCAGCGTCGGCACCGAGCAATCCTTCCTGCGGGGGGAGCGGATCAGCGGCGAACAGGTGACCAGAGCAGGCGATGTCCTGCCATTCCCGCAGGTAGCAGGGTATCAGAAGGTCGGAATTGTGCGTGAGGTGGGAAGCGGCGTAACCTCTGTGAAACCAGGGGATCGCGTGTTTGCTTCCGTCAGCCGTGTGGAAGGCATGGCTTTTCCGACCGGCGGCCATATCAATCCGGCGGTGACGCATGTCAGCCAGGTATGGAAGCTGCCGGATACGGCGGACGGGCCGGATGCGCTTGCTTATGCGCCGCTTGTGCTGGCGCAGGTCGGGTACAACTGCGGCATGAGGCCGGCCGTCGCCCCGGGCGACAGGGCTGTGGTTATCGGGGACGGTCTCGTGGGCCAATGGTCGGCACAGACACTGCTCGCAAGAGGGGCTGACGTGACCGTGCTGGGCCGGAATGACGGGCGGCTCGGGCTGCTGCCTGCCGCTGCCGTGCGGGTGAATTTGCGTAAGCCGGGCGTTCAGGAAGCTGTAGAAGATATCACGGATATAGAGGTGGTAGTCGATACGGTCGGGGCGCTGCCTGTATTCCGTTCCATGCTGCCAGGGATGAAAAGGAACAGTCATCTGGTGTCGGCGGGATTTTATGGTCACGACGGCCAAATCGATATTCAGGAGCTGCGGCCGCGGGAAATTACCCTGCACAGTCCTTCGGGCTGGCAGCCGGACCGTATGGTTGCGACGCTTGCCGCCATCACGGACGGACGGCTGCAGACGGTCCCGCTCATCACCCACATGCTGCCGGCCCATCAGGCTGCGAAAGCATGGCGGATGATTCAGGACAAGCAGGAATTCTTCCTTGGCGTTGTGCTGGATTGGCGGCAGGCAGAAAACGGCTGACACACCATCCTTTGGGCGGCGCTGAACATCCTTGTATGAGCCTTATATGAATGGCTTCCCGGCTCTATTGGAAGAATAAATCTATCCATGGCAGCAAAGAGGAACCTGGCGCGGTGTGCGGGTTCCTCTTTGCTGTTCACCATTCCCAATCTGAGGTTTACGTTGACGTTAACGTTATATTGCAGTATGCTTTTCCATAATCAGTCGGCATAGGGCGGGAGGCTAATATGAAATCATACAAAATCGAAGATGCCGCGGCAAAGACGGGACTTACGAAGCGGACGATCCGTTACTACGAAGAGCTCGGTCTGATCGAGACGCTGGACCGGACAGAGGGCGGCATGCGCCTGTATTCCGAAGAGGATATCGATCGTCTGAACAAGATCGTGCTTGCCAAGGAAGTGCTGGGCTTCTCGCTGCAGGAGCTGCAGCAGTTCATCAAGATGAATGAAGCGATCGACCAGCACCGGCATACGGTCAGGTCATTGGAGGACCGGACTGAGCGCAGACTCAAGCTTCTGGAAATCTCTGAAGTGCTCCAGAGGGAGATCGAAATGATTGAGATCAAGATGAAGCGGATGGATACGTTCAAGGAAGAGCTTCTTGCCTTGAGCCAGCGTGTACGGGAAGCGATCGGCAAGTATGAAGAGGATTAAAATAACGGATCAAAGCTTATAGCGGAGGCCAAAGCTGGAGGGAACGGAATTCATGACGAACGGGGAAGAAAAATCACCATTCTGGAGTATTATTGCTGCCGTATTTTTCGGCAATTTCATGGCTGTTCTGAGCACGACCACCATCAATGTGGCCCTGCCCGTGTTTATGACGGATTTTCACGCGGAGCTGACCACGGTGCAGTGGATGATATCGGGATTTATGCTGGCAACCGGCGTCATTGCGCCGATCATCGGATATATGGGCGACAAGCTCAGCTATAAACGGCTGTATGTATTTGCGCTGCTGGGCTTTACAATCACCTCCGGTCTGTGCACACTTGCCTGGAGCATGCAATCGCTGATCGTTTTCCGGATTTTGCAGGGGCTGTTCAGCGGTATTATTATGCCAACCACGATGACGATTATTTATCAGGTCATCCGCAAAGAAAAGCAGGCGCTCGCTATTGGACTTTGGAGCGTATCGGCCATGCTGGCACCCGCATTCGGGCCTACCATTGGGGGATGGCTAACCGAATATTTCAGCTGGAAATCATTATTCGTGATGAATCTGCCGATTGGCATTCTGGCGATGATCTTCGCTCAGCGCTTCATCCCTTATTACCGCCTAAGCCGCGGCATCAAGCTTGATGTTATCGGCTTTATTGCCGTAATCCTGGGTACGAGCTCCTTGCTGCTTACCTTCAGCGAAGGCCATAGCTGGGGATGGACCTCGTGGAAGACGATTATGCTGTTTATCGCCGGGGCTGCCATCGTGACGTACTTTATTATTCGAACGCTGCACAGCAGAGCTCCGCTGCTGAATCTGCGCGTATTCAAAATTCCACGGTTCACCTACAGCCTGATCATCAACTGCATCATCACGATTTCGCTGTATGCCGCTACCTTCCTGGTACCAATCTACATGCAGAACATCAAGCATGCTTCGACGCTTCATACGGGACTCGTCATGCTGCCGGGAACGATTGCGATGGCTATGTTCTCTTTGCTGGTCGGCAGAATTTATGACAAAGTAGGACCGTTCCGTCTGATCATGGCCGGCGTCATCATTATGGCATTGGCGACCTGGGAGCTCAGCCGGCTGGACCTGGCGACAGGGACCTTCTTCATCGCTTCATGGCTGGCAATCCGCTATGTGGGCATTGCGCTGAGCAATATGCCGGTCACCAACTCCGGGATGACGGCCGTGCCCAGTACCTTCAGCGGGCATGCCTCAGCGGTTACCAACTGGATCCGGCAGGGTACTGCGGCGCTTTCCGTCAGTATTTTCAGCAGCATTCTGTCTGCAAGGACTCTTGCCCATCTCAAAGAAATCGGAGCCGACACCCCGAACGGGGCCGATCTGGCTCTGGCCAAATCCGTTCAGGAGGTGTTCATCATCGGGACCGTTCTGGTCGTTCTGGCCGTTCCCTTCACCTTCCTGCTGCGCAGGAAGCATCATGAAGTAAGCGAGGATCTCCTTGCTCCAGGCCGGACTTAAGAACGCAGTGGTTTCTCTTTAGCGGCTGTTTATGAGCTTCTTCCTGAATTGACCGGCGATCAGCGGAAGGGAGATGCTCTGCCTGGCGGTGATCCCGATACTGCGGGGAGGAATCGGAACCAGGGTAGGCAGCTCGAACAATCTGCCCTCCTGCAGCTCCCGCTCTACAAAACGCCGTGTTACGAATGCGGCGCCATAACCGCGTTCGCAGCATTCCACCTGCATTTCCAGGCTGCTCAGCTCGAGGCTCGCTTCTGCCTGGACACCCTGATCGCTCAGCCATTGCTTGAAAAATTGCCCGGTGCTGCTCTCTGGAGACAGAAGCAGCAGCGGGATTTTTGCGATTTCCTCCGCCGACAGGGGCTGCCCGGTCAACTGGCGGTAAGGCGGCCCGACGACCAGACAATCCTGTATCGTTGCAAGCGGGGATACGTGGAGCTCCGGATCTTCGTCCAGAGGCAGATGGACCAGACCCAGATCAATCAGACCGTCCTTCAGCCGTTTGGTGATTTCAGCCGATTTGCCTTGAAACAGATGGATGCGTACAGCGGGGTAGTCGGCTCTAAACAGGTCCAGAGCAGGGAGCAGCAGATGCTTGAGCATCGGGCCGCTGGCGCCAATGCGCAGCTCCCCGGCCGCGAAATCCTTCAAGGCCTGCAGCCTTCGCTCAGCTGAATCGATCAAGGCAAAGGAGGGCTCCACATACTCCAGCAGAGCGGCGCCCTCCGCCGTAAGCTTCACCCCTTTGGAAAGACGGTCAAATAATTTGACATCCAGGCTGTCCTCCAGCTGCTTGATGGCATAGCTGACAGAAGGCTGAGTCATATGGAGCTGCTGCGCCGCTTTGGTCAGATTCTCAACCTTTGCCGTATGAAGGAAAATACGGTACCATTCCATATTCAGCTGCTTATTGATATAGATCACCTCTATGACAGACATTGAGAATGGCGATTTCATTTATCACTTAGTGAAAACTATAATGGAAACAGGCATCAGCAGTCAAAGGAAAGCTTCAAGCAGCGGAAGGGGAGGGACATGACAATGGCAGGAAATTCATTCGGGGAGCAGTTCAGAATCACGACATTCGGAGAGTCGCACGGCGAGGCGGTCGGGGTTATTGTGGATGGCGTTACGCCGGGAATCGTGATAGATGAAGCATTCATACAGATTCAAATGGACCGCAGGAAGCCGGGGCAATCCTCTGTAACTACGCCGCGCAAGGAATATGATGCGGTAAGCATCCTCTCCGGTATGTATGAGGGCAGAACAACGGGAACGCCGCTCTTTATTATTTTGTTCAACAAGGATATGAAGCCTGAGGCTTATAACGATATTCAGCATGCATTTCGTCCGGGCCACGCGGATTTCACGTATTTGCAGAAGTATGGGATAAGGGATCATCGGGGCAGCGGGCGGGCGTCGGGAAGAGAGACGGCGGGCAGAGTGGCGGCAGGAGCGGTAGCCCGCAAGCTGCTGGAGTACCGGGGCGTGAATGTGATGGCTTATACGACAGATATCGGAGGGATCCGGTGCGAAACGTTCGATGAAGATCAAATCGAGCGGAATGCGGTCAGAGCCTGTGATCCGGATGCGGCAGTTCGAATGATTGCGAAGATTGAAGAGCTGGCGGCGGCGGGCGACAGCTGCGGGGGAATTGTCGAGTGCCGGATACGCGGCGTTATGCCCGGTATCGGCGAGCCTGTCTTTGATAAACTGGATGCGGATCTGGCCAAAGCAATGTTATCCATCGGGGCTGTCAAAGGGATTGAATTCGGAGAGGGATTCGCGGCATCGGCTATGCGCGGCAGCGAGCATAACGACGGGATGAATGGTTCGGGATTCCTGAGCAATCATGCGGGCGGGATCATTGGGGGGATCAGCACGGGAGAAGAGATTGTGTTCCGGGTTGCGGTGAAGCCGACGTCCTCGATCTCGCTTCCGCAGCAAACTGTCAATATCCGCGGGGAGGAGCAGACGATCCGTACCGAAGGCAGGCATGATCCATGCATATGTCCGCGGATCGTTCCTGTAGTCGAAGCTATGGCATGTCTGGTGCTTGAGGATCATTACAAGCGGCAGGCGGCAATGAAAGACTGATGGAAGCTTAATCGGCATACTGTTCCCGGCTGGAGCGAAAGTTTCATGTGAGATAATCCTGATGTTCTTTTCCGGCAGAGCTTCAAATGGAGCAGAGCAGAGCAGCGCGGCAATCAAGGGTGGATTGCCGCGGGCTTGTTCCATTATCTAGCGATCAGAATAATAACGGCTGTCCATACCAACATGGAGAACCCGATAGCAGCCAGCATTCCCCAGTTCCATCCTCTTATCATCATCAAGTTCATCCCCTCCTGTTCTCTCTTTAGTATTTTTGCCCTTTTTTTCGAAAAATAAGACATAAGGCTTATAGCTATTACGGAGTATGTGTCGGTCTGGAAATGTAATATTAAATCTTTTATCGGCAGGAGAGGAGGAAATGATTACCTTTGGACCAGAAAAAGTAGGGCTATATGTGCAGGTAGAGAGAAATTAGGTCTAATCAAGGTCATATTTTGTCGGAGGAGTTGTTTTGGGAAATGGAGAGGAAGTGCTTGAGGTTGATGCGATGAACTATAAATTTAAATAAAATCCCGCTCTAAACACCTTTGAGCGGGATTTTTCAACATGCGGGAAAGGGCAGCTTTCCGTTGTAAATCGCTGATTTTGCTTATATTCGGAGGAAAGCAGCGCCGCCAGAGGACGGCGGGAGCCGTTTCTTTTTATTGATCCGTTTATAAGCCGCTGGCATTATGACCCGGAACGGGCAAACAACATTTTGTACACGAGCCTGAACCGGGCCAAGAGCCACGGGACAATGATGTGTTTATACCGCTTGAGAACCATGACCATGAGCAGGAAAGCGGCAATGACAAATACGGCGCGAATCGAGTAGCGGGTAATCAAATGGAGGATGTGTTCAAGCTCATTGCCGAATATTTTGCCGATCATGACATAGGTTATGACCCATATCAAGGCCCCGAAGTGGTTGAAAAGGAAAAAAGTCCGCAGAGGAATGCGCAGCACACCGGAAACATAACCGGTAAAATGGCGAAGACCGGGAATGAAATAACTGACCAGCAGCAGTTTATTCCCATATTTATCGAACCATATTGTAATTTTGGTTAGTCGCGGCGGGGTGAGGAAAAAATATTTTCCATACTTTTCGAAAAAAGGGATACCGAGCTTCCTGCCGACAAAATACGTGACCGTTGTGCCAATTGTCGCGCCCAGAAAGGCGCAAAGCATAATCCATCCCAAATGAAAATGGCCCACTACCGAGATGTGTCCGGAAATAGCCATGGCCAGCTCCCCAGGAAAAGGGAGGGCGATGGACTCCGTGAACAGTCCGAAAAATAAAACCAGATAACCATATTGTTCAAATAGCTGATTGATCCACTGCATGGCGTTCGTTATCCCCTTAGCTTCACTCCGTGTATTTCTTAAAAGTATAGCGGAGTCGGCTTAAACCCGATAAGGGCTGGGGATTGGTTTCTTGCTGGACCTAAGTCGGGTTTAACTTTCTTCTGATCGCATCCATATTGGATAATATTCTTTTGCGCAAAGGCTCGGGACGAACGTCTTCAAGAAGGGTTCCAAATGAAAGCAGGTAACTGTCCAGCCAGTTGCCCTCAGGAAATTCGGCTGTAACGTCGTATGAACCATCTTCATTGTGGGTAATCATCTTTTCGGCAAATTCATCGTAGACCCGATAAGCACCTTCTGCAGAAATTTTTAGAGTCACCTCAATTGTGCTGCGCATAATGTTATCTTCTGCCTCTGTTAACGGTACCGCCGGTCTGGGCTCATAGTTGTCATCCGTTACAGCGATGTCTTTCATCCGGCTGATCTTGAATATACGGGGACCATTGCTGGTCAAACAATGACCCGTCAGATACCAGGACTTATTTTTAAACAGCAGGCTGGCTGGCTCAACGCTTCGATCGCTCTGTTCACCGGCAGTATTAAAATATCGAAACGTGATAATGCGGTTCGCCGTAATCGCTTTGCGCAAGAGCGGAAAAAGCTCTCTCTGGCTTTCTTCGCTTCCCCACGGGGAGAAATCCACCTCAATCCAGCTGCTCCTGTCCTTCTTGAACAACCTGCTCAGCTTGCCGAGGACGTCCTCAATTTCAGGGAATTTTGCGGCAGTCAGGCTCTGAAGGGCCATTAAAATATCATCCTGTTCCTGCCCCGACAGCAAAGAAGTGTTGAAGACATAGCCATCCATTAGCGATATTCCGCCGCCTTTTCCCCTGCTGCTGTAAATCGGGATTCCCGCTGCGCTCAAAATATCGATATCTCTATATATGGTTCGTGTGGAAACCTCAAAATGCTCTGCCAGTTCAGCAGCGGTCAAAGTCTTCTCATTCAGAAGCATATAAACCAATTCAAAATGCCGGCTTACCGACATATCGATCACCTCAATAAAAGTATACACCTTAAACATGACATTAAAAAAGTCATATTAAGTGAAGCCGTGCCCGCAAAACTTCTGCCTGCAATAGGTGATGCTATAATCTGCAGCGCTGCAAAACAGAGGGACGACGGCAGCCGGAACAAAACAGCCCGCACGGCTCACCGATTACTTGGTGCTGTGCGGGCTGTTTTTATTCTCTTGGCTGAGAAAAAATGGTGAATGCAAACGAATGGATCATCAATGAGTCGGAAGCTGACCCTGCAAGCTTAAATCACTTCACGCTGCGGCTTGCGGCCGCTGAACTGGCTTTCATACAGGTCGGCGTAGAAGCCTCCGGCTTCCAGCAGCTCCTCATGCGTACCCTGTTCGATCACAGTGCCGTGATTCATAACGAGAATCAGATCGGCATCCCGAATGGTCGACAACCGGTGCGCGATGACGAAGCTGGTGCGTCCCTGCATCAACTCATTCATGGCCCGCTGGATCTGGATTTCAGTCCGCGTATCGACGCTGCTTGTCGCCTCGTCGAGAATCAGGATGGCCGGGTCGGCCAGAATGGCTCTTGCTATGGTAAGCAGCTGCTTCTGACCCTGCGAGATATTCGAAGCTTCCTCGTTCAGCACGGTTTCGTAACCTTCCGGGAGCGTTCGGATAAAGTGATCCGCATAAGCCGCCCGGGCGGCTTGAACGACATCCTCCTCGCTGGCATCTTCGCGGCCGTAGGCAATGTTGTCGCGGATGGTGCCGTTGAACAGCCAAGTATCCTGCAGCACCATGCCGAACAGGCTGCGCAGATCCCCCCGTTTGAATCGGGTAATATCCACACCGTCGATGGTGATGCTTCCGCCGCTGAGCTCATAGAAGCGCATCAGCAGATTGATCAGCGTCGTCTTGCCTGCGCCGGTGGGGCCGACAATCGCGATGGTTTGGCCGGAATGGACATCTATGCTCATATCTTCGATCAGCGGAGTATCCTCTTTGTAGCCGAACTTGACATGATTGAAAAGGACATCTCCTTTGGGGAGGGCGACCAGCCTGCCTTGATCAACCGTTCCTTTGTCAAGGCGCATCTTATTCTGCTGCTGTTTGGAGGCGACAATTACGCCATCTTCCGCTTCTGGCACTTCCTCCTGCTCGTCAAGCAGCTCGAACACCCGCTCGGCCGAGGCAATCGTCGATTGAATGATATTGGCGATTTGCGCTGTCTGGGTGATCGGCATTGTGAATTGCCGGGAGTACGAGATAAAAGCCTGGACATCCCCGATTGTAATGGCATTGCGCAGGACGAAGATACCGCCGGCAACGCTGACCAGCACGTACCCGATATTGCCGATGAAGCTCATGATCGGCATGATCATGCCGGAGATGAACTGCGCCCGCCAGCCCGAGGCGTACAGCTCGTTATTCACTTTCGTGAAATGCTGCATCGATTTCTCCTCGTGGCCGAAAGCCTTGACAATCGGGTGGCCAGTGTACATTTCCTCAACATGGCCGTTAAGCTCTCCCAGCGATTTCTGCTGGCCTTTGAAATACAGCTGCGAGCGTTTAGCGATCATGCGGATCGCCAGGAAGCTGAGCGGCAGGGTAATGATGGTGATGAGAGTCATAACCGGACTGATGGTCAGCATCATCACGATAACGCCAATCAATGTGACGATGGAGGTGATGAGCTGCGTCAGGCTTTGCTGCAGCGTGCTGCTGATATTATCGACGTCATTGACGGCGCGGCTGAGAATTTCCCCGTGCGTCCGAGAGTCGAAAAACTTGAGCGGCAGTCTGGCCAGCTTCTCGTTGACGTCCTTGCGCAGATCATAAACCGTCTTCTGGGCGATGCCTGCCATGACGTACTGCTGGATATAGCTGAACAGCGAGCTGATAACATATAAGCAGATCAGCACAAGCAGGATGTGCCAGATATAGGTGAAATCGATTTTCGCCCCCTCAACGCCCTTCAGCTTGCCAACCATGCCTGTAAAAAGCTCGGTGGTCGCCTTCCCCATAATCTTCGGGCCAAGGATGGAGAAGACCGTGCTGAGTACTGCTGTCAGCAGCACGATCAGCAGCGCGAAGCGGTGGGGCTTCAAATAGCCGGCGAGCCGGCGCAGCGTGCCTTTGAAGTCCTTGGCTTTTTGGACAGGCATGCCCATCGCTCCAGGGCCGCCGCGGCCGGGTCCGAAGCCAAAGCCGGCCCCCTGGCCGCCAGGTCTTTGACCTGCAGCGCCGCCAGCCTGCCCTGAACCTTGCGGTCCTCGTGAGTTACTCATGCAATCTCCTCCTCTGACAGCTGCGACGTGACGATTTCGCGGTAAATCGCATTGCTCTGCAGCAGCTCGCGGTGCGTGCCGATTCCGGCCACTTTGCCGTCCTCCAGCACGATGATGCGGTCCGCATCCATGACCGTGCTGACCCGCTGGGCGACAATGATGACCGTCGCCTCTGTCGTAGCCGGGCGCAGCGCCTCGCGCAGCCTGGCATCCGTCTTGAAGTCCAGGGCCGAGAAGCTGTCGTCGAACAGGTAGATCGTCGGCTTGCGGACGAGGGCGCGCGCAATGGACAGCCGCTGCTTCTGCCCGCCCGACACATTGGAGCCGCCCTGGGCTATCCGCGATTCGTAGCCTTCCGGCATCTCCGATACGAAGTCGCTGGCCTGCGCGATTTCGGCCGCGCTGCGGATTTCCTCATCCGTGGCGTCCTCTTTGCCATAACGGATATTCTCCGCAATGGTGCCGGTGAAAAGCACGGACTTCTGCGGGACAAGCCCGATCCGGTTGCGCAGCTGCTCTTGCGAAAGCTCGCGTACATCGACGCCGCCGATGCGGATGCTCCCGTCTGTCAGATCATAAAATCTCGGAATGAGATTGATCAGCGTAGATTTTCCGGAGCCAGTGCCCCCGATAATGGCGGTTATTTCCCCCGGACTTGCGGTGAAGCTGATGTTGGAGACGGCGGGTATTTCCGCTCCCGGGTAATGGAAGGTCACATTGTCGAATTCAATGACACCAGCGTCTGCCGATTTCTTCGGAGAAGCCGGATCGTTAATGTCCGGCAGCATGCCCAGCACTTCATTGATCCGTACAGCAGAAGCGGAGGCGCGGGGAATCATGACAAACATCATGGAAGCGAACATGAGCGCAAACATGATTTGAAAGGCATACTGGATAAAAGCAATCAGGTCGCCTACTTCCATGTGACCGCTGTTGATCCGCAGACCCCCAAACCAAACAAGGGCGACGCTGGCAATGTTCATCATCAGCATCATGATCGGCATGAGCGAGGCCATAATCCGGTTGACCTTCACAGCCGTATCGGTCAGATCGCGGTTGGCTTCATTGAAGCGGTCCTGTTCATGGCGGATCCGGTTGAAGGAGCGGATAACGCGGATACCGGTCAGGTTCTCGCGCAGGACAAGATTGAGCTTGTCGAGCTTGGTCTGCATGGCCCGGAACAACGGTATGCCTCTGCCGACGATGGCATAAATCAAGAGGGCCAGGATCGGCACGATGGCTATAATGACAAGCGACAACGTGACATCCTTATACATGGCCATGATGATGCCGCCGAAGCACATCATCGGAGCCATGACCATGACCCGCATCATCATCGTCAGCACCTGCTGCACCTGCGTAATATCATTGGTGGTGCGGGTAATCAGCGAAGCGGTGCCGATCTTGTCGAATTCATTCAGTGAAAATCGCGACACATGGGAGAAGACCCGGCTGCGCAGATCCTTGCCGAAGCCGCCCGCCGCCTTGGCGGAGAGGAAGCTGGCACCAACCGAGCAGGCCGCGCCGAGCAGGGCCATCAGCATCATAAAGCCGCCAATCTTCCAGATATAGGGCGTATCGCCGGCAACAACGCCTTTATCTACAATATCCGACATCAGAGTCGGCAGATAAAGATCCGAGAGCGACTGGACCAGGACAAGGATCAGCACAAAAGCAACAGGAATGCGGTAGGGCCTCAAAAATCGCAGTAGCTTCATCATCGTTTACGCTTCACCTTCATTCGGTAAATTTAGTTTGCGTTCGGAGCATTGGGCCAGGTGAGTACCGCCATTGTAATAGTCAAATACCTCATCGAGCAGCTCAATTAGCTGATTGCTGCGCTCTTCGCCCATCCGGTCAATCAGTCCCTGGATGCGTTCAAACATGGCCACCTCTGATAATTGCGTTTGACGCAGGCCTTCCTCGGTCAGCTTGATGCGCACAACACGCCGGTCCTCCGGGTCGGAGCTTCGTTCAAGCAAACCTCTGGCTTCCAGCACATTGACCGATTGGGTCACCGTAGGCGACGTGACGTTGAGCAGCTGACTGAGCTCTGAGGCCTTCATTCCTGCAGGATGAAGCTTCTCCCGCCTGCGGATAACGAATAACATGACAGCCTCGCTTTGAGTACAGCCTTCAATGGGCCGCTGGCTTCTCCAGCTGATATGCCGCATTTGACGAAAAACACGGAATAACTCGCTGGGAGTGCTGAGTTCATCGGGCATTTGGGTGTATCCTCTCCTTTTTTTGCATGTATGGTATCTTCCGGGCAGCAGCATAAATATGATTTACTTAGCTAAACTAATTGTATTCAGGTAAAGAATCCTTGTCAATTCATTTGACGCAGTTATTGAAGTGAAGGAATGGCAGGCCAAGTGTGACAACAGCCCATGATAGATTCGTGAGCCGGACATTAGCGAGGGGGAAGATTGATGAGGCATATTGGCAGCAGCCAATACGCCTTTTTCGCCTATTGCATGGCAGGCAATTCTGAGATCACTTCACGATTCCGTTCATAATGAGATCCTCGAGCTGCTTTGTTGTGATGCCCATATCACCAGCCATCCTTCTTGCCCGGCCAAGCGACATCACAATGCCTATCACGATTGTCGCAATATCAGTTACCGGTTGGCGCAATCGTGCCTCATCAGGCTCAAGCACGCTGCAAACGGCGGAATGGATTCTTTGATGCGAGGCTGTCCGACTTTCATTCAACCGGCGGATTTCTTCATCAGATAATGAACTGCGTTCTCTACGTTTGGATGGAGCGGCCAATCGTACGGCATTCATGATGGCACCGGTTCTCTCTCCTTGAATCCGAATCACATCGATCAGGTTTGTCAACCGTTCTTCCAAACCGGCTTCTTTGTCGATTGCCTCCAATTCAATCAGGACATTCTCCGGTTTCGTTGCTTCATCCAGGCACGCCAACAGCACTTCATCCTTGTCGGCAAATGCGCGGAATATAGTCGGTTCGCTGATTCCGGCTGCCCGTGCAATTTGCAGCGTCGTGACGCTTGGGCCGATTTCCACCAATAGAGGCAATGCGGCTCTTACGATCATTGCTCTCCTTTCTTCAATATTCATGCCGGGTGCTCGCTTGGGTGACGTTGAATTATTCTCATTTGTTTTCATGTTGATATTATATGTAGTGAATACTCACTATGTCAACTTATATATTTTTTCTTGGTACCACAGGGGGCAAAATACATAGCGTTTCAGACAAGCTGTGCCTTTGAGAACGGGATTATGCTGAAGCCGGGATCAAACAGAAGAAGGGGGGGAGTTGATGGTGAATAATGAATTATTATTCAGGCTCAACAGGCTGTTATGGAGGCGGGAGAATGGGGCTGCTGCACAGCCTGCAGGCGATCTGGAGAGTTGGACTTGCGGGAACGTTAGCAGCGGGAAATGGTTGTGAAGCAGTACCGGAAGAAATATGCGACAGTCTGGAGAAAAGTGTAAGGGCGGCTCATCCTTCGGGTCGGCGCCCTGCCGCAGCCTACCCTTCACAGGAATTGCCTGCGGAACTGCAGCGGGGGCATCCCGCAGTACTGTTTGAAGCAGCTGGAGAAGTAGGGCGTGTGGCGGAAGCCGACCTCTTCGGCAATCTGGGCGATGGACCATTCGGTCTTGATCAGCAGCAGCTTCGCCTGCTCCAGCCGGTATTCCTGCAAATATGCCATCGGCGTGCAGTCATAGATTTCTTTCATGCATCTGACAATATAATTGGGATGAAAATGCAGCGCTTCGGCCAGCGTCTCATTCTTCAAATCCGCCTGGTAATACTGTTTGATATAAGCCTCCGTGCTCTCGGCAAGCGTCATTGCCGGTGAGGCGCTTCTGCTTTCGCCGCCTTCCTCCAAGAGACGCAGCAGCTCCAGAAACGACTGCTGCTCCTTCAAGAAGGCGCTGGAGCGGTTCTCTGTGGAGAGCTCTATCAGCTTCGCCAACTGCCGCAGGGCCAGGGCGAAATTCGGCAGCGCCTGAGACTGCGGAAACTGCATCGTATACGCGCTCATCCAAGGCTGCCTCGGGGGATGAACCGGCGCCGCGGCTTCTTCCCCGTACGTCCATTCACCGGCAAAGTTGAAATGAATCCAGTAGAAGACCGTTTCCTCCTCGCAGGGCTTGACCGCGTAATGATACCGGTCCGGCAGCAGCAGCAGCGTCTGCCCCTCGGCCAGCTCCCATTGACGGTCCTCCTCCCCGATATGCAGCACGCCCTTTACCACCCATAACAGGTCAAAAACCCCCAGGTTCCGGCGGCTCGGATGCTGTTCGCCCGGCGCAAAACGGCTCAAGCCGATCGTGATGAAATAAGGCATCGGCGGTGTTTCCATCCGAATCAGGCTGCTGTGTCCATTCATGCCCTCACCTCTTCATCAGTGTGATAATTTATAAAAACTGGTTCAGTTTATTTATAGTTGATTTCTAGTTTAAAGAATAAACTGAACTTGCATGAGAATCAAATATTGATGTTTCTTGATCACTGAAGGAGGATAATCATGAATCTTTCGACTCAACGGGATAATGAGAAGCCCAAAGTGCGCATACGGGATGACTTTTGGGATGGCTATATGGAGCTGGTGCGGGATACGGTCATTCCGTATCAGTGGGATGCGCTGAATGACCGGATTGCAGATGCCGCCCCCAGCTATGCGATTCAGAATTTCCGGATTGCGGCAGGGCTTGCGGAGGGCGAGTTCGGAGGGATGGTCTTTCAGGACAGTGATGTCGCCAAATGGCTGGAGGCCGTTGGTTATTCCCTGGCCGGGCATCCCGATCCCGAGCTTGAGAAGACAGCCGATGGCGTAATTGAGCTCATTGCAGCGGCGCAGCGCAGGGACGGTTACCTGAACACCTACTTTACGCTCAAGGAGCCGGGCAAGGAGTGGACGAACCTGCAGGAGGCGCATGAGCTGTACTGCGCCGGGCATATGATGGAAGCGGCGGTCGCCTATTATGAAGGGACAGGCAAGCGCAAGCTGCTGGAGGTCATGTGCAAATTTGCCGACTATATCGATTCCGTGTTTGGACCGGAGCCGGGCAAGCTCCGCGGTTACGACGGGCATCAGGAAATCGAGCTGGCGCTGGTCAAGCTGTACCGCGTCACGGGTGAGGAGCGGTATCTCCGCTTGAGCCGTTTTTTTATCGATGCAAGGGGAGAGCAGCCCAGCTTCTTCGTGAAGGAGTGGGAAAGACGAGGAAGATTCAGCCACTGGACGCAAAAGGAGTCCGCATCGCCTGATCTGGCTTACTTCCAGGCGCATGAGCCGGTGCGGGAGCAGTCAGTGGCGGTGGGCCACGCGGTCCGGGCGGTTTATATGTATGCTGCGATGGCAGACCTGGCCAGACTGACCGGCGACGAGTCCCTGCTGGAAGCATGCCGGAAACTGTGGCGCAATACCACCGCCAGACAGATGTACATTACAGGCGGAATCGGCTCCACTCATCACGGGGAAGCCTTCTCCTTCGATTACGATTTGCCCAACGATACGGTATATGCCGAGACATGCGCTTCAATCGGGCTTATGTTCTTCGCCAGCCGGATGCTGCAGCTGGAGCCTAAGAGCGAATACGCCGACGTACTGGAGCGGGCGCTCTATAATAATGTAATTGGAAGCATGTCGCAGGACGGCAAGCATTACTTCTATGTCAATCCGCTGGAGGTGTGGCCGGAGGCTTCGGAGAAGAACCCGGGAAGGCGTCATGTGAAGGCGGTCCGCCAGAAATGGTTCGGCTGCTCCTGCTGCCCGCCGAATGTGGCGCGGCTCTTATGCTCCTTGAACGATTATATTTATACGGCATCACCTGAAACCAATACTGTATATGCGCATTTGTTCATCGGCAGCGAATCGAGTTTCGAGCTTGCGGCCGGCAGTGTGAAGATGAAGCAGGTATCTGGACTGCCTTGGGAAGGCAAGGTCCGCTTCGAGGTGACTCCTGCAGCTTCAGGCAGCGAGTTCACGCTGGCTCTGCGAATTCCGGATTGGTGCGCCGGGAAGGCCGGACTGACCGTCAATGGTTCGCCTGCCCCCTACGATATTGAGCTGGGGTATGCGCTGATCAATCGGCAGTGGTCGGAGGGCGACGTGGTGGAATGGGAACTGGAGCTTCAGGCGCAGCTGATTGCGGCAAGACCGGAGATCCGGGCGAATGCGGGCAAAGCCGCCATCCAGCGGGGTCCGCTTGTGTACTGTCTGGAACAGACGGACAATGGCAGTCCGCTTGCGGCTGTTTCCATTGTGCGCGAAGCCGAGCTGGGCGCGCGTTATGAGGCCGGGCTGCTGGGCGGTGCGGTCATTGTGGAAGGGGAAGGGCAGATCGAAGATGAAGCGGTCTGGGAGGCTGATGACGCTCCTTATCTGCCGCTCTCATCAACACGGCAGACGAGGAGCGTCCATTTAACCGCCGTGCCTTACTACCTGTGGGGCAACCGCGGCCAGGGCGAGATGACGGTATGGATTCGAACAGCGGCAGGGAAGAAAGAATAATGAATAATGGCCTTTTTACGGTCCTGATATAAAATAGAACAGGCTGCCGGAGTGGATTATTTCTCCGTCATCCCAAGAAATCCCCTGACAATAGGCTGTCAGGGGATTTGCTTTATTATTGAAAGAGAAGAGGGCCCTTATCCAACTTTACTGCGGGAGGAAGATATTTGACATGGCAAATGTGTTATTCGTAAAAGCAAATGACCGCCCGGCGGATCAATCCGTCAGTGTGCGAATGTATGAGAGCTTCCTGAACACTTACCGGGAAACCCACCTTCTGGATCGCATCACCGAGCTGGATCTGTATCAAGCGGAGCTTCCCTATTACGGGAACAAAATGATTACTGGTCTTAATAAAATAGATCAGGGCATGGAAGCATCCCCGGAAGAAGCAGCGGCAGCGGCTGTGGCCAACCGTTATCTGGATCAATTTCTTGCTGCGGATAAAATAATTTTTGCATTTCCGCTATGGAACCTGACGGTACCGGCTCCGCTGATTACGTACATCGCCTATTTGACACAGCCCGGAAAAACCTTCCGGTTCACTTCGGAGGGTGCGGTTGGTTTGGCGGGTGACAAGAAGGTCGTGCTGCTCAGTGCCCGGGGTGGGGATTATTCAATGGCGCATATGCAATCGCTGGAAATGGCTTTAAACTACGTGAAGTGCGCAATAGGTCTGTGGGGCATCCAAAGCCCGGAATCCATTGTCATCGAAGGCCATAATCAGTATCAGGATCGAGCGCAGGCTATCATTGAATCCGGTCTGGCAAGAACGATCGAGCTGGCTTCCGGATTCTAGCTTGCGATCCGAAGCCATTTGCGGGGAGCAGACTTGTTCTTGTCCGGTAATGCGGGTACAATCTTGGCATAATAAAGCTTATGAAGGTTGTGAAAGCATGGGGGACAGGAATGAACAGAAAGCCGGGATCCGGCAGGGCATTATTCTGGCCGGAGGGCGAAGCCTGCGGATGGGAACGGACAAGGCCATGCTCGACATCGGCGGCAAGCCGCTGCTTCTGCGGATTATCAGGCAGATGCTGGATGCCGGCATCTGGAGCATTACCCTTGCGGTTCGCGACAACGGGCAGGAGGAGCGTTACCTTGCTGTTCTGCGGGAGTCTGGCGATGAATGGCCGGCCCGGATCATACCAAGGGGCGGCGGCGGACCCGGATTTCAGACATCCGGCGGCGGATTGCGAAATAGCAGCGGCCAGCTTCCTTCCGGCTCCGGAACGGGCAATCCGGAGGCTTGCATTTCCTTCGTGCAGGACAGCTATCCAGACTGCGGACCGCTTGCAGGGCTGCATGCGTCATTATCCAGCGTACCGGAGGAGGGCTACGTCTTTGTTATGGCCTGCGACATGCCTGTCCTGTCTGTCCCGCTCCTCCGGCGCCTGGCGGAATTGGCGGTCCATACAGGAGAATCGGGACCGGATATCATCCGCACTTCCGGGCAGCCTTTTCATGCGCTGTACCACACGCGCACGGCATCCGTCATCCAGCAGCAGCTTGAGCGGGGAGACCACCGTGTCATGCATTTGCTGGAGCGGCTCCAGTCTGTCCGGATCGGAACTACGGAGGAAGAAGAAGAGGCTTTTGTCAATTTGAATACGCCGGCGTCCTATGAACATTACATAATGGGTCAAAGGAATCCTTCTTCAGATAGTACGGAGTGAGCTGCTGAAGATAGGGAATGCGGTTACGCCGGCGATATGCTCTCTGTCTTTGTTGTTTATCATTCTATAGGAAGAAACTATTAGAACAATAGTAATTATATATTTGTAGAATAACAGGTACATCCTATACAGTGGGATCAGAAGATAACTTCATTCGGATCCATGCGTAGGAGGGATTGGCCGTGAGTATGAACAAGGACAGCCATCAGGTAAAAGTGAAATTCGACGAAATTGCAGACAAGTACGATCAGCAAAGAAGGATGCTGATCCCAAGCTTCGATGATTTCTATGGTATCCCGGTCGCATTTTCCCGGCATAGCCGAAAAGCCCCCCGGATCCTGGATCTGGGAGCGGGAACCGGATTATTTTCTTCCTTTTTTGTGGAGAAATATCCGGATGCCGAACTGACCCTTATCGATCTCTCCTCCAATATGATGGATATCGCCAAGGTCAGATTCAGCCATCCGTCCCGGGTTGAATATATCGTCGCCGATTATTCGGCCTACGAATACAGCGGGAAATTCGATATTATCATTTCTTCGCTTTCCATTCATCATCTGGAGGATGCGGCCAAGCAGGCCATTTATGCCAAAGCTTACACACTGCTTGAGGATGACGGGTTGTTCATTAATGCCGATCAGGTGCTGGGAAGCACGCCGGCCATTCACCGGTATTACGAAGAGACATGGCGTGCGGCGGTTCTCGGCAGCGGGCTCTCCCAGGACAATCTTGATCTGGCTCTGGAGCGGATGAAGCTTGATAAATATGCAACGGTGGAATCGCAGCTGGGCTGGCTCGCCCAAGCTGGCTTCACAGATGTGGATTGCTTGTTCAAGCATTATAATTTTGCTGTGCTGACCGGGCGAAAGGCATAAAAGCTCCAATCATGTGCGAATATGCCTGTGCGGATTTTTGTCCGTAAAACCCCGCTTACGACGCGATCGTGTTCTGAATTGCGTTTTGGCTCTCTCGGGCTTTGCCGCCGCTGCCAATCCAGGTTTTCTTCCAGGAGCCCTGAATGATGAAGATGAGCACGACGCAGGCGAGCGCAACCCCGCTCAGAATGAGAAAGCCCGGAGTATAGGAGCCGGTGGACTGCTTCAGGTTGCCGAGAATTTTGGGCAGAAAATAACCGCCAAGTCCTCCTGCCGCCCCAACAATGCCCGTTATAATGCCGAGCTCCTTCTGAAACCGCTGCGGCACCAGCTGGAAGACAGAGCCGTTGCCCATCCCGAGGCTCATCATGCCGATGAACAGAAGTACGGTAATGAGCGAAAGCGGAGGGAGCGAGGATATACTGGCCATCATGATGGCCACAATGCCGTACAATACCATCAGCATGCGGATGCCGCCAATCCGGTCGGCCAGCCATCCTCCGATCGGACGGAAAAAGCTGCCGGCAATGACGCAGACTGTAGTAAAGTCCGCTGCACGGACGGGACTCAGCCCGTATTGGGTGTTGAAGAAGATGGTCAGGTAATTGGACATGCCGACGAATCCGCCGAACGTGACGCTGTACAGGATGCAGAACATCCAGGTATCGCGCTGCTTGAGAACGGAGCCGTACTCGGATAATGTTCGCGGCGCCGGCTGCGAGGGGCTGTCTTTGGCAAATATACTGAAGATAATGAAGACGATGGAGACAGGTATGATGGCAAGTCCAAATACCACATGCCAGTCTCCAAAATAGTTGGCGATCCGGTTGGCAAACAGCGTTGCAAAAACAGTGCCGCTGTTGCCGGCCCCGGCAATTCCCATCGCCAATCCCTGATACTGCGGCGGATACCAGCGGCTGGCAAGCGGCAGCGCAGCGGCGAATGAAGCCCCGGCAATTCCCAGAAGAACTGCGACCATATAAAGCTCATTCAGTGAATCTACGAACCTCCAGCCCCATACGAGCGGAACCATGGTCAGCAGCATGCCGATTTGTCCGGTGCGTTTGGGACCGATAACATCGGTTAAATATCCGAGCACGAGACGCAGTACAGAGCCGCCCAGTACCGGGAGCGCCACCAGATTGGCTTTTTGCGAGGCGTCCATAGGATAGTCGCCCATAATGACCACAACGAGCGGACCAAGCAGGACCCATACCATAAAGCTGACATCAAAGTACAAAAATGAACTCAACAGCGTAGGGCTATGTCCGCTTTTCAAAAAGCTTTTCCGATCCATCATGGCAAAAACCCCTTCCAATTCTCATCGTTTCGTTAGTGGGCCGGCTTGTTGAACAGGCTCCAAAACACAATAAAAGGCCGCAGCACAGTTGTAATCAACTGTATCTGCGGCCTCTTTGCCAAATTGAGCTGCACGTCAGTGTGCAGGCCAATTACATTTTTCGATTCACGTCATTGTGATCTTATTTGCATTATATTCTTTGCGTCAATTACATGTCAATATATCTTACACAAAATAAGCGATATAAATTCCGAGGCTGCAGCCGGGTAAATTTCCAGATGCGGGGGAAATACTAAATGACCAGAGGCTTGAAATAAAACTGACGTAAAGCGGATATCAAACAAATCAGGTATTCACATATTGACGGGATTGAATTATCATGTTAATCTTAATTCATAGTATAAAGGTAGGAATTATAGGGTTAGGCGGTGCGATTCATGAATCATCCCATAACGATTAAGAGCGGCGATCTTCTTTTATCCGGAGTGCTGCAGTATCCGGTGCTGGATCGGGAAGGCAGTAGAGCGGCGGATAAATTTCCGCTTATTATTATATGCCATGGCTTTATCGGCAACCGGATGGGAACCGACAGGCTTTTTGTCGAGGCAGCCGAACGATTGACGAATAACGGCTATTTGGTGCTGCGCTTCGACTATGGAGGATGCGGCGAGAGCACAGGAGATTACGGGAGCGGCGGACTTGAGGATATGATTGAGCAGACCCGGACGGTAATTGATTACGGCTACTGCCTGGATCTGGTCGATCCGGACCGGATTATTCTGCTCGGCCACAGTCTGGGAGGCGCGATTGCCGTGTTGACGGCAGCCCGCGACCCGCGGGTGAAGTCACTGGTTCTATGGGCAGGTGTGGCACATCCCTTCATGGATATCCGCAACATCGTCGGCACCCGCACCATCGAAGAGATTGAACTTTCGGGAAAAAGCGACTATATGCATTACGAGCTGACCAAGCACTTCACCGATTCCCTGGCGCAGTTCCAGCCTCTGACCGAGCTTCGGAGCTTCAACGGAGATGTGCTTGTCGTCCACGGCACTGCCGATGAAGTAGTGCCCGTCGATTACTGCTTCCTGTACCAGAAGATGTTCTGGCTGCGCAAGGAAGGCAGCTGCGACAAGGAGGTCATTCTGCAGGCGGATCATACCTTCTCCTCGAGGGCTGCCCGGGAGCAGCTGTTTGACATTACCTTCCGCTGGATCGATGTCCTCGGCAAACGCCGCAATGATTGGAGCTTGTGGACCATCTAGCAGTGTTGAGCCGCAAAGTAATGGCGGTTATAGCAGCAATCACAAATAAACAAGAAGCCCTTCAATTCCGGTTGGAGGGCTTTTTGTTGTTTTTTTCAATCTATAAAATCCAGAACATAATTGATGCTGCGCACGTCTATAGCATGTGGGCCGATTATAAGCAGCCGGGATTAAGTGTAAACTAACATGGATTGACATGCAGTGAAGGACGACATAACGGAGGTAGGGCAGTTTATGAGATTAAAAGCGGGATGGCTAGCCGTTATCATATGCATCTGCTGCTTTACGGCAGGATGCGGCAATAAACAGGCAGGGCAAACGGATCAAACGGGCGGATCCGCCGGATCCGTGGAACAGCAGCCGGATCAGGAGCATGGGAATGCCGGTGATCAGCCTGAGCCGGATGAGGGCTCCGCTCTCCCGGATACCGGCAGCAACAGCGGTTCCGGCAATGAGCCGGGTAATTCATCTCCCTCCGATGAAATCGGGCTTCAGGTGAAGGCGATGACGTTGGAGGAAAAGCTGGGACAGATGATTATTGCCGGCGTAGAGGGAAGCAGCGCCACGGAGCAGACGCGGAAAATGATTGCGGATGAGCATGTTGGGGGCATTATTTTCTACAAAAACAATCTGACGAGCCCGGAAGGAGTCGCAGCTTATGTGAACCGGATCAAGGAATGGAACCGCGGCAGCAATTCGGCGCCCTTGTTCATCTCTGTTGATGAGGAAGGCGGCAGGGTCAGCCGTCTGCCCGGGGTCAGCGATCTGCCGACCGGCAGAGCCGTGGGCAAAGTGAACCAGCCGGACTATGCTGCGAAGATCGGTTCTTTTCTCGGCGAGGCCTGCAGCGCAATGGGGATTAACGTCGATTTTGCACCCGTTCTGGATATTAACAGCAATCCCGATAACCCCGTTATCGGGGACCGTTCTTACGGAGCGACGGCAAAGCTGGTAACGGACACGGGGATGGAAGTGATGAAGGGGATTCAATCGACCGGGGTCATTCCGGTAGTGAAGCATTTTCCCGGCCACGGCGATACTTCCGTAGATTCCCATCTGGAGCTGCCTGTGGTGAACAAAAGTCTGACCCAGCTGCAGTCCTTTGAATGGCTGCCTTTTAAAGAAGCGGTCGATGAGGGTGTGGATGCCGTGATGATCGCCCATATTTTATTTCCCAAGCTGGATCCCAAATATCCGGCTTCCTTATCCAAGACAGTGATTACCGACGAGCTGCGGGGCACGCTTGGCTTCAAGGGAGTGGTGATCACGGATGACCTGACCATGGGAGCGATCGCCGAGCATTTCGGGATGGGGGAGGCAGCTGTAAGGACCGTTATGGCGGGCAGCGATATTCTGCTGGTGGCCCATGAATATGATAATGTGGCCAGCGTGATCCAGGCGCTGAAGAAGAGCGTGGGCAAGGGAGACATTACCGAAGAACGGATCAACGAAAGTGTGACGCGGATTCTTGCCCTGAAGAACAAATATGCCCTAACCGACGATGTGAAAATTCAGACGCCAAAGCTTACGCAGCTTAACGCCGCGATTAAGCAAACTCTGGCTCTGCATTAATCTTGTCCGGATTTAGCTTCACTGTTTCTTTGCAATTGCTTGCCTCCCCCAACCTTATGGCGGGAGGTTTTTTGCTGTTACACAAAACATATAAAAATTCCCATAAAATCAATTATATACCTATTTATATTCGAGAAATTAGCAACTTCTGGATGGTGAGAGCCTTCACATTTTTTTAATGAAAGCAGTTTCAGTCTCTAATCCGAGGTGTAAGTCATAAGTGTTGAGAAGGCAATCATCCTACATATCGAGGAGAGATGAACAGTGAAGGGTATGAAAGCGAAGGTCGGGGTATTATTAGCTTGTTTGTTGCTCGTCGTTCCAGCATTGGCGGGTGCGCAAGCCCAGAATGCCAAAGGGGCTACTCAGGATTTGCGGGCTGGTCTTGGACAATTGCTTGGCGAGCATGCCGTGCTTGCTGTTATTGCGATGCAGAAGGGCTACGATGCTTCAGCGGATTTCAACGATGCCGCGAATGCGCTCAGCGCCAATACGGATGATCTGACAGCGGCCGTTGCCTCCGTCTATGGAGCAAGCGCAGGCGCAGAGTTCAAAACCATTTGGGCCACGCATATCGGCTACTTTGTCGACTATGTCAAGGCGACAGCGGCCAATGATCCGGAAGGGCGCCAGAAGGCGATTGCCGATCTGGAGGATTACCGGACGAAGCAGGCTGCATTTTTTGCAAACGCTAACCCCGACAACTTCAAGCAGGAGGTCATTGCCGAGGGCTTGAAAATGCATATTCATCATCTGCTGGATGCTTTTGATGCCTATGTGAACAAGGATTACTCCGCGGTTTATGCGGATACCCGCGCAGCTTATGCGCATATGTTCGAAACAGGCGATGCTCTTGCGGCAGGAATCTCTGCTCAATACCCGGCCAAATTCCCTTCACTCAGCAGCAATCAGGAGGCTTCCGATCTGCGTTCCACACTTGGCCGTCTGCTCGGCGAGCATGCTCTGCTTGCAGCTTTGACCATGCAGAAGGGCAATGATGCCAAACCGGATTTTGAAGCGGCATCCTTATCGCTCGGCGATAACACCGCTGATCTGACGGCGGCGATCACCAGCGTGTATGGCAATGCGGCAGGCGAGGCTTTCCGGCCTCTCTGGTCTTCGCATATCGGCTACTTTGCCGATTATGTGAAAGCGACGGCTGCAAACAGTGAAACAGACCGTGCGGCGGCTGCGGCTGAGCTGGAGAAATACCGCATGGAGCAGGCGCGCTTCTTCACTGCCGCCAATCCTTCCTATTTCAATGAGAATGAAATTGCCGAGGGCTTGAAACTGCATATCAATCAGCTGCTGGATTCATTCAATCATTATGATCAGGCGAGCTATGCGGCTGCCTACAACGACTTGCGCACAGCCTACGACCATATGTTCATGACAGCTGATTCGCTGACTGGCGGTATCATTGCCCAGAACAGCGATAAATTCCAAATGCCCGGTACGCTTCCCGGAACAGGGACAGGCGGCGGTTCAACCGGAAGCGTTGGCGGTTTGGGAACGATATTCGAGACCTCCAGCGTTTCAATGAAAGTCAACAGCAAGAATCTCACCGTGAATGGTACAGTCACCGCGATGGATTCCACGCCTATTCTTCAAAACGGAACGGCATATATCCCGGTCCGTTACTGGGCGGAAGCTACGGGCGGAACGATTACATTCGATAAGGCGGCCGGAACGACTACAGTGACCAATGGATACAATATATCGGTATACAGCACAGTCAATCCCAAGCAGATCACGCTGAACGGTTCGGCTGTGACAGGCACCTCCATTGTTGTCGTAGACGGCCGCGTGTACATCCCGGTCCGCTCGATTTCCGAATTCTATGGCTGGACGGTTCAATTCAACAGTCTGGACCAATCCATTATGATGTCGAAGCAGTATGAAGCGGATATGTAAGGCAGCCTAAGAAAAAAAAGAAACTTGCAGCGCGCCAGCCTTTGGTGGCACTTGCAAGTTTCTTTGCTCTCCGAGCGGCCAGCAGGTGACTGGATTTATCGTCACCTGCTTTATTTTGTTCAAATATAAGAAAGTATAAATCTCCTCCATACTTTGCTTATATTATCTGAGGGAAGAAACTTGGCTTAGCCGGAAAAGGACGGAGACCGCCGTTTCTTCCTGACCTGCAAAAGCCGACTATTCTCCTTTGCTGACCCGTTCCAGCAGCTGAACAATCTTATCTGCGGGATAGGCGCCGGACAGGGCGTAGCGGTTGTTGAATACGAAGAAAGGAACGCCTGTGATGCCAAGACTGCGGGCCTGCGCCAGATCAGCTTCCAGCACATCTGCACCTTCGCCGTTTTGCAAACGGGTGATGACGGACTCTTCCGCACCGATGGCGGCACGGACTGCACGGATCTCGTCGAGCTGGGCGACATCCCGGCCTTCCTCGAAATATGCGCGGAACAGCTCATCTATGGCAGCTGCCTGAAGCTCTGCGGGCAGCAAGGCTACGAAGCGGTGGGCCAGCCGGGTGCTGGGCATCCGTTTCACCAGGTCAAAGCGGAATGTGACGCCTACTGCAGCGCCGGCCTGTGTCACATGCTCGGTCATCTGCTTCAGTTGGGCTTCTGTTCCTATTTTCGATCTCATCACATCATTGAAGGGAAGTCCTTCCTCGGGAAGTGTCGGGTCAAGCAGATATCCATGGTAGGACACCGTAACCGGTTCCCCGCCTTTCTCTGCCCACAGCTCAAGCGCCTGAAACAAATTATGCTTGCCTATGCGGCACCAGGGACAAACGACATCGGAATATAAGTCAATATGCATCATCTATGATCCTCTCGCAATCGTAATTTTTCTACTATTGTATCATTTCGCGCACAGCTTCGCTTCCGCTGTTATTTGACGCTTTCCCTGACGATCAGCTGTGGATCCACTTTCACAGGCAGGATGTCCTGCTCCTGTCCGATCAGCTTTTCAATGACAATGAACATCTCGCTTGCGAGTCTCTCGAAATCCTGTCCCATAGTGGTAAGCGGAGGATAAAAATATTTTGAGATCGGAATATTATCGAAGCCCATGACGGACACATTCTGTGGAATGGACAGTCCGTGTGCGTATACCGAGTTGTACACCGCAATCGCTTTTTCATCTCCCGATACAAAATAAACATCAGGCAGCCTGTTGTCTTCAATCCGCCTGTCCACAAACCGCTTGATATTCTCCAGATTATTCATGTTGTAAATGACCTCCAGACGATCCAGAGGAATGTTGTGCAGCTTATATACTTCCTTAATAGCCTCGGCCCGGTCGAGGTTGACACCGATTGCCGCACCGAGCAGCAGGCATATGGTCGTTAAACCTCTTGCAAACAGAAACTCCGCTGCCTGCGTCATCCCCAGTCTGTTATTGTTGGCGATAGAGATTGGAGCAAGCGGGTTTTTCTCGAAGGAGATATAGGGGATATGGTTTCTTTGTGCCATTTCGATTCTCTTGTCATTATCATCCACGTAGAACAGCACAAGAACATCGATATAGCCGCCGGATTTTTCCAGCATCGAATTTTGCAGGTCTGCATCGTCGCAGATTATTTCCTGAATAAGCATGTACTGTTTATCGCGGGCTTCCTTGATCATGAAGGACATCAGGTAATCGAACCATTGCGTCGTGTTCTGCCCCAGCGTCTTGCGGATGGAGACGAGGATATTTTTATTGATTTTGGTATTCAGGTTTTTGGCGTACATATTCGGCTTAAAGTTCGTCTCGGCAATGACCTGCAATATCTTCTCCCGTGTGCTTGGCTTCACACTGGGCTCGTCGTTGATCACCCGTGACACGGTCTTGAATGAAAAACCAGATATCCGGGCGATATCCCTAATCGTATATCGATGATTCATTTTATTCTCCTTATATTGCAAAACTTGATCCGACACTGTTGTCCAATCTTGATAAAATTACCATTTTATATGACTGTTTTCTAATCAATTCAGTATATTTTAACGTTTGATTGTTAAGCTTGTATCAACATGATGTAATTATATTCAGGGCTATATTACAATACTCCCATGTGTTCACCAGGCATCGGGGTATTATAAAATAATTTCAACCTCATTTTTGTGTGAAGGCGGTGGCATAACCTTGATTTCAATTGGACTGGCAGGATGGGGAGACCATGCCAAGCTTTATAAGGCTGGCATCAAGCCGCAGGAAAGACTGAAGGAATACAGCAAATTTTTTTCATTAGTAGAGGTGGACAGCTCCTATTACGCGATTCACAAAGACAGCTTGTACAGGAAGTGGGCCGGAGACACTTCCGGTCATTTCTCATTCGTCGTTAAAGCCTATCAGGGCATGACAGGGCATACGCGCCAAGCATATTCTGAAGACGATCTGGAGGTTATGTTTCGTGATTTCCGTGAGTCGGTCGCTCCTGTTATTGAAGCAGGCAAACTGAAAGCTGTCCTGTTTCAATATCCCCCATGGTTTGATTGCAATCGTCACAATATCGCCGTACTGCGGTCAGCCAAGAAAAGGATGGAGGATATTCCGGTCGCCCTTGAATTTCGTCATCAAAGCTGGTTCAAGCCCGATATGATGCAGAAGACATTAACTTTCATGCGCGAGGAAGGGTGGATTCATACGGTATGCGATGAACCCCAGGTCGGGGACGGCTCCGTGCCGATTGTGGAAGCGGCGGTGGATCCGCAGCTTACGCTTGTGCGGCTGCATGGACGCAGCAATGACGGCTGGTTGTCGAGCGGCCAGCCGAACTGGCGGGAGGTGCGGTACCTGTATCGCTATAACGAGCAGGAGCTTGAGGAATGGACTCAGCGGCTGATCAGGCTGGAGCAGCTGTCAGAGACGGTATGTATTCTGTTCAATAACAATTCCGGCGGGGATGCGGCGGATAATGCGCTGCAGCTGATGGCCATGCTGGGCCAGACGCCGCCGCGCGGATTCTTCGGTGAGGATCCGCAGGCGGATCCGGTGGAGCAGTTGGATTTGTTCGATCTGCCCGGGGAGGAATGAATGCCTCTCCCTGGCCTCCGCTGAAAAAAGTTTGAGTAGGCTCCATCTGAACAGGGTATTTTAAACTGTAGAGAAGGTATGAATTTCATGCGAGGTAATTCGAAATAATCAATGCCTGCCCTGTTGACATTTTCAACTGTAACTGATATTATTACAGTACAAAGCGGGGTGGCCGTAACGCATGAACAGCGAATTTACGATAGCCGTACACAGTTTGGTATACTTGGCATATCGTCCGGACCGAATGGCTTCGAGCGAAGCAATCGCCGACAATGTTGCCACGAATCCAGCCAGAATACGTAAAGTAATGAGCTATCTGCGGCGCGGCGGCTATGTCGATACGCGGGAAGGCGCAGGCGGTGGTTACCGGCTGACGCTCGATCCTTCGGTCGTTACCTTGGCCGATGTGTACCGCTTATTGGCTCAAGGATCCGTCATCCCTAATTGGTGTTCCGGCAATCCTGATATGGATTGTGTAGTCGGCTCCAATATGCGGGAGGTTATGGATGGTATCTTCTGCAAGGCGGAGAAGCAGCTGGAGGAGTACTTCGGCGGCATTACGATTACGGATGTACTCGGTCAAATTCACGAGTGCGAGGATTGTTGATTTTTTTAAGGAACAAGGTATAACGGGCAGCTCCCTCCAAGCAGCCGGAGCACCCGGAACTTATAATTGAGAGGATGATTATCATGGCAGTAGCATTGACAAAAGATAATTTCACGAAAAGCATCGAAAGCGGCGTAACCCTTGTAGATTTCTGGGCTCCATGGTGCGGACCTTGCAAAATGCAGCTTCCAATCGTTGAAGAGCTTTCCACGGAATTGACCGGCCAAGCCACCATCGGTAAAATCAATGTGGACGAAGAGCCTGAATTGGCTTCCCAATTCGGAGTCATGAGCATTCCGACATTGATCCTTTTCAAAGACGGACAACCGGTTGACAAAATGGTTGGTCTGCAATCCAAAGATTCCTTGAAAAATAAAATTCAAGGCCAAATCTAATCGCTCTGTCTATCTTTTCTTTCGAAAAGCCTTCATACCCTTCGGGGTATGGGGCTTTTTTTGCTTTATTTGATCCTCGTCTTAACATCATCCGGCCTTCCGTTCATACTTTCGTAATACATTCGTTAGAACTCTATAATCTTTTCGTTCTTCTTCGTTTACGGTTATCCGTTATGCTTGTAATAAAATACCGTTCCCGCGTTATGATATAGAAGAAATATTCGTTATAACTGTAAGCAGGGTATAATAGAAGCATCAAAAATGGGGCACGGAGGGGGCGCCGATGTGGCAGGCAGCATCATTATTGCCGATGACGAAAGCAACATAACCGATGTGTGCCGCCGGTATCTGGAACGGGAGGGCTACGAGGTCCGCATTGCCCATAACGGAGCCGCTGTGCTGGAGCTATGGGAGGAACGCAGGGCGGATTTGCTTGTGCTCGATTTGATGATGCCGCGCATGGACGGCTGGCAGGTATGCGAAGCGGTCAGGCAAACAAGCGATGTGCCGATTATTATGCTGACAGCGCGGGGCGAGGAGCCTGACCGGTTGCTTGGGCTGACGATGGGCGCGGATGATTATATGACGAAGCCCTTCAGTCCAAGGGAGCTTGTCCTGCGGGTGAAAAATATACTGCGCCGTGTCGGCACAAGCGCGGCTGCTTCAAACGCTTCCCTGCCGGGAGCAGGCGGAGCACAAGGGGCAATTGCGCAGTCTGTTCGGGCGGAGATTCATTTTGAGGGCTTATCCGTTTATCCGGATGAACGGCGTGTTGTCGTGGGCGGCACGGAAGCGGAGCTCACCGTAAAGGAATTTGACCTGCTTCTCACGCTCTCGGAGTACCCGGGGCGGGTGTACTCGCGCAGCCAGCTGCTCAGTCTCATCTGGGATACCGGATTCGATGGCGATACGACCACGGTGACTGTACATATCCGCAGACTGAGGGAAAAGCTGGAACCAACGCCTTCCGAGCCCGGCTGGATCAAGACGGTTTGGGGCATTGGCTATAAATTTGAAGGCAAGAGGCAGTCATGAAGCTGCGTATTTATTTGCTGCTGACCAATGCCATAAGTATTCTCGTTATTATTGCGCTGCTCATTCTGTTCTACAGATTCATGCTGCTGTCAGAGAAGCAGTTCATTTGGCTGACCATCGTCTCGCTGGGTGCGGGACTGCTGTCCGGCATACTGCATTATCTTCTTATTCGTCCCATTGAAGCGGCTGTGAAACGGATCGGCGAAGGATCGGCGAGTATTGCGGACGGGGACTTTCAGGCCCGCGTCCCGCTCGTCGGACCTGTGGAGCTGAAGCTGCTGGCCGGCCAGTTCAACGAGATGGGCGACAAGCTGCAAGCAAGCTTCCACCAGCTGCAGGCGGCTGAAGTCGCCAGGCGCGAGCTCGTAGCCAATATGGCGCATGATCTCAGAACGCCGCTGGCTTCCCTGCAGGCGTATGCCGAAGCGCTGGAGGACGGCATAGTAAATGATGAAGCTGCGGTCCGCCGTTATATGGGAACCATCCGCGCGGAGACGATTCGTCTTGGGCATCTGATGCAGCAATTATTCGAGCTGTCCATGCTGGACAGAGGAGATTCTCCACGCGAGGATGGATATGAGCAGCCGTCGCAGAGCCTGCTTGAAGACAGTCTGCTGGAGCTGCTGCCCCGGTTCGCTCCTCAATTGGAAGCGGCTTCGATCACCCTTGAGGTCAAGCTTCCGGACCAGCCTCTTTATTGCCGGCTTCCCTCGCAGCCGCTTCAACGGATAATGCAGAATCTGCTCGAGAACGCGATCCGATATTCCCCGCAGGGTGGTGCTATAGCCGTGGAAGGGCTGGCGGAGCAGGGACATCGCATTCGCATCCGGATATCGGATCAGGGAAAGGGAGTGCCGGAACCGGACCGGGAACGGGTATTCGAGCGTTTCTACCGGGTGGACCGCTCCCGGGGACGTGAGAGCGGCGGCGCGGGATTGGGGCTTTCCATTGCCAAATCCCTGGTCGAGCAGGCAGGCGGGGAGATCGGTCTCGATTGTCCCCCGGCAGGCGGGAGCATTTTCTGGTTTACCGTACCTGAAGCCGTTTAGAATCCGCAAGGATTCGTTATACGATTATACAAGGTTAACAGCGGTTGGAATCACGATCGGGAGGCGAGGAACGCATGAGCAATTGGTTGGCGTCACTGCGTAAGGGCTACGGGAAGAAGCTTCACGCGCTGCATGCATGGAACGGTTGGATTGTTGTCATTCTGACGATCTCCGGACTTCTGCTGTTTGGCGGTTTTTGGCGCGGCATATTGGGTGAAGGAAGGGTGTGGATCCGCTGGATTCATATCGTCGTAGGGATTGCTTCGCTGCTTCCGGTTGTCTATTATCTGCTGCTGGCCGGCAAGCATTGGAAGCAGCTGAGGGGCAAGTCGTCGCAGCGGGCCAACGTCATTGTGGTGCTGGCGCTGCTCGTTGGCTGGCTGCTGTCGGGCCTGCTGCTCTGGCAGTTCAGGCTGGTCGGTCCCGGATGGTCCAACGGAGCTCTGCTGGTGCATGATTTGCTCACATGGATCGGCCTTCCCTATATTATCTATCATTCCATCACGCGTGCGAAATGGCTCAAGGAGGAGCCGCACCGCCGTACGGTGAAGAGCGGCAAGCCGGATAAAGAGAAGGAAATCCACCCGGCTGCTTCCCCTGGAGCGCTTTATTCCCGGCGTGCATTCATTAAGACCGCGATTGGAGCAGGTCTTGCCATCACGCTGGGTCCTTCGTTCCTGCGTTGGGTCGGCAATTCCATCGGAACGGGAGCCGACATAGAGAAGCTGGTGGAATCCGATGCCAACAATCTGATTCCCGCACCCCAGCCGCTTCCCGCATCGCTTCCGCCCACGGGCGGGGGAGGCCGAGGTTCGTTCCGCGTGTACACGGTGACGCAGATTCCCTCCTTCAATAACAGCAATTGGTCATTTGCCGTGGACGGACTGGTTGACAAGAAGATGAATTACAATTGGGAGCAGTTTGTGAAGCTGGCGCGCAAAGTGCAGGTGAGCGATTTTCACTGTGTAACCGGCTGGTCCGTCTACTCCAATACCTGGGAAGGGATACCGCTCAAGCAGTTTCTCAAGGAAGCAGGTGTGCAGCAGCAGGCGAAGAACGTCAAGTTTTATTCCGGAGATGGAGTATATACGGATTCGCTGACGCTAGAGCAGGCGGATATGGACGATGTGATGGTTGCCGTGCTTCACGACGGCAAGCCGATCCCAAGCGATCTGGGCGGGCCTGTCCGTCTGATTGTGCCGAAAATGTATGCCTACAAATCAGTCAAGTGGCTCAACCGGATTGAACTCATCCCCGATGAACATATCGGGTATTGGGAGCAGCGGGGCTACTCCAATGACGCCTGGGTCTGATCAGACAACCTGTTCCTGTTCGTGAAAGAGGCCGCAGACAACGAATGGAAAAGCTTCAACCCGGGAGGGAGGAAAGCCGCTTATGCGCGGCGGGCCTCCTCCCTTTTTTCTTTTCTTCCCCTGCCGCATCGGGTATAATGACCTGAGAAATGTTTATTTCGAAAGCAGGGGTGTACAGCAATGGCTTTGAAAGCAGGTATTGTTGGTCTTCCGAATGTCGGGAAATCAACGTTGTTTAATGCGATAACGCAAGCTGGCGCCGAGTCCGCCAATTATCCGTTCTGTACGATCGATCCCAATGTGGGCGTCGTGGAAGTGCCGGATGTACGTCTTGACAAGCTGACAGAGCTGGTGGTGCCGAACAGAACGGTGCCGACAGCATTCGAATTTATCGATATCGCAGGCATCGTGAAGGGAGCGAGCAAAGGGGAAGGGCTTGGCAACAAGTTTCTGGCCCATATTCGCGAAGTGGACGCGATTGTTCACGTCGTGCGCTGCTTTCAGGATGATAATATTACCCATGTTTCCGGCAAGGTGGATCCGATCGGCGATATTCAGACGATTAACCTGGAGCTGATTCTGGCGGATATCGACTCCGTCGACCGGCGGATCGACCGCAGCCGCAAGAACATGAAGGGCGGCGACAAGAAGGTTGCCCAGGAGGTTGAGGTGCTCGAACGGGTCAAGGAGGCTCTCTATAACGATCAGCCTGCGCGCAGCATCGAGCTGAACGAAGAAGAGCTGTATCTGATCCGTGAGCTTCATTTGCTGACGCTTAAGCCGGTTCTGTACGCGGCCAATGTAAGCGAAGGCGAAGCGGCCAATTCGGATGAGAATCCTTATGTGAAGCTCGTCCGCGAATTTGCGTCAGCCGAAGGCGCCGAGGTGGTGCCGATCAGCGCCAAGGTGGAAGCGGAAATCGCCGAGCTTGAGGGCGAGGATAAAGCGATGTTCCTCGACGAGCTGGGCCTGCAGGAATCCGGGCTCAACCGGTTGATCGCCGCAGCTTACAAGCTGCTGGGGCTCTACACGTATTTTACAGCGGGGGTTCAGGAGGTTCGTGCCTGGACGATTCGCAAAGGGACGAAGGCGCCGCAGGCAGCGGGCGTCATTCATACCGATTTTGAGCGGGGCTTTATCCGGGCGGAGGTCGTATCCTATGAGGATTTGACGAATGCCGGCTCCATGAATGCGGCGAAGGAGAAAGGCCAGCTTCGCCTGGAGGGCAAGGACTATACGGTGAAAGACGGAGATGTTATGCATTTCCGTTTCAATGTGTAGGACCTGAGGACTCCGACATTATTTTCGAATGAAGGAAGGGCCTGAAGTCTAAAAGGGTCCTTCCTTCGTATCGTTTGAAGGGGAGAAAACAGTTAAACCATGGCAACCTCTACAGCTCCACTTACCAAGCCCGCGGCTGCAACGGTATTTCCAATTTTATTTGCGATCAGCATTGTCCATCTGCTGAATGATTCGATGCAGTCGACCGTATCCGCACTATTCCCGATTCTCCGGGATTCTCTCGATTTGAGCTACAAGCAGATCGGTCTGATCGCATTCGCGATGAATATGACGGCTTCGCTTCTGCAGCCAGCGGTCGGCTATGCCGCTGATCTCAAGCCCCGGCCCTATATCCTTCCCATCGGCGTCTGCTTCACGCTGGTGGGGATCGTTTCTTTAGCGCTGGCTCCGCATTATTCCGTTATTCTGCTAGCCGTTATTGCAATCGGCGTGGGCTCGGCTGTCTTTCATCCGGAGTCGTCCCGTGTAGCTTATCTGGCCGCTGGAGGCAAGCGCGGTCTGGCGCAGTCGATCTTCCAGGTGGGAGGCAATATCGGCAGCGCCCTGGGCCCCATTATGACAGCGGTGATATTTGTCAGAGTGGGTCAGCAGGGTGTCATCTGGTTTGCTTTTGTTGCCGCCGCCGCAATCATCATCCAGACCTATGTGGCCCGCTGGTATCGCGATCAGAACGTTCCCGGACGCAACAAAGCCAAGAGCGGCGCCCAGCCGCTGCGTCTGACAGGCCTATCCTCCCGGCAGGTGATGTGGGCAGTCGTCGTTCTGGTCTCCCTTGTTATTTCGAAGCATGTGTACATGTCGAGCATTTCCAGCTATTATTCCTTTTATTTGATTGATTATTACGGCGTGTCAGTGAAGCATGCGCAGTGGTTCCTGTTTGCCTTTCTGGCTGCTTCAGCGGCGGGAACATTTCTTGGAGGTCCTTTGGCGGACCGTTTCGGCCGCAGAAATATTATCTGGTTCTCGATCCTTGGGACGGCGCCCTTCTCGATTTTACTGCCTTATGCCAATTTGACCTGGACCGGTGTGTTATGCGTGCTTGCCGGATTTATTCTCTCTTCCGCCTTCTCCATTATTGTGGTGTATGCGCAGGAGCTGATGCCGGGGAAGGTGGGTCTGATCTCCGGCCTGTTCTTTGGCCTGGCCTTCGGCATAGGAGGTCTGGGCTCGGCTGTGCTGGGCTGGATCGCCGACGCGACGACGATTGCATTCATTATGAAGCTGTGCGCTTACCTGCCGCTGCTCGGGATATTGGCAATTCTGCTGCCCAAGGATAAACAGTTGTATGCTTAAGCTCCTTATTCCTCCAATAGAAGGTGCTGCTCAATGAAAAATCGGATACCGGTACTGGCCAGCATTGTTATGGCGATGCTTGTCGCCTCAATGGATTCCACCATTGCCAATACGACGATGCCTATTATTGCCCAGGAGCTGGGCGGTATTGAATTGTATGCCTGGGTTTTCGCAAGCTATATGATTTTCTCGACCGTCATGGCCCCGATTGCGGGCCGGATTTCCGATATCTTCGGACGCAAGAAAGTGTTTGCCGTCGGCATTATTTTATTTATGCTGGGCTCGATCCTGTGCGGGAGTGCGCATACGATGGTGCAGCTCGTTATTTTCCGGGCTGTCCAGGGAATCGGCGCGGGGGTGATGAATCCTTTCCCGATGATTATTGCAGGGGATCTGTTCACGGTGGAGAAGCGGGGGCGCATCCAGGCTTTGTTTACCGCGATGTGGGGAATTTCAGCTGTGCTTGCCCCGTTGCTCGGCTCCATGTTTGTGGAGTACGCCACCTGGCGCTGGATCTTTTATATCAATATCCCGATCTGCCTGCTTTCGGTTCTGCTGCTGCTGCCGTATCGCGAAGTGTATGAACCCAAGCGTTCCAAAGTGGACTATCCAGGAGCGCTGGTTTTTACCGCCGGAATCAGTCTTCTGCTTCTTATGACCGTGGTCGACATCGGCACCTTCTTCTATTTATCCGGAGCGGCGGGCGTGCTGCTGCTTATTGTATTTTACAAGTATGAGAAAAAGCTGGCTTCGCCCATTGTTCCCCTCAACCTGTTCCGCAATAAGCCGGTTGCCTGGATGAACCTGAATTCTTTCCTGGCTTATGCGTCGATATTCGGGGGCGCCAGCTACCTGCCGATGTTTCTCCAGAAGCATGGCTATTCGCTGTTTATGAGCGGTGTGGCGATGCTGGGCATGTCAGTGGGCTGGATGGCCATGTCCGTGCCTGCGGGCAAGTGGATCGGGCGCTTCGGCTACCGCTGGCTGATGATTGCCGGCAATGCCATTCTCGTAGCTTCGGGCATCTGGTTTCTGCAGCTCTCCCCAGCCTCGGGATTCTGGTTCACCTTTGCCGGCTCGGTGCTGATGGGCCTTTCCTTCGGCCTGCTGTCCGCCGTTTCCATGATCGGCTCGCAGCAGCTGGTGGATGGCAAGCAAAAAGGCGTCTCCACCTCTCTGCAAATATTTTCACGCAATATCGGGACAGCTGTCGGGGTGACGATAATGGGCGCCTTCCTGGCGAAGAATGCCGATCTGATGACAGGCTTCTCCCATATGTTCGCCTACGGCTTTATCGTCAGCCTGATCGCCTTGGCCAGCTCATTGATGATCCGGGTGCAGGGGCAGGCCGTGGAGGCCAAAGCAAAACCGGCGGGGCAAGGATCCATATCTCCTTGAAATTGGACGCTGAAAATATTTAGTTAAAGTCACATTTATGGAAAGCCCCGCGTTATGATATAATAATAAGACAACAATCAGCGAAATCTTATTACATGTAGAGGTGAATGAATGTGTTAGACCGTTTACAGGCACTCGCAGACCGGTATGATAAATTAAGCGAGCTGTTGTGCGATCCGGATGTGGCAAGCGACCCCAAGCGGCTGCGCGACTTATCCAAGGAGCAGTCGGATCTGCAGGACGCTTACACAGCATATACGGAATACAAGGAAGTATCGGCGCAGCTCGACGATGCGAAGGCCATGCAGGCCGAGAAGCTCGATGATGAAATGCGCGAGATGGTGAAGATGGAGATTGAAGAACTGTCCGAGCGCCAGACAGCGCTTGAGGATCACATTCATATCCTGCTTATGCCGAAGGATCCCAATGACGACAAGAACGTGATTGTGGAGATCCGCGGTGCGGCAGGCGGCGATGAAGCGGCATTGTTCGCGTCCGATTTGTACCGGATGTACATGAAATTTGCCGATTCCCAAGGCTGGCGCGTGGAGCTGATGGAAGCCAATGAAAGCGATCTGGGCGGCTACAAAGAGGTTATTTTCCTGATCAACGGCAAGGGCGCTTACAGCAAAATGAAATTCGAAAGCGGCGCCCACCGGGTTCAGCGTATTCCCGTAACAGAGTCGGGCGGACGGATTCATACGTCCACGTCAACCGTTGCGGTTATGCCTGAGGTGGAAGAGCTCGAGATTGAAATTCTCGACAAGGATATCCGGGTGGATACGTTCTGCTCCAGCGGCGCCGGCGGGCAGTCCGTTAATACGACCAAGTCGGCTGTCCGCGTGCTTCATGTGCCGACAGGCATTATGGCGCAGTGTCAGGACGGCAAGTCGCAGAATGAGAACAAAGCCAAAGCGCTGCAGGTTCTCCGGGCGCGCATTTCCGACATCCGCCGCCAGGAGGAAGAAGCGAAATACGCCGGCGAGCGCAAAAGCAAAGTGGGTACCGGCGACCGAAGCGAGCGGATCCGTACTTACAACTATCCGCAGAGCCGGGTAACCGACCACCGGATTGGCCTGACGCTGCATAAGCTGGATTCGGTTATGAACGGCGATATGGGTGAAATCATCAATGCCCTCACGGTAACGGCTCAAGCAGAGCTGATCGAGCAAATCAGCTGATTCATCGGGAAACCGGCTTGACCGCCGGATCATGGCGTGAGGCTGACGGCATATAGAGAGGGGCGCTAATGGATTATGGAGCGCAGCATGGATGGCCCCGGCCCCGCAGACTTCCGGATGGGAGAAGCGGACCGGCTGTTTACCATTGGAGAAGCCTGCTTGCAGGCTTCTTTGTTTTTGGAGAGGCATGAGATTATGGAGCCAAGGTCCAACAGCGAGCTGCTGTTGATGCATCTGCTCGGCCTGGAGAAGGCGGGACTGCTGCGGGATTGGCGGGATCCGTTTCCGGTGGAGCGTTCGGCGGAGTGGGAATCGCTGATCTCGCGCAAGGCAGCCGGCGAGCCGGCGCAGTATTTGATCGGCGAGCAGTGGTTCTATGGCCTGCCGTTCGCTGTGACGCCGGCCGTGCTGATCCCGCGGCCGGAGACGGAGCTGCTCGTCGAGGCGGTGCTTGCCGAGGCCGACAGGCTGTGGCCGGAGGCGAGCGGAGCTGCCAGCCGTGGAGCGGGGCAGAGTGGCGAAGCTGCAGTGAAGGCTGGAGGCAGCCGCATAACCGGTGCGGGGCCGTCAGAAATCGGTGCTGTGGCCGGAGATGAATCACGGCAGGTTGGTGAAGCGGCAGCTAAGGCGAACATCGAGAGCGGGACCCGCACAGCCAGCGCAGGTGTGCCGACGGTCCTTGACGTCGGCACGGGCAGTGGCGCCATCGGCGTGACGCTTGCGGTGCAGCGTCCGCTCTGGCGCGTCAGCGCGTCCGATCTGTCGCCGGAGGCGCTGGAGGTCGCCCGCACGAACGCGGCGCGCCATGGCGCAGCGGCGCGCATGGCGTTCGTGCAGGGCGACCTGCTCGCGCCGTTCCGGCTGCGGCGCGAGGGCCAACCTGGCGCACCCGGCGGGGAGAATGACCCCGCCGGGCTGCGGATCGATGTGCTCGTCTCCAACCCGCCGTATATCCCGGCCGGAGACATAGCGGGCTTGCAGCCGGAGGTTCGGGACCATGAACCCCGGCTTGCGCTGGACGGCGGCGGTGACGGCCTTGACCCTTACCGCCGTATGCTGGAGCAGCTTCCGCGGCTGGCACAGATGCCGCGAATTATTGCCTTCGAGCTTGGCATGGGCCAAGCCCGTGAGGTTGCAAGACTGCTGGAACAGCTCGGCGAATGGGACGAGGTTCGGATCATTGACGATTATGCCGGGATTGAACGGCATGTGATTGCCGTGAACAACAGGGCATGAGGTATGAAAAGCTGTTATAACAGGCAGACTCTAGTAACGTAAAGAGATTATTTCTCTTTCGTTACTAGAGTCTTTTTTAACTTATGGAGTGTATATCGCAGGGAAGGGCAAGATTTTATACTTCTTTGGCGTACCGAAATATATAGGCTTCATGCATTGCCGGCTCCAATAATCCCTGAATCCAACGCTGCGCTTCCATCCTCGAAGAGGGCTCCATGCGTTTTATATTTGTGCTGGAATTCTAGTTTTTCTTATTCTCCGGCTGCTAGGTTTAAAGATTGCCAGAGTGGACATACTTAGGGATATGATCGTTCCGGAACGTAAAGCCGAGCGCACCGACGGGTGACGAAAAGGAGCTTAACGTTATGATCCGCCTTTATTCCCGTTTTCCTTACCGCCCTTCTTACGGTTACTTGTTTCTTGCCATTATCATTCTTATTATGAGCTGGGAAAGCCAGCGTGCAGATGCAGCCATTGCAGGCGGTGAGATTCCCAAGGAATCCATTCGTCTTCGTATTCTCGCCAATTCCGACAGCGCGGCAGATCAGGCGGTTAAGCGGTATGTCCGCGACGCCGTTGTTGCCGAAATCGATCAATGGGTAACCAGCCCGCAAACGATTGAAGAAGCCCGGGGCACGATCCTCTCGCATATGGGCGACATCGAACGGGTCATAGCCAATGAATTGCATAAACGCGGATTCACATACGACTATAAAGCGGAGCTTGGCAGTGTGCCATTTCCAACCAAAATATACGGCAGTGAAGTTTACCCTGCGGGCAATTACGAAGCGCTCCGGATTTCGCTGGGCAAGGCTGAAGGGCAAAACTGGTGGTGCGTCTTATTCCCGCCGCTCTGCTTCGTGGATGCGGTCAATGGAGAAGCTTCGGCACCCGCGGCATCGGCCGTCACCGCCGCTGTCGACAAAGATGCCCCGAAGGGCGGCATTGTGCAGACGACAGGCACTGCAGGCGGCACAGATCAGTCGAGCGGCACCGAAGCGAAAGAAACGGGTGCCGATACTCCCGAGGTAAAGTTCTTCATTTGGGAGCTGATTCAGTCCATTGTTCACTTCTTCAAAAACCTGTTCAGCTAAGGCTGACTTTCTTAGAGGCCAGTCCCGGTCCGGAACATCCGCAAACAAACAACAACCCCCTTCTGCCGAAGGAGGTTGTTGTTTGTTTTGCTATAGGACCCGCCCGCAGCAAGAGTTAAGCCGCCTGTTTGCGGGCGAGCTTATCCGGGCGCAGCTTGGGAATGAACAGGCAAATCGGCAGTGCGACCAATACGATAATGGTCGCGATGAGATACACATCGTTTACGCTCATTGTAAAGGACATCATTTGTATGCCGACTTGATCGGTTGAACCTGCATTGACCAAATCTGTTGCATGCGAGGCCGAATGCGACGCCAGCAAGGTCGTAAAAATTGCAATAGCGAAGGAGCCGAATACATTGCGCAGCCAGTTGCTGATCGAGGAAGCATGTCCGCTCAGCTGAGGCGATATTTGCTCCATCCCGGAGTTGCTGGCGGGCATCATGGCAAAGGCAATCCCCAAATTTCGCACGATCATCCAGAAGACGATATAGCCGTGGGGGATGTCGACGCTGAGCCAGCTGAGCGGCAGCGTTCCCGCACCCATCAGCACGACCCCGATAATAAGCAGAACGCGGGGACCGAACTTGCTGTAAAACTTGCCCACAAAAGGGGTCAGTATGGCCATGGCCAACGAAGCCGGAAGCAGAATCAGCCCCGTATCAAGCGGCGTGACATGCTGAATGTTTTGCAGGAAGATTGGAGTCAGGAATGTTCCTGAATAAAGGCTGATTGTGATGATGCAAATGGTAATCAATGAAATCGTATAACGAGCATTGCCGAATACCCTCAGATTCAAGAGCGGTGTCTGTGCAGTAAGCTCGCGCCAGATGAACAGGGCCAGAAACACGAAACCTGCTGCGATCAAACTGATCACCTTTGTCGATGACCACCCCCAGGCATGGCCTTGCGATAAGGCTACCAGAAGCGAGGAGCTGCTGACGATAACAGTGACAAAACCGATCAGATCAAAGGACTTGGGCACATTCAACCTGTAGTAAGGGATGAATGGAAGGATGAGCAGAACACCGATAATGCCGATCGGCACATTCATCCAGAACAACCACTGCCAGGTGAGATTGTCAAGCAGCCAGCCGCTGAGCGTTGGTCCGATTGCAGGAGCCAGCATGGCCGACATGGCCCAGAAGCTGACTGCGATCGGCTGCTTCTCGCGGGGGATGACCTGATAAATAATCGACATGGTAGCTGGAATGATGAGACCGCTGAAGGCCCCTTGCAAAATACGGAATGCGATGAGTGACGGGGCGCTCCATGCCAGTGCGCATAAGGCGGAGGCAATGGTGAAGCCCAGCAGGGAGACGAGATAAAGCCATTTATAGCTGAACCGTTCGCCGAAATAGCCGCTGATCGGGGCAAATGTCCCCATGGCAAGCATAAAACCTGTCAGTGTCCATTGAATGGTGTTCAGATCGGAAGCAAAGTCAACCTGCAAAACAGGAATGGCGATGTTAATCGTACTGACACTGAGCGTAGAAATAAAACTGCCGAAGAAAATGGCAATCATAATGGGCAGGAAACGGACCTGCTTGGCTTCTTCTGTCTGCATCTGTAATCCTCCATTGCGCATGTAAAAATGCGAAGCTGATATATCTGAATTTATATATAAATAATCGTAGTTATCATACATCCGCAAAAGGTTAAAAGTCAAAGGAAATTACATGATTTTCCGGATAGCTTCCTAATAGATGTCAGAAAAGATTCCATAGTACTCCGGATATCGGAGAGGATGTGAGACTTGCCATGTATGATATAATGAAAGAAATAAAAATGATTAATTGACGTCTAAGGATTGGTTGCATAATGACGAGCAAAACCAAGGTGTATCAAGTCGATCCCGCAAGCCCCGACGATAAGATCATCAGAGAAGCCGCACGTACTCTCCGTCAGGGAGGAACGGTGGCATTTCCCACTGAAACGGTGTACGGGCTCGGAGCCAACGCATTGGATCACGATGCAGTAAGCAGAATTTTTGAGGCCAAAGGAAGACCTTCGGACAATCCGCTCATTGTGCATATTTCGGACTCTGCGCAGCTTGATTCGTTTACCGCTCCCTGCGGGGAGCTGGTTCAGCTTCTGATGGACCGCTTCTGGCCGGGGCCGCTTACGATTGTTCTGCCCCTGAAGAGGGCCTCCGTATCGGAGCATGTCACGGCAGGGCTGGACACCGTTGCCGTCAGGATGCCTGCGCATCCCGTGGCACTGGCGTTGATCACGGCTGCCGGGTGTCCGGTTGCGGCGCCCAGCGCCAACAGCTCGGGCCGCCCCAGTCCGACAGAAGCGGCGCATGTTCTGGATGATCTGAACGGACGGATTGATGCCGTTATTGACGGAGGTTCGGCCGGCGTGGGACTGGAGTCGACAGTTGTTGAGGTTGAAGCAGGCGGCATTGTACGGATTCTGCGACCAGGCGGGATAACAGCTGAATCGCTGCGCGCAGCGGGGGCGCAGGTCGAATATGATATAGCTGCCGCCCCTCATGATAATGGACAGGAACGCACCCCGGGTTCCGTTGAATTGGGAGCGCATGAACACCCGGCAGCCGGCATCGCTCCGAGATCCCCAGGAATGAAGTATGCCCATTATGCGCCCAGGGGAGTCATGCAGCTGGTTCAGGGCGGCATCGACGAAGTTGCCGCTTATATCGGCAAGCAGAGCCGGAATGCCCGGGCGGAAGGTGAACGTACGGGTGTGCTCGCGTTCCATGAGCATGCCGACCGATTTGATGCCGATCATGTATTGGTCATCGGCAGCCTCGGCAATCTGGAGCGGGCGGCTCAGGGCTTATATGCCGCCCTGCGTTCATTTGATGATCTCGGCGTGAGCCGAATTTGGGCGGAGACTTGTCCGGAGGCCGGCATCGGGCATGCCTTGATGAACCGGCTTGCCAAAGCGGCAGCCCAGCAGATCATCCGCGTATAACGCCCTTCCCGGGCTGCGCTTTTACAGGTCATGTTTAACCCCTTGTCCGCATATGCTGGAAAAGAATGCGGACAAGGGGGAAAAAGAATGGTCGAAGCGGGTATGCATGCCGGACAACTGCTGACGCTGTTACTTATGGCGATAGCTCTTGGGATGGACGCTTTTTCACTCGGGGTCGGTATAGGAATGAAGGGTATTCGGCTTGTTGATATTCTTAAATTAAGTGCGGTTATCGCGCTGTTTCATATAATAATGCCTCTTATGGGCATGCTTACCGGTAAATACGTCAGCTCCCTGCTCGGAGATGTGGCTTCATCCGCCGCCGGTGTGCTGCTGCTGCTCTTGGGCGGCCACATGATTTACAGCTCCCTGCGGGGCGAATCCGTGGAATCCCTTGATCACAGCACGGTTTGGGGGATGCTGCTGTTTGCGCTCAGCGTGAGCATTGATTCATTTTCCGTAGGCATTTCACTGGGCATGTTTGCGGCGGATGTGCTGGTCACGGTGCTTCTGTTCGGCTTCTTCGGCGGAATCATGTCCACGGTTGGACTGCTCATCGGACGGCGGGTCAGTTCAAGCATGGGCGAGTACGGGGAAGCGCTGGGCGGCGTTATTTTGTTCACGTTCGGGCTGCTTGTTTTATTTTGAATAAATTGAGGAAAAGGAGTGCGAGTGCTATGAAACGGATTTTGTTCGTTTGCACCGGCAATACATGCCGTTCCCCGATGGCGGAGGCCATTCTTAAGGAGCTTGCGAGAAAGCAGGGCAGGCAGCTGGAGGTACGCTCGGCAGGTGTGTCCACGGTGGATGGACTTCCTGTTTCTTCGAATGCTGTAGGCGTGCTGCGTCAAAGGGAGGTTTCATGTACTGGCGGCTCCAAAGCGCTTGATGGCGGTTCAGTCGTTTGGGCGGATCTGATTTTGACCATGACGACAAGCCATAAACGCAATTTGCTGCAGCGCTTCCCGCAAGCGGTGGATAAAACTTACACGCTCAAGGAATTCGTCGGCTGCGACGAGAAGGTGCTGGCCGATATTTCGGAGCTGGAGGGGCTTTACACGGAATGGCAGATGAAGCAGGCGCTTGGCCAACAGATGACCAGTGCCGAGCGCGACCGCCTGCTTGAGCTTGAGAAGCGGATTCCCGATTTTGACATAGCCGACCCCTTTGGCGGGTCGATGGAGATGTATAAGCGCAGCGCCGACGAGATCGAGGATGCATTGAGGAAGCTGCTGGATAAGCTTGGCCCTTCCCGATAAGGTCGTTTACAAAATATCCGCATCAGCCCCTGACGCCGATGATTGATTTTAAACAGGCAATACGTTATGATAAAAACAACTAAGACGGTTTCTGATGTAACTGGCGACTAAAGTGGATCAAACCATGGTGGAGCATCAGATCATACGGCCGGTCGCCTGGGCAAAGAGCAGCGTGCGAAAGCATGTCATGCTCTTTTTTCGTCTTCCAGGCGATTTCAGCATGATTTCAGGTATACTAGTAACATGATTCATCGACATTTTTCGCCATCCAAGGCGGTCAAACCGGGAGGATTATATGTTATGAAAATCGCCATTGGCGCCGATCACGGCGGTTACCGCCTCAAGGAGGAGCTCGCTACCTTCATCCGGTCGCTCGGTCATGAAATCGAAGATGTCGGCTGCGATTGCGAGCAATCCGTGGACTACCCTGATTATGCGCTTCCTGTCTGCGAAAGAGTAACAAGCGGGAAGGCGGAACGCGGAATTCTTGTCTGCGGCACAGGAATCGGCATGTCAATTGCGGCCAACAAAACGGCCGGCATCCGGTGCGCACTTGTGCACGATACCTTCTCGGCCAAGGCAACCCGTGAGCATAATGATACGAATGTGCTGGCGATGGGAGAACGCGTCATCGGACCTGGGCTTGCCCAGGAGATCGTCCGAATCTGGCTGGAAACCCCGTTCTCGGGGGAGCAGCGTCATGTTGGCAGGATCGGCAAGGTCATGAAGCTTGAAGAAAATGCGTCTTCTCCCTCAACCGTTATTTGAATCCGTTTTTGCCAACCGGCGCAAGCTGCCGTTCCGGGATTGTTTTTCAGAGGGAAGCACCATACTTAGCAGCAAGCGGAAGATCCGAATCGAAGGAGTGTCAGGTGATGAACCGGGAACTGAAGCTGGATACGATTGCAGGTGATGTTGAAGCTGTTGTCCGTGAGCTGGCGCATGCCGCTCAGCTTCGAAGCGGACAGCTTCTGGTAATTGGCGCAAGCACAAGCGAAATCATCGGTCAGCGGATTGGCACATCAGGCACGCTGGAGACAGCCAAAGCGGTTTTCGAAGGCGTCGAGGCGGCCCGCCGTGACATCGGCTTTCACCCCGTCTATCAGTGCTGCGAGCATTTGAATCGGGCGCTTGTGATGGAGAGGGATATCGCAGAGCGGTATGGACTGGAGATTGTAGGAGCCATTCCCGTACCGAAAGCCGGCGGTTCGATGGCTTCCTACGCCTACCGGCAGCTGTCCGATCCCTGTCTGACGGAGTCGGTGCAGGCGCATGCCGGACTGGATATTGGCGATACGTTCATCGGCATGCATCTGCGGCGTGTTGCTGTTCCCGTCAGGCCGACAATCCGTTCCATTGGAGAAGCGCATCTGACAATGGCTTATACGCGTCCAAAGCTGATCGGCGGCATTCGCGCTGTATATACGGAGGAAGAGGCCGGCATTCCGGGCAGTTCAGCTGCTGAAGCCTTTACTGATACATCCCCAGGTGGCCCTGAGTCTCCGGGCGGCATATGCGACTAGAGAAGTTGATTCGGCGTTTGACCACATACCGCGTTAATTAACAACCGCCAATAAACATGTTTTGCGAATTGTTTCTGACCCATGGCTGCTCAAGAAGCTGCAAAGGCCAGTCAGCGCAATGCAAGGGACTGTTATAGAAGGCGTTACATTTAAGGAGGATAAACAAAACAATGGAACATTTACGCAAACAAGACCCTGAATTGGTAAAAGCACTCGGACTTGAGCTGCAGCGTCAGCGCGACAACATTGAGCTTATCGCATCCGAGAACATTGTCTCCGAAGCTGTGCTGGAAGCCATGGGAACCGTATTGACGAACAAATACGCCGAAGGCTACCCGGGCAAACGCTACTACGGCGGCTGCGAGCATGTGGATATCGCCGAGAACATTGCCCGCGACCGTGCCAAGGAGCTTTTCGGCGCAGAGCATGTCAACGTACAGCCTCATTCCGGAGCCCAGGCGAATATGGCGGTTTATCTTGCAGCGTTGAATGCGGGCGATACCGTGCTTGGCATGAATCTGGCGCATGGCGGGCATTTGACGCACGGCAGCCCGGTTAACGCATCCGGTATTTTGTATAATTTCGTCTCTTACGGCGTCAATGAGAATACATTCACCATCGATTATGAAGAAGTCCGGAAGCTTGCGTTCAAGCACCGTCCAAAGATGATCGTAGCAGGCGCCTCGGCTTACCCGCGTATCATTGACTTTGAAGCACTGGGCAAAATCGCAAATGATGTCGGCGCACTGCTGTTCGTCGATATGGCGCATATTGCCGGTCTGGTTGCAGCCGGTCTGCATCCAAGCCCGGTGCCGCACGCCCATTTCGTTACCACCACGACGCATAAAACGCTTCGCGGACCCCGCGGCGGCTTGATTATGTGCCGTCAGCCATGGGCGCAAGCGATCGATAAAGCCGTATTCCCTGGTTCCCAGGGCGGACCTTTGATGCATATTATTGCTGCCAAAGCGGTTGCTTTCGGCGAAGCGCTGGATCCATCATTCAAAGTCTACGCTAAAAACGTCGTCGATAACGCCAAGGCGCTGTCTGAATCGTTGATGGCCCAAGGCATTAATATCGTATCCGGCGGAACAGACAATCACCTGATGCTGATTGATCTGCGCAGTCTGAACATTACCGGCAAGGATGCGGAGCATGTACTGGATTCCGTGCAAATCACAGTCAACAAAAATGCCATTCCATTCGATCCGACCAGCCCGTTCATTACTAGCGGCGTGCGTATCGGTACTCCTGCGGCAACTTCACGGGGAATGGGCGTCGAAGCGATGAAGACCATTGCAGAAATTATCGCCATGACCTTGAAAAACCCGAAAGATGAAGCGGTGCTTGCCAAAGCGCGCGGCATGGTCAGCGACCTGACGTCCCAATACCCGCTTTATCCCGGTTTGAAGTATTAAAAAAAACTCATAACAAGGAAAGCGAAGAGGCTGCTGCGCAAGTCCACGAGGACAGCGCAGCAGCCTTTTTTTGCAACACCGGCCTGATACAGCCCTAATGTTTACCAAAAACGGCAGAAAGACATGGTTTATTCATGCTATGATGGAACTAATCCTACGAAAAGCGGGTGATAGCTATGGGTGGTTTCCTTATCATTGTTCTCGCTGTCATTATTATCTTTTTTATCGTATCGCGATTGAACAATCAGAAATCACAGAGCAGGGAATCGCGCAGGGTGGCTTCAGCCAAGCGCAAGCCGCCGGAGGCTCTCGGCGTACCTTCAGGACATCCCGCACGACCGGCGGCAGAGCGTCTTGAAGCTGTGCTGACCGCCGATATCGAAGCCAGGGTGAAGGACCGCGTCTTGAGAAACAGGCCTTCTATGCGTGACGGCGAGTGGCAGTGGCTGTGGTTTGAATTGAAACGTTATTTCCTGATGTGCGCCATTATGCGGGGCGTACCGATGTATAGTGAGAAGGTCGATGAGGTTTGGCATGAAATGCTGATGTTTACCCGGGAGTATGAACAGTTCTGCATCCAGCTGAGCGGCGGATTTATTCATCATGCGCCGCATGGGGACGGAGCAGGGCCGGAGCAGGGCGAACGGGCTTGGTTTGATTGGATTTACGGGGAGCTGTTTGTGCAGACGCCTGTGAGCAGCCAGCTGTGGGGAACCTTCTACCGGACTCCGCTTTCACCGCAGCGGATGGAAGCGCTGGAGCAGCTAAGCGCGGATGAACTCCGCGAACATTATTTTAATGTCAAGGCTGCAGAGAAGTTTCCGGATTTAAGTGCCGCGGTTGACTATTTAATTCAAAAGGGCCAGGAGCTTGCAGCAGATGCACGGAGCGGCACCGGCAATCCATATGATAGATACAAAACGGGCCGGGGCGCCCAATGGTCTGATCCGCTCATGATGACAGGAGCGCTATCAGGTGCTTTATTCATGTCCTCCATGCTCCCGCCCGATCAGTTTGCAAACGAGATGGATACCGCTCACAGGAAGGAACAGGGAGGCTCCGCGAGCAGCTGCGGATCAAACTCTTATGTGTGCGACAGTGACAGCTCAGGCAGCGGGGGCCACGATGGAGGCGGTTCTTCCTGCGGATCGGGCAGCGACGGCGGCGGCTCGTCCTGCGGGGGAGGCGGCTGTGGAGGCGGAGGAGACTGAGTCTATATTCCCAAAACCTTGGAATGGCACCAAATCATGGAGGCCCTTCGACTCACCGATCAACCGGCGTCCGTCAATCCGGACTGGCCGGTTTTTTAATATTTATAGTAGAAAATAATTCAAAAGAACCGTTTCTTCTTGATTTTTACTGTGCAGTGCATAATGAAGCTACCGATGCTATAATAGACGAGGTTGTGATAGGATTGTAAAGAATGAGGATGTTCCAAGAAGGGACGCAAGCTTTTACAGGAGGATGAAACCAATGGGCAAATTGACGATTTGTGACCACCCGCTTATCCAACATAAGCTGACGCATATTCGCGACAAAGGTACCAATACGAAGGATTTCCGCGAGCTGGTGGACGAAGTGGCAACGTTAATGGCCTATGAAATTACACGGGATGTTCCCTTGGAACCGGTGCCGGTAACAACGCCGGTAACAGAAGCGGTAGGCCAGGTGATATCCGGCCGCATGCTCGGTCTTATCCCCGTGCTTCGCGCGGGCCTTGGAATGGTGGATGGCATGCTTAAGCTGATTCCGGCGGCCAAGGTTGGGCATATTGGTCTGTACCGGCATCCGGATACGTTGGAGCCGATCGAGTATTATGTGAATTTGCCCGCGGATGCAACTGAGCGGATGCTGATCGTCATTGATCCCATGCTCGCCACTGGCGGATCGGCCAATGCGGCGATCGAGACTCTGAAGCAGCGCGGCTGTCTCCAGATTAAGCTGATGTGTTTGATTGCAGCGCCTGAAGGTGTTGCAGCCGTCCAGAAAGACCATCCCGATGTGGATATTTTCATTGCCGCACTTGACGAGCGCTTGAATGAGCACGGTTACATTGTTCCCGGTCTGGGAGACGCCGGCGACCGCATGTACGGTACGAAATAGCGGAGAAGTTTTGCGGCATACGCAGTTTCAATGTCACCGGAGAACACACATAACGCATTAATTTATCATAGGAGTGACAATCATTGGCTAAACTGAAGGTAATGACTATTTTTGGCACGCGTCCGGAGGCAGTAAAGATGGCTCCGCTTGTTCTGGAGCTGCAGAAACATTCGGATGAGATTGAATCTATTGTTTGTGTGACGGCGCAGCATAGGCAAATGCTGGATCAGGTGCTCGACTTTTTTGAGATCAGACCGAATTATGATCTGAACGTGATGCAGGATCGCCAGACGCTGACGGGAACGACCGTACGGGTGCTGGAAGGGCTTGAGCCTATTCTGCGGGAATCGAAGCCCGATATCGTGCTCGTCCATGGCGATACGCAAACCACTTTTCTGGCGAGCTATGCTTCGTTCATTCAGCAGATTCAGGTGGGTCATGTCGAGGCAGGCCTGCGTACGTGGAACAAAATGTCGCCTTATCCCGAGGAAATGAACCGCCAGCTCGCGGGCGTCCTGTCCGATATCCATTTTGCCCCGACCGAGCAGGCGGCCAGCAATCTTCGCCAGGAAAACAAGCCGGAGTCCGCCATTTATGTAACGGGAAATACAGCTACGGATGTTTTCGAGTATACGGTGGACAAGTCGTTCACCCATCCCATTATCGATTGGGCGGACGGAAAACGCCTGGTGCTCATGACGGCGCATCGCCGTGAAGCGCTTGGACAGCCTCACCGCAATATTTTCCAGGCGGTGAAACGGATTGCCGACGAGTTTGCAGATGTGGCTTTCGTTTATGCGGTTCATCCGAATCCGGCTGTCCGCGAGCCTGCCAATGAAATTCTGGGCGATCATCCCCGGATCAAGCTGATCGATCCGCTCGACGTATTTGAGTTTCATAATTTCTATCCTCACACCTACATGATTATGACCGACTCGGGCGGGTTGCAGGAAGAAGCGCCTTCATTCGGCGTTCCGACCTTGGTGCTGCGGGATACAACGGAGCGTCCGGAAGGAATCGAGGCCGGAACGCTGGAGCTTGTCGGTACGGACGAAGAAGTTGTATATACACGCGCCCGTGCTCTTCTCAAGGATGCCGGACTATATGAGAAAATGAGCAAAGCGGCAAATCCCTACGGCGACGGTCAAGCTTCCCAAAGGATTGTACAGGCGATTTTGCATCATTTTGGGAGAAGGAAAGAACGGCCTGTCCCGTTCACACAACGTTCATAGTTAAGTCCAAATCGCCGCATGTCGCCAAACACCACAGCATACAGTGGTACTGTATGGTTTGCAATCTTGGAAAACCTTGATATAGCAAGGCTTTCCGGGTTCGCGTTCACAAACTGTTTGAATTTATATCGATTGACAAACGTCGCTTCGCTTGGATAAAATGTATAAGGATTAACAGAGGTAAAGCCATGAATAAAAAGGGTATGGGAGACAACCCCTGGCGAGCTGCAGGGCTGGTTGGTGTAATGGGGCTTGACTTCGCAATTTGCATCTTACTGGGCTATTTTGTCGGCAAATGGATAGGTGGTTCGCAAGCTTGGATCATTGGCGGTTTGCTTGTTGGTCTGGCTGCCGGTATTCTGTCCTGCGTGTTGCTTGTCAAGGTTGTATTGGAGGACACCGATGAATGAGATCTTTAGGAAAGCAATGCGATCAGCTCTCTATCTGATGTCACTCTGCATTGTAGTATGGCTGCTTGTTCCATCTTTGAAGGCCATAGCCGCCGGAATCGTTGCAGGCTGCGCGGCAAGTTTGTTCAATGCATATCTTCTGCGAAGGCGTATTGATCTTCTCGGACAGATCGTTGTTGATCAAGGGCCAAGAAGGATGAGCATCGGCATGGCCGGAAGGCTTGCTACTGTTCTGTTTGTCGTCATGATTGCCAATAAGTTTCCTCAACATCTGAATGTAGCCGCTACATTGTCTGCATCTTTCTTTGTACAGATAGCTGTTTTTCTAATCACGGCCGTAACCTATTCAAAGCATAGCGGAAAGGGGTGAAAACAAAAGCATGCATTTATTTCCGATTATTGACGTTGGAGGCTTTCACATTGATCTTTCCACCTGGTTGTCCATCATCGTGTCCTGCCTGATTGTTTTTATTCTGGCACGGGTGGCAGTGGGTAATCTATCGGTGACCAATCCTTCAAAAATGCAAAATTTTATGGAATGGGTTATTGAATTCGTTCACAATACCATTGCAAGCACGATGCCGCTCAGCAAGGCAAAGAGTTTCATTAACTTGGGTATGACTTTGATTCTGTTCATCTTTGTATCCAATTTATTAGGGCTCCCATTCGGTATCATTACCGAGCATCATGAACCGTTTACTTTCGCGGGAACTGAAATCGTTTCCGAAGCCCAACTGGTCGAGGATGGCGGTCACGCTCATGTTGGTTGGTGGAAATCACCGACAGCCGATCTGGCTTGTACAGCGGGTCTTGCGATTATAGTGATCTTTATGGTTCACTTCCTTGGTCTGAAGCAGAATCGTAAACACTATCTGAAGCATTACATTGAACCGTATGCTATTTTCCTCCCGCTCAATATCCTGAAGGAACTAGCTAAACCGCTTACTCTCTCACTCCGTTTGTACGCTAACATTTTCGCTGGTGAGGTTCTGATTTCCACGATTTTGATGCTGGGAGTAGTCGGTATTCCACTCCTCGCCGCCTGGCAGGCATTCAGTTTGTTTGTTGGGGCGATTCAAGCCTTCCTGTTTACCATTCTTACAATGGTTTACATTTCGCAGGCGACAGTTCATGAAGAGGATCATTAACAGGCACAAATCCCGCTACTTAGGAGGCTTCGAGCTCTTCTGGCGGGAGTCATATATATTGGCACGACAAAAATAACCTACTATTAGGAGGATTTCAAAAATGGAATTTTTGGCAGCAGCATTGGCAATTGGTTTGGGAGCATTGGGTGCAGGTATTGGTAACGGTATGATCGTCAGTAAAACAGTTGAAGGGATTTCCCGTCAGCCTGAGCTTCGCGGTACACTTCAAACCACTATGTTCATCGGTGTTGGTATCGTCGAGGTTGTTCCAATCATTGGCGTTGTAATCGGCTTCCTTCTTTATTTCGGAGCTTAGTATCCATATAACGGGTTGGCGGGGTTGGCCAAGGCCATCCACGCCTTCGTTTTGATTGGCACAATTATTATGATTCAGGTTTATGGAAAGGAGTGTCAACTATGGAGTTTGTGTGGGAATCGACAGTATTTACCATCATAGCGTTCCTGGTGTTGTTATGGTTGCTGAGCAAATATGCCTTCGGACCCTTGATGGGCATTATGGAACAGCGCAGACAGCTGGTGCAGGATCAAATAAAAACAGCAGAAGAGAGCCGTCTGCAAGCAAGCCAGCATCTTGAAGAACAGAAGCAAGCTCTTCAGCAGGCACGCAAAGAGGCTTATGAAATTATCGAGCAATCAAAAGTAACCAGTAATAAGCAGGCGGATGACATTATGCAGTCTGCAAAAGCTGAGGCAACCCGTTTGAAAAATGAAGCGGTCAGCGATATCCAAATCGAAAAGAATAAGGCAATTGCCGCACTTCGCAGTCAAGTTGGCGGCATGTCTGTCATGATCGCATCCAAAATCATCGAGAAGCAAATCGATGAGAAATCGCAAGAAGAGCTCGTTGAGCAATACCTGAAAGAGGTAGAAAGCAAATGAGCCGCGACGGCGTAGTTGCAAAACGTTATGCGAAGGCGTTGTTCCAAATTGCACAGCTGAATCAAACGATTGCTGAAAACCAGGAACAGCTTAAATTAGTAGTTGAGGTTATTGAGAAGAATGCGGAAATTCGCAAATTTCTCAGCTTTCCCAACATAGAAACATCCAAAAAAATCGCTTTGGTCAAAGGCGCTTTTTCCGATAAAATCTCAGAATCCGTTCTCAGCACACTGGAACTTCTTATTATCCGCGGCCGTCAAGGAATCATTGGCGGCGTCTACGAAGCATATACGAAGCTTGCTGGCGAAGCGCTGGGCCAAGCCCATGTAACGGTGTATACAGCTAAGCAGTTAAGCGCGGAAGAGCTGTCCAAAGTACAAGCGAGATTCGGTGCAATTGCCGGCAAAAAAATTGTCGCGGAACAAATCTTGAAACCGGAGCTGCTCGGCGGTGTGCAGGTGCGCATCGGCGACCGTCTTTATGACGGCAGCTTGCTAGGCAAGCTTTCTCGTTTGGAACAATCATTGAAAACTCAAGCATTGTAGATAGGGGTGAGCGGAATTGAGTATCAGACCTGATGAAATCAGCACGCTGATTAAACAACAAATCGAACAATTTAAATCCGAGATTCAAGTTGTCGATGTCGGTACGGTCATCCAAGTCGGTGACGGTATTGCTCGCGTTCATGGACTCGAAAACTGTATGGCAGGAGAACTGCTCGAATTCTCCAATGGCGTTATCGGCATGGCCCTCAACCTTGAGGAAAGCAATGTCGGTGTCGTTATCATGGGACCTTACACAGGTATTCGTGAAGGCGATCAAGTGAAGAGAACCGGTCGCATTATGGAGGTTCCTGTAGGCGAGGCGCTTCTTGGACGTGTTGTTAACGCACTGGGTGAGCCAGTGGATGGCAACGGTCCTGTCAACACGACAGAGGCGCGCCCGATCGAATCGCCGGCTCCGGGCGTTATGGCCCGTAAATCGGTATTCGAGCCGATGCAAACAGGTATCAAGGCAATCGATGCGATGATTCCGATCGGCCGCGGCCAACGGGAGCTGATCATCGGTGACCGTCAAACCGGTAAAACCCAAATTGCCATCGATACGATCGTTAACCAGAAAGGCAACGGCGTTATCTGTATTTATGTGGCAATCGGACAAAAGCAATCCACTGTCCGTACGGTAGTAGAATCGCTTCGCAAGCAAGGTGCGCTTGATTACACAATCGTCGTTACCGCGAGCGCATCCGAGCCATCCCCATTGCTCTACATTGCCCCTTATACAGGCTGTACGATGGGTGAGTACTTTATGTACAGCGGCAAGCATGTACTGGTTATCTATGATGATCTGTCCAAACAGGCTGCCGCATACCGTGAGTTGTCCCTGCTGCTCCGCCGTCCTCCAGGTCGGGAAGCTTATCCGGGCGACGTTTTCTACCTGCATTCCCGTCTTCTGGAGCGTGCAGCCAAGCTGAATGATGAGCTCGGCGGCGGTTCGCTGACAGCACTGCCATTCATTGAGACGCAAGCGGGCGATATCTCCGCTTACATCCCGACCAACGTAATCTCGATTACGGATGGACAGATTTTCCTTGAGTCCGATTTGTTCTACTCCGGCCAACGTCCGGCTGTTAACGTCGGTAACTCCGTATCCCGGGTAGGTAGCTCGGCGCAAATCAAAGCGATGAAAAAGGTTGCGGGTACGCTCAAGCTTGATCTTGCCCAATACCGTGAGCTCGCTGCATTTGCCCAATTCGGGTCGGATCTTGATAAAGTAACGCAATCCCGTCTGAACCGCGGTGAGCGGACACTGGAAATTCTCAAGCAGGGCGTTAACCAGCCGCTGCCTGTTGAACGCCAGGTTGTATCTCTCTATACGGTAACCCGGGGACATGTTGACGATATTCCGGTTCAAGACATTCGTCGTTTCGAAGCTGAATTGCTGGCTTACGTGGATGCAAGCAAACCCGAGATTTTGTCGTCGATCCGCGATACCAAGGATTTAACTTCCGATAACGAGAAGGTTCTTATTGAAGCGATTAATACGTTCAAAAAAGGCTTTTCCGCATCGGCTTAATTCGGGGCAAGCATATAAGCCTGGACTTAAGCGGAATAGAGCCGGATTCACTTCGTTAAGGGAGTCCGGCAATAAGGTGGTGACAACGAATTGGCTAAGGGTATGCGCGAGATTAAGCGTCAGATCAAGAGTACGCAGAATACCAAACAAATTACAAAAGCAATGGAAATGGTTGCTGCAGCCAAGCTCAGACGGGCTCAGGAGGCGGCAGTCGCTTCAAGACCTTACACGGACAAAATCCGCGAGGTCGTCGCCAGCATCGCAAACAGCGGCGGCAATGTGAAGCATCCTATGCTGCAAACCCGTGAAGTGAAGCGGACGGCCTACCTGGTCATCACGTCGGATCGCGGACTTGCCGGCGGCTACAATGTCAACGTGCTTCGTAAAATAGCTTTGACATTGAAGGAGAAGCACTCTTCCGCCAACGAATATGCGCTTTTTGTCATCGGACGAAAAGGCCGGGATTACTTCAAACGCCGGGATATTGCAGTCGTTCAGGAAACCACAGGCTTATCGGATTCCCCCAAGTTTGCCGACATCAAATCCATTGCGAACGCGGCCGTTAAGGGCTTTGAGAGCGGTGCGTATGACGAATTGCATGTTGTCTATAATCAATTCCATAATGCCATCACCCAGATCCCTGTTGTGAAGCGTTTGCTGCCGCTTGAGCAGATTGAAGTAACTGGCGCTAAAGCCAATTACGAGTATGAACCGTCTGCCGAGGAAGTGCTTGACGTTCTGCTGCCGAAATATGCGGAAACGGTCATTTACAGTGCGATTCTTGAAAGTAAAGCAAGCGAGTTCGGAGCAAAAATGACGGCAATGGGCAGCGCGACGAAAAACGCGACCAAGATGATCGCCGGCTTAACGCTTACGTACAACCGTGCGCGTCAAGCGGCTATTACCCAGGAAATAGCGGAAATTGTCGGCGGAGCGAACGCCCAGCAATAAGAAATGTCAATTTATGTAGTAGGAGGGACATCAATGAGCAAGGGACGCGTTATCCAGGTAACGGGACCAGTTGTCGATATTGCTTTCGAAAACGGTCATTTGCCGGACATCCTAAATGCGATAAAGATTGAAACAAAAGCTCAAGACGCTGGCGGACGCGACATTAATCTGACCGTCGAAGTAGCGACTCACTTGGGCGATAATATGGTGCGCTGTGTAGCCATGTCTTCCACAGACGGTTTGGTCAGAGGAACGGAAGTTGTTGACCTTGGCAAACCGATTACTGTACCGGTTGGACCAGCTACACTAGGCCGCGTGTTTAACGTGCTAGGCGATCCGATTGATAACAATGGCGATGTTGACCGGACGCTTTCGAATCCGATTCACCGTCAGGCTCCTCCATTTGAAGAACTCTCTACCTCCCAGGAAATGCTGGAGACGGGTATCAAGGTTATCGACCTGATGGCTCCATACTCCAAGGGCGGTAAGATCGGTCTCTTCGGCGGCGCGGGCGTTGGTAAAACCGTAACGATGCAAGAGCTGATCCATAATATTGCGCAAGAGCACGGCGGTATCTCCGTTTTCGCCGGTGTAGGAGAGCGTACCCGTGAGGGTAATGACCTGTACCACGAGATGAGCGATTCCGGCGTTATCAGTAAAACAGCCATGGTATTCGGTCAAATGAATGAGCCCCCAGGCGCGCGTCTTCGCGTTGCGTTGACGGGTCTGACTATGGCTGAATATTTCCGTGACGAAGAAGGCCGTGACGTGCTTCTGTTCATCGATAATATTTTCCGCTTTACTCAAGCCGGTTCAGAGGTTTCCGCTTTGCTGGGCCGTATGCCATCAGCGGTTGGTTACCAGCCAACGCTGGCGACAGAAATGGGTCAACTGCAGGAGCGTATCACTTCGACCAAAAAAGGATCCGTTACATCGATTCAGGCGATCTATGTTCCTGCCGATGACTATACCGATCCGGCGCCGGCAACAGCATTTGCCCACTTGGATGCAACGACTAACCTGGAGCGTAATATCGCGGCAATGGGTATTTTCCCGGCTGTTGATCCACTTGCTTCCTCCTCCCGGATTCTGACACCGGAAATTCTGGGCGAAGAGCATTATCAAGTGGCGCAGGGCGTTAAGAAATTGCTCCAACGCTACAAAGAGCTTCAGGATATTATCGCGATCCTGGGTATGGATGAATTATCCGAGGAAGATAAAAGTATCGTTTTGCGTGCTCGCCGTATCCAACTGTTCCTGTCGCAGCCTCTTCACGTTGCTGAAGCGTTCAATGGCATACCTGGTGTTTACGTATCGGTTAAAGACACCGTACGCAGCTTCAAAGAAATTCTTGATGGCAAACATGACGATCTTCCGGAACCGGCGTTCCACAATGTCGGATCGATTGAAGAAGCAGTCGAGAAGGCGAAAAAGCTCGCACAAGGGCTGTAATAAGCCGCTTATGGAGGTATCGGGATGAGCACCTTTTTATTAGAAATCGTCACGCCTGAGCGGAAGGTTTACGCTGAGGATGTCAATATGGTGATCGTCAAAGGGCAGGAAGGCGAGCTGGGGATTCTACCGAATCATATCCCGCTTGTCACGCCGCTCAGGATCGCTCCGATTGTGATTAAGAAAGACAGATCCGAAGAAGTCATTGCCGTGAACGGCGGGTTTCTTGAGGTTCGCAAGGACAAGGTTGTCATACTGGCTGAAAGCGCGGAGCTGCCTGGCGATATCGATATCGATCGCGCACAGGAAGCAAAGCGGCGGGCTGAGGAACGTTTGGATAGCAAACGTGACGAATATGACCACCGGCGTGCAGAGCTAGCTCTGCAGCGGGCGATCAACCGTCTGGAAGTCAAGAATCGGATTAATCGATAACAAGATGGACCGCCACACTTTTGTGTGGCTTTTTTTTTGGCCTTTTTGCAATTAATCGTTTCATTCCAAGGACAAGGGAAGAATAGGCGCGGCCGCAACGGAATGGCTGGAGGTTCCTGCTGCAAATTTGAAGGCACCGCACCAGCTGCATGATCCGTGCCTATCATTAAGGCAGTACACGGTTAAAAAAATTGACGATATACGATATGCCGTCTATACTGAATCGAGAATAGTTCTCATTGGTCTTGGAGTCGGACTGAACTTCAGCATAGCAGTGCTTTTTTTAAAAGAATCCAAAGGAAGAATCATGTTAGCGCCGCCGTGGGACGGAGCCATGCTGTTCTTCTTTTCAGTACATATGGCGGAAGGACGGACTGGCTATGAAGAAAGCATCAGCGTTTGAGATTGTCGCGGCGCGCTGCTGGAATTTGTTGAATGAGGGTCGGCCGTTTACGCCGATTTTTGTTATAGGAGCTTATCTGCTTTATCATGTGCGGGATTTGTCGGAGCCCTCCTTCTGGATTGCGTTCGCGCTTGGATTATTGGTTGGGCTGCCGGTGTTCGGGCTTTATTTTGTGTATGACTTTCCTTTGTTTTTGCGGAATTATTTGTGGCTGCCGATTGTGGCGGCTTTAGTGTTGTGGCGGGATGTGCCGCTCGATTTGGGCTTGTATGGCACAGCGCTGGGATTGTTCTTCTTCTTTACGGTATATTTTTGGGGGACCTTCTATTATCATCTGCGAATCGGCACGTCGTGGTGGAATTTTAGACGCTTCTGGAAGCTTGTCCTGAAAAACAGCGACTCCACCAGCGGCAATGCCCAGGAGCAGATGCCCAAATTCCTGCTGCTGCTGTTTATCGTGGATATGACGGCGCAGGGCTGGCAGTTCGACGGAGAGCAGACGAGGCTCTTATATAGTTGGACATCTTATGCCTGTTTTGTGATCGGACTGATGGTATATACGTGGGTACTGCACCGTTATCTGTTCGACTGGAAACCGCGGGAGATTGCCACACGGACCTCGAATGTGACAGTGCCGAAGAAGGGAATCAGCGATAAAGTGTTTGTGCTGGTTATTGACGGGATGCGCAAGGACCGCTTCGAGGAGGCGGACGCGCCTTTTCTCAAGAAGTGGCGGGCAGAAGGTACCGAATACACACAGATGGAGACGGTGTATCCGGCAAGAACGGTCGTCTGCTTCTCTTCCATGTTTACGGGAACCTACCCGAGGGAGCACGGCATCACCTCCAACATGGTGTGGAGTCTTGGGATCAAGACGGAATCGATATTTGACAGTTTGCGAAAGGTCGGCAAACGGGGAAGGCTGCTCGGCATCGCGCATCTGATTGATTCGATGGGCGATGATGTGGAAAGTGTAACAGCTGTTATGCATAACGATAAAGCGGACCGCAATATTATGGAGAGGGCCAAGCTGATCATGACGGAGCAGAATCCGGATCTGCTGGTGGTGCAGTTTATTGCCACCGATCAGACGGGACACAGCATGGGGGCGCTGTATGATGAATACCGCGTCAAAATCGAGGAGGCCGACCGCCTGATTGCCGAGTTCGCCGGATGGCTTAAAAGCGAAGGCCATGCTGACAACGCAACATTTATTGTCTGCGCCGATCATGGACAAGCAGACGGCATCGGCGGCCACGGCCATCTGGACGAGGGAGAACGTTACGTGCCGTTCTTCATCCATGGGCCTGCTGTGAACAGGGGCGTTAAGGTTGAGGACAAGCATTCACTGGTATCAGTTGCCCCGACGCTGAGTTATCTCCTTGGAGCGCCGTTTCCGGACCACAGCCGTGGGCCCGTTCTGATGGAAGCGATCAAAGCCAGAGCAGCAGCGGGAATACCGGGAAGCAGAGGAGCAGAATCCAAGAAGGCAGCGGCTGCTGCCAAGAGTGAAGCGGCAAAACAAGGTGGTTTGTCTGCAGTCAATAGGGAACCGGCGTCCGGCGGGGATAAACAGTCTGCCGCCAGGAGGTCACCGGGAACCAAGAATGAAGCTGCCAGTGATGTGGTTGCTGGACCTGCAGCCAGGATCGGGGCAGCGAAGTCAGGGGAATTATCGGTTGTACCCAGGAATACAGCAGCTCTTCAGGAGAGGACAAGCAAGCCTGTCCGGAAGAAATAAGCTGTTAGGAAGTTGCGCGTGGTTTAGCTGGATGCTTGGGAAGTTTCTGCGCTGCGCATGCTGAAAGGGGAGTCCTATCTTCTTAAGGGATGTTGAACAGGAAAGAATGACGGGAAAGAAGTTGGACATACGATGGTTGTGCGGAAGCTGATTGTTTTTTTGCCCGCTTATAATGAAGAATTGAATATTGGCCATGTGATTGCCCGTATTCCCCGGGAAATCAAGACGGGCTGGCAGGTTGAAGTGGCCGTAATTGATGACGGATCCACAGATGGTACAGTTGCTGCAGCACGGAGGGCAGGAGCCGATCATGTGGTGTCAATTGGCGAAAATCGGGGGCTCGGCGCAGCAGTTCGTGAGGGACTGGCTGTTTGTGTGCGGCTTGGCGCAGATATCGGATTGATGATTGATGCGGATAATGAGTATCCTGCGGAACAAATACCGGAGGTCATCCAGCCTATTTGGGAAGGACGGGCCGAGTATACGATGGGCTCGCGCTTCAAAGGCGAAATACAGGGCATGAAGCTGATGCGGCGGCTCGGCAATATTGGCTTCACCCTCCTGCAAGCGCTCATTCTGCGGCGGATGATCTGGGACGGCCAGTCCGGCATGCGGGGTTTTTCCAGAGAGGCGATGGAGCATGCCGAAATTATCCATGACTATAATTATGCGCAGGTGCTTACTCTTAATCTGGTCAGGCAGGGCTTTCGGATGGAGGAAGTGCCTATCCGCTATCAGGTTCGCCTTCATGGTGAATCCTTTATCAAATTCCGCCGTTATGTGACGGCAGTGCTTCCGGCGGTCTGGAGAGAGCTGCGCCGTCCGGTGAAGAAGCATCATCGTGCGGTAAAGGATAACAGCAAGCGGGTTTTGGCAAACCCCGGACAGCGTACGGGAGATTAAAGGCCAACGCGACTTCCGGTGAAACAAGGGGGATTGACTGTTTGAGAGCAAGAGAGCGAAAGAAGCGGCTGTGGCCCATGCTGTTCCCGGCCGTGGCCGCTGTTCTGGTATTGATATGGACGTTGTACGGTTTCATGCATATCAGTCCGTTCGCCGCCACCTGGGATGAGGTGGATTTTGCGCTTGCCCTGACGCGCTTTGACCTGCTCACCATGCAGCCCCATTTTCCCGGGTATCCTTATTTTGTATTGGGGGCCATGGGACTCAGCCGCTTTATGCCGGAACCCATCCAGGCCTATGGTGCGTGGAACCTGCTTCTGACAGCCTCCTCGTGCGTGCCTTTGTGGCTGCTGGCGCGGCGGATTTTATCACGCTTCTGGTCAGCAATTGTTGGCTGCCTGGTGCTGACTTCTCCCTATCTGTGGCTCCAAACCGTTCGGCCTATGTCGGAGGCGGCGGGGATTGCCTTGTTATGGTGGTTCCTGTGGTGCTGGTGGCGGGCGATGGAGCATCCGGGCTGGCGGCGGTCCGTCATTGCCTTGTTTGGGTTTGGGCTGTTGATGGGCGTCCGACTGTCGTTTGCGCCATTTGGCCTGGCTGTTGTATGGCTGCTTGTCAACCATTGTGCCATCTGGCGCAAAGAGGGCAAGCGGGTGCTGCCGAGGCTGCTGCTTTTTGGGTTTGCGGCTGCGCTCTTCCAGCTGCTGTGGGTGGCCGGTCTGGCTATGAGCGAGGGTGGGCTGGCCGGTTTTGTGAAGCTGGCGGCGGCTTTTACCGCCGGTCACTTCAGTGAGTGGGGGGGCGGGGTTGCGGCCACCGGCGAATATTCGTTTGCCGGGCGGCTGCTGCATTTCGCCGGCGACAATCTGCTCTGGACCGGCATGTTTGCCCGGTCCTATTCATTGCTGGCGGCTGCGGCTGCGCTGCTGCTGGCGGCCGTGCTCTGCGCGGGCAGCAGGCCGCCTGCGCAGAGCGCTGGCGACGGCCCGCGCCGCGAAGCTCTGGCCCGGGCGGCGGCATGGCTCCGCCACCCGCCGCTGCCGGCGGCCCTGGCTGCGCTGGCACTCGCCTACGCCGCGTGGGCACTGCTGGCGCAGAACATCGACAAGCCGCGGCACATCACACCGTTAATCGGTGTGATGTGGCTGCTGCTGCTTGCTCTGTTCCGCGCGGCGGCGCCGAAACCTGCGCCCGCCCCGGGACCGCCGGCAGCTCCGCGAGCTGAGCCGCCGGCCGAAACCCGCCAATCGGGCGGGCGGGTCATGTCCACCCCCGCCCGTATGCCTGACCCCGCTTGCCCGCCGCAGCCCGGCAGCGCGGGTCTTCCCCCGCCCGGCGGCTTCGCAGACCGGGCGCCCGCAAGCTTCTCGCCCCGGACTGTCCCGGACCCCGGGGCACGGAAATACGCCTCCTCCTCCGCGCTAGCGGCGCAGATTGGACGTGCGCTGCGGGCGGCGGGCGGTGTCCTCGCCGCAAGCATCATCGTACTGCAGACCGTGCAGGGCAGTACGCTGCTCAAGCGGCAGGCGGAAGAACAGCCGGCTGTTTATCAGCTGGCAGCCGCCCTTGATGGCATGCAAAGGCATCCAGGTACAAAGAACCGGGCTGTCGTGTATACGTGGGAGGAATCAAGGGTGCTGGATTATTTGCATACCGGGGTCAGCCACCGGCAAATCCTGACCTATTCATATTTTCTGGCCGATGTGAAGGCGAATCCGGAGGCGGAGATATTGTTGACGGACCATGTATTAAGCGGGTTTGAAGCCCAGGCGGGCCCCTTGCACGATAAGGTCAGACTCGCAGCCTCTTTTCATAGCGAGGCTTTATTTGATCCGGTTTATCATGATATCCAATTATATGAATGGATACGTTGAAGCCAACCCGAATGCACTGAAAATGCAGCAGGTCTCGGACGATTTTTCATGTTGACACTATTATTGAAAATGATTATCATTGTCTACGTGATTAAAGCATTACGATTTCACAACAGAAGGTGAGAATATGCGTACAATCTCATTTACTATAACCGCAATGCTCGCTGTTGTGATTATATTCGCTCTGACGCCAGCCAGCGTCCAGGCTTATTCATATGGCGATGCCAACACCGAAGATGTTGCGGAAACCTTCAAGCTTGTGGTGGCCGATCTTACCGTATCGCCGGTCGACTGGAAAGGCGTAGAGGATGCGCATAAGGCGCGCCGATCCGAAATTGCCTCCCATTTTGGCGAAGAGGTTGCCGCCGAGCTGGATGCGGACATTGCCTCACGCAACGCGGAACTGCTCTCAGCCAACTATAAGGCGCTGCTCGTCATGAATCTGGACCGGCGGTTCGAGAGTGTTATCCAATCCATAGATGAATACACACAGGCAAAGCTGCTGCTGGCCAAAGCCAAGGCAACCTTCGAGGTGCTCAAGCCTTACGCGGAAGCCAAGCTCACCAAGGAGCAGACGGACGGCATAACGGATGATTTCCAGAAAGCGCTGGATGCCATCGGCAATCCGGGCCTGTTCGGCGTAGGCCAGCTAGAAACCGATCCCGAGGCTCTCAAAACGACGGTCAACCGGATTTACGATATATTGGTCCCTTTATTTCCCTACAGCGGGAAGCCCGGGACCGGTCAGCCGACAGAAGGCGACGCAGGCAATGCCGCTGCATCGCCGGGTGAGGGTTCAGCAGACGGGGAGACCATACAAGGCAACAAAGAACATGCTCCCATGGAACGCACGGAGAAGACCAACGCGGGCGTTACGATTGGTGTAATAGGCGGGGTCGCGGTCGTCGGTATTTGCGTGGTGTGGTGGGCCCGGCGCAAAGGTATTTTCTAAAGGAGTGGAGACACCATGAATGTGCAGGCATTTCTCATCACATTTCGAGAAGCCTTCGAAGCGATTCTCATCGTGGGCATTATTGTATCGTATCTGAAGCGCATCGGCCAATCGAAATGGAGCAGGTGGGTTTGGCTTGGCGCAGGGTGTGCGGTTCTCGCCAGTCTTGGCGTAGCGCTGGTTTTTCAAACCGTGCTCGACGGCTATTCCACCATGGGCAGCCAGGACTACATGCGCATCGGCATTCTGCTTGTTTCCTCCATGCTTCTTACCCATATGATTATGTTCATGAGCAAGCAGAGCCGTGATATGAGGGGCAAGCTGCAGAATAAAGTCGCCCTTATTTTAACGACCGGCGGCGCCATTAATATGGTCGTCCATTCTTTTCTCGTAACCTTGAGGGAAGGGGTGGAAACGGTATTCTTCTTCGCTGCTATCTCGCAGGGCGATCTTTCGCAGGCGCTGCAGAGCTGGGGCGCTGTTTTGGGCCTGATTTGCGCAGCCGCGCTCGGATTTCTTGTCTTCAACGGGAGCAAGAAGATCCAGCTCGCCACCTTTTTTAAAGCGACCAGCCTGTTTCTGATTCTTATTGCAGCGGGGCTGTTCGTACAGGCGATCGGGGTTATGCAGGATCTGAAGCTGATGGGTACGGTGTATCATACATCCGGCGGCGAGATCGGGGAAGTCTACGATATCACATGGATCATGCCCGAGCATCCCATCGATGAGGCGAATTACATACGGGATACGGGCGGGCACCCGCTCGTTAACGGACAGGTCGGTGTATTCTTCAAGGCTTTCCTCGGCTATTCGGAGGCGCCCTCTGTAGAAGAATTTGTCGCCTACTGGATGTACTTCCTGCTGGTTTTTGTGCTTATTGTCCGCCAGAGGAAAGTGGAATCGCCGCAAGGCGTCTCCGGTCAAACCGTTCTCACTGCGAGAGCCGCCCTGCGGGATGAAAAATAGAAATTTGCTTGAATATCAAGGCTCTCACCCGTCTTTCGAGTCGGTGGGGAGCTTTTTTGCATTGTCTTGGGATAGACAATCCTCTGAATAGATTTGTCCAATATAAGCCATTCTAGTAAGAAGAAAGGAATTTGTCGAATTGCGTTCACTATGCTGCAAGGTTCCAATCATGATCGTATTGCAGGCTTTAATATTAATTTCCTGATCCCATACAGCATGAAGCGGCAACGAAAGAAGGTGGAAATATGAAAGGCCCGTTCTTAAGCAGTCACAGCGGAAAATCCGGAGGCGACAAGAAGCAGCAGATTCGTGATCGGGCTGTAGAGCCTCATATGAAAGCCTTTGAAGATATGAAAATCGATCCTGACCTGAAGGCGACATTAAAGCTGATTGAGGAGGAGATGGGCGGAAGCGACGATGTCATTGTGAAGGAAATAACTCTGATGGGGGAGATTCCTTTTCAGGCTGCGGTTCTATACATACAAGGGCTTGTGGATGATAACCGGCTCAATGAGCATGTGCTTGAGCCGGTTCAGCGCGCTCGATTGACGGCTCCTGCGGTTAACGCGGACGAAACGCTCAACCAAATTAACAAGAGTCTGCTGCAGGTAGGCGATGTGGAGGCAGTAGATAACTGGGCGAAGGTCTTTCAGTCACTGTTTGTCGGCAACACCATCTTGTTTGTCGATGGACTGAATAAGGCTATATCTGCGGGTACGATTGGAGGACCGAAGCGTGATGTGACGGAACCGCAAACCAATATGGTTATTCGCGGACCGCGGGAGGGGTTTACCGAGTCCATCCGTACAAACAGCGCACTGCTGCGCCGCAAAATACGCAGTCCCAAGCTTTGGCTTGATCAGCGGACCATCGGCAGTATCACACAAACGCCGGTCGGAATCATGTATGTGAAAGGTATTGCGGATGATTCCTTGATTGAGGAATTGTCTATCCGGCTGGATGCCATATCCATTGACGGCGTCCTGGAAAGCGGTTATATCGAAGAACTGATTTCGGATCAGAAGATTACCCCATTTCCGACGATTTTTTATAATGAGCGGCCTGACGTTATAGCGGCAGGGCTGCTGGAGGGACGTATTGCCATTCTGGTCGACGGCACCCCCTTCGTCCTGATGGCTCCGGCAACCTTCAATGTCTTCTTTCAGGCTGCGGAGGATTATTATCAGCGCTATGATATTTCCACCTTTTTGCGTATGCTCCGTTTTCTCTCGTTTGCGATGGCCTTGATGCTTCCTTCTGTTTATGTCGCTATCGTCGGTTATCATCAGGAAATGATTCCGACACCGCTCCTGCTGAAGCTTGCCGCACAGAGGGAGGGTGTGCCGTTCCCTGCCTACGTGGAAGCCTTCATGATGGAGATTATATTTGAGGTGCTGCGGGAAGCGGTTGTACGGATGCCCATTGCCGTAGGCAATACGATTTCCATTGTAGGAGGTCTCGTTATCGGGCAATCGGTCGTGGAAGCGGGCTTCTTCTCTCCAGCCGTTGTCATCATTGTTTCCTTGACGGCCATTACGAGCTTTGTCTCTCCTGCCTATAACCTGGCCATCGCCGCCCGACTGCTGCGTTTTGGTTTGCTGATTGCCGCAGCTTCGCTGGGTTTTTATGGTATCGCGCTAATTGTCCTTGCTCTGCTGCTGCATCTGACAAGTTTACGCACGCTGGGTGTTCCTTATTTGAAGCCTTTTGCTCCCTTGTTCTGGAAGGACATGAAGGATAGCATCATTCGGGTTCCCTTCTGGATGATGAAGCAGCGTCCGCAAGGAGCTGCACCTAAAAATAAAGTCAGAGAATCGACTGATATCAACAAATCCAAAGGTGGAGATTCGTGATGAATGCATCCGCAGCCTACGGCTTGTTCCGCGTGCAAAGAGTCCGAATCATGGCCGTTGTTCTCTGTTTGCTGCTGCTGACGCCGCTAATTTCAGGCTGCTGGGATGTTCGCTATCTGGATCGGATCGGGGTTGTGTTTGCGATTGGCGTAGATGATGATCCGACGGGCAAGCACAAGCTTTTACTGAGCGTTCAGGTTGTTCTGCCGCAGAACGTTAGCGGCGGCAGCAGGGGCTCATCGGCACAAGGGCCAGCAGTGATTACGTTCAGGGAGAGCGCCGACACCATGTTTGAGGGCTTGCGCCATATGGGGACGATGACCTCGAGAAGACTTTATTTTTCACATACTCAATTATTTGTATTAGGGGATGCAATAGCACGACAGGGATTCTGGCCGCTGCTTGATTTTGTCGACCGTAATCCGGAAGTCAGAACCAATATCCAGATGCTGGTTGCAAGAGGTACGCGTGCAGAGCAGCTGCTGAAAACAACGACGCTTATGGAGCCCATACCTGTCCAGCAAATTCACAGCATGGTGGAGACCACCCAGAGATCCTGGCCCCAATCATATAAAGTAACCGCACAGGAATTGATCAGGGATGCGGTAGATGACATGAAGCAATCGACGATGCCTTCAATCCTGTTAGTAGGAAATAAGAGCAGCGGCAACGACAGCAAGAATGTGGAGAAAATCAAACCGGATGTAATTCCCAAGCTGTCCACAATGGCCATTTTTCGCAGCGGTGAACTCATCGGATATTTAAATCAGCAGCAATCGCTGGGGTTGGGATGGATCATGAATAAAGTAAACGATACGATTGTTAAGGTGCCATGCATGGACAATGATAAGTCGCAGGGGGAAGTAACAATTGAAATTCAATCCGCTGTAACGAAGCTCAGTGTACGCCGTTCCAAGAAATCCGCTTATCCGGAAATCATGATCGCCGTGAAAACCAAGGGGATCATCTCTGAAATTACATGCAGGGACCTGAATGTGATTGACGAGACGACCTTTGAGCTCTTTCAAGCTAAAGGCGAGAAGAAGATTACCGCTGAGATCGAAGCGGCCATCAAGCAAATTCAAGGAGTTTACCATACGGATACCTTCGGTTGGTCAACCGTGATTTATAAGGGAATGCCGCAGACATGGAAGAAGCTTAAGCCCAGGTGGGATGATGAATTTGTGCATATTCCTCATCAACTGAAAGTAGATGTCAAGATCGGCGGCACGGGTCTCCGGGGCAAATCGATTGTGAAATGAAGGAGGGATCTGACAGATGATTGTTTGCGGAGTTGTAGTGGTTATGGGAATCATTATTGGCATCCGGATATGGACCCAATTGATTCAAGAGAAAACAAGAGAAGCCGTCTGGGCCATCGCGATTTTGACGCTCGGGGTCGCTTATTCCTGTGTGGTTATCCTTAGAATCCCTATGCCCAATCCGGTCGATGTTATCGACAGAATGACGGAGCCTGTATATAGAGTAGTCCTCGAAGCTATAGGGATAACCCCTTTATGAGCGGCAGGGACGAAATTAATAATGGGCTGCTGTCGGGCAGCCAATTGGGAAAATTGCATGTACTCTTCGCACTTGGCACCGCTGTTCTTATTCTGCCGACGCTTGTCGTCCTGGTGGCGAAGGAGGATTCCTGGATAACCTTGTCTTTGGCATGGCCGTTGAATTATGTATTTCTGTTTGCGCCCCTGGCATTAAATAAGCGGTTCCCCAATTTTTCCGTGGTGACCTATTCCCAGAAAATTTTGGGGCGTTGGGGCGGAATTCTTTACATGTTGATTTATATCGGATTTTTCATTCTCTTGAGCGCCTTTACACTTCGGAACATGGGTGATTTCATCGGAACCGCAATTCTTCCGGAAACGCCGCGCTGGTTTACCCATATTACGTTTATGATTGTTATCGCTTATGGGGTACTGCTTGGAGCGGAAGTGATCGGGCGGACAGGCGAGCTGCTGTTTATGTGGATTTTCATTGTGACGGGAGTCATTTTCCTGCTGCTGTTCAATAAAATGGATTTCAACAATATGTTTCCGATTCTGGCCAATGGCTGGGGTCCGCCGCTGGGAGGGCTTTACCCCGTTGTCGGGTTTCCGCTTGGTGAATATACTTTCATCATGATGCTGCTGCAGCTCGTCCGGCCGGAGGACCGTCCCAAGCTTCGCCGTAAAATATGGTCATACGCAGTAGTTATCGGGGTAGCTGCATTATCGATGACGTTTTTGCTGTTAACAGTTCTGGGTGTGGAATTGGCAACCCGAAGCCCCTATGCAGTTTACGATATGGCCAAGGAAATCGATCTTGGCGACGTGGTGGAGCGCGTCGAAATTACGATTGCGGTCATCTGGATAAGCACGGTGTTTACGAAATTTGTACTTTGCTTTTATGTCGCCAATCTCGCTGCTGCAGAACTGCTGCGGTTCTCAACCTACCGGTCGCTCACTGTGCCGCTTGCGTTTATCGTGGTTCCGTTATCCCTGGTGGTTTACCGGAACTCTGCTCAAATTACCCAGTTTGCTTTTGATTCATGGCCGGTCCTCAGCGTTTTCCAAGGACTGGTTATGCCACTGGTACTGCTTGGCATTGCGGCTATGAGGGGCCTGAGGGATGCCTCACATCCCGCTATCAATGTAATACCGGGGGCTGGGGGGAATGCCGGTGGAGGGCAGCCTGATGCTCAAGCGGGCAGCAAAACGGACGGGCAGGCGGGCGGTACCGAATCGCAGGAAGCCGAAAAAGGGGATTCGGAGCCTGCCTACAACCGGACCCAAAGCAGTCTCGTTTTGACACAGGATGGCAAGGATATCAGCGGGAATATGGAGAATTCCGGGGAAGAAAAGCAGCAATGACGATATGGGCGGGAGAGATAAAGGAAACGCATTCAACTCAGACATAGACGGGGATGGGAGCATTTGTTATAATTGTGATGGAAATTTGACCAAGCGGTGCGGTCCTTCCCACCTGCAAACGGTTGTTCTATGGAGGCGATGGTGTGGAGAAGTACATCAATAATTATGTGATTGTAGCCATCTTCATTCTGCTTGGAATCCTTCTTCCGGTGGTGGCTTTGAGTGCCGGCCGACTGCTGCGTCCCCATAAGCCGACAGATGAGAAAAAGACGACGTACGAAAGTGGAAATGAGCCTGTAGGGGAAGGGCAAGTGCGGTTTAATGTACGCTACTACCTGTTTGCCCTGATGTTTGTCATCTTTGATGTGGAAACCGTTTTCTTATACCCCTGGGCCGTTGCATACAAGCAGCTCGGCCTTTTTGTGCTTGTTGAAATGGCGATATTTGTGGGACTTTTGCTGATCGGCCTTATCTATGCCTGGAAGAAGAAGGTGCTCAAATGGAATTCAATTTAGAGTCGATCTCCCCTGAAGAGCGGAAAGAGCTGGAGCGCAATGTATTTATGGGCACGCTTGAGGAGCTGAAGGCATGGGCCCGCAGCAATTCGCTGTGGCCGCTTACCTTCGGGCTTGCCTGCTGCGCAATCGAAATGATGGGTACCGGGGCTTCGCACTATGATCTGGACCGGTTCGGAGTTATGTTCCGCACGTCGCCGCGGCAGTCGGATGTCATGATCGTAGCCGGTACGGTTACGAAGAAGATGGGGCCGTTGCTGCGAAGGCTGTATGACCAGATGCCTGAGCCCAAGTGGGTGATTGCCATGGGCTCCTGCGCGACTGCAGGCGGACCTTATGTGAAGTCGTATGCGGTGATTAAAGGCGTTGACCAGATTGTTCCGGTGGATGTTTATATTCCCGGTTGTCCCCCTAACCCGGCGGCGCTGATCTATGGGATCAATAAGCTGCAGGAGAAGATCCGCTATGAGGCGAAGACCGGGAAGCGGGTGACCAGCCGATGAGCGACGAGAAGGACAAAGAGCCTGGACAGCAGGCTGATCAGGAGAAAAAGGAGCCTGTGGAAAGCGGCGGGCAGCCGGAACAAGGCGCGGCTGCCGCTCCGGATCGTCCTGCGGAGGAGCGGAGCGATCCGGCTGCAGCCGCGGCGCAGGAAGGCGATGCCGCTGCTGTGCGCCAAGCTTCAGCAGACGGGGCTGCGGAGGGCGCGGCGCAAGAGAATATCGCGCCGTCTGCGGGTGAGGCCGCCTCTCCTGCAGGGCCGGCGGGTGAAGGTGAACCGCCCGCGCCGGCGGCAGCGGCCGATCCGGAACGCGAAGCCAAGCTGAAGGCGGCAGCGGAAGCCCGCGCCGCGCGTGCCGCGGCCAAAGCGGCGGCTGCCGGTGCAGCGGGTGAACCGCCCGCGTCCGCACCGGCGGCAGGGGCCGATCCGGAGCGGGAGGCCAAGCTGAAAGCAGCGGCTGAGGCCAGGGAGGCCCGCGCTGCAGCCAAAGCCAAGGCAGAGAGCGAAGCCGCGCCCGAGGAGCCCAAAGCTCCTTCGCACAGACAGCCCCAGCTCGATGAGGCAGTCGGCCTCGTCCGGGCGCTTGTGGCGGAAGATGCGGTTGATGAAGCCTTGATCAACGAAATGAATGACCATATGCCGACGATCGTCGTGAAGGGAGATCGTCTGCTTGACGTCGCCAGGGTATTCAAGACGCATCCGACGCTGGACTGCAGCTATCTTCGCAATGTCTCCGGCATCGACTACGAGACGCATCTTGAAGTTGTTTATCATCTGGTTTCACTGGCGACCAGGCATGAATATGCGCTTAAAGTCAAAACGGACCGGGAGGCGCCGCAGATCCCTTCGGTTGTATCTCTGTGGTCCACCGCAAACTGGAACGAGCGGGAAATATTCGATCTGCTTGGCATCGGTTTTACCGGCCATCCCGATCTGCGGCGCATTATGATGCCTGATGACTGGGTGGGTCACCCCCTGCGCAAAGATTATGAACCGCTTGATCCGGAGGTGTAATCAGCTGTGATCCGTACTGAAGAACTGCTGCTTAACGTCGGGCCGCAGCACCCGAGCACCCATGGTGTGTTCCGTATTATCGTGAAGCTGGACGGCGAAGTGATCACCGAAGCGATTCCTGTCATGGGCTATTTGCACCGGGGCACCGAGAAGCTTGCGGAGAACCTGACCTATACCCAGATCATTCCCTATACCGACCGGATGGACTATGTATCGGCCATGACAAATAATTATGTACTCTGCCACGCGGTTGAGACGATGATGGGGCTCGAAATTCCTGAACGCGCTGAATTTATGAGGCTCATTGTTATGGAGCTTCAGCGGGTCGCAAGCCATCTTGTCTGGTGGGGCACCTATCTGCTGGATATCGGGGCGATGAGCCCGTTCCTGTATGCATTCCGCGACCGCGAAATGATCATTGATTTCTTCAATGAGCTGTGCGGCGCACGGCTGACCTATAATTATATGCGCGTGGGCGGAGTCAAGTGGGATGCGCCGGAGGGCTGGCTCGACAAAGTGCGTGATTTTATCCCGTACATGGAGAAGAAGCTGAAGGAATATGACAGTCTCGTCAGCGGCAACGAGATCTTTCTCGCGCGGATCAAAGGGGTCGGACAATACGACGCCCGGACCGCAATCGATTATGGCTTGTCCGGCGCTAACCTGCGGTGCACAGGCGTAGACTGGGATTTGCGCAAGGCAAAGCCATACAGCTTGTACAGCCGGTTCGAATTCGATGTGCCGCTGGGCTCCAAAGGAGACTGCTATGACCGCTATCTTATCCGGCTGGAGGAGATCCGCCAGAGCCTGCGTATTCTGAAGCAGGCGCTGGAGCAGATGCCTTCGGGCGGCGAAGTCATGGGCAAAGTGCCCCGTGTGATCCGGCCTCCGGCAGGCGAGGCTTATGTCAGTATCGAATCGCCCCGCGGCGAGATCGGCTGTCATATCGTTTCCAAAGGGAAGGCGGAGCCGTACCGGCTCAAATTCCGCCGTCCGTCCTTCGTGAACCTGCAAATTCTGCCCAAGCTGCTGGTTGGCGAAACGATGACCAACCTCATTACGATTCTGGGCGGCATCGATATCGTCGTCGGGGAGGTAGATGCTTAATGGGAGCCTGGCTGGATGAAACTCTGACATGGGGCAATGCCCTTATTTTCTTCCTATGGGGCGTTGTGCTGCTTGCGGTTGTGCTTGGTTTTGTAACCTATGCGATCTTTTTCGAGCGGAAGGTGATCGGCTGGATGCAGCTGCGGATCGGGCCGAACCGTGTAGGGCCATTCGGGCTGCTGCAGACGGTGGCGGATATTACGAAGCTGCTGATCAAAGAAGATACAATACCGCGCAAGGCCGACCGGATGCTGTTTATTCTCGCGCCTGCGCTGGCCTATGTTCCAGCCTTTGCGGTACTGGCGGTCATCCCCTACACGCAGAAGCTGTATTTTGCCGATATTAATGTCGGCTTGCTGTATTATGTGGCGTTGTCCGGCATATCCACGATCGCGATTGTGCTCGGCGGGTGGTCGTCGAACAATAAATATGCGCTGCTTGGCGGAATGCGCTCTGCTGCGCAGATGATCAGCTACGAGGTGCCTCTGGTCATATCGGTAGTGGGTGTCATTATGGTATCGGGCAGTCTGAATCTTCGCTCCATTGCGGAGCAGCAGGGCGACTGGTTCTGGCAGTGGAATTTCCTGCCCCAGATCATCGGATTTGTCGTGTTCGTGATTGCAGCGGTATCGGAGCTTAACCGTACCCCGTTCGACCTGCCGGAGGCGGAGTCGGAGCTGGTAGCCGGCTATCATGTCGAGTACAGCGGCTTTCGTTTTGCATTCTTCATGCTGACCGAGTATGTTTACGTCTATGCGATCGCGTCGCTGACGACTGTGCTCTTCCTGGGCGGCTGGCATGCGCCCGCGCCTTTTCTCGATTTTGTGCCGGGAATTATCTGGTTCCTGCTCAAGTTCTCCCTTATTGTGTTTTTCCTGTTCTGGCTGAGAGCGACGATGCCGCGTATCCGGGTCGATCAATTGATGGGATTCGGATGGAAAGTGCTGCTGCCGCTGGCTATACTCAATGTATTCATAACAGCCGTTTATCTCGAGCTGTTTATTAAAGGGTAACGGAGGGATAAGGTATGAAGGGTCTCTTTAAAGGGCTGGGCGTTACATTCAAATCCATGACAGCAAAAAAGGTCACCACCTCCTATCCCGACAAGCCGATTATTATGCCGGACCGCTTCCGGGGCATACAGCATTTCGAGCCGGACAAATGCATCGTATGCAATCAGTGCGTGCGGGTTTGTCCGACGGAATGCATTACACTTACGGGCGTTGCCAACCCTGATCCGGATAAAAAGGGTAAAGTGATCGATACGTACGATATCAATTTTGAAATTTGCATTCTATGTGATCTTTGTACGGAGGTTTGTCCGACGGAAGCGATTGTCATGACCGGGAACTTCGAGCTGGCTTCCTACAGCCGCGATGACCTGTTCAAGGACCGCAAATGGCTGGATGAGAACAACAAGCTCGTCCGTCAGGACAACAACAACATCGGTGCCCCTCAAGCAGCCAAAGGGGGGGCCAAATAACCATGTTCAATGTGGACTTGACCGGCGAGTTCGTCGCGTTCTTCATCTTCTCCATTATTATTATCAGCGGCGCCGTACTCATGGTCAGCTTTACCAAGGTTGTGTATATGGTTGTTTCCCTGGCGGCTGTATTTATCGGAATTGCCGGAATGTTCATTCTGCTGAATGCGGAGTTTCTCGCCTTCGTGCAGGTGCTGATTTATGCGGGGGCCGTCTCCATTCTGATGATTTTCGGCATTATGATGACCAGACATGAGGATAGTGAAACGGAGAAATCCAAACCGCTTCAGGAGACGCTCACGGCGATAGGCGCCCTGGCGCTGTTCGGCATTCTGTTCTACGCGATCCGCCAGAGCGATTTCCCGGTTCCCCCGGCAGCAACGTCTGCTGCGGACAACACGATGGAAATCGGCAAACAGTTGTTCACTGCTTACGTGGTGCCGTTCGAGCTGGTTTCGGTTCTGCTCACGGTTGCGTTTATCGGAGCGATTGTGCTTGCGAAGAAGGAGGCGGACTAGCATGTTATCTTCCTATTTGACGATGGCGGCTATTCTTTTTTGCATCGGCTTGTATGGCGCGCTTGTCAAGAAGAATGCGATTGTCGTGCTGCTGTGTATCGAGTTGATGCTCAATGCGGTCAACCTGAACCTTGTCGCCTTCTCCAAATACGGCGTTGTTCCGTCGCTGACCGGGCAGATGTTCGCGCTCTTTACCATTACGGTTGCCGCTGCAGAGGTGGCGGTGGGCATTGCGATTCTGATTGCATTGTTCCGGGCGCGGGGCTCGATCAATGCCGATGATTTCGACGAGATGAGGAGGTAAACCGATTTGGAAACCATGTTCTCACAGGTTGCCTGGCTCATTCCGCTGTTTCCGTTCGTCGCTTTTCTGCTGCTGCTCGCCTTTGGCCGCAATCAAAGCCTCATTGGCACAACAGTAGGCATTGTCGCTTCCCTTGCTTCGCTGGTCGTGTCCATTCTTGTGCTGGTGGAGCATATGAGCGACGGCGCATCCTACTACCAGTACAGCTTCAAATGGATTGACCTGGGCAGCATTCAAATCAATGCAGGCTTCGAGGTAACGAACCTGACGGCCCTCATGCTTGTTGTGGTGACGGCAGTCAGCTTTCTGGTGAACGTCTATTCAGCCGGTTATATGAAAGGCGACGAGAGGATATCCGTCTTCTTCAGTTATGTCGCGCTGTTCACGTTCTCGATGCTGGGACTTGTGCTCGCGGACAACATGCTGACGCTTTACGTCTTCTGGGAGCTTGTCGGCGTATGCTCGTTCCTGCTCGTAGGCTTCTGGTATACGAAGCCCGAGGCTGTGGCTGCGGCCAAGAAAGCCTTTATCGTGACGCGGATTGGCGATGCCGGCTTGCTGATTGCAATTCTGCTGCTTTACTGGTATATGCCGGACCACGCGCTCGATTTTGTACATATTCAGAACGTCTTCGACGGACAGACAGGCGCAATCGCCGCAAGCGTCACGACGCTGATTGCCATTCTTATTTTTGTCGGCGCTATCGGCAAATCAGGGCAGTTTCCACTGCATGTATGGCTGCCGGACGCCATGGAAGGTCCGACGCCGATCAGCGCCCTGATTCATGCCGCAACGATGGTTGCCGCCGGCGTGTATCTGGTTGCGCGCACGTTTGATATCTTCCAGGCTTCGCAGGCCGCAATGGATACAGTCGCTTATGTGGGTGCCTTTACGGCGATTTTCGCGGCGACGATTGGTGTTGCGCAGAACGATATCAAACGCATCCTGGCGTACTCGACCGTCAGCCAATTGGGCTACATGATGATGGCGCTTGGTCTTGGCTCGCTTACCGGCGGAATCTTTCATCTGTTTACGCACGCATTCTTCAAAGCGCTGCTGTTCCTTGGAGCAGGCAGCGTTATCCATGCCGTGCATACCCAGAATATCCATGAGATGGGCGGTCTGGGTTCGAAAATGCGCATTACCGCCTGGACCTTCGGCATTGGTGCACTGGCACTTTCGGGCATACCGCCTTTCTCCGGATTCTGGTCCAAGGATGCGATCCTCACAACGGCTCTGCACGAGAAGCCGGTGCTGTTTGTTGTCGGTGTGGCGGCCGCCTTCTTTACCGCATTCTACATGTCCCGGCTCTTCTTCCTGGTCTTCACCGGCAAGCCCAAGGGAGAGCAGCATGCACATGAGTCGCCTTCCTCCATGACGCTGCCGCTTATTATTCTCGCGGTATTCGCAGTTATTGCCGGCTTCGTGCAGACGCCGTGGAATAACACGCTTGGTTCATGGCTGACCGATGGAGCGGAGACCGAGCATGGGGGCGGGGGCCTTGTCATGATCATCTCTACGGCGATCGGAGTGCTGGGCATTTACCTGGGCTGGCTGGTGTTTGTGAAAGGGACAATTTCTCGCGACGCGGTATCATCCCGTGCCGCATGGCTGGTCAGATTGCTGGAGCGCAAATATTATATCGATGAGCTGTACCATGTGCTTATTGTCCGCTCTTTGCGGGCGTTCGGAGCTGGACTGGTCGCCTTTGACCATTATATCGTTGACGGCATTGTCCGTCTGGTTGGCGGAGCCGCACTGCAATTGGGCCGCGGAGGTACCCGGCTGCAGAATGGCCAGGTGCAGACATATGGCCTGATTTCAGTACTTGGACTTGTAATTCTCATTGTTGCAGTAGTCGGAAGGAGGTTCTGGTAATGCTGTCCGATCTTCCTATCCTGTCCTTTATTGTTTTTTCGCCGCTGCTGGGCATCATTGTGCTGCTATTGCTTCCCAAGCAGAGCAGCCGCTGGCTGAAGGTAACGGCGATCACCGCTACATTTATTCCGCTTCTGCTCAGTCTCTGGCTGTATGCCGATTTTGAAGGAGCGAGCGGAGGGAAGCCGTATGAAGAGAATTCAACCTGGGTCGATGCGTCGCTGAGCAAGGAAGTAGTCGGCGAGGTGACGTCCTATGCTTTCAAATTTCAATATCATTTGGGCGTCGACGGGCTGTCGCTGCCGCTGCTGCTGCTGACAACCATTGTTGCCGCGATGGCGGCGCTCGCCTCAGTCAATATTAAAAAACGCTGGAAATCCTTCTACTTGTGGTTTCTGCTGCTGGAAATCGGGATGCTCGGCGTATTTCTGGCCAGGGACGTGTTTCTCTTCTTCGTCTTCTTCGAGCTCACCTTGATTCCGATGTTCTTCCTGATCGGAATCTGGGGCTATATGAACCGGGAGAAGGCAGCCAATAAATTCCTGATTTATAATGGTGTCGGCTCAGCAATCATGCTGATTGCCTTTGTTCTGCTTGTATCCACGGCAGGCTTCACCGTCGATCAGCCGGGAGGCGGTCAGGTCACTCATCTGTCCTACAGCGGTGATTACGCAGTGATCAAGGATAACATGGTCAACCCCGACTCGTATGTCAATATGCCGCCGGATGCCGCGCAAGGGCAGTCCAATCCATTTTACATGACGGATACGATGCGCTGGTCGATCTTCATTCTGCTGCTGATTGCGTTTGGAATCAAGCTTCCGATCTTTCCATTTCATACCTGGATGCTGCGTGTCCATGCGGAGGCTCCCCCTTCGATTGTCATGATTCATTCAGGCATCCTGCTCAAAATGGGGGCTTACGGGCTTATCCGCTTCGGCGTGTTTCTCTTCCCGCTCCAGACGAGCCACTGGGCCGTGGTGCTCGCCATATTGGGTGTCATCAATATTCTGTACGGTGCGGTGCTGGCGCTGGTGCAGAAGGAATTCAAGCTGGTGCTTGCCTACTCATCGATCAGCCATATGGGGATTGTCATGCTGGGTATTGCTTCCCTGAATGAAATTGGCCTGCAGGGGGCAATGGTCCAGCTTGTGTCACACGGCTTTATCTCTGCACTATTGTTCCTTATTGTCGGCATTCTCTACGAGCGGACCGGCACCACGGAGCTCAGCGAGTTGGGCGGCCTGGCCAAGAGCCTGCCGTTTATCAGCGGCATTCTTCTGACGGCTGGGATGGCCTCGCTGGGGCTGCCAGGATTATCGGGCTTTATCGGAGAGTTCCTCTCGCTTCTGGGATTGTTCGAATCGATGCGTATCCTAACGGCGATTGCTGTGCTTGGTGTGATTCTGACCGCGGTGTATGTGCTGCGAAGCGTGCTCGGGATTACATTCGGTCCGATATCGGAGCGATATGGAACACTGCGCGATGCCAGGCTGATCGAGGCTGTGCCGATGATTGCCCTGCTGGCATTCATCGTGCTGATCGGGGTGTACCCCGCCGTGCTGACCGAGCCGATGAAGCATGGCTTCGACGCTCTGCTGCAGCAACTTAACGGGAAGGTGGGGAGATAGACAATGGATGTTACCCAACAGCCGCTTCCGGCTCTTCAACCTCTTACCTGGAGCGATGCGGCCTATCTCGCCCCGGAATGGATTCTCATTGTTTTCACAATTGTATTGGTCATTATTGATCTGGCGATGCCAAGACAAACCAGCCGGGCGGTTATTGGCTGGCTCACGCTTGGCGGCCTGTTGACGTCGCTTGGTTTTGTGATCTGGCGGTTAGTCGATCTGGTCAATCATCCGCTTTCTGCGAATGCTAATGGTGAGCCAACAGGCGGTGCGATCCGTCTGCTGGCTGACAGCTACCGGATCGATCAATTCTCCAGCCTGTTGAAAATCGTTTTTCTGGTGGCAACGGTGCTGATTGTGCTCCTGAGCCTGGGAACAGTCAAGCGCGCGGAGATTCCGGACAAAGGCGAATTCTACTACCTGCTGTTGCCGGCGGTCGTCGGTGCCATGATGATGGCTTCTTCCGGTGATTTGATCACCTTGTATCTAGGTCTTGAGCTGCTAAGCATCACAACCTATGTGCTGGTTGGAATTCGAAAGCATGCCGTCCAGTCTGCCGAGGCTGCATTCAAATATGTGGTGACCGGCGGTATCTCATCCGCACTGATCCTGTTTGGAATGTCTTATCTGTACGGGATCACAGGCGCCACGAATCTGGGTGCCATTGCGATCGGTGTCCAGCAGCATGCTACAGATTTCAAAGAACTGCTCTATATCGCCTTCTTCTTCATTATCGCAGGGCTTGGCATCAAAATCGCAGCAGCGCCGTTTCATCTTTGGGCACCGGACGTCTATCAAGGTGCACCGACGCCGATTACAGCTTTTCTCGCGGTTGTTTCCAAGGGCGCCGCGCTCGCTGTTGTCTTTCGGATCGTCTATAATGTCGTGATCTTCGCCAATACGCCGGATGCCCCCATTGCCGACGATATGCTGCTCGTGCTGCTTATTATGGCGGCCGCTGCGATGATCGTCGGTTCCACGGCAGCGCTGCGTCAGGTGAATCTGAAGCGGCTCATGGCGCTCTCGGGTGTAGCCAATGCAGGATACCTGCTCGTGCCGCTGGGGATCTCCTTCAAAGGCTATCACACGTCCAATTTCAGCGAGTTTCTGTTCTACCTGGCGGTATATATGCTGATGAATATCGGAGCGTTCGCCGTCATCACTGTTGTGAGCAAGGCATCCGGCAATGATGAGCTGAACGGGTTCGCCGGATTGTATTACCGGGCGCCCTGGACAGCGGCGGCGATGATTGTATTCGTGCTTTCACTGGCGGGACTGCCGGTTACAGGCGGGTTTTTCGGCAAGCTGTTCATCTTGCTTGGCGCTGCCCAGTCCCAGGCTTATTGGATTGTGGCGGTCATGGTGGCAACCAGCGCCATTTCGTATTATTTCTATTTCGGAATCGTCCGCCAAATGTTCATGCGCTCCGCGACTCAGGATACTGAGGTTCCCGTGCCGGTGACGACAGGCATTGTGATTTGGCTGAGCGCGGTTTTGACAGTTGCGCTTGGTATTATTCCCGGACCTGTTCTGGGCTGGATCAATGAGCATTTTTCCGTCGTCAATGACTTGTTTACGCGTATTGGCAGTTAGCTTGTCTGCAACATACGTGGAGGTATGCCGATCTGGAAAGCGGTTCAGGCCCTGAACAGGGGACTTGGACCGCTTTTTTTCTTTATCCCGGACCCTTCCGTGAAATTTAACATTTCGGATATTTCAAAAAGGTAATGAAGCGGGTTTGCAGATGCATAGTATCGATAAGTAAATGGAATCCATGTAGGTCTATGGTCTCTTTATGAAGATTTAAAGAAATTGGCAAAAGGAGAATGTACTATAAAACGCGAAAAGGTTTCATAACACTAATTTGCAGGTTAAAGGCAGAATATGATGAACGAACCATACTGGGATCCGCATTCGAATAATAACGGCAGTCCAGAGGGCGAAGCCGGAAGGGTTGCAACTGGAGCGCAAGGCCGTATTGGCCAGGCTTGTTTGCCCATGCTCCAATCCGGTTACTTCTCTCCGCCAAGGGCTCGCCAGGCCCGGATCAACGGGAATAGATATGCAGCCGCGGAGGATGACCAGTGTGGAAATAAACGTTTGGACGAGTGGAAACGATTGAAGCGGAGACCTGATTCCGCAGTTACTGTGAATGCCCATAAAGCACAGCAAGGACGTGCTGCACGCAGATGGTCTTTTATGCTGGCCGTGCTGCTAGTCTGGAGTCTCATTCTGGGCACTATATCTCCAGTTCTAAGCCGTCCGGGAGGCGAGTCTGTACAAGTTGATCTATCTGCTGCTGAAGGCCCGCTGACGGCGGCAGGAGGCTCCTCAGGGGAAACGCAAAGCTGGCTCCTCAAATGGAACCCCGGGCAGGAGAGAATACTGCCCGGGACTCATGTCATAAGCCGGCAATCATTGTCTGCAGCCGTGGATGTCGTTCGCCCTGAAGATCCTGGGTCCGACATCGAGGGATGGCTCCGAACGCTTCGCCAAACGCCAGGTGTTGCGTATGTAGAGCCGAGCAGCACTGTCACGCTGCTCGGCGTGGTCAGCACCAGTGACCCTGAGCTGCCCAAGCAGCATTTTCTGGATCAGATCGGAGCCAGGGAAGCATGGTCGACCGTGCATGACCAGACTGATCTGACGATTGCGCTCGTAGACACCGGAGTCGATCTGGATCATCCGGATCTCAAGGACAATCTTGTTGAGGGCACCAATCTCGTTCATCCTGGCAATGCCCCTGAGGATGATAATGGTCACGGCACGGCAGTGGCAGGTGTTCTGGCGGGCAGTGGCAATAACGGAAAGGGGATATCCGGGATTCTGTGGAAGGCCAGGATTATGCCGATCAAGGCGCTGGATGAAGAGGGCTACGGTGATGAGGAGCGTCTCGGTGAGGCGATCCTGTATGCCGTGAAGCATGGCGCGAAGATTGTTGTTCTTTCCGTTGGACTGTACAGATATTCGCCCTATATGAAGGACATCGCCTTGTATGCCGAGTCCAAAGGCGTGCTGCTGGTTGCCGCAAGCGGCAATGACGGAGCAACATTGGGATCCAGAGCCAAGGTGAAATATCCCGCAGCTTATCCAAGCGTGCTGGCTGTAGGCGGTGTAACGGCTGATGGCAAAGCGGAGCCGCGTTCCAATAAAGGGCCGGAGCTGGATATCGTTGCTCCTTGGAGCGTATATACTACTGCGGTTGGAGGCGGTTATACGCGTGAGGAGGGGACCTCGATGTCTGCTCCGCAGGCCGCCGCCGCCGCCGCGCTTATCTGGGCGGTGCATCCGGATTACAAGCCTTACCAAATCCGGGAGACGCTTAGGCAGAGCGCGGAAGATATCGGGAAAAAGGGTGTCGATGACGCCTCAGGCTATGGGCTGCTCAGCGTTGACCAGGCCGTTACAGCTTCGCTCAAGACCGATCAATATGAGCCAAATAATACCCGAGACAAAGCGGCAGCGTTCCCTGCAGGAACCAAAATTGCCGCAGAAATCAGCGGGAATGCCGACCGTGACTGGTATAGGATTGATGTGCCTTATGATGGCACAATGTCTATCCAGTTTCAGGGGATTACGGCTGGAGAGGGCTCACAGCCATCGGTTACCATGACGCATTATACCGGCGACGATGCTCAGAGCACGAAGGAGACCAGGCTGGGCAATGAAACCGCAGACTGGAAGGTTAAGAAAGGGATTAATTATTTTGAGGTTCAATTAACAGACAACCAGAATCAAACCGTGCTTCCTTATCTGCTTACCTCGAGCTTTGAGATGAGCGCAGACGCCTACGAGAACAATGATAAACAGTATTCGGGATTCACTTTGTCTCCCAGATCCCAGACCATTGTCGGCAATTTTCATCAAACGGGAGACCGTGACTGGTATGTGGTCCATTTCGAGACCGGAGGCACGCTCAAGCTGTCGTTATCGACGGATTCTGTCCGGATCGACCCCTCGCTTTCCATTCAATTAAAGGATGGGCCGCTGCTTGAGGTGGACGAGAATGGCGAAGGTGCAAGCGAGACCTCCGAACTGATGAGCATTACTCCGGGGACTTATTATTTTCGCGTGTATAACGCCATGTCCGCGCAGGCAAGTCCGGTCATCGGGCAGTATACGCTGGCAATGGATTTCAGAACCAAATATACGGATCCCAATGAACCGAACAACAAAACCTATGAAGCCACAGCAGTCAGTTCAAGTTCTGATTACACAGGTGTGATTGGCGATGCGCAGGATGTAGACTGGTATCAGCTGCGTCTTGGGGCTGGAAGTGTCGTAGGTCTAAAGGTAAGCGGCATCCCTGCCGATGTAAGAATAAAGGCAGTCATGATGGATAAGCGCCAAAAAATAATTTCCACTCTTCAATCCAAACCGGGCGAGACCGGAATCGCCGCAGAGACCAAGCTTGAAGCAGGCTTGTATTACATTAAAGTGACTGCAAGCGCCCCGTTCGACAAACAATATTACGGACTTCGCATCGATGCGGATCAAATCGTAGCGGGTTACCGCGATATTGCCGGACATTGGGCCGAAGGAGCGATTGTTGCCTTGAATACAAAAGGGATTATCGCCGGCAGCGGCGCTTACCAATTCCGGCCGGATGAGAGCATTACCAGAGCCGAAGCGGTATCCATGCTGGTCCGCGCTTTTAAACCTCCTAAGGCAGGTGCGGTACAATATAGGGATGTTCCCGCGAAATATTGGGCAGCCGGAGCTATCGCGCAGGCGGTAACAGCCAGGTGGGCGAGCGGTTATCCGGACGGCACGTTCGGACCGGAGCGTTTCATTACACGCGAGGAGATGGCCGCTATGCTCGTCAAGGCGTTAAGTCTGAGTACAGTCAAACCGCTGAAGGCACCCTACAATGACGTGGACATGAATCACTGGTCATCCGCATCTCTTGCTGCACTGAAGCAAAAAGGCTTGATTGGCGGTTATCCCGATCAGGAGTTTAAACCGGAGCAAACCGCAAGCAGGGCTGAATTTGCTTCTCTGCTGCTGCGGGCTTTACAATAGTATTTGCACGTACGGTCAAACCTATGAGGTCAGGTGAACAAGGAAATGGATATGGACAATGTCGTTGCCACTGCAGGCCTGCACGCGCTGGTGTCCATCGTCATCGAGCTGATGTGCATTACACTGGCTTGGTATGTCATTCAAGATGTCAAACTGGATTTATTCATGCGCCGTCCCAAAAGCACCCGGGCCCGTCTGCTGCAGGTCATGATCGCTGTTATTTTGGGACATCTGTTCGCTGGATTTGTCATTGATTACTGGCAATGGTCCAATCTGCTTAGAGGAATTGTCGAATAACATCGAGGGAACATGTCAACAATGGGTAGTATATGACGGCACCAAAAACCAATCATGCTCCGAATGGTATAAAATGACGGTAATTTTGACATTCTGAAAATAAAGCTTGTCGCTTTATGTTGGTAAATGTTATGATGAAAGTTGGGTGCCGAAACCATGGTATCATATATTACACGATCAGTTAGACGAATCTACTGCGCGCGGAGGGAAACCTAAGATGAGCAAAATAATCGTCCGCGGCGGCCAGCGATTATCCGGAAATGTACGAGTGAGCGGGGCAAAAAACGCCGTTCTGCCGATTCTCGCTGCCACGTTATTGGCACAAGAAGGCGACAGCGTCATTTATGACGTGCCTAATCTAGACGACGTTACAACGATACAACAAGTGCTTACCGCATTAGGCGGCAAGTTAACATACGACAATGAGACGATGCGGATATCCGCGCAGCAGTTAACCTCCTTTGAAGCTCCATATGAGCTGGTCCGCAAGATGCGGGCATCATTTTTGGTAATGGGCCCTTTGCTTGCCCGCCTTGGCCGTGCCAGAATTTCGCTTCCTGGCGGCTGCGCGATCGGTACGCGCCCCATTGACCAGCACTTGAAGGGCTTTGAGGCCATGGGTGCAGAAATCATTTTAGGTCAAGGCTACATTGAAGCACGTACAACCAACCGTCTTAAAGGTGCCAAAATATATCTGGACGTTGCCAGTGTCGGCGCGACCGAAAATATTATGATGGCTGCAGCATTGGCGCAGGGAACGACAACCATTGAGAATGCGGCCAAGGAACCCGAGATCGTGGATCTTGCCAATTATCTGAATGCGATGGGCGCAAAGGTCCGCGGAGCCGGAACCGGAATTATACGGATTGAAGGCGTTGAACAAATGTCCGGCGTTGCACATACGGTGATTCCCGACCGCGTTGAGGCGGGGACTTATATGATTGCAGCGGCAATAACCGGTGGAGATATACATATAGATGGTGCGATTGCCGACCATCTGGCCCCTGTGATCTCCAAGCTGCAGGAGATGGGCGTCGAGATCATGGAGACTGATAACGGTCTTCGTGTCAGTGCCCCGGGCAGGCTGAAGGCTGTCGATGTCAAGACATTGCCTTATCCCGGATTTCCGACGGATATGCAATCGCAGATGATGGCGCTGCTGATGATGTCGGAGGGCACAAGCATCGTGACGGAGACTGTCTTCGAGAACCGCTTCATGCATGTGGAGGAGTTCCAGAAGATGAGCGCTCAAATCAAGGTAGAAGGCCGCACAGCGATTGTCAGCGGCGGATTTGCCCTAACGGGCGCCAAAGTATGCGCCACCGATCTGAGGGCGGGTGCGGCGCTAGTATGCGCAGCGCTTTGTGCCGAGGGGGAAACGGAAATTACCGGTATCCATCATGTCGACCGTGGTTACGTGGATATTACGGGCAAGCTGGCGGGACTGGGCGCCACGATTTTCCGTATCGACGAGAAGAAAGAGCGGGACACGGAAGTGGCACCCGTCACAAAGGAACCGGGTTATGCGAAGGCGCTGGAGGATGTCATTATGTTTCCGGCCCAGCCTGAGATGACGCCCGAGGTCATCATATCGGCAGTATCGGCCGAGCCAGCTGCCGAGAAGCATGATTACAAACGCGAAAAAGAAGTTGCCCGCATGAAGGTTCAGCCAACCTGGGCGTAATCAGACATTATTTACAACATACCCCCTTCACCGCTTGTTACAGGCGTTGAAGGGGGTATTTATTTTGCCTCCAGTTTGCTTTGCAGGTAAGGTAAATCCCCCTATTGATCAACGTGATTCGCCGCCTCTATTTATCGTAAACGCCCCTGTATCTAATAACCGTATCCCATTCCTTTCGGTACTATCCTACTAAAACACCTCATAGACTATAGAGCAGCGGATGTCTTAAGAGAGCAGGAAGAATAGAACCGGACAGGTCGGGAAAGGAGTGTGCAATGAATCAGATGAGATGGCAGACCGGACGGCGCCGCAGCTGGCGGAGAGGGACAAGGCGTTGGTGGGGCGGGTTTGCGGCAGGCCTGATAGTCATTGTCCTATGGAAAGGTATTTTACTGATGAACGCTCAGCGGGATATAAAGGAAACGAAGATTGAAGAGATAGAGTCTGCTCTTGTAAAAGCGCCGGATGAGAGTATAGGGGAACAGGTTAGCCCGCAACCATCTGAAACTGACCGGAAAGGTTCAGGCAATGGGCCCAATGGAGATGTTGATACAGGCTCCAAAGGGAATTCTCTAACGGAGTATGAACGGACGAGGGTTCAGGTTTTTCTCACGGCGGACAAGCGTATCGAGACACTGCCCATTGAACTTTATGTGCGCGGCGTAATTGCGGCGGAAATGCCTGTTGAATTTGAACTGGAGGCGCTCAAGGCGCAGGCGATAGCAGCCAGGACTTACATCTACAGACGCCTTGCCGCGGGTGAGAGAATAACTCCTCCGTCAGGCGGAGCGGCCGATGTGACAGACACCGTGCAGAATCAGGTTTATTTGTCCTTGAACAAGCTTTTAAGCCGCTGGAACGGGGCGGAGAGGGAAGCGAATCTGAACAAGCTGAACCGCGCAGTCGAGGAAACGAAAGGTCAGATTATCACCTACAAAGGCGAGCCTATAGAGGCGGCTTTCTTCTCTACCAGCAACGGCTATACCGAGAATGCCTCCGATTATTGGCAAATAGATGTACCCTATCTGCAAAGCGTGGCGAGTCCCTGGGATAAGGAGATCTCTCCGCGTTACAAAGAAACGGTAACGATGAAGCTGGGTGACTTTGCAGACAAGCTGGGAGTGAAGAAAAGCGCAGCGAGATCGATGCGGATTCTGGAAACCACCGAGGGCAAACGGATCAAAACGGTTGCTGTAGGCGGAAAGACTCTCAGCGGCCGCGAGGTGCGTGAGAAGCTTGGGCTTGCATCTTCGCAGTTCTCGTGGTCAATCCAGGACGATGAAATTACTTTCACCACATTTGGTTATGGACACGGCGTGGGCATGAGTCAATGGGGAGCCGACGGAATGGCAAAGAATGGCATCGGTGCGGTGCAAATTGTGACTCACTACTATTCCGGAACAAAGGTGGAGCAAGCTTCGAAGCTTCCTTTATCGGCGCTAGTCTTGCAGCAAAGATCCAGGTTATTGGGCGCAGGAGGTTAATAGGATGCACGCTGCGGCCAGGCAGGCCGCGAGATCAACTGCCACGCCCGCTTTCTGACAATCTTTCAAAAATGTTTGGCCCTCACGTATAAACTGCTAGGTTGTGGCAACAATGGCTAGTGAGGTGATAGAACAATGAATGATCAAAACAAACCAAAGCTCAATGAAGACTCTCCCAAAACTGCTATGGGAGGAACTGCCGTCAAACCTTCTGCATGGAGAAAGCTGCTGTCGAAGAAATGGACAGCACCAGCAGCGTTCATGGCCGCGGCAGCAATTATCGTAACCTTAATGTGGATTTACCAGGGGGCGGATGAAACAACTACGACTGCACCGACAACCACCGACTCTGCGGTAAGCCAAGGTACGACGGATGAAACTGCTGACACGACCGAAACGGAAGACACGCTGGAAGTCATCGCTTCTGCGAACGAGACAATGCAGTGGCCGGCTGACTACACGCAGCTGGAAGTAGTGTCCCCTTTCTATGATGAGAAGGCGCCAAGTGAAGAACGCCAGGCGGCTTTGATTCAATCAGGGAACACGTTTATGGGCAATATGGGGATTGATCTGGCCAACGCGGATGACAAAACCTTTGATGTCAACGCAGCGCTGAGCGGTAAAGTAACGGTAGCGGAGCAGCATCCGCTGAATGGCAGCATTGTTGAGATCAAGCATGCGGACGGTCTGGTGACCGTGTACCAAAGCCTTAGCGATGTACAGGTCAAAGTCGGCGACGATGTGAAACAAGGCACGCTGATTGCAAGAGCTGGCCGCAGCGAGCTTGAGAAGGATCTGGGTACGCATTTGCACTTCGAGGTTCGTAAGGACGGAAAAGCAATCAACCCGAATACGCTGCTGACCATGGCCTCCGCGGACGCCGCTCAATAAAAAACAGAATAAAATTGAGCAGGTCAAGAGCGAAAGTGTGAAAAGGCAGGGGAAACCCTGTCTTTTTGCTTATTTTCAGGTCCTTGGGATAAGCCTTGCGGCCTGCGTTTTTGAAAATATTTGCATAACTTGAGCTTGTCAGGCTTGGACATAAAGAATATATACCCGTACCCCTCATATAATGTACCAAACTATCTCGAGTAGGGAGGCGGGAGCGTGCACGATTACATCAAGGAACGGACCATAAAGATCGGCCGTTGTATCGTCGAGACGAAGCATACGGTACGAACGATTGCCAAAGAGTTTGGCGTCTCGAAAAGCACGGTGCACAAGGATTTGACGGAGCGATTACCGGAAATCAATCCCGATTTGGCGGACCAGGTGAAACACATACTGGAATACCATAAATCGATCCGGCACCTAAGGGGAGGAGAGGCGACAAAAATAAAGTATAAGAAAACAAGCGGTCGTAAACGCGAAGTCCTTGCCGCAGCAAAATCGTAAGCGATTTTTTCTACAAAAATAGAGGAATTTCGTTCAATTCAGCGAATACAGTACGATATGATTTTGGCATCGACTACTATTCGTTCTGGGGGACTTCAGACTTATGTTTAGCAAGGACATTGGAATTGATCTAGGCACGGCTAATGTGTCCATTCATGTGAAAGGAAGGGGCATTGTATTGGATGAGCCTTCGGTCGTGGCGATCGAAAGCGAAACAAAGCGCGTGCTCGCTGTTGGCGAAGAAGCGCATCGTATGGTGGGGCGTACGCCCGGCAATATCATTGCCATCCGGCCCCTTCGCGACGGCGTTATCGCAGACTTTGAAATCACCGAAATCATGCTGAAGTCTTTTATTGATCGTGTGGGCGGCCGTTCGTGGTACAGCCGCCCACGAATTCTTATTTGCGCCCCCACTAATATAACATCGGTGGAGCAAAAAGCAATTCGTGAGGCAGCAGAGCGGAGCGGAGCAAGGGACGTATTCTTGGAGGAAGAGCCTAAAGCGGCCGCGATCGGCGCCGGAATGGATATTTATCAGCCAAGCGGCAATATGGTCGTGGATATTGGTGGCGGAACGACAGATGTAGCCGTTCTTTCTATGGGCGATGTCGTTACCGCCTCTTCTATTAAGGTCGCCGGGGACAAATTTGACGAGGCGATCATGAAGTATATCAAAAACAAGTACAAGCTCCTGATCGGCGAGCGGACTAGCGAGCATATCAAGATTCAGATCGGAACGGTTTATCAGGACGGCCGCAGGGAAGAAGTCGATATTCGCGGCAGGGATATGGTATCGGGCTTGCCGCTTACAGTCACGATTCACTCCGAAGAAGTAAGGGAAGCGCTTTGGGAACCGGTCTCGCACATCGTGGCGGCAGCCAAATCCGTGCTGGAGCAGACTCCGCCCGAGCTTTCGGCAGACATTATTGACCGCGGCGTTATTCTTACCGGAGGCGGCGCACTGCTCAGCGGGTTGGATACGCTGCTGGCAGAAGAACTGCGGGTTCCGGTTCTTATCGCTGAGAACCCTATGCATTGTGTAGTAAAGGGAACAGGGCTGCTGCTGGATCATTTGGACCGGATGAAGAAATAAGCTTGGTTCTCCAGACTCGCCAACAGATGAACAGAGCCAGGTTGCGCTTGGGTAGGACGCCAAAAGGGGGGCGTGCCGAGAAGCGTAAATGAGCCTAAAGACTTAGGAATATACTATTCACCCCGCTCATTTTCCTGCCGATATATAGGTATATGTATTCGTTTCGCCAGTTTCATGTGTTTCTTTGAACAAACACAGCATATACTTACGAAGTCAGCGCTTCTGGCGAAAGCTTGGGTTGAGGTTTGCGAAGCCAGCTTTCACGGTAGAAGCTCTCGGGAGGTTCCAAGTCCATGTTAAGAGGTCTATACACGGCTGCAGCGGGCATGATTGCCCAGCAGCATCGCCACGATACCGTCACGAACAATATCTCGAACATAAATACCCCCGGTTATAAGCAAAATAACGCAGTCACCCGGTCATTTCCGGAAATGCTGCTGCAGCTCACAGGAACAGAAAATTCAAACGGTCCGATCGGGAAAATCAACACTGGTGTTTTTGCCGAGGAGAGCTTGCAAATTCAGCTGCAGGGCGATCTGACGCAAACCGGTCAGCCGTCTGATTTTGCCATACTATCGGATATCGAAGTGCCGGGCATTCAATTTGATGAATCCGGGAAAAATGTAGCGCCTGATGGGCAGCTGACTTTTCAGCCTCAAGCCTTTTTCACGGTACAGGATGTGAGTGGAGAAACGCGGTATACGCGCGATGGTTCATTTAAGCTGGACGAGCAGGGATTTCTGGCTATGGCCGACGGCTCAAGAGTACTTGGAGTGGATGGAGCGCCGATTCAGCTGCCGCAGGGGATTTCGATGGACCAGCTGACGTTAGGGGATCAGGGTTTCCTGGCTCTGTCGGCAGGTTCAAGAGTGCTGGGAGCGGGTGGAGAGCCGATTGAGTTTCCTCAGGGTGTTGCGATGAATCAGGTCAGGCAGGACGGGCAGGGATTTCTTGTCCGGATAGCCAATGGAACAAGAGTGATTGGAACCGATGGAGCGCCGATTCAGCTGCCGCAGGGAATCGTATTGAACCAGTTGGAGTTGAATGGACAGAATCAGCTTGTTCATGGACCCGATTCCAATGTCGGACAGCTTCTGCTGACACGGATTGACGATCCCAATGAACTGGTGCGTGGCGGTGACGGCAAATTCGCGTTGAATGGCAATGCCGACAATGCGCGTCCTGTGAATGCGGCTGACCGTGTGGAGGTTCGCCAAGGCTACATAGAGCGTTCGAATGTCGACTCGGCACAATCCATGGTTGATCTCATGTCAGCCATGCGGGCTTATGAGGCGAATCAGAAGGTGATTCAATTTTACGACCGCAGCTTGGACAAAGCAGTTAACGAAGTGGGCCGTGTTTAGACCTTGTCGTATTGTATAAGCCCCGCAGGCACTCCAAGCAGATGGAAGCCTGTATAACAAAGGAGACGGCTCATGAACAGTTCAATGATCAATGCCATGGTATCCATGAACGGATTGCAGCAAAAGCTGGACATACTCGCCGATAATATTGCGAATGCTAATACAACCGGTTATAAGCGCAAGCAAGGCTCATTCGAGGATCTGCTTACCACCTTGAAGCAGCAGCCGGAGGCTTTCACGCAGCCTGGCAGGCTCACGCCGCTGGGCTTCAACCAGGGATGGGGCTCGCGCCTTACAATGGTCCAGCCGGATCTGTCGCAGGGCCAGCTGCAGCAAACCGATCAGCCTTACGATGTGGCGATACAAGGCGATGCATTGTTTGAGGTGATGGCCGATGACGCGGGTAATCTGGCGTATACGCGCAACGGAGCTTTTCAGCTGACATTTGACAATAATGGCATGAATATATTAACAACCAAGGAAGGGTATCCTGTTTTGGATACCAATGATCAGCGTATTGAGATACCGGCTGAAGTGAAGTCGGTTAAGTTTGACAAGGATGGCTCCGTACTGGGAGTATTGGCTGACGGTAATACATTGGCGCTTGGCCAGCTGAAGCTCGTTCAAGCAGTAAAACCGTCTCTGCTCTCGCCGGTTGCCGATAATCTATTTGCCCTTGCGGACGGATTAAACGTAGCGGATGTTCTTCGCACCGTGACGGCTGCTCCTGACAATGACATCTCTGTAAACCAGGGTTATCTGGAAGCATCCAATGTTGATTTAACCGATGAGATGACCGAACTGATTAACGTGCAGCGCGCTTATCAGTTAAGCGCTAGAGCGTTGTCCTCAAGTGATACCATGATGGGACTCGCGAACAACATGCGCGCTTAGAAATGAGTGAACTGAAATGGAAATAAAAAAACAGACGGCTATCGAAACGGAAGGTGTTTCACGGCCGGAACGAAAAAACCTGCTCCGTGCCGCTCCGGATAACGTCAAAACGCCGGAGGCGGAGGATGATTCGCGCAAGCAGCGTGGCCAGGAGGCTGGCGACGAGCGGCAGGTGGGCAAGAATACGCGTTCCAGAAGGAATCCTGGGCTGCGCATCCTGTTTTGGCTGCTGCGGAAAAGCATCGTACCCGCGCTTTGTATCATCGCGATACTTGGCGGGATGTACATTGGCTATTCCATGCTCGGGAAGAGGGCTGGAGAAGACATATTTGTATGGGACACCTGGAAGCATATGTATGATCTAATATTTGCTGATTCGTAGAGTTTTGTCCCATTTATTTCCTTCTGCTCGCCTGGAGCAGAGGGTTATTTGCATGTCTGAGTATGGTTTTTAAGTGACTGAGTAAAAAGCCGATCGCGGAGCATTCCGCGATCGGCTTTTTGAATTGTGTCAAATATAATTAATTGACGGTAACGAGAATTTTGGCCTTCTTGCCAGCAAAGCTGATGGTTATGGTCGCTTTCCCTTTGCCGGTCGCTTTGATGATGCCGTCCTTAGCGGTGGCAACTGTCACTTTGGAGGAAGCCCATTGTGCGGCTTTGGAAACATCCGCTTCGGTCTGGTCGGCGTAAGTAGCTGTCGAGATCACCTGTACTTGCTTGCCAGGAGTGAGTGTCAGGCTGACCTCGCTCGTTTCAAAATATTTCAAGGTGTCCACATCAATTGGCACTTTGACCGTTTTACCCGCATAGGTAGCGGAGATTGATGCTTTACCGTAGCCGACTGCCATGATTTTACCGCTTTTGGCGGTGGCCACCAAATAATTGGATGTCTTCCATTCTGCAAGTGCGGTGACATCCTTGATTTTACCATTGTTATAAGTCACTGTAACGGCAATCTGCTCGAACTTGCCGGATTTGAGCGATACGTTGAATACCGATGCTTCGATTCTGGTGATCTGGTCGACTTCAACCGCGATAGCAGCGCTCTGCCCCCCATAAGTGGCTGTAATGGTCGCTGTTCCCTTCGCTATGGCTTTGACGAGCCCTTTCTTCACATCAGCAATCGTCGCTCTGCTGGAGCTCCATTTTGCGTCTGAGGTAACGTCTGTGACTTTTCCGGAAGCGTCGGTTGCTTCCAAAGTAATTTGCTCCGTATCGTTAAGAGCCAATGAGACCAATGTAACATTGGCTTCAAGCTCTTTGGCCAACCCAACCTTGACGGTTATTTTGGCAGTCACGCCATTATAATCGGCTGTGATTGTAGCTGTGCCTTCAGCAAGTCCGGTAATTTTGCCGGCCTCGACTTCGGCAATAGCTTCGTCCGATGTTGTCCATTTTGCTTTGGATGTTATGATTGCGGTCGAATCGTCGGAGTATACGGCTGTTAGAGTAGCTTGGTATTCACCATTAACCTCCACATTCACTTCCTTGGAGCTGGTAGTCAATTTGCTTGGTACATCAACATAAACGGTTACCTTGATCGTTTTTCCGCCGTAGGAGCCGCTAATCTGGGCGGTACCTGACTTATAGGCCGTTATCAAGCCTTTGGATGCGTAGGCTACATCCTCATTATCCGAGCTCCAGTCGGCTTTTTCGGTTATATCTTCGGGCTTTCCATCGGCATAGGTCGCAATCAGTGCGAGATTGCCGGTATCACCAGCACTCATCACGACTTTAACCGGGCTGACATCCAGATGATTGACGACTTCAACATCGACGTCGATGTCAACCGACTTGCCGTTGTACTTGGCAGTTATGACAGCGGAGCCCGACTTGTAACCGGTAACCAGTCCATTGCTGACATATGCGACCGTTTCGTCGCTGGAGGTCCACTCCGCCTCATTCGTGATATCTGAGTTGCGGCCATCGGCGTATTGGGCGGTTACCTTCAATTGCTGGGGTGTGCCTTTAATATGAAGGAAGATGCTGTCCTGGTCCACATTCAATGCGATTGTCTTGTCGACATCGACAGTGATGCTTGTCGTTTTTGTGCCATAGGAGGCTGTAATAACAGCTGTTCCCGCTGCATAGCCGGTAATGACGCCCTTAAGCGCATCAGCAACCTGATCGTCGCTGGAAGACCATTTGGCATCGGCCGTCACATCTTTTGTAGTGCCGTCCGGGTATGTCGCTGTAAGAACCACGGTTTCTGATCCTTTAAGCAGCAAGGACAATTTGGATTTGTTTACGGCAATGCGATTGACCAGCTCTACATTGACATCTATGGTCACCGTTTTCTTGCCGAGTGTGGCGGTAATCGTTGCGGAGCCGGAGCTGATTCCTGTCACGCTGCCGTTCAAAACAGTCGCAACCTTCTCGTTGCTGGAGGACCAATCCGCGATGCTTGCCACATCTTGAGTCGAGTTGTCGCTATACGTGGCGGTCAACTTGATCGCACCCGATTCATTTTTGCGGAGATTAAGAATTTGCGTATCTTTCGTCAAGGCTTTAACCTTCTTGGTTACGGTAACTTGAACGGATTGCACCAAGTCTCCATAAGCAGCAACTATGGTTACGGAACCTTCCGATTTGGCGGTAATGGTTCCATTATATACGGTGGCTATCGATGCCTTCTCGCCGCTCCAGTCCGCGAGGGCCGTCAGGTTCTTGGTCGTTCCGTCGGAATATACACCAGTGGTTGTCAAGGTGGAGCTGTCGCCGACTTCCAGTGAAAGCTCATTTGCGGACAGCAATAATTTGGACAAGGTGACTTCCGCTGCCGCACCAACGACGGATGCGAGCCCGGTCATGCAGAGAACGAAGACCAGTGCGGTAACAGATAGTTTACGGATGGTTTTTTTCAAAATGTTTTTAATCCTCCTGACTCAATTAGCTTGCTTTCTGGACAGATTTCAAGTAATTACACTTAGGTGTACTATCATTTTCGGTCAGTATGGAAGGAAAGTTTAGACCAGGACAGTATCTTTTTTGTAAACGGGCGTTACGTTTTCATTTGATTTGACTTTGGCGAGGCGGATTGAAAATGGGATGGAAAGCATAAAAACCGTGGGGAAACGAGGGCAGCGGCATAGCGAAGTAGTTTTATTTTTCCTGGGCTAGAGGTATAATGGTTGAGGAACTTTGAAGCGTCATCCAGTAAAAATAAGGAGGCGTGAGCGTTTGAATCTGCCGAATATGTTGACAATGCTGCGGTTTATATTAATTCCGGTTTACGTCTTCATTTTTGCAGCAGGACATATGATTACGGCATTTTTCATCATGGTGGCCGCCGGTTTGACCGATATTCTGGATGGATATTTAGCGCGCAGGAATAATCAAGTGACGAATCTGGGTTCCATGCTGGATCCATTGGCAGATAAAACGATGATGATCACCGTCATTTTGTCGCTGCTCTTCACCGGACTTATTTCTTGGAGCGCGGGTGCGGCTATTTTCATTAGAGATTTGGGGATGATCATAGGTTCTGCTTTCTTTCATTTTCGGGGGAAAAAAACGGTACCGGCCAACTGGATGGGCAAGTTGACAACGGTGCTTTATTACGTGGCGATCATGTTTATTTTCTTTGAGCTTTCATATGCCACTGCTTATCTGTGGGCTGTTATTATTTTTTCGTTTATCACAGCATTTATTTATATTTTCCTGTTTGTCGCTCTCAACAAGGAGGAGAAACTTGGCAAAGCCGAATAAATCGGCTTTCAGGGCTCTTCCCGAAAACGTGGCGATGGACATTCCTTCTGTTGCCCCCATCCTTTTGATGAGGTGCGTCGTCTTACAAGAGAGAAATAAGTAAGCGCCGTCCTTTGGCGAAGGCAGGCTTTTCCCCTTGAAATATAAGCAAAGTATGATGGGAATTATACTTTGCTTATACATTAAAAAAGGAGCTTGGCCATATGACGCTTCGGTCATTAGGCCAAACCCCTTATCTCAACCTCCACGACTGCAGTTTCATGAAGGATGACATTATTGTGGCACAATTCGAACGATTTTAAACGTGAAACACGAAAGGAGTTTTTTCAGCTGCTTGATATTAGACAAATTCAGGAGATTATTCCGCACCGTCCGCCATTTCTGCTGATTGACCGCATTCTTGAAGTGGAGCCGGGAAAACGGGCTGTAGGCATCAAAAATGTAACAATGAATGAGCCGTTCTTCACCGGTCACTTTCCCCAATATCCGGTTATGCCGGGCGTACTGATCGTTGAAGCGCTCGCCCAGGTGGGAACAGTTGCTATTCTGATGGTGGAAGCCAATAAGGGGAAACTCGGGTTTTTCGCAGGCATTGATAATTTCCGTTTCCGGGGACAGGTTACGCCAGGGGATACCTTGACGCTTGAGGTTGAGATCACCCGGTTTAAAGGCATCATCGGCAAAGGACAGGCTACCGCCAAGGTCGATGGGAAAATTGTCGCAGAAGGCGAAATTATGTTTGCCCTTAAAGACCCCAACGAATAAGGAGTCAAACGGTCCATGGATTTGTCCATTCCAACTATATAATATAGAAGAGACTTTATTTTTGTGGAGAGAAGGGAATGATAGGAATGGTACAAACGGCAAAGGAACGCTACGAGGCATGGTTGAACGATCCGGCCATCGATTCGGCGACAAAGGAAGAGCTTGCAGGCATTGCAGGCAACGACAAAGAAATCGAAGACCGCTTCTATCGTGATCTTGAATTCGGAACCGGCGGTTTGCGCGGTGTTATGGGAGCGGGCACGAATCGCCTGAATGCCTATACAGTTGGAAAAGCAACACAGGGCCTGGCAGCATGGACGCTTTCCAAGAGCAGCACTCCCTCTGTCGTTATCGCCCACGATTCACGCAACTTCTCGCCGGAATTCGCCTTGGAAGCCGCGCTTGTGCTCGCCGGAAACGGTGTGAAGGCCTATTTGTTCAAAGGATTGCGTCCAACTCCGCAGCTGTCTTTTGCCGTGAGAGCACTTGGTGCAACAAGCGGTATTGTCGTAACGGCGAGTCATAACCCGCCGGAGTATAATGGTTATAAAGCCTATGGTTCTGATGGCTGCCAGCTGGTTCCCGAGGATGCCGAGCAGGTAATCGCCGCAATCCAGCAGGTGAGCGGTTTTGATAAAGTCCTTCGTATCAGCCAGCAGGAAGCAGAGGCAAGCGGTCTGCTCATTTGGCTGGGGGATCAAGAGGATCAGGATTATGTTAATACGGTCGTTTCGCATAGTCTGAACAGCGATCTGCTTAAAAGCGGGGCGGGAGCAAAATTTTCGGTTGTCTATACGCCGCTTCACGGCGCAGGCAATATGCCGGTTCGCCATGTGCTCGCGCAAGCAGGCTTCACTAATGTTCATGTGGTTGCACAGCAGGAGCAGCCGGACGGTTATTTCAGCACAGTGAAATCGCCAAACCCGGAGGAACGTGAAGCATTCACGCTGGCTATTGAGCTGGCTCATCAGGTTGGAGCGGATATAATAGTAGGAACAGATCCGGATTGCGACCGCATGGGCGCGGTTGTCCGCAACAATGAGGGCGAGTACGTGGTATTATCCGGCAATCAGTCGGGGGCCATCATGGTTCATTATCTGCTGAGCACCCTAAAGGAGCGCGGGCAGCTACCTGACAACGGCGTTGTCGTGAAGACGATTGTAACGAGCGAAATGGGCGCTGATATCGCCCGTCATTATGGAGCCGGCGTTGTTAATACGCTCACGGGCTTCAAATATATCGGCGAGAAAATGACTCAATACGAGAAAACCGGGGAGCATTCTTTCCTGTTCGGATATGAAGAAAGCTACGGGTATCTTGCAGGTACATATGCGCGTGATAAGGATGCAGTCATCGCATCCTTGTATATTTGCGAAGCGGCTGCCTACTATAAAAGCAAAGGCAAAACGCTGTACGATGTTCTGCTGGAATTATATGCACAATTCGGTACTTACCTGGAGCACCTGGAATCACGTACTCTGAAGGGGATCGACGGTGTTCAGCAGATCACTTCCATTATGGAAAACTGGCGTAATCATCCGCCTGTGGAAATCGCCGGAACGGCGGTCGGCAAAGTGCTGGATTATTCCCTTGGAATTGACGGTCTGCCCCGGGAAAATGTATTGAAATACATGCTGCAGGACGGTTCATGGTTCTGCCTGCGCCCTTCCGGAACAGAACCGAAAATCAAAGTATATTTTGCCGTGCGGTCAAATAACCAGAACGAAGCAACGGATGCCCTCAAACGTTTGACGCAAGCGGTCATGGCTAGAGTGGACAACAAGGCATAGGGAGTGGAAGGCGTGCAACGAAGGTGGCAGCAATGGAATCGCAAGGCGCATACGGTTTTGTGGGCGCTTGTTGTAATTGGCATTATCGCGGCTTTGCCGCTCGGCGTAACCCGCTGGCAGATGGAGAAAACCTCCAAGCAGGTTGAATATATATTCGACTATCGCGACTTGGTGCAAATCGCTTCCTATAAAGCGCGTCCGCAGTCGTTTATCCAGGAGCAGCTCGGTCGTATGAAAGATGCAGGCTTTACGACGATGGCTTTGTATGAAAGCTCCCTCCAGGAACTGCGCTGGGCTGGACGCCTTTCCCTGTATAATTCGGATCAAGCAGGAGAATTGGAAGGCAAGCCACCGGAAAGCGATGAGAACTTCACCTATGTTCTGTTTAATGGGCCGCAGGAGGTTCAGGCATACCGGGATCTCATCACAAGTACATTCAAAAGCTGGGATATCCAAGCTTCTCCATGGTCCTTCGGAGGACACGAAGGGCTTGTGATTGAAACGCCGATGGAGGATGCGGTGTTAAAGCAAATGAATCCCGATCCGCTTGCTGTGCAGACGCTGCATGATGCCGGATTTCAAATTCTGCCGCGTTTGTCCGACCGGACGCCTTTTGACGCAGCGGCGGTTGAAAAACTGTTTGCCGGTTATAAAGAACTGGGTGTGACGCGTGTATTGTTTGACGGAGATGCTGTCAAAGGTTACGAGGACAATGCCGAGAAGAGCAGCTTATATACCTTTGCCGAAATTCTGAACAAGTATGGCATCGGCATTACGGCGATTGAGAACTCCAAGCAGCAAAAAGGGATGAGCACGCTCGCCTATCTGACGCATTATAATGTAACCCGTTTATACTCACTTTCGGAAGGTGATGCTTATTCAATGGAATCGGAGGCCATTGCCGACCGCTTCCATCTGGCGGCGAAGGACCGCAGCATCCGCATGTTCTATATTAATGGATCGCCGATAAGCAGTGCGAATAAGTCCGCCATTACGGACCCGCTGGACAATCTGTACACAGCTTTGGCAGGCAATGACGAGGAAAAAGGGGCAATCAAGAAGCTTGGTGAGCTTGGTTTCCAACCGGGCAAAGCAGTGGCATTCGACTATGAAGCGCCATCCTGGCACAAGCCGCTCAAAGCCGTTGTCGTCCTTGGCGCAATCGCCTTTATTACGCTCCTGATCAGTGCGTTCATACCGGGGGTTGCTATACCGGTATTCGTATTGGGCTTGATCGGCAGCGCAGGATTATATGTTCTTTCCAAATCAGCCCTGGAGCAGGGATTGGCATTAGGAGCTGCTATCAGCGCTCCGACACTCGCTATTATATGGGCTATCAGGCGTGTGCAGGCACATACGGTGGGCAACAGGAGGCCTGTAGGCGGAGCTTCGGAGTCCGTCGTCCAAGTGAAGGCACAGTGGCTTTTTCCTGGAATCAGAGCCGGACGCCGTCTTGCCATGGCGATTGCTTTGTTCGCCGCAACGGCGGTCATTTCTCTTGCAGGCATTCCATTTGTTACCGGTTTATTGAATAATATCACGTATTCGCTCGTTCTGGAGCAGTTCCGCGGAGTAAGCATGCTTCATCTGGCGCCAATCGGATTATCCGCCTTGTATGTATTTCTTTATACAGGCGAATCTGTAATGGGCAATTTACGCCGGCTGCTAACGATGAAAATTACGGTTCTTGGCGTTGTCGTGGCTGTCATTGTTGGTGCAGCCGGAATGTATTATTTGTCCCGGACTGGCAATGAAGGACAAACGACATCCATCGAAGTGCTGCTGCGCAATACGTTGGAGTCGACCTTCGGCGTGCGGCCGCGCAACAAAGAGTTTCTGTTTGCGCATCCCTTATTTTTCCTGGGCCTGTTCCTGGCGCTTCGTTATCGCGCGGCGTGGGTATTGTTTATTGTAGGAGCGGTTGGGCAGCTGTCTATGGTCGATACTTTCGCCCATATTCATACGCCGCTGCATATTTCCGTTATCCGCGTGCTGCTTGGTCTGGTGCTGGGCGCTATTATCGGATTTGTCATGATTGCGGTCTGGCAGGTTCTGGAGGGGGTCTGGAAACGATGGGTACCCCGCTCCGCGCAGGAGAAAATGAAGTTCAAACCCGGCGCATAGTTGTTTCCGGCTACTACGGTTTCCGCAACAGCGGCGATGAAGCGGTATTGAAATCGATTCTGTTTGCCCTTGAAGAAGAAGGTGCCAAGGCCGGCCTCAGGATTGTACCGGTCGTTCTATCGGTCGATCCGGCGTGGACCGCGGCGATGTACGGCGTAGAAGCCGTACATCGCATGCGCCCCGGAGCGGTTCTGGGCGCGCTCCGCGGCAGCGAAGGGCTGATCAGCGGCGGCGGCAGCCTGCTGCAGGATGCGACAGGCGCGAAGACAATCCCTTATTACACCGGCGTTATGCGCCTGGCGCAGCTGCTTCGCAAGCCGGTCTTTGTTTATTCCCAGGGTATCGGACCGGTCAACCGCCGGTGGATGGACCGGTTGATCCGTGGCGTGATGCGCCGCAGCGCATACATCAGCGTCAGAGACGCCGAATCCGCCGCTTTGCTTGGGCGGATGGGCGTGGCTGTGGACCGGATCGAGGTTGTACCCGATCCGGTTATGGGCTTGCCGCTTCCCGGCGCGGCGCATTCGCGCGCCGGGGCGGCAGTCGGCCCTGGGACCGCTGGCGAAGCCGCGGGCCCGGGCCCTGCGCCTGCAGCAGCGGCGGAGCCATTGCCGCTGGTCGGCGTGTCCGTGCGCCCATGGCGCACGGACGGCGCCGACCTTGCGCGCGTGGCCGCCGCGCTGGGCTCGCTGGCCCGCAGCCGGCCGGTGCGGCTGCGGTTCCTGCCTTTTCACACGCCATCTGATGCAGAGGCATCAGAGCGGGTGATCGGGCAGCTTGGCGACCTTACCGGCAGCGGAAGCTCCGCTGAGATCGCCGGCTCATTGGATGATCCCCAGCAGATGCTGCTGGAGGTCAGTCAGTGCGACGCACTGCTTGGCATGCGCCTGCATGCGCTCATCTACGCGGCCAACCAATCGGTGCCTATGCTGGGATTGTCCTATGATCCCAAGATTGATCAATTTCTGAACCGCATAGACCTTCAGCCGATTGGAACAACGGAGCAGCTGGATACGAAGAAATTCGTTGCCGGAATGCTCAATCTGCTGGATGATCCCGAGGATTGGCATGCAAAGCACGGCAAGGCGATCGCCCTCTTAAAACAGGAAGCGCGCAGACCCGCGAAACAAATTATTGAGCTTTTGCGTTTAATCTAATAGAGGTGACAACCATAAATGAGTCAGTCTGCCTTGGCAAGTGTGCCGACGGTTTCGCTATACGGCATCCGTTTTTCCAAGCTGAATATGCAGGATACTGTAAATTTGCTAACTGAATGTATTGAACAACGCCAACCGACACAAGTTATAACAGGGAACCCCATTATGGTGATGGCGGCATTGGAACAAAGTCATTTCCACGATGTGATGGCGGGCGCCGACCTGGTGGTCCCTGACGGCACGGGTGTTGTATGGGCAGCCTCTCATATCGGCCAGCCGGTTGCAGAGCGGGTGCCAGGTTTTGATTTGATGCATCATCTTTTTGAAGAAGGGCATGTTCGCGGATGGCGTGTGTTTTTGCTGGGGACTTCTCAAGAAACCATTGAGAAGACCGCCGATATTCTTCAGCAGCAATATCCGGGGCTAACGATAGCGGGTTATCGCAACGGATTTTTCGGGCCGGATGAAGACGAAGAGGTCATTAGGCAAATTCGGGACTGTGCGCCGGATATGCTGTTTGTCGCACGGGCGGTAGATAATCAGGAGCCATGGATAGCCAAACACAAACGAGCCCTCGATGTACCGGTTATGATGGGCGTTGGAGGAAGCTTTGACGTTATTGCCGGTGTATTGAAAAGAGCGCCCAAGCTTTTTCAAAAGCTGCGTTTGGAATGGCTCTACCGGCTTTTGCAGCAGCCCTCAAGATACCGGAGGATGTTCGCTCTGCCGAAATTCGTCGTGAAAGTGATGCGAGATAAAGGAAACATTGGGAAACACCGCAAAGCTGCCTAGAAATCGCTAGTAAACCGCTATAATCGCTTGAAAATGGGAGTAGCGATTCTTTTTCATTCGGAGTATAATTCATTCCGGCGGTATTGGAAGAAACGGCTGGCGTCATGCACGACCGACTTGATAATGAAAGCTTTTGTCCCGGTACGGTACTGCTGCGAGTGACGACGATAATTGTTTCTTCGCCCCAAATGTAAGCGTGACTGAAGCTTCGCATGCTTATGTTTTACGAAAGGGAGATGGAGATGGCTGAAGGCATTCTTTATGGAATCGGATTTGCAGTTTCACTTTGTATAGCGCTCGTGTTAACCCCGTTTGTTATTAAATTGGCTTTCAAGATCGGGGCTATAGACAAGCCTAATCATCGCAAAGTTCATACGCGTATAATGCCTCGTCTGGGCGGACTAGGTATATTTGGAGCCTTTGTAATTGCCTATTTCGTCATCAAACCATTCATTCCTGAAGGTATGCTTCGCCATTATGATTTGAATATTATCAACGCCCTTCTCGCAGGAGGCTCCATTATTGTCGTAATTGGCATGCTTGACGACCGGTTCGAGCTCTCCGCTAAAATAAAGCTTCTCGGTCAAATCGCGGCAGCGTGTGTGGTCGTATTTGGCTTTGGCGTCAAGATCGACCTGCTTAATATTCCATTCGGTGAATCAATGCAGCCTATTGCCGCATGGATCAGTATTCCCTTAACGATTTTGTGGATCGTTGGCGTCACGAATGCTATTAATCTTATCGACGGATTGGATGGGCTGGCTGCCGGCGTATCAGGTATTGCGATCGGCACGATCCTGATTATGGCCGCAATCATGGGCTTTGCACCGGTCATTCTGTTATGTGCGTTATTGCTGGGCGGTGTAGTTGGCTTCCTCGTCTATAATTTTCATCCCGCCAAAATCTTCATGGGCGATACAGGATCTTTATTCCTCGGATTCGCTTTAGCCACCTTATCCATGCTTGGCTTTAAACAAGTGACAGTCGTTTCCTTTGTCACGCCGCTTCTCATTATTGGCGTGCCGCTCTCGGACACCTTCTTTGCCATTGTGCGCCGCTGGGTCAACAAGAAACCGATTTTCGCACCGGACAAAGGCCATTTGCATCATTGTCTGCGCGAGCTTGGATTCAGCCACCGCCGGACAGTGCTGATTATCTACGCAATTGCTTCATTCTTCGGGCTCTGCGCGATTATTCAGTCAACGATCGTACAGTCCGTCGCGGCCAACTGGATCACCTTTGTCGTTATTTTGATCCTGGTTTTCGTCTTGCAGATAGGCGCTGAGCTGATTGGAATCGTCGACAAATCCAGGCGACCGCTCATCAATTTCATCCAGCGCCTGTTCATGCGTACGGAGCAATCGCGAACGAAATAATGCCAATTGTAATTGGCTTCCAATAATTAGGGTTGGATAAATATAACTCCTCTTCCATCGCGAAGTGGAGTTTTTTGTTTTGTAAAGGAGCTTTTTTTATCCGAAATGTCTAAACTTTTTCCAGTTTCGCACCGATAACAACATTACAACTAATTGAAATTTGGGTGCAAAAGAGTGGAGGAGGCTTACTGTGATTAAGAAATTAGGCATGTGGGTTATGTTGCTGTCCTTAGTCATTTCACTACTGCCTATGAGCAGCGTTAAGACGGCAGAAGCAGCGACAGGGAATTTTACATTCCCGTCAGAGAGCGACCAGATCGGTTCACCGCGTATTACGACAGACGAGCGTATCACATTGCAAGGAACGATTAACAACGTAGATCCGTCGTCTATTTCTTATAACGTCTATCAAATCGTCAATCCTTCGACCGAAGAAGTTGGCAGCAAGCGGGAGAACCTGACAAGCAATGTTTCCCTTAACGGGTTCAGTATCCAGATATTCAATATTCAACTATTTCCCGGTCTGAACAAGATCACGTTCAAGGGCACACAGGGCGGAGGGGAAGTTACAAACTCGATCTTTCTTGAGTACCGTAATGGTCCGATGCTTTACGATTTAACAGCAAGTCTGGATGGTAATCAGTATCCGATTATCGAGAACGGAACAACGGTCGTTCAATCCAGCGCTTCCAAAGGCCTCAATACCGCTGATATCAGCATCACAGGTAAAGCTCCGAATGCGCAGCAAGTAACGGTAGTTGTTAATGGCAGCAGCAAAACCTATTCGGTCAATAATACGAATGACAATACATTCGCTGCTGCGCCGATCAATCTTAAAAAAGGAAAAAACCTGGTTACCTTCAAAATTGCAAATGGCACTCAGGTTATCCAGACAACGCGTGAAATCGCCTTTTATAATGGCAACGTTACCTTCTACGATGTGAATATCAATGAAGTTACTTCACCTCCTGATGCTGCCAATTCGGGAGCGCTGGAGTACAGTCCGAATCTGGTAATCGATAGAGATAATAATTTGATGATAACGGGTAAAGTTATTGTTCCCAACAGCAGATATGAAGTGATGACAGGAACTCCTCCTGTTCCCGTTATGCTGCCGCACCCGAATCCAATCGCATCGCTGGGCGGCGATCCTAACGTCCTCAGTTCACTAAAAGCTAGTATTAAGCTTGCGACTGCTGCGACTTATACAGATATAACGGGGGATATATCCTCCGTTTCGGTGGTTGGTACACCGCTCGAAACAGACAATTTCTTTATTTATGAGTATCAAATTGATCTCGGTGCTGCTTCAGATCTGACACTGGATCAGTTATACAATGTTAAGCTCATGGCGGATAATGAATATAATCGGCATGTTGGCTCAACTGACATCCAGCAGGGGACCGATGCCCTGTATTTCTCACTTCGTGATGGAGAAACGCCTTTTATCAGCCAAATCAATTACTTGCCCGGCTATAAGCCGACGGCCTTTGAGGGAATAGAAGGTGTACCTTTGGAGGGTAAAAGTATTTATGGCCTTCCAATCGGGATTGAAGTGTTGATTGGCAATCCCGGTAGTGGGAGCCAGTCGTTGAATATTACGAGTATCCAGGATCTATACGGCAACAAGAAGGATGGATCATCTACTCCAAAAGCAGAGGATTATGCAGAGGAAATATCAGATACGATCATCACGAGAATGGTCGATGGTCAAAGTGTTTCTTTCCGCCGTGTTGTGCTTGAATTTGCCAAGATGCCATTTGAGGGCACTCAGACGATTTCCATGAAAGTTGATACAGGAGCAGAATCAACTGCCAAATTTACACTGTTGTTCGGGCCATTCGCAAGCTATAACAAAATTTACGATACAATGACTGTCTACGATGATTCAACCAAAGATCTGGGGGATCGCGTAGCTGAGATTATTGGTGCAGCAGGTGTCAGTCCAGACAATTCCAAGCTGGGATTATTTCAGGGGGAATTGCAGAATATTAACAATACGGATGAAATCCGGTATGTTGCCGATGCTGCTACTGGTCCGCGGACTATTTACTTCTACATTAATAATGTTCCGTTCGCTCTAAAACCTGTCAATGGAGTTCATGATACACATTTTATATTGGACGGCGCGCCTGCGGACGCATTTAACGCTATGTTTAGCGGTGAGAACATAATCAAATTTGTGTTTCAAGGTACGAAGAGCTACTATGAGAAAGTTGTAAAAGTAAATCTTGTTCCGACCAACTTGCCTATCATACCGGCACAAGCATCGGGAGTTTACCCGTTCACCTATGATGGCGCAGTTACAGATCCCAAACCGATCGCAAACGATCCGAAGTTTCCGAAGCAGGGTTCGATCTATACGACAACCGAGCCTTACATGAATATTTTCGGAACCTTCGACTTTATTGATCTTGGAGAAACCTACGATCCGACATCCGGTACAGGAACAGTTTCCAGTAAGATGGCCACTCTTCTGACGGTGGTTAGTGGTCATTCGCCTGCCGACGATTATATCCTGAATATCAGTGGAGCGTCGCTTGCAAATGATATTCAATGGAAGCTCTCTGACCCTTTTATGGTTGTTAATGGGGATACGCCAGTGGGGATCTACCCAGCGAATGCAACCATTAATGGCGATCTGGTTGTGCAGTATAATCTGGCTAACCAGCAGTTCTCTTTTATTCTGAAGAGGCAGGAGCTTAATGCTGATGGCAGCTCGAGCGTTTATCTGTTTAATGTTTATAACAGTGGTACAACCGGTCCCAAAGCAACCTACCGCATGGAAGTTGATCCAACGACGCTTCCATACAAGGTTTTACGTCCATACCTGCCAGCCGAAGGTATCGTTAATAAAAACTTTGTTGATGTGATTATCAATGCCAGAGGCGCTGATAAAGTTACAATTAATAAAATAGCAGCTGAGAAGTTCGAATATGATTACAATAACGATGGCGTTATCACGGACGAATTGGATTATCCGAATGCATTCAAATCAACGGTTACCGGGCTCAAAGCCGGTGTGAACAAAATTAGCTTCACCATCGAGAATGCAAGCGATAAAATCACCAGCTTTATAAATGTGACATACACACCAACGAATATACCCGGTGCTGAAATTCTGGACGATATGAAAAGTTCCAACAAGGTTTTTGAAGGAGCTTTAACGCTTACTTTCCCTAAAGGTGCAGCTCTCATCCGACGTGATTTCAATGTGCCAAGCAATTTCAAGAACCAGGTTTTCTCCGGCCATAAACTGCTGTTTGCAATTGCCAATCCGGAAGATGGCGTGGTTGACCGTCGCGAGTATGACAATCCGCCAGCAGACTTTGACTTGATTATGCAGAACTTTGGGACAAGATTTAAAGTATCCTTCCCAACCCGTTTCTCCAAATCAAGTCCTGTCTTCTGGGTAGATGCCGGATTGGCGGATGACTTGACAACACCTGGCTACGACCCCCTTACAATGGGTGTGGATCCGTATCAATATCCAGGAGCCAAAGGTCCAGGTGGTACTAAAATACCAACTTATGATGACAGGCCGGATGATCGTGAGCTTGTATCGTCCAAGCGCGGAAGCCTGACATTGGCATTTGATCCAAGTATTCGCGATACTACAGGAACGATCATCACGGTGTTCCGTTATGATGTGAAGAACAAGTTCTGGGTGAATCTTGGCGGTGTTGTGGATACCAAGAAAAATACCATTACCGTTCCTTTTGATCAGTTTGGATATTATGTTGTTGCCAAAATGGTATACTCATTCTCTGACATTACCAATCATCCATACGCCAGAAATTATATGGAGGCTATCTTCTCCAAAGGTGTCATGAACGCAGCAAACTTTGATGATTTTGGAGCTGACATGTATACGGCGCGCGGTGAATTCACCCGTATGATGGTAAAAGCATTGGATATTCCGCTTAACTACGAGCTTAGCAAACCGCATTTCGATGATGTTGCGCCAATCATTAATCAGGATGCATTATGGGATTATAGTTATATTGAAACAGCGGCTAGAGAAGGGCTAATCCGGGGAACGCAGCCTCGTACCTTCGAACCGAATGCTAATCTAAGCCGGGCAGATGCAGCTGTATTTATAGCTCGCGCTCTGGATCTCAAGCTTGAAACGGATCCAGCGAAGATCGATAAAGCTTTGCAGAAAACATTTAAGGATTATGGCGATATTAGTTACTATGCCAAAGCGTCAGTGCTCGCTGTGGCGAACAAAGGATATATTCAGGGTTCACCGGTCGATACAAGCGACTTGAAAAAAGGATATGTATTCGAACCGCAATCTAATTTGCTTCGCTCAGATGCATCCATTATTGTCGGAAAGCTGCTTGCTGATACGAAACGCCTGCCTAAATTGACCTAAGCAAAGCGAATCAAGGCTGTCTGGATTGCCAGGCAGCCTTGATTCCGTTATAAGGACCACGACAACAATGACATAATACGTATTCGGCAAACTCTCATTTAGAATGGGAAATGTTTGATATCGACGGAAACAGGGTATTCAAGCTATACTTACCAATGTGTGAGAGCAGGGAGACTTCTACATAATACGTCACCGAACGATATGTCTAAGCAGATGCCGAATGAAATTATTTTGAAAATTTTTTTCCGGTATCGCAACTTTTTAAAACCTGCTGCGTTTAATTACATGAACGAGACGCAAACACCGACAGCAAGCGGTGGAGAATACTTTGGAACATATTCACAGATTCCTCTTTACGCTAGTATTGACCCATTGTATAATGTTATAGTGGCAGAGGGACTCTACCAAAATTTTCTTGCGTTCATCAGTTTACAAGTTTCTGCGACATGTTCCTACAAGGAACGCCTAATGCTTGCAGACATCATTTATATGAATTGTGCTCTACTCTGGAAAGGGGGTGAATCAACAGATGAGTGAAACGGGCAAACAATATTACAAACACAACTCTCAACAACCGAAGGATTTAAGAGGAGGAGAAAAAAAGGTTATGAAAAAAAGTTTAGCTGTAATTGTAGCCGGTGCTATGGCTTTCTCGATGTTCGCTTCCGCGGCATTTGCTGCTGACGAGCAGAAAGACCTGACAGCACTTGAGAAATTCAACGCTCTGAAAGAACTGGGTGTATTTGAAGGTTATCCAGGGGGCGGCGCTGGTCTTGAAAACGAAATGACTCGCGCAGAATTTGCAAAAGTACTTAGCAAAATCTCCAACCTTACAGAAAACGCAAGTGCAGCTAATGTATACAGCGATGTATCCGCTACTCACTGGGCTAAAGGCTTTATCGGCGCTGTAACGGCTGACGGTATCATGGAAGGTCTTGGCGGCGGCAAATTTGGCCCGTCCGGCAAAGTTACAATCGAGCAAGTTGCTAAAGTAGCAGACGAAGTTGCTGGCTTGGAGCAATCCGATGCAGCAGTATCCGGTGCAGTATCCGCTTGGGCTAAAGGCTATGTAGCTGCAGCAATCCAAGCAGGTCTGATCGCTGAACTTCCTTCGTACAAAACAAACGCAACGCGCGAAATGCTCGTTAACGTTACTTACGACCTGGTAGAGAGCGGTACTAACCTTGTAACTGTTAAATCGACGAAAGTTATCGATGACAAGAACATTGAAGTAACCTTCTCTGACGATCAAGTTGTTAAGAAAACTCTTGATACTGCTCTTGTAGCTGGTCAAGACACGAAAGTTTCCGTTGAGTACAACGGCAAAACTTACGAAGTTACAGTTAAACTGGATGTTCTTCAAGCAACTGAAGCAAAACAAACAGGCGCTAAGAAAATCACAGTTAACTTTAACCAGCCAGTTACAGAAGCTAACAAAACAAGCCTCACTTATGAGTTGAAAAATAATGTTACTACTTATCCTGTAACACCAACGTATGCAGAAGACGGTAAATCAGTTGTTCTGTCTCTTGCTTATCTGCCGGCTGGTGATTACACAGTGACTGTTAAAGACAGCCCTGCACTTAGTGTTAAAGTAGTTGCTGAAGCTGCAACGAAATTGGACATTACTACACCTGCGTTGCAAGCAAAAATTAATCAAAACCTGGGTGTGAAACTTTACAATCAATTTAACGAGGAAATGACAGGAGCTAAAACAGTTTCTTCGTTTAATGTAACTAAAGGTATCCCACTGGGTGACACTGAAACGTTGGATCTGTCATCTCCTACCAAGGCAGTCATCGGTGATAGCATCTCTGTTAATGCGATCTATCCTCAAACTGGATTGACAGTAAGCAAAGTGCTGAAAGTTATCAATGGTAGTGCTGCTACATCGATCAAACTTACAGACGTACAACCATTGAAAGATTCAGCTCGCATTTCTGTCAATCAAAATGGTTTTGTTCTTCCATTGACATTGATTGATCAAAATGGTCAAACGCTTAAATTGCCAGCAAGTACTAGCAATGGTAACGGTTCAATGAACCCTGATAATAAAGCTTCTTTTGATTATGAAGGATTGTACTTCTATGTCAGCAACCCTGCACTGATTACGGATTTGAAAGTAGATTCCAATGGTGTTATTACTTTCAACACGAAGGATATTGCTAATAAATTCCTTGGATCCGAAACTGTGTACGTTACAGTAACGAATGTTGCAACACAGGCTACTGCTCAAACTACATTTGTTGTTAACGCAGCGGCAACCGTTAAGGATTTCCAACTGGGTGCACCATCGAAAATTGTTGTTCAAGGTGAGAAAGTTGCATTGCCTTTCACAGCTGTTGACACTTACGGTGGAGAACTCAAAGCCAAGGATCTGAAACTTAACGACAAACGTGAGATTCAAAATGTTACTTTCCAAGGATATGGTCTGACTAATCAGCCAGTTCTTAATTCCAAAGGCGAACTGGAATTCACGTTCCAACAAGCAGGTACTACTACTATTTATGTAACTGCCAATAACGTGTTGCAACCTAATCCAGTACAAGTTCAAATTAACGGACCTTCGTACTTCACTGCAGTGAATGGTATCAAAGACGTTCCAACGACATACGAAGTTGGTGCTTCTAGAGAATTCGACGCCGACAACATTACGATCGTTGACAACTACGGACGTGTTACTAACGTTACTTCTGGAACTTACGAAATAGCTAGTAATAACACAGCAGTTGTGAATTACGACCAAGCAACTGGCAAGCTGGTTGCGGGATCTACTCCAGGTACTGCTACAATTACAGTATCCAGTAATGCAAATGCAGGCGGAGCAAATGCTTCGAAAGCAATTGCGAACTATACCTTCACAGTTACAACTATAGCTTCGAGTGACATCAAATCATACGGTATCGATACTGTTGGTACTGTATACGGTAAATCCGATGCTAAAGATGAAGGAAATGCATACAAAAAAGCAATCACACTTGTTGGTAAAACAGCTAGTGGAACAACTGTAGCTCTAGTTTCTAATGTGCCATCATTTGTAACTAGCTCGGTTGAATCAGTTCTTAAAGCGAACAATACGAACGTATACGGTTTGAAAGCTGGTAAATCAACTATTGCTGCCTACTTCAATGGCTCTAAAGTGGCTGAACAAGAAGTAACCGTGTCTGAAGATACACCAGTGGTAACAACAGTTGAGTTCTCGAAAGACGAGTACACAGTTAATGTTAACGGTACTGTAAATGTTGCGGCAACTGTTAAAGATCAATATGGTGTTGTAAACCCAGCTCCATATCAAATCCTTTCCAGTGATTCCACCGTTGCTACTGTTACCGGTACGACTGTAACAGGTAAAAAACCAGGCAGCGCAACATTGACTTATGTTTCGTCTAACGGAACACAAGACACAGCTACTATCGTAGTTAATCCTTAATTAATACCTTCTTACTAAGAACAGGCGGGGTTTTCCTCGCCTGTTTTTTGCTTTTTATTTACTTTGATACATATGCTTCACATTCATTTCATTTTGATTCTGTATAGTGAAACTATAAAACTTTATCGAAAGGACGAAACAAAGTAAAGCTGTCAAGCGTCTAATAGAATATACAGAAACAGGAGGAATGAACGTGAATTCAAAATGGATCAAATATGGTGTCGTGACATTAACGGCATCGTCCTTACTCACACCTAATCTGATATTGCCAGCGGCTTCAGTATCAGCAGCAGCCCAATCGGCGATATCATCCAAAATTGTAAAACTGACCGGCTCCAGCTATTTGAATATTCGTGATGCTCATTTCTTAATGCAGGAAAAAGGAAAGGTGCTGGCTTTTTCCGTAGCGATTACGAATAATGGTTCCACCCAATTGGATCTTATTGATTATTGGCTTCGAGTGAAGACAAAATCAGGCAAGTCCTTTAAATCGACCATTACGGAAGCGGATAAAACAAAAACAACAGTAGCTCCGAAGTCCACGCAATATTTGACGTACTACACCGTTGTAGATAACCAAACAAAGATTTCAGATCTAACTTTTGAAGTTGTCAAATGGGACTTCTCCGTAGCGAATTACGAGCGCAGACTGGGAATGATTCAATATCCAGCAAATACAACCGATCAGATTCCTGCTTATAAGGATACGGTTATGCTCTATAACAACAATAAAATCAGAAGCGCTATTAAACAGTCCTACATAACAAAGGATGCCAATAATGCTTACTTGACCATCAATTTCCTTCTGGAGAATGTCGGTCTTCAATCGGCGGATTTGTCTAAAATGAATTTCTTCATTCAAACTGATAGCATGTCCGTCTATAATGTGAGCTCCAACTTGGAAGGGGTCTCCATTCAGCCAAAAGAACGCAAAATCGTTACCCTGCATGCGACGTTACCGCTTGTTGTGGCTGATAAACCGCTCTCCTTTATTGCATCGCTGAATGATGATGTATCCAAGGTTCAGCTGCCTTCCGGCGTGTTCGCGCTGCCTGCGACCAAAGCCGCTGCTGTAACGCCCGCTGGAGCGACTCGAATGTTCTACATGGATGGAACACCAATCAATACGAAAACAGCTTCTGCTTTTCTCACACAAGGATCGGATAAGAACCAGGTATCGATTGATTATACATTGACGAATACGGGGACCGCATCGATTCCCAACCCCAATCTGGATTATTTTCTCGTAACCTCTTCAGGAACAAGCTATCCATTAACGTTTACCAAAGAGGAAAATGGTGTGCTTCTGCCGAAGATCGACAAGGTGGTTACATTGACCGGAGAAATCCCATCCACGATTAAGCCGGAATCATCGCAGCTGCTCGTAAAAACAACGGCCACTGAGAAAGAAAAGTCGTATATTATCGGCAGCTACTATCTCAAATCGACATCACAGCAGGGATCGCTGCAAAGCTCATTTGCTTATAACGATTACACCGTTAAACTCGATTCTGTTGCACGTTCGCCGCTGGAAGACAATGATGTTCTGATGGCTAACCTGACGATCACAAACAATAGCGATGTAAGCAAGCAGGTTCCTTCACTTAGCGGTTATTTTATGGTGAACGGTGTCAAGATAGGCACTGAACAAAAGGCTGTCGGGCTTGATGAATCGGTTACAATTGCTCCAGGCGCATCCTATGAGGAAGTCGTATATTCAGAAATTCCTTACACAACCGCAATCGATAAAATTACGTTCGTAAGTACAGAACCGGTACAGGACAAAGAAGGCAAGCAGCTTTATCAATTCTCTGGCCAGACGCTTAGCGAAACTCCGGTACGCAATATTGACGTGCCTTATGATGTCACAAGTGTCGGAAAACGTGCTTCGGTCAAAGTTACCCGTTCGGCTGTATTCGCCGGTGAGCAAAAGAATAATTTCTATGTAGAACTGGAAGCTGTCAATAAAGAGACGCGAGCTGCGCTAATTGCTAACCTGGGTGGTTACATTCAGGATAAGAATGGCGTCATCGTACCTGTTCAGTTTGCAGAGGTGAAGGAGAAGCTTTCACCAAATGGCAAAGCGCTGGTCTCAGCTTGGGCTCAGGTTTCCAAAAATTTTGACACAACTTCCTATCAATTCATTATTGGACAGTCTCTCGTGGCTTCTAATGACACTGGATCTCCTCCGGATACAGGAGGCGGTGCGGAAGGTGGAGCAGGTGCGGGTGCTGGCACCGGAGGAACCGGAACTGGCTCGCCCACTCAAATCCCTGTTATTGTGAAGCCTGTCTCCTACACATTAAACGGAACGGATGCTCAAGGCACGAAGCAAGGTCTCACAGGCATTACATTTGGCGGCTATACGCTGGATATTCACCACGTTAATGCTTACTTGAATGTAGCGGGTGAATACGATGTGCAGGGCTTGAAGATGATGTTTGACTATAATTTGTCCAAAGACAAGCAATATGATTACATTGCCGGCGATCATAAGCTGATGTTTGAATTTGTTAATAAAGACACGTTGAAAACGACCTATTCCAAACAATATGCATTAGGGACTGCTGGGACCGATGAAGAGCTTCTTAAAGAAGCGGCGGAGAGCACACCTCTTACGATCATTTTCACGGATAAAGATATCCAGGCGAATGTTCAGAAATATGAAGACTATACCCTGAATGTGTATGATGTCTTCCAAAACACCAAGCTGCTGATTGCAACAAAAGATTTAAAATGGTTTACTCCTTCCGAATAACAGCAGCGAACCCCGTACGGGTCAAACGGACCAGTGCGGGGTTTTTCTTCCTTTTGCGTGTGGAAGAAACACTTGAAATCTAGTAAACTGACATGAGAGATAACAAGCTTAGTCAAGCTTAGTTGCAGCACGGATGTTGAAAAAATGAGAATAATTGAGATGATTGATTGTAAATGCAACTGCAGCAGGGGACCTTCAAGTAGAAAGGAGATTAATGATATTGCGATACAAAGGATGGAAACTAACAGCGGCAGCCGTTGTAATTGGTGCCGGGTTATGGGCGGGCTTTCAGTGGCCGTCAATGGCAGAGGGAGATGTGACTACTGCGGTTACACCCGGCACTGTGGATGATCCGGTAGTAACAAAAAGCTACGTGGATCAGAAAATTGCCGCATTAAGTGGTGGGAGTTCAAATAGTGGCGGCACAGCTTCAGAGGATAAGCCAGCTCCAGAGGAACAAGAACCGGGAGAAGCCAATAACACAACCAATATTGTTACGGTACCTGTCGGAAAAACACTCATCGCCAAGGATGGGGCACAGATGGTTGTGCGGGCCGGTAAAGCGATCGCTTACAGTCCTGATTCGAATGGTATCGCTGATGTAACGGACGGAGCAGACATAAAGAGCGGCAGCCGCGTACTTAACAATCATCTTATTATGTTTCCGCGCGGCGGACGGGGCATACTGCCTGAGCCAGGGCAAAAGTACAGCCTCACGGTCATGGTAATGGGCGGCTATGAAATCAAGGTGCTGGACAACCAAGGCAAGTAACATTTGCAAGTCCTGACAAATTGTTTAGCGCGTCAAAGCTTAAGGATGAAGGCACAATAAAGCCATATCCTTTTTTAAAACTTTGGAGGTGCTTAGACGATGGCAAAACGTTCTTCTAATAAAGTGTTGGTAAAAGAAAGCAGAGCGGCTCTTGAACAAATGAAATATGAAATAGCAGCTGAGCTGGGATTAACGGCAGGCCTGCTTTCGGCGGATCGCTTGGGTCATACCGAGTTTGCAACCGAGTTAGGCGGTATCGGCCAGGCATCGTCTTCAGACAGCGTGCCTTGGTCACAGCTGGCTACGAGAGACGCCGGATCGGTTGGAGGCTCGATGACCCGCCAGCTCATTCAGAAGGCAGAGCAAGCTCTGAACGGATTGTAAATAAACTTACAACCATTGACACAAAGCGACAGTTTCGGTATCATACTGTTCTAGAGACTTGTCATTCCAGACCTTTTCCACTTGGAAAAGGTTCATTTTTTGAACCAAAGGAAAGTGTGGATTTTCATTTGGCTTTTCTCTGAGTATTTAGAGAAAGATGGTCTTATGAAGTATGGTGCCGATAGCCATTTCTTCTTAAATCGGGACGTTCAACGTTAGATTTGACGTGATCTTGATTTCTTTATAATCTCGATTCGACTGCTGTTTTATTCAAAATATAATAAAGTAGTCATTTATACTTTTTCATATTTTGAAAGAAGAAATTGAACATTTCAGCCATGCGCGATTCTAAGTCCGCGTCAGCGGTTTTTCGCATAACGATAACATTTCTTCGATTGTATACTTAATTTATTATGTTGCAGGAGGTTGATATTGAATGTCGCTTAAAGGCAGTCATTTGTTTACATCGGAATCCGTTACAGAAGGACATCCCGATAAAATTTGCGATCAAATCTCGGATGCGGTATTGGATGCTTTTCTGGAGGTAGATCCTTATGCCCGCGTAGCTTGTGAGGTTTCGGTTGCAACCGGTTTGGTACTTGTAATTGGTGAAATCAGCAGCAGGGCGGATTATGTTGATATTCCGGCTATCGTACGCCGTACGATCAAAGATATCGGATATACGCGTGCCAAATATGGCTTTGATGCCAGCACATGCGCTGTATTAACCTCGCTCAACGAGCAATCCGCAGACATTGCCCAAGGCGTCAACGCTGCGCTGGAGTCGCGCGACGGCAAGGATATGCTTTTGGAGAACGAAGATATCGGCGCAGGCGATCAAGGCTTGATGTTCGGTTTTGCAACTAACGAAACTCCGGAACTGATGCCGCTTCCGATCGCCTTGTCGCACCGGATAGCCCGTCAATTGTCCGAAGTGCGCAAGAATGGCAAACTGGACTACCTGCGTCCGGACGGCAAAACTCAGGTTACCATCGAATATGTGGATGGCAAGCCGAAACGGGTGGATACCATCGTTGTCTCGACACAGCATGCCGAGGAAATTTCGCTCGAGCAAATTCAATCCGATATCCGCGAGCATGTCATCAAGCCGGTTGTGCCGGTGGAGTGGCTGGATGAAGAAACCAAATATTTTATCAATCCGACAGGCCGTTTCGTTATTGGCGGTCCTCAAGGGGATGCCGGTCTGACAGGCCGCAAAATAATCGTGGATACGTATGGCGGTTACGCTCGTCACGGCGGCGGGGCATTCTCCGGTAAGGATCCGACAAAGGTTGACCGTTCCGCAGCTTACGCCGCTCGTTATGTAGCGAAGAATCTCGTTGCTGCAGGACTTGCGGATAAATGCGAGATTCAACTCGCCTATGCTATCGGCGTGGCCAATCCGGTATCCATCAATGTGGATACCTATGGAACAGGTAAAGTCAGCGAAGAAAAGCTGGTTGAAGTAATCAAGAAGAATTTTGATCTTCGTCCCGCAGGCATTATCAAAATGCTTGATCTTCGTCGTCCCATTTATGGTAAAACGGCTGCTTACGGTCATTTTGGCCGTACAGATATCGAGCTGCCGTGGGAGAATGTAGACAAAGCCGAGCAGCTTAAAGCTGATGGATTGGCTTAAATTTTTTATCCTCCGGATCAAACTGCAATCTTTAATAAATAATCGATCAAATTCAAGCCGCTCCTTATTGCTGGGGGCGGTTTTTTTCTGTTGACTTATTGGCATATCCGTTTTTTGAAGGGCTGGATTCGAACAACATGGAGATTGGCGCAGGCGAGTATAGTCCCTTTATTCTTGAAAATCATTAAAAGTCTTCATTTCAAGGTGTACTTGACCGAAAAAGATAATACGAGTGTCTTCTATTGGGGAGTGGTAAAGTTGGTCCGAAATCGTAGCTGGCTATTTTGTTTAACTGTAATGATATTCGTTGTACAAATCGGATTTGGAGCGGTTATGGCTGATCCATCCGCAGCTTCAGCCGCATCCGGTGGGCCGGAAGTACTGAGTAAGTCTCCTTCAACCGGAGCAACCAACGTACAGTTAAGTGAAAAATTGGTGTTGACCTTTGATGAGAATGTGGCAAAAGGAACGGGATCGGCTGCCATATCGATTCGTAAACTTAGTGATAATACGCTTTTTGAATCGTATATCGTATCTTCGGACAGCCATGTGCAAATAGGGCCGTCCAGGAATGTTGTCACTATAACACCAAGCAAATCCTTCGAGGCAAATATGAGCTATTATGTGTATATTGACGCAGGAGCCTTCCGGAATGAAGGCAATAATGCCAATTTTGCAGGACTTACAAGCACAGCCGCCTGGAATTTCACAACAATTTCAACAGCAGACACATCGCCTCCGGCCCTAACGTCTGTATCCCCTGGCAATGGCGCATCCGCAAGTATTGGTACAACACTTGTATTATCCTTCAATAAGGCTGTTTATGCGGCCACTGGCAATATTCAAATCAGCAATGTCAACCAATCCGGAGACAGTCAATCGATTGGAGTTGTTTCGGGCAGCGTTACAGGAAGCGCGTCCCCGAATATCACTGTGCAGCTTGGCACTACGCTGCGGCCCAGCAGCACATATGAAGTGACCATTCCAAGCGGTGCTTTTCAAGACGCGTCAGGCAATAGTTTTGCGGGCGTCAGCTCGGGACAATGGCGATTTACAACGACGGCGCCGCCTCTCGGAGTCCCTTCTCTGCAGCCTGCTGACAACGCATTTTCTGTGGGAATTGCAAGTAATCTGATCATGAATTTTCCTGTCAACGTAGCTGCGAATACGGGAAATATCAGAATCAACAAAATCTCAGATAACAGCACGGTTCAAACGATCAGCGTCAATTCGTCACTGGTAAGCGTCAGCGGCGGCTCGGTGACGATTAATCCGCAGGAGGATCTCTTGGGCAGCTCCGGCTATTATGTGCTGATCGATTCCGGCGCCTTCAAGGACGCCGGTAATCCGGGACTTCTTTATGAAGGCATTTCGGATGCGTCAGTCTGGAACTTTACAACGGATGCCGGCAATGATACGACACCGCCAACGCTGGTTGGAGACCGGAAGCCGCTCAATACGCAGACAACGACCACGCTGGACATGGAAATGAACTTTAGTGAGCCGGTCTATCAGGGCTCGGGCAGCATCATCATCAAGAATGCAGCCAACAATGCTGTGTTTGCAACAATCCCGGTTACTTCAGATAAAGTCAGCGGCGGAGGAACGTCCAAGATCACGGTTAAGGATACCAGTCTTGTTTTTGTGAATAATACTTCTTATTATGTGCAAATTGGCGGACAGGCGTTTCGCGATTTGAAAGGAAATTATTTTACCGGAATAAGCGGAACAACTGATTGGCAATTTATCGTGACGCAGGATACGGAGAAGCCAGCGATCGTCACCCTTCTTCCTGCTAATAATGAATCCGCAGTAGCTTTGTCCGGCGTAAATCTGGAGCTGCTGTTCACCGAGCCGATTCAACTCGGATCAGCTCCGTCGGTCAAGATAAAACGCAATTCGGGCAGCGCCAACGAAAACACGGTAACCACGAAACTATCCGTTGATCCGCAAAACAATCGGAAGCTGATTATAGCGCCAGAGAGTGCAATGACTGCTAATACGAACTATTTTGTGGAGATTGCAAGCGATACGGTTACGGATTTGGCGGGAAATAAATTTGACGGGATCCTGAATCAGTATCAGTGGACATTCAAAACAGCCAGCTCCTCTACAGGCGCTCCCTCTGTATCAAAGGCGGAGGTGCTGGGTACAAACCAGATCGTGCTCACCTTCAATAACACACTTGATCCAAACTCAGTACCCGTTCCAGCCAACTTCTATGTTACCGTTAACGCTGCATCCAGACCGGTGACGAATGTCCAGGTCAGCGGCCAGACGGTCGTGCTGACCCTGCAGGGGACATTGGCTTCTGGCCAGCTGATCAAAGTATCGTACTCGGCAGGCGAGAGGCCGATTAAATCTACAGGCGGCACAGCTGCCGCGAATTTCTCAGGCCGGGATGTTACCAATAATCCCGACACAACCGTGCCCAGACAGCTCAGCGGTACAATTAACGGCAACACGATTATTCTGACCTTCAGCGAGAACCTGGCTGCTGTTAATGCGGGCGTCTACAGCCAGTTCTCGGCAGCTATTGGAAGCTCTACACGTACGGTTACACAGGTATCAGGAAGCGGCAATATTGTATTTATTACGTTTAACGGCAGTCCGGCAGCGAGCACGGAGACTGTAACTTTGTCTTACTACGCGTCAACCTATGCGTTAAAGGATTTGGCGGGGAATGCTGTTCCTTCCTTCAGCAGCTTCTATATTCAGAACGGGCAGGATACCCTTCCTCCGGTTCTGCAGAGTACAGCTGCTGCGGGTAATCTCGTAACTCTGACCTACAATGAGACCATGAACCCGGCAATGAGGCCGCCGACAAGCGCTTTTAAAGTCCTGGTTAACGGGACAACGCGCGCGGTAACGTCAATCAATATCTCAGGGCCACAGGTCGTTCTCACCTTGGCTTCTGCAACGGAGGCAACGGACAATGTGAATGTATCTTACTCCGGGGGCTCACCGGCATTAACCGATATGAGCGGAAATGCCGCTGCCATCTTCAATGGACAGCTTGCAAATGGAGGGAATGGGTCATCGGCTGCCTCCATTTCTCTTAGTGGAGTATTAGCCAAAGCAAGCACGATCACGGTCACCTTTTCCACAACGCTGAATGCGTCCTATCTTCCTTCATCCACTCAATTTACGGTTAAAGTGAATAATACGACTCGTCCGGTATCTTCAATTGTAATAAACGGCGCCGCTGTTACACTTACGCTGTTCACGCCTGTGGCCATCGGCGATACGATTACGGTAAGCTATACGGCCACAGGAACGATACTGCGTTCCACCTCCGGTGTGGAAGCAGTATCGTTTACAGATATCAATGCAGCGAACCAGACAACCTGGGCGGATAACACTTCAGGGGATTTCGAAGAAGCCCAGGGCGGCGGAATAGCCATCAAGACATCTGCCGCCGCCGTCACAACCGCTGTTTCTCCTGCTGGGCAATCAACCCATCTTTATACCATCACATCGGAGAAGATTACGAGAGCCTTCTCCACGATACGGACAGTCAGCGGAATGGCGCCAAGAGTCGTGTTCGTTGTTCCGGACAGCGAGAATGCCGCCATGGTTTCTGTGCCGCTGGGAGGATTGGAGGAAGCCAAAAAAACTGCCTCCAACGCTTCTGTCGCAGTCGTATATAAAGGCGCTACCTACGAGATTCCACTTAGTGCACTGGATTTAACAGAGCTGGCAAAATTGCTGAATGCAGCCGGTGCTGCAGGACAGCTTGTCATATCCATCGACACCAGTGCCACAAACATGGCTTCGCCGCTTACCACAGCGTTAAATGCGAGCAAGGCCCAGATGATGATAAGTCCGGTCAACTTCGATCTTACGGTTACCAATGGAGCCCTGACGAAAAAAGTGAACAGCTTGAACGGTTATGTAACCCGGACCTTGAAATCAACCATGCCGTTGAACGGACATGAAGTGGCTGTTGTCTGGATGGATCCGGTAACGAATAAGCTGTCTTATGTGCCTACCAGAGTAACCAGTGAAAATGGGCAATCTACAGTAACCTTCAAGAGCAGAAGCAACGGTGCTTTTACTGTAGTAAAAGGCTCGGTCGGTTTTTCAGACATCAACAAGCATTGGGCACAAAACGATATTCTGCTGATGGCGAATAAATATGTGGTTGAAGGGACATCTCTTACTACCTTTACCCCGGATAAATCAATCACCCGTGGAGAGTTTGCGGTCCTTATCGTCAAAGGTTTGGGTCTGTACGGCGATAAGCAGGGAGCCTCCAAGTTCAAGGATGTCAACACGTCCTCGATACTGGCGGCGTATATCGGCGCAGCGGCGAACGCCGGAATTATACTGGGCATGCCGGATGGCACCTTCATGCCAAACAGTCCGGTGACCCGGGAGCAGATGGCTTCGATGATGATCCGGGCATCCAATACGGCCGGCGTACAGGTGGTTCTTTCGCAGGATGTGTCGGCCGTGCTGAAGAAATTCAGCGATTCCAACAAAATCGGCACCTGGGCACAAAGCGATGTGGCCAAAGCCGTTCAGGCAAGCATCATCAACGGTATGTCATCCACAAGCTTTGGCGGCAAATCCAACGCGACTCGGGCGCAAGCGACCGTTATGGTTAAGCGTCTGCTGGATTACGCCGAGTTCCTGGATCTTTGATCCAACCCTCTCTATCATAATAGAGATACTATGAAAATTGCTGAAAAGCTATCCGAGAGCCAGAATCGGATAGCTTTTTCTTTTCGTTCTTCGCCCGCTGATAGGACTCTTCTATCAAGCGTAACTTTTTCCAACTAGTAATAGTCTATAGCTAATAGACTTTTATGATGGGAGAGTTGCAGGAGAAATGCGCAAACTTGATAGAATAAAAAAGAAAAATGTCGTGAACACACGGAATTTGACGAAAAAACAGGTACTTATCTTAACGTTGGGTGTATCTATACTCGCTCAGCCGCTCTCTATAGCAATTCCAGCGGTTGCCTCTGCCGCCACCGATACAAAGTCCGCCAATGCCTCTCAGAGCACGCAGGAGCAGCTGGTGCGTGTCTACGAGGAGATGATCACCTCCGGTGCGAAGCGTGTGGATTACAAATGGGCAAATAAAACAGGCTCGGGCGCAGAGCAGTCCAATGTCCATGTCATAGAGGTGGATTTGACCAATCCCAATGTGAAACTGGATGTCATGAACGGCAAGACAGGTGCGATTACCGGTTATGCCTCGACCGGAAACATGGTCAAGAACAGCGGCGCTGTCGCAGGCGTGAACGCGGACTATTTCAACACGTCGGGAAAAGGCGTGCCCATGGGGGCTGAAGTCCTCGGAGGCACATTGGTAGCAAGCCCCTCCAAGCTAAAGGGGATGTACGCCTTCGCGGTGACTGCCGACCGGAAGCCGATGATAGACCTGTTTGACTTCAACGGAACGGTAACCGCGGCGGATGGTACGGTATTTCCGCTTGCCGGCATCAATAAAGCTTCTTATACGATCGAACCGGAGAATACATACAGCCATGCGAATGCGATGTATATCTACACGAGTGCCTGGACGGCTCCCCGCCCTGATGCCAAAGAGAGCTCCACAACACCGACGGAAGTTCTGGTAGTGGACAATGTTGTCACTCAAATTGCCGAGAATTCGATGATTCCGGGGACTCCTCCGGCCAATGGCTATATTTTGCGGACGCACGGCAAAGCGGCAGAATTTGTGCGCGATCATCTGCAAGTAGGTCAGCCCGTTACTTCCATTTACGGCCTTGTCTCACAAACAACGGGGAAAACATATGATCCGGGTTCTCTGCAAATGCTGGTTGGCGGACATACGATCCTGGTTGATGAAGGTAAAGCGTCAGCTTACTCCAGAAGCATCAGCGGGATCAGCGGCACAGGCGATCGTGCGCGCACTGCCGTTGGATACAGCAAGGATGGCACCAAGGTATATATCATCACCGTTGAAGACAGCGATAACAGCGAAGGGGTCACGATTGCCGAGCTTCAGAAGCTGATGGTTCAGCTTGGTGTGTGGCGGGGCGTGAATCTGGACGGCGGAGGATCGACCACGATGATCACACGGCCCCTCGGTGAATTCAGTGCAGGGCTCACATTCCCTACGGAATATGGCACCGTGCAGCGCCTGATTCCAAGCGGCTTGGGTGTATTTACGACAGCCCCGCAGGGACAGGTAAAAGGAATCAAAGCAAGCGGGAGCGGCGTCCTCTTTATCGGTCAGCAGGCTACCTATGAGATGAAAGCTTACGATACCTACTATAATCCGATCGATCCCGGAACGCTGACGCCGACCTGGAGGTCATCCAATACGCTGGGTACATTCTCGGGAAATACGTATACAGCTCAAAAAGCGGGGAAAACAACATTAACCGTCAAATCCGGCAGCGGCAGCGACGAGCTTCCAGTGGAAATTGTCGGCGGCGATCAGCTTGCCCAGATGAGCGTCGATGTGAGTTCGCCGGTCCTGGAGCAGGGCAAGACCGGCACGATTTCCGTTGAGGCAGTCCTTAAGGACGGTCGTAAATTGACGGTGCCCGCTTCCTCTATCAAGTGGGAGCTCCACGGCTTCAAAGGCACCATTAGCGACGGTACACTGACCATAAATTCAATTGATGAAGGCGCCAAGGCAGGTTATGTGATCGCCCGTTATGACGGCTTCTCCTCTGTAGCGGTTCTGGCTGCCGGAGCGGATAAGAAATTTGAAGATTTCGAGCAGACGACCTACCCAATCACCTTCTCCAATACGAATGGTGTAGTGGGGTCTGCGACCCTGGTTGCCGGATTGTCCGAAAATGCGGCATCGAAGGCGCTGCAGCTCACTTATGATTTCACAGGGGGCAGCGGCACGAAAGCAGCCTACGCCGTCTTCAACACGACAGGCAAGGCATTGGAGGGCAAACCATCTGCCATTACCTTGGATGTCCTTGGCGACAACAGCCTGAACTGGCTGCGCGCTGAATTTATTGATAACACGGGCAAAGCGCATCTTGTGACACTTGCCAAACAGGTGGACTGGACAGGCTGGAAGCAGCTCAAAATCAATCTTCCGGCTGACGAGATGGCGTACCCCGTGAAGCTTAAACGGATATATATGGCCTCACTTGAGGATGGCCAGGATGAACGGGCATTGGCGGGATCTGTAGCGTTCGATAATATAAGCTTCCAATATGCGGCACTGGTTGCGGAGCCCCCCCGCACCACAATCCAGCTGGTGGTCGGCTCCAAGTCGGCGAAGGTTGGAGGAGTGGCGATGAAGCTGGATGTGGCTCCTCTGGTGATTAAAGGCACCACGTATTTGCCGCTCCGCTTTGTTACCGAAGCGATGGGGGCACAGGTTGTGTGGGAGCCTGCGAATAAGCGGGTATCCGTACTTCGCGGCGACAAGCTGATGGAAATGTGGATCGGACGCGAGGAATTCCTGCTAAACGGAATGCTCAAGGAATCAGAAGTAGCCCCAATTACCCGGTCAGGACGGACCTTGGTCCCAATCCGCCTTGTGTCGGAACAACTAGGACTTACCGTAAATTGGGATGGCAAAATGGGCACGATTACCGTCGAATGATAGTGACGCGTTTGCGTAATTGTGTGCTATGATAGAAAGTAGATATTTTTTAAGAAAGTGGGCCGAGTCTAACGTGGATTATCGCATTAACGATATCGATCGCGTGATCAAAAACGCCGTTCTTGTGATGGAAGACAGTAAATACCAAATTTACGAAATTTGCGAATCCGCGCGCAAAGAGCTTTTTTCGCTCGGCCAGGAGCTTACCCAGGTCATTAAAGAAGCAGCTGAAATTATTGATAAAGTGGACAAGCTGGAGCTCGACTATCGTCGGGCCCGGATCCGGCTTACGGAAGTAAGCCGTGATTTTGTAAGGTTTAAAGAGCAGGACATTAAGATTGCCTATGAGAAGGCTACCCAATTACAGCTGGATCTTATGGTTTTTCGGGAGAAAGAAAGCTACTTGAAGGCGCGTCGCGATGATTTGCAAAAGCGGGTTCGCAATGTCGAGCGGTCTGTTGAACGGGCCGAGTCGATCGGATCCCAGATCAATGTCGTCCTCGAGTATCTGTCCGGCGATCTGAATCAGGTGACCCGGATCCTGGAATCCGCCAAAAATCGCCAACAAATCGGGCTGAAGATTATTTTGGCCCAGGAAGAAGAGCGCAAACGGATCGCCCGGGAAATTCATGATGGTCCCGCACAATCACTCGCAAATATAGTTCTTAGGACGGAAATTGCGGAAAGAATGCTGGGAAAGCAGGAATTTCAATTAGTACAAGAAGAATTAATAGACTTGAAGGGACAGGTTCGCTCGGGAATTGAGGAGATCCGTAAAATCATCTTTAATCTGCGTCCTATGGCCTTGGATGACCTGGGACTTATCCCGACCCTTCGCAAGTATGTCCAGGATTTTGAGGAGAAGACCAAGATTCGGACGATATTCGACACAATCGGAAAGGAAATGCGATTGCCCTCCGCTATGGAAGCAGGCATGTACCGGCTTGTTCAGGAAGCCTATAGCAATGCTTTCAAGCATGCAAACCCTACTTTCGTCGCGCTTGAATTTACGTTTCAGGCACAGATGGTGAAGATTGTCGTTAAGGATAATGGCGTCGGTTTCCATGTCGATCTGATTGAATCCCGGACCAAGGACAACGCACATTTCGGTTTGATCGGAATGCGTGAAAGAGTGGAACTGTTGGAAGGGAGGATGGAGATCGAATCGGCAATCAACGAGGGAACAAGAATTACGATTCATATCCCTATCAACGCGGAGCAAAGAAAGGAGTAAACTGACGATGGATCAAAGAGCAACGACTGCCAAACGCAAGATTAAAGTATTAATTGCAGACGATCATCAACTATTCCGCGAGGGACTCAAGCGGATCCTTAATATGGAAGATGATTTGGAAGTCATTGGCGAATGCAACGATGGTATACAGGTGCTGGAGTTCTGCAACGAGAACAAGCCGGAAGTTGTGTTGATGGACATTAATATGCCCATCGAGAACGGTGTTGTCGCAACCGAGCGGCTGCGCGACATTTTTCCCGATGTGAAGGTTATTATTTTATCCATTCATGATGATGAGAGCTACGTGTTCGAGACCCTTCGCAAGGGAGCATCCGGTTATTTGCTCAAGGACATGGAGGCGGAGGCCTTAGCGAATGCGATTCGCTCCGTCGTGAGCGGCTATGCATACATTCATCCCAAAGTGACGGGCAAGCTGATCAATCAGCTGCGCCGGATGACTTATCTGGACGAAATCGGTTCAACTTCGGGCGCTGCGGCAAGCCGTGAGGCCGGTGTGAAATTTGTCCCCAGCGAGAATAATCCGCTGACTCGCCGTGAAGCAGAAGTGCTTCGCTTGATGGCTGAGGGCAAAAGCAATAAAATGATCGGTGAATATTTGTTTATCAGTGAAAAGACGGTCAAAAACCATGTCAGCAGCATTTTGCAAAAAATGGAGGTTGACGACCGGACACAAGCGGTCATTAACTCCATCAAGTTCGGCTGGGTGACCCTCTAGCATTAACGTTTTACATACAAAGGAGAAGAGCTTCCGCATCTGGCGGAAGCTTTTTTCATTTTTTTTTATCAGCTATCCCGTACAGAGGCCTCTTTGTGCGACTTGTCCGTTGGTGTCCCGCACTTATAGGCTGCTGGCGGCATATGATGTCACAAAAAGGAGGTGGCCGCCTTGATCCCGATTTTGCTGGGAATCATCGGTTGTTACGCCTTGGCAGCTGCTGCTGTGCATCTGGCTTATGTCTTCACGAGGAAAAAGAGACGAGCAGAGCGGCATTATGTCCTGCTCGCCCGGAATGAGCAGCATATGATGGAATGGTATATACGGTCAATCCGCCGGCTATCCCACCGGACAGGAGAAGAAGTAAAGGTTACAGTGATTAATCAGGGAAGCGAAGACGATACCTTGCAGATTGCGGGGAGATTTGCAAGAAGCGGGATGAAGGTGGACATAGCTTCCGGGTTGCAGCCTGACGTAACCAGTGCCGTATCGGACGATGAACCATATGAAGGAGAGCAGGTGCTCGTGGATCTGGGAAAACCTGCGGAGCTGTTGAAGCTTCCTCTATGACAGCCTGGAGGACAAGAAAAGAACCATTCATGAGGATTGCTTACGCAGAGGAGGTCGGGGTATAATCAGCTATATACAATTATCGGACGAGTGAAGCACACACGTACCGCTGCCCCAAGGCAGCTGGCGGGTGTGCTTTTTTTGTTCGATTTATACATTCTGAAGGGAAGATTCGCTTCGCTATCAGTGACGGTATCAGCGATTTCTTCTTGCTGAACACGAATGCAAGTGGCTTTTATCGTTTTTCCATGCGGCTGGTGAAGGAGCTTGCCTGTTAGGATGCCCACTGATGTGGTTCAGGACAGCTTGAAAGTGGTTGTTTCACGGAATAATCGGATCTGGAGGAGGAGCCTTTGAAAGTTACTTTATACATAATGAGATCCGGGCAGGAATCCCGTGCGTCATGGTCGATAGCGCCCGAGATTGATTTTGCCTACTGGCTGGATACCGCTTTCCGGAATGAGGTCGATCAGGAGACCAAGGGGATTCTACTGTCTTCCAGGTATGGGAATATGAATACTATCGCCAGTGAATTGAACGGGCGCTTGCTTGAAGCAAGGGTCATAGAACTGATTGTTTGGCCATATATGCTGCCGCTTGGTCTTGCGCAGAGGATTTCAAAACATTGGCCGGATTCTGTTCGCAAGGGGGCTAACAAGAAGGAAATAATCAGCCAATTGACACGTCAGATTCGCGAGTCAAAGCTGATGGACATGAAGATGGATCACGCTCATCCAATGGCACAACCCGTCGAGATAAGAACACCGGATTCCCCCACTTCCACGGACGCGGTGGCTGCCCGGGAATTGGCGCGGCAAGCATGCGGCGCCGCCTTGAGAGTGCAGGGTCGGCTGCTCCTTACCGGCGAAGTCCTTGCACTAATTGCGGCGGATGCCCGTGAGATCTCTGAAGGCGTGCCCGTACAGGCGTCCTGGGACGCTGTTGCCCCCGCACTCCAGTTGGCCGCTTTGCAGGGTCTGATGGGTTTGGATAGCGCAGTTTCCCAGCAGGTCCCAGATTCGCAGCCGTTATGGCGTTCAATGCGGCGTAAGGGTGCGGGAGCACAGCTTCAATGCCAGCGCTGCGGCAGCACAGCTGCCCGGATGAGACGAACGCCATGTGCAGTATGCGGGCAGTCGTGCGCCTATTGCGAGGCGTGCTTGACCATGGGACGAAGCCGCGAATGCAGCCTGCTTGTCAGCGGCACTCCGGTGCGGGCGGCCAGAGAGGACGGGGTCTGGCCTGCTGTTGAGTTTGCCGCGCCCCATACGCGTTCACAAGCACGGGGTACGGATGACCGGCTTGCACGCTGGAGCCTGAGTCCGGCGCAGAGTGCGGCGACTGCGGCAGCGCTGAATTACATGGAAGGCGGCGATGCTTCTGGTCGGACCACATGGATTCAGTGTATTGCCGGGCTTATTGGAGGCACTGCGCCAGCCAGCCAGCAGCGACGCTTCCTGCTGTGGGCCGTGACGGGGGCGGGCAAGACGGAGATGATTTTTCCGCTGATTGAAGCCTGCTTGCAGCAGGGGGGCCGGGCGCTTATTGCGACACCAAGGCGCGATGTTGTGCTTGAACTGGATCCCAGGCTGCGCAAAGCCTTCCCAGGCACAACCGTTGTTACCTTATATGGCGGGAGTACACAGCGCTGGGAATATGGCGAATTGACGATTGCCACTACACATCAGCTGTTTCGTTTTCGTCATGCTTTTGATCTGGTAGTAATCGACGAGCTCGATGCTTTCCCTTACCATAACGATCCGATGCTTCAATATGCGGCAGGCCACGTATGCAAGCCTGGTGGAACAACAGTCCTGCTTTCTGCCACACCGCCTGCGCAGTTGAGACGTGCTGCGCAGCTTGGAGGCCTGGCGCATGTCCGTGTACCCGTGAGATTTCACCGGCATCCGCTGCCTGTGCCAAAGCTAATCCGGATTCCGCCGGTAAGCAAGCTGCTGCGGCAGCGAACTTTGCCGCACCTCCTCGTCTCAGCTTTGAAAATATCAATTGGGCGGGGCGCTCAAGTCTTTATGTTCGTCCAGCAAATCCGTGACGTGCAGCCGCTTGTCGGGAAGCTGCAGACTTTATTTCCCGACATTGCGGTTGAGGGAACCTCCTCCAAGGACGGGGACCGTGCCGACAAGGTGCTTCATTTTCGCGACCGCAGCATTCGTTTATTGGTTACAACGACCATTTTGGAGCGTGGCGTAACCGTTCCCAAAAGCGATGTCTATATTCTTGACGCCGATGGAAAATTATTCGACGATGCTTCGCTTGTACAGATGGCGGGACGTGCAGGCCGATCCAAGGATGATCCGGCAGGTCATGTCTATTTCTGTGCTTCAGCACCAACAAAGTCTCAAAAGTCTGCGATTGCCCAAATTAGAGGAATGAATAGAATCGCAAGAAAAAACGGTTATCTTGTTACACCAGGGAAGGAGTAAGGATCAGAGCCCATGCCATCCTTTTGGAGCCTGCTGCACCAAACATTACCGAAAGCTATTCATAGCATTACCGCTCTGTTGGCGCCATCGTCCAGCCAGTGTCTGATGTGCGGCAATGCGTCACGGCGTGCGGCGGATGCCCCAGTCTCCGCTCTTTGCGGAGACTGCCAGCAGGCTATACCATGGATCAGGCATATTCATTGCCCGGTTTGTGGACGGCCCGAGCACTGTCCGGACTGCATGCGCCGCGAGGATACGGCATTTATATGCAACCGCAGCGCTGTTCGATATAGTCCGCTCATAAGAGAGTGGCTCGCTTTATATAAATACCGCGGCCATGAAGCGATTGCGCCGCTGCTTGGAGAGATGCTCTTCACTGCATATTCACAGACGGTCACAGAGATGACAGGAAGGTCGGAAGCCTTTGCCATCAACGGATTCATTCCCGTGCCGGTGAGCGAAGAACGTCTTCTTGAACGCGGCTTCAACCAGGCCGAACGGCTCGCCAGGATTATGGCAGAACGCAGCGGACATCCGGTATTCGATATTTTAAGACGAACGCGGCATAGCGGCAAGCAAAGCTTCAAAACCAGGGGCGCCCGTATAAAGGATGCCGAGAATCTATTTGCAGTGGATCATGATAGTTTTACATCTATGCTGCTTCAGCTTTCATCGATTCGTCCGGAGGGAAGTTTACAGAATCATAGACCCCGGCTGATGATCATTGATGATATTTATACGACGGGAAGCACAGTCAATGCCTGTGCTCATGCGATCCAGGACGCGTACCGCAGGAGCTCTTCAAACGGCATAATCGAAATTTTTATTTTGACATTATCCAGGTCCTAAGTTAATTACCGTTATATGGGAGATCGAGATGACGCAAACATTTGAAAAAGATGATGAATATTGTCAAATTATGAGTTAGAATAAAGGTAAGTGTACGTGCTGTAGAAGGAGGCAAGAGGCATGGAGCTCGACAACTGCCCGCGATGCGGCAAATTGTTTGCCAAGAACTTTCGTGAAGTATGTCCCGCCTGCATTAAAGTCATTGATCAGGAATACCAGACATGCTCCGATTATTTACGCAAAAACAGAGGAACAACGATCAACGAATTGTCCGATGAGACGGGGATTACGATTAAACAAATTACCAAATTCATTCGAGAGGGCCGGATCTCTCTCATCGATGCCCCTAATTTATCTTATCCATGTGAGGCTTGCGGAACGCTCATTCGGGATGGCAACATGTGTCTGGACTGCAAGACCCGGCTTCTGGCGGATGTCAAAAAATCAAACGCGCAGCAGACAGCCAAAGAAGAGCCGGAGAAACCGCCTTCCTCCGCAGCGGCAGCCTACCGGATTATGGACCGTCTTCGCGATCGAAAATAACGATATCCATTCTTCTATAAATTTTTATATAAAAGTGCCGATAATACTCTTATACAGAGTTATCGGCTTTTTTACGTAGTAAAATATACATCTTCTCTGTACTTTGATTTAATATATAGGGGACGGCACCTGACTGCCGATCCTGATGGTTGCCTTACATTTGGAGGGATTACAATGAAAATCAATGAAACACAGAGAATTGGAGCAATGAACCCTTATCAGAAGCAGAACGAGCAGCGGACTGAGAATGCAGGACGCAAGCGGCAAATCGATGAGGTACAAATTTCAGCAGAGGCGCAAGAGATGCTATCATACAGCCGCACAAGCAAAGCCGACCAAAGCAAGCGTATCGACGAACTGAAGCAATCCGTAAGCACTGGGAGCTATCATGTTGACGCCGGTAAAATTGCCGAGAAGCTGCTTCCGTATCTGACAGATAAGAAGAAAGACAACTAAACAACCATTATGAAAATAGGTGAGCCCTGTGTCAGTTGAAATCATCGTCGAAACGCTGGAGAAGCAGGCGGAGCTGTATGCGCTGCTTTTGGAAACGGCCAAGCTGAAAACTCCCGTGCTTGTGAAGAACGAAGTGGAGCAGTTGAATGCAATCATCCAAAAGGAGCGCAAGCTGCTGGTGCAGGCCGAGAAGCTGGAGCTGCAGCGGATGCAGTATTCGCACAGCTATTTTCAAAGCATTGGCGTGATCCGATACAAGGGCGGCAAGATAATTGATATCATTCGAACCATCACATCTCCGCAGGAAAAAAAAGAACTAACCGAGCTCCATGGAAAGCTGACGGGATTGCTGGATGAGCTTCAGAAGGTCAATAAACTCAACCAGGAGCTTACGATGCAATCGCTCAAATTTATTGATTATTCAATTGATCTTGTCATCGAGGATCCCAATGATTCGGTTACCTACCAGCATCCGATGAATACCGGTTACGGGAATCAACGAAACGGTTTTTTCGATACAAGAGGGTAGATAGAGGAGGCAACCTGCAATGGCGTCAACTTTTCATGGCATTGAAACGGCCAAAAGAAGCGTATTGACTCAACAAGCGGCAATCAATACGGTAGGCCATAATATTTCGAATGCAAATACGGACGGATACTCCCGCCAAAGAGTGACTATGGTTGCGAGCCGGCCTATGGAAGCATTCGGCATGAACCGCTCTACGGCTCCGGGACAGCTCGGGACAGGTGTGGAGTTCACGGCAATCAACCGGATCCGTACGGCTTATCTGGACGATCAATTCCGCAATCAGAGCAAATATCTGGGAAGCTGGTCGGTCCAATCCGATACGCTGAGCAAGCTGGAGGCTGTCGTCAACGAGCCATCGGATACGGGGATCCGCACGGTTATGGATAAATTTTATCAATCGTGGTCCGATTTGAGCAAAGACCCGGAGAATGTTACAGGACGTAAAATCGTTCGTGAAACCGCTTTGGCTTTAACGGATTCCTTCAACCAGACCAGCAAGCAGCTGTCCGATTTGAGCGCCGATCTAACGAGCAGCATCGATGTGAAAGTAACACAAGCTAATACGCTGCTCAGTACCATCTCTTCGCTCAATTCCGAAATCAAACGTATTGAATCTCTTGGCGACAATGCCAATGATCTGCAGGACCAGCGGGACTTGTTAACAGATCAGCTGTCGCAGATCGTGAATATTCAAGTGACCAACACGCCCGATGGCTACACGATCGCTATGGGAGCTACCAATCTATTGACCGGTGATACAGCGACTCCGTTAACCGCCGCTTCTGTGGCAACCGCTTATCAATCGGGAGATTTGAATAACGGCGAAGTATTCGGAATGATTGTTTCCCGCGATGTCTACGTGGCCGACTATCAGCGCCAGTTGGACGTGCTGGCCAATACACTCGCCAATGGCGATATTAATGTCACCGTGCCTGCCGGTTCCATTCTTCCTGGAACGACAACTCCGCTTGCCGCAGATACGGTGATGACGGTTAAAGGAATCAACGGCTTGCATAAATTGGGTTATACGCTTGAGGAGCCGGCAACGGCAGGGCAGGATTTCTTTACTTTCAAGGCGGGGACGACCGCTATAACGGCGTCCTCCATTCAGCTTAATACGGCTATCAGCAATGACGCCAATAAAATAGCAACATCCATGCGGACGATTACGACAGGCGGCGTTGCATCGGTTGTGAAGGGCAATAACAGCATGGCTCTTTTGATGTCCGAGCTGAGCGACGTAAAATTCAAATTTGACCAGTCCGCAACGGGCAACGGGATTTCCGAAGCGACAATCAGCAACTTTTACAATTCGATGGTGGGTTCGCTTGGCGTGCAGTCGCAGGAATCCCAGCGTCAATACCAGAATGCGCAGGCACAGACCGATCAGGTTGAAGGCAGCAGACAGTCGGTCAGCGGTGTCTCACTTGATGAGGAGATGTCCGACCTGATCAAATATCAGCATGCCTACAGCGCCTCTGCGCGATTTATGACAACTTATGATGAAATGCTCGAAAAATTAATCAACGGAACCGGAACGGTCGGCCGTTAAGAATAGGAGGGGATCATAATGTCACTACGAGTCACTCAAAGCATGATGCAAATGCAGCTCTCGCGCAACCTGAACCGCAACCTCTCCCAGATGGAAGGTTTGCAGGATCAGTTGACAACAGGCCGTAAGATCAATAAAGCATCGGATGATCCAGTCGGTATCACCTATGCGCTGCGTTACCGCGGGGAGCTCGCATCTAATGAGCAATACCAGAAAAACGCGGACTCCGCCCATTCTTGGCTGGATTTTAACGATACCGTGCTGAATCAGGCGGGAGATGTTCTGAAAAGGGTAAAAGAGCTTGTTGTACAAGGTTCCACCGGTACGAACCCCCAAGTCGCACTTGATAACATTCGGGATGAAATCGGCCAATTAAAGGGGCAGCTAATTGATATTGCAAATAGTAAAATGAATGGCAAATATGTTTTTAATGGTCAAACCTATGATAAGAAGCCATATGATGAAGCCGCTACAGGGTTTGATGCCTCAGCAGTTGTAACCGATGAAGGAGAAGTCTCTTATGCTGTTGGAGTCGGCGTAGTTCTGCCTGTCAATGTTACTGGAAATGAAGTTTTTGGTAATCCGGGTGAATCGGACAATGTGTTCACTGTACTTGATAATATTATGGCTTCTTTGGCTGCTGGCAATCATGCCGATGTATCGGCGCAGTTAAGCAGCTTGGAAACAAGAACGAACAAAGTTCTAAATGCCGCCTCTGATATCGGTGCAAGAGTCAATCGTGTAGAACTGATGCAGAATCGCCTTGATGATTTGGAACTTAATTTAACATCCATGCAATCCAATGTTGAAGATGCCGATTACGAGCAATTGCTCATTGATTCCAAGGTCAATGAAAATATTTATCAAGCGTCCCTCTCAGTAGGATCCAAAGTGATTTCGCCTTCACTCGTTGATTTTCTCCGATAGGGTGTGAGTAGCAATGAAGCTTCCCGTGATTCAAGCAGAGTCACAAAAAGGGCGCATCGGGATTGAGACCCAGCCAGGTTTCTATGATATCAAAACCCGTAGAGCAGATGTCCATATAGAGTCCTCTCCTGCACAAATAAATATTCAATCCCAGGCTCCTGAATTAGATATTAACCAGGACCGGATGTGGGAAGCCTTCAACGGTGGAAAACCAACTGCTTTCATCACTCGCATCTATTCCCAAATGCCCCAAATCGCACTGCAAGGTATAGCGCTTATTGTGGAGAAAGGAAATAGAATGGGGGATTTGCGTATACGACAGGATCCAATTCCGGATATCGCATTGGAAAGTATGCTGGAAGGAGCGCCGGACGTCGAAGTTTTCGGTCCCGCCACTGCCAAAAATGTGGACATTCATTTCACTGTTCATCATCCCGATATTCAAATAAATCCGGGGAAGGTAGATACCCAGGTACAAGTGAATAAGCCCGAAATTCAATATCAGCGTGGTAATATCAACGTATATATGGAGCAATATGCATCGATACGCTTTCAGGTAGCTAATATGAATATGCTCGTTTAAGTTTGCAGTTGATGAACATTAAGCTATAGGGGACCCTAGTCGGTTTCATTCTATAGCTTTTTTCATTCGAATTAGCTAAGATGGCAACATGAATGGAGTGTGGAAAAGATGGAGCTTCGTACAAGTCGTTTCGGAGAACTGAACATTTCAGATGAAGATATTTATAGGTTTCCTAAAGGATTGCCGGGATTTGAAGAGAACACAACATTTGTTATTATATCACCTGAAGAAGATGAACCCTTCTCCTTTTTGCAATCGGTTACGAATGAGAAGCTGGTTTTTGTGCTGGCTGATCCATTTTTGTTTTATGCGGATTACGATTTTGAAATTCCGGATTCTGCACTTGCGGAGTTAGGAATCACATCAGAGGTAGAGGTGCTTATTCGCTCGATCATCAGTGTTCAAGAGCAACTGGATGAGGCGACAATTAATTTGGTCGCCCCTCTCATTTTTAATATTAACAAGAATTTGGGCAAACAGATTGTTTTGGGGAAAACTAATTATATGACGAAGCACACACTATTTTCTACAGCGGGAAATAGATAGAAGGGAGCGTCGCAATGCTTGTACTCTCACGAAAAAAAGGAGAATCCCTTATCATCCAGGACAATATTGAAATTACAATATTGGAAGTGACAGGAGATACGGTGAAAATTGGTATCAACGCGCCCAAAGAAATCGAAGTTTTGCGAAAAGAAATCTATTCTATGGTAAAGGAAACAAATCAGGAAGCCGCGGCGCTGTTAAGCGATCTTCAAGCCATTAAGGATAGAATGAAAAAAATAAAAGAAAGTGATGAGAAGCTATAAATGTTTGCCATGTTTCGCCGATATATATAGTAGCACCGGTTAAGGGCGGCCGACCTCGACCCGGTATACCACACGGATGTGGGCACTATACGACCATTCAGGGAGGAAATTACAAATGCGTATTAATCACAATATCACAGCGCTTAACACACACCGCAACATGGGTTTGAACAACGTTGCAACCAGCAAGAACATGGAGAAACTTTCTTCTGGTCTTCGCATCAACCGTGCAGCTGACGATGCCGCTGGTCTTGCCGTTTCTGAAAAAATGCGCGGTCAAATCCGTGGTCTTGAGCAAGCTCAACGCAACGTTCAAGACGGAATTTCCTTCGTTCAAACAGCTGAGGGCGCAATGAATGAAGTTAGCTCCATGCTTACTCGTATGAAAGAGTTGAACGTTCAAAAACTGAACGGTACATACTCTTCCGGTGACAAATCTAATATCGATCAAGAATTAGATGAACTCGGTGAACAAATCGATAAGATCTTTGATGACACTAAATTCAACGGAATCAACATTACTTCCAGCGCTACGATCCAAATCGATGATGCTTCCGGTACGATCACGATCGATGCGATTTCAACCACTGGAATTAAAGGCTTGTCAAGCAGCTCTGATCTGTCTGCAATCGAGGATGCAATTAAAAACACTTCCACAGAGCGCGCTGCATTGGGTGCTAAACAAAACCGTTTGGAATATACTTCAAACAACTTGGGAACGACTGTTGAGAACCTGTCAGCTTCCGAATCACGAATCCGTGATACTGATATGGCGAAGGAAATGGTCGAGTTGACCAAGAACAACATTTTGCTGCAAGCTTCGCAATCGATGTTGGCTCAAGCAAACTCACAGCCGCAAGGCGTATTATCCTTGCTTCGTTAATTCTTATTTCAAGTGGAGAGACCTTGATATTTTCAAGGTCTCTTTTCTTTCCCTACATATAGCATTTTCTTGAATGGAGGGAATTAAAGCTAATAATCAAGCGGCTTTCTACCGATATTGATAATAGAAAGATTATTGAATCGGGGTGGGCATATGTCAATCAATGTATCTTCAGTAAACAACACGACGAGCTATACAACAGATAAAACTGTGAATAGTGTTCCGGCTGCGACTGCGGACGAAACAATTACGAGAATTCACTCTGTAGATGCTTTGCAGAAGGCCGAGCGAAGTGGGGAAAAAATATCGGTAGGAGACGAGCAAGTCGTGAAGAATATTGAGCGTGCTCTGAAGGCTATTCAGGGTCCGGATACGATGCTTGAGATGTCTGTCCATAAAGAAACCAATACAATTATTGTAAAGGTAAAAAACAAGGATACCGGGGAATTGATCCGGGAAATTCCTCCTGAGAAGACATTGGATTTGGTTGCGAAGTTTATGGAAATTAACGGCATACTTATAGATGAGAAGATATAGGAGGTTTGGCATATGAGAATTACGGGGCTTGCATCCGGTATGGATGTAGACGGCATGGTAAGTGAGTTAATGAAGGCTCGCCGCACTTCGCTGGATACCTTGGTTCAGAAGCGTACTACGGTGGAGTGGCAGCAGGAGGCTTACAGGAGCATAAGCACGAAGATCGTCGATTTTCGAAACAACAAGCTATCGAGCTATAATTTATCCAATTCCATTGGGGCCAAGAAAGCGGAGGTGAGCGGCAACACGAGTTCGATAGCCATTAATTCTGCTGCATCATCTGCTGCTGGTACTTTGGATGTCAAAGTCAATAAAATTGCAACAACGGCAAATACGGTTTTCACTTACAATGTTGATAATGATTCGGATGAAACGGTTGATAGCACTGCAGGCAAAACCCTTGCTGATCTGGGGTTCAGCCTATCTGGAGGAACCGGCAAATTAACCTTTAATGTTGTCAATGATAAAGGTGTTTCAACGAATGTAGACGTTAGTTATTCTGCCACAGACAAGCTTAGTGATTTGGTCAAAAAAATTAATGCAAACAAGAATACAAATGCAACAGCCATCTATAATGAAACGACTGGGCAGTTCTCCATTTCGAATACGAAAACAGGTGCTGGAGATGTACCGGTGACTGGGATTCCTACTTCCTTCACGGCGGCAAAAACGGCCGGAAATGACGCTGAAGTAGAGATTAATGGAATCGTATACACCCAGAAGAGCAATCAGTTTAATGTAAACGGAATTGACTTTACTGCTAAAGCCGTATCGGGTACAAACGGGAATTCCAAGGTAACCGTAGCAACGGATACCGATAAAATCGTCAACACTATTAAATCTTTTATCAGTGATTATAATAGCTTGATTGAAACCATCAACTCGAAGCTGTCTGAGGAGAAGTACAGAGGATATACACCGTTAACAGATGCCCAAAAAGAGGACATGAAAGAGAGTCAGATTACTTTATGGGAAGATAAGGCGCATAGTGGTCTGCTGAAGAATGATTCTATACTATCCAAGCTGACTTCCGATTTGAGAATAGCTTCTACAGCAGCAGTAGATGGTCTGGATATCCAATCCCTGGGTATCGAGACGGGAGAATGGTTCGATAAAGGCAAATTGGTGCTCAAGGATGAGAGCAAGCTTCGGGCTGCCATTGAAGGTGATCCGGATAAGGTTATTGCTTTATTTACACAGACAAGTACCGATAAATCACCTAGTAGTAGCACAACGGGTATCTTTGCAAAGATGACCGACTCTACTCTGGAAGCTTTGAAGATGCTTTCTACCAAGGCAGGAACATCTACAAGCAGCACAGACATCAATTCTACCTTTATGGCTAACTCCCTTCTAAGCACTCAGATTACTTCTATGAAAGATAGTGAATCAAGTATGGCTGCAAGATTATCGATTATTGAGGATCAATATTATAGACAATTTTCTGCTATGGAAACTGCGATCAATAAGCTAAACTCACAGTCATCCAGTTTATCGAGCTTCATGTAGAGGAGTGAATAAAATTGATGAATTCGCCATATCGTGCATACCAGCAATCATCTGTGCAAACCTCGCCTGCACAGCTTGTCATTATGCTTTATGATGGTGCTATACGTTTTACGAAGGCTGCTATTGATGGCATTCACAACAAACAATTTGATGTGGCGAATACGAACCTGAAAAAAGCCCAGTCCATCATCCATGAACTGACGGCTTCTCTTAACTTTGATTTTCCCATATCGAAAGAACTGGTTCGTATTTACGAATATATGCTTCATCAATTAATTCAAGCTAACGTAAAGAAGAATGCAAGCTCCGCTGAGGAAGTATTACAGCACCTTCAAGAGCTTCGTGAAGTATGGAAGCAAACATTAAAAACAGCACCTGCAGGTCAGTTCTAATGAACACGCATTTAAAGAAACTATATAATTTTACAATGGTATTGACCAATAATGTATCTGCTATTGACCAAGCTGCTATTGAAGAATTGATTTTGCTTCGGGATGAAGTTATTGAGGAGTTAAAGGCCCAAGAGAAACTGACGCAAGAGGAGAAGGCTAGAATCCAGGATATAAACAAATTCGATGAGATCCTTATTAGTCAAATGGTTGTGCTTCGTGACCAAGCTTCTCAAGCACTGGATAAAATAAATCGGTACAAGCTCCAACGGAATATTTATGAACAAAAGTATTCTGGGGATAGTTATTTTATTGATAAAAAGAAGTAAATTCATGTCCATATTTTAATTAATATTTTCCAGCCGCCAGGATGAATTTGCCTAGCGGTTTTTCTTATACTTTTGCTTCATTTAGCCGATATAAAAGATATACCATCTAGGAGGAACAGGCATGGGAGATCAAAGACTCGAAATTGAAGAGGTCTTAGAAGAAGTGAAGGATTTCTTGCCCAGAATCATTGAGGCTTGCGATTCCGTTTCGGAGTTATTCTTTGATAAAATGACTGAAGAATCATGGAAAATATTCGGAGAACTTGTTCGGGGGATGGACGATTTATATAAAACTATGAATTCTATATATAGAGGTATTACTAATTTAGAACAATATAGTGCCTTGTTTTTATTATTTGATAAAACAATTAAAAATTTTAATTTAGCCTTTAAAGAAATGAATCGGTATGTAGATGAAGATGAATATGTACAAGCTGCTGATTTTATCAAGTATGAGCTTATGGTTATTTTTAAACAATTTTCCACTGATTTGGGACCAAGCCGATCCGATAGAACCCATCAATATCAGAGAAATTTAGTTTATCTGAAAAAGAACTATTCAGCTGTTTTTTTACAAATCTCCTCTCTTAAGAGAAATAGCAAGACACATCAAATCACTTTTAATCAGGACAATTCACCTAATTTATATATATCTATAAACGAGGATAAAAAAGTATATATGTACAGTAGGTATGATCCATGGTATGAGGCTGAGCGCTGGACCAGGCAGATTGCCCATACTGTTGGAGAAAAGCGGAATGTAATTATTTATGGCTTTGGCTTGGGGTACCATTTGGAGCAGTTTGCAAAATCTTATCCTCAGCAGCTGGTCTATGTGTATGAGCCAGATGAACAGGTATTGCTGGCTGCAATGGAGATAATAGATTTGCAGCGTTTATTTTCTCAATTGAATGTAAAAGAATTTGTTGTAGGCCGGAATAAAAAAGATAGAGACTATATGTTTTACCGATATTTAAAGCAAGTAAAAGGGGAAACTGCGACAATTTCCCTCCCGGTTTATGACAAGTTAAATATTGAGCAGAAAAGAGAATTTTATGTAGATGCCAAAACGGCCATATTGAATTACTTTTCTTCTAGGCAGATGTATGAAAAATTCGGATTACAGTGGACAAAGAATATTCTCTATAATATGCACCAGAATTTACATACCCAATCTATTGCAGGTCTAAAGGATAAATTGGAAGGTTTGACGGCTGTAATTGTAGGAGCTGGCCCCTCTTTAGAAGCGGATATAGAAAATTTAAGAAATCTAAAAGGACACACTATTATTATTGCAGCGGGCTCAAGTATTCAATCTTTACAGCATTATGGGATAGATCCTGATCTTATTGTATCAATGGATGGAGCAAACTCAAACTATAAAGTATTTGAAAGAATAGACACAAAAAATATACCGCTTCTGTATGTGCCACAAATCGAATATAGGATTATAGAGGATAAACCACAATTACTCCATGCTTTTTTCTCAAATGATCTCATTACTCATTATCTGATGGGACTTTCCAAGAATGATCCCATGTTTGAATCAGGACACTCTGTAACTGGCACTGCTATACAAGCAGCTGTATTTATGGGCTGTAAAAGGGTCATTTTAACCGGACAAGATTTATCTTATCCTGGTGAGAGTATTTATGCACCTGGCGCTAAGCATCTCAATCAGAATTATAATGATAGGATTATCAGGGAAGCTTCTATAAGAGTGGAAAATGTTCATGGTTCAACCAATCGAACCAACCAAATAATGCAGATTACGTTAGCGGATATAGAAGAGTTGATTGCCAAAAATCCCTCTGTCAGCTTCATTAATACTTCTCAGCTTGGGGCAAAAATAAAAAATACATCATGGTCCAGAATGGAGGATGTTTTAAAAAGTCTGCAAGATAATCAAGTCAGTTCAAATTATTTATTAGGCATGATAAATCAACACCTATATCATTATGATGATAAGCGCAAGACCGAAACATTGAATAGAACCATAGATATAAATAAGCAAGTAAGTGAGTTGGAAATAAAGCTTAAACGAATGAGTAAGAAATTGAGTAAGTTATCGGAATTGAGCCGCACGAATCAACAAAAATGTTTAAATACAATGGTTGAAATTGAAACCGAGTGGGAATCTATTGTTGTAAGTACATCTTTTAATACGATTTACCTGACTGCGATGAAAAATGATATTTATGAGTTTGATCGTGAGCGCCCGGCATTAATAGATGAGAAGAATCTGATTAAGAAAGCAGCGCTTTTCAGTGAAATTGTTGGAAAAATTATTATAAAAATGCAAGAACTCACTCCGGATATCTTGAAGCTGGTTGAGGAGGGACTTGTCAGAATAAAGGATAGAAGCAAAAAGGAATCCATACATGCAACTTGAGAATAATCATTTTTCATGTAGGACCATCAGTAAACTATTATAAAAGGTGAAATTAAGGCGCTAAATATTATTTTTGTTCTGATCAGATTATTTAATAGTGATGCTTAAGCTATTGAGTAGTAAAGGAGTTCGAAGCTTTGATGGGGATGTATGAGGGCAAGAAGATACTTATTACTGGAGGAACAGGGACGATAGGACATCAATTAGTTCGTGTACTTCTCAAAGATTCTCCAGCGGTTATTCGTATTTTTAGTAGAGATGAGCATAAACAATTTGAGATGCAACAATTATTAAGCCAATATAGTAACACACTCAGGTATTTAATAGGTGACATTAGAGATATAGACAGGTTAACGAGAGCTATGGAGGATATTGATTATGTGTTTCATTTGGCGGCAATGAAACATGTTCCAGCATGTGAATATAACCCGTTCGAGGCTGTACAAACTAATGTTATTGGAACACAAAATGTGATTAAGGCATCAATTCAATGTGGTGTTTCTAAAGTTTTGTTTACTAGTAGCGATAAAGCAATATCACCAACTAACACCTATGGGGCAACTAAATTGACTGCTGAACGAATGATTTCAGCTGCGGAGTATCAAAAAGGTCCTAAACCAATCATTTTTTCTTCTGTTCGTTTTGGAAATGTAATGGGATCACGAGGGTCGGTAATTCCTTTGTTTATTAGTCAGATTAAGGAAGGACGGGCAATTACTTTAACAGACCCAGATATGCTCAGATATATGATGACACCGAAACAGGCTGTAAACCTTATCTTAAAGGCAAATAAGAATTCCATAGGCGGGGAAGTTTTTGTTCTTAAAATGCCAGTTATCAGACTGGGTCACTTAGTCGAAATTGTAATTGAGGAAAATGAAAAGGCAAGAATTGAAAACAAGATTGTAGTGGAAAGGACAGGGCTCCGCCCTGGCGAAAAGATGTATGAAGAATTATTATCAGAAAGTGAGCTCCCTAGAGCTCTTGAAACAGAAGATATGTTTATCTTGCCTCCGTTATATCACAATTCAAGAAACAAATATGATATAAAATACGGTAATGTGGAAAAACAGCCGAGGCCTGATTTGAAGGATGCTATATCCAAAGAAGTTTTACGTGATTGGCTGATTTCTGAAAAAATTATCCAGTAATGCTATTTAGTAAACGAAAGAGGGATATATTGGTGAAGAATGTGCTAGTTTTTCCCTGTGGTTCTGAAATTGGTCTTGAGATAAATCGTGCTTTAGGGAATTCTACTCATTTTAGGTTGTTCGGAGCGAGTAGTGTGAAGTCAAATCATGGAAGATTTGTTTATAGAAATTATATAGAAGGATTACCTATGGTAGATTCGCCCTTATTTTTCTCGGAGATTGAGAAAATTGTAAGAGAATATGAAATAGATTACATTTATCCTGCTCATGACAGTGTGGTTACAGAATTATCAAAATATAGGAAAGTATTGAATGCTGAAATTATAGCATCTTCATATGAAACTTGTAAAATTTGTCGTTCAAAAAGCCATACTTATCGTTATTTTCAGGAACTCCTAGAAGTTCCCAAACTCTATACTGATCCATTGAATATGATTATAGACTATCCAGTGTACTATAAACCTGATGAAGGTCAAGGATCGAAAGGGACTGGAATAGCAAGTAATATAAATGAATTAAGAGTTCAACTAAATTTAGATCCTACTATTATTATCATGGAGCTTCTTCCAGGGAAAGAATATACAGTGGATTGTTTTACTGATAGAAGTGGTAATCTACTGATTGCTAAAGGAAGAATACGAAGAAGAATAAGCAATGGGATTAGCGCAGATACATCGCCTTTTATTGATCATCGATTTGAGAAAATCGCCTCCACCATTAATCAACGACTTCAATTGGAGGGGGCATGGTTTTTTCAAGTGAAAGAGCGAGCAGATCATGAACTCGTTTTGCTAGAAATAGCACCTAGAATTGCTGGATCTATGGGGATGTATCGGAATAAAGGGGTTAATTTTGCTGCACTCAGTCTATTCAATAAAATGGGGATCGATGTTGAAATTTTAGAAAACCAATTTAATATTGTGATGGACCGAGCCTTGATAAGTCGATTTATTATTGATTATGAATATGAACATATTTATCTGGATTTAGACGATACAGTAATAATTCAAAATAAGATAAATCCTTTTGTTATGGCTTTTGTATTTCAAAGTATTAATAACTCTAAAACAGTACATTTAATTACTAAGCATAAGGAAAATATAACTACAACACTACAGTATTTCCGCCTTGACAAAATTTTCAATTCTATTATCTGGCTTGGACCTGATGATGAAAAATATCTTCATATTAATGAAGAAAATGCAATCTTTATTGATGACTCTTATGCAGAGCGAAAAAAGGTTGCAGAAAATTTAAAAATACCTACTTTTGATGTCAATGCTGTTGAGAGTTTGATTGACTGGAGAATGTAAATTATCCCAAATAAAGAAAAGAGATATAAGATGTTAAATAGTAAGCCTAAGAATCTCGTAGTCATTCATTTGGAAAGCCTCTCTAATGAGATACTCAACCAGGAGAGGGGGCAGTTTGCAGCTTTGGGGAAAATACAAAGTCAATCATTAGTGTTAGAAAATTTTTTCACTACTGCTACATCATCTTTAATGGCTCTCACTGATTTTCTGTATGGGAATGATCGTGAACTAGATAACTCTCCAAGTTTTGATGAATTTGTAGGGCCAGTAGGTTATGAATCTAACTTATTTGATCTTTTAAGGGAACATAACTATCAAACATTAGGAATAGGTTTTCCAAAGATCTGGAGAGATGATATAAAAAGGTTTGGATTGTGGAGTAAAAATAACCAGAATGAACAATTTATCTGGAAAGACACATTCTCCAACGCAATAGAACATATTAATGAGTTTGTAAAAACGTCTGACCAACCTAAAGCATTATACATTTGGAATGAATTAGGCCATATATATTATAGTGACGAATATAAGGCAGCCGGCAGTAATTTTCATGAAAGAAGGAGCAAGGGCTATAAAAGAATAGACCAAACAATCGAAGTAGTTCTAGATATATTGAAAAACAATCAAATGCTGGATGACACTATCATTGTAGGATTTGGAGATCATGGAGATGAGTTATGGACGCATTCATTAAATAGTGGTTTTTGCCACGGCATCGAGCCGTATACTAATTTAATAAGAACTCCAGCTTTTATCTATAGACCAGGGGAACCAAGCGGCATTGAAAAGAAACTGACTCAATTAACCGATATGAAACAAACAATTCTACATTTATTAGGTTTGAATGAACCTAATAGGAATTCATTTTCGGGGGTTAACATTCTCTCGAATAGTAATGATTATGTATATAGCCGTAATATGTTTGCAAATCAATTAAGTGAAAGAAATTCCGGAGGAATTAATAAATCTTTTGCAGTAACCAATAAAGATTATCATCTTATGGTGAGTGATTTTGGAATGGAATTATACGCTTACAGGCTCGACCCGACTAACCATTCTAATTTATTGAGCTTTTTTGATATGAAGCCTAATGGGGAACTGCTTTTCAATAATCGCGGCGCTTCGCACACTCACTTCAAAAAAATTATGCAGCAAGATCAAGTCAACTACATATTAGATAACTTTTATGCATTAAAAGATAGGCTTTCTGAAAAAATTAATGAACGAAACGGTAACATAATTAGTGCGCGTAAATATATGCTTGATTTGGAGGCGCTTCTCAAAATAAGAAGCCGTAGCTATGTGTGGGGAGTGCACGGATAATGAATACTATTTCTAAGTACAAACTGGTTATTTTTGGTACTGGCGGATTGTGGAGTTTAATAAAAGCATATATTGACAATGAAAAAGCAGAGGTAGTGGGGTTTATTCATAGCGACCCCGAAATGAAGAACACTTTCATTGATGGAGTAAGAGTTATCTCTCTAGAGGATGTAACTAACAATAAATATGATTATATATTACTAGCAAGTGGAAACTATGATGCAATGATAGCGCAGTTATCTAATCTAGGAATAGCATTGTCTAACGTAATTGGATTTAAGATTAGCGAGTCTAGAGTCTTCTATAATGTACAAAAAGCTGTTAATTCGGAGCTCACTGCAATAACAAATTGGGACAAAACTGAATTGTTTTTTAATAAAAAAATGGAATCTCTTTATTTGTGCAATATGAATTTGCTTGGAAGAGAAAGACTAATCAGTATGGAGGATGAGTCAAATGACTATATTCGATTATCAACTTTAGAGTTGCTTGCAAGTGAAATTAGAGATAACTCTATTCCAGGAAATGTTACCGAACTTGGTGTATATAAAGGAGATTTTGCGAAATTCATTAATCGTCTGTTTCCCGATAGAAAATTATTCTTATTTGACACATTTGAGGGGTTTAATTTTAACGACCTAGAGCAGGATATTAACAATAATTATATTTCTGTAAAAACAAATAATTTTTCGGATACTGGAACTAATATCGTTCTATCGCGAATGGATTTTCCGGATCAATGTATTATAAAAAAAGGATATTTTCCCGATACTAGTCATGATATAGAAGAAACATTCTCACTAGTTAGCATTGATACGGATTTATATACTCCTATTTTGGAAGGATTAAAATTTTTTTATCCTCGATTATCCGAGGGAGGGTATATTCTTATTCACGATTATAATAATAGTATATTTAAAGGTGTTAAGTCTGCAATTAGAGATTATTGTAAACAAAAAAAAATTAGTTTTGTTCCTGTGAGTGATAGCGGGGGATCAGTTATTATAACCAAGTGAATTAATTATATTAAGTGAGGCTAGAAAGTATGATAAACGGGATAAAGAGTTTTGCACAACCGATCTATGTGACAAGACCACTGCTGCCAGATTTAAACAGGGTACAAGATAAATTATTTGAGGTATGGGGTTCTAAACAACTCACTAACATGGGAAAGCAACATTCTATGCTAGAGCATAAACTGATCAATTTTTTGAATGTGGGAAATCTTTCATTGTTTAATAATGGAACCCTTGCATTAGTGATGGCTTGTAAATTACTAGATCTTAAAGGTGAAGTAATTACAACTCCGTTTACTTTTGCAGCAACACCCCATTCTTTAACATGGAATAACCTTAAACCTGTATTCTGTGATATTAATTCAACTGATTTAACTTTAGATCCTCAAAAAATTGAAGATGCAATAACCGAGAAAACATCTGCTATTCTTGGAGTACATGTGTATGGAAACCCTTGTGATGTTATAGAGATTCAAAAAATAGCGGATAAATATAATTTGAAAATAATTTATGATGGTGCTCATTCCTTTGGAACAGAAATTAATGGTGTAGGTATTGGAAATTATGGGGATATTACAATGTTTAGTTTTCATGCAACAAAACTTTTTCATAGTATTGAAGGTGGTGCTTTAACCCTTAATAGTGATCATGCTGCGCGAAGCAATAAATTGAATCTTTTAAAAAATTTTGGCATACAGAATGAGGATGAAGTTATCCTGCCAGGATTAAATGGAAAATTGAATGAAGTTCAGAGTGCCATTGGGCTATTGGTGCTTGATATGGTAAAAGAAGAGCAGGAAAAACGAAAAAAGATTTCCGATATTTACAAAGAAAACTTAACAGATATCGACAACATATCTATTGTGGAATCATTAACAAATAATCTTAAGAATAGTTATCAGTATTTCCCAATAAAAATTGAAGGGCAACATTCTAGTAGTACAAGAGACTATGTATATAATGAACTTAAGAAATATAATGTTTTTTCTAGAAAATATTTTTATCCATTATGCAGCCAGTATGAATGTTATTCTCATTTACCATCTTCCGCGGATTCGAATTTACCAGTTGCAGTAAAGGCATCAAAAGAGATTCTTTGTCTCCCATATTATGGTGCATTAGAGGAAAGTGATGTTGAACATATTTGTTACTTAATAAAAGGAATTTTGCGCTAAGTTTTGGAAAGGCGATGATAAAGCATGCCAATGGTAAAAGTAAGTATATTTATAGTTACTTTTAATCATGATAAGTATATTGCTCAAGCGATAGAGAGTGTGTTGATGCAAATAACAGATTTCGATTTTGAACTTGTGATTGCAGATGATTGTTCAACAGATACTACAAGAACAATATTAAATGATTACCAATTAAGATATCCTGATAAGATCCGTTTAATTTATAATGGTCACAATATAGGAGCGATGAGTAATTTTTCTCAAATTATTAAAGTGTGCTCTGGTAAATTTACAGCAATATTAGATGGTGATGATTACTGGACTTCGCCATATAAGCTTGGAAAGCAGGTAGATTTATTAGAAAAAAATCTTGATTTATCTATATGTTTTACTCGTGCTAGAGTGTTTTATGAAGATAATAGCTTTCCTCATTTTTATGCGCCTCCACACACTTCTGTAGCAAAATTGACAATAGTAGATTTATTTAATGATTACTTTATGGCCACATCTTCTGTAATGTTTCGTACAGGACTAATAAAGGAATTTCCAGAATGGTATTACAATCTGCCTATAGGTGATAGACCATTACATATATTGAATGCCCAGTATGGAAATATTGGATTCATCGACAAGGAAATGAGCGCTTACAGAATACATTCAAAGGGTATATGGTCACTAAAACATAGGGAACACAAAGTTTTCTATTTAAAAGAAAAAATCAGAATGCTAGAAAATTTTGATAGATACTTTGAGAATAAATATAATTCTGAAATAAATGAGGCTGTTACACGGTACCGTTTAATGATAATTATGGAGGAGATATCAAGAAACAAGGAGAAAGTGAATAAAGAAAGTTTATTAAGGACATTAAATTTAATTAAAAAAAATGTAAATGGAGAATTAACACGGGAAAATCAGATAATTATTTTTGGAACAGGAAATTTTTCTGAAACTGTTTTTAGTTTATGTGAATTACTGGAGATTCCTGTTTCGTATTTAGTGGATAATGATATTAGGAAGTGGAATACATTAAAATGGAATCTTCCTATATTAAATCCTGATGAGTTAAAAAAAGAAAATAAAGAATCAATTTATATATTAATTTCAAGCATGTATTACAAGGATATTGCAAACCAACTAGATAGCATGGGGTTTGAGGAATTTACTAACTACTGTAATGGACTTTCTCCTCATTTTTTTACCCAATATTTATAAATAATTTTTATATAAGATGAGATCAGAGGAGACTACACAATGAATAAGTCAACGCAGCTCAAGAAAATGATCCAGTCAAACGAACTAGAATTTATTATGGAAGCCCACAATGGGTTGTCCGCTAAAATCGTTGAGGAGGCCGGCTTCAAGGGGATTTGGGGAAGTGGTCTCTCTATATCGGCAGCGCTAGGTGTGAGAGATAATAATGAAGCCTCATGGACACAGGTACTCGAAGTCTTGGAATTCATGAGTGATTCAACAACTATACCGATCCTGTTAGATGGCGATACCGGATATGGAAATTTTAATAACATGAGGCGTTTGGTTCGTAAATTAGAACAACGAAATATTGCAGGGGTTTGTATTGAAGATAAACTGTTCCCTAAAACGAATTCATTCATTAATGGAGAAGCCCAACCTTTAGCGGAGATCGATGAATTCTGCGGCAAAATTAAAGCTGCTAAGGACGAACAGAAGGATGATGATTTTGTTGTAGTCGCCAGATTGGAAGCTTTTATTGCAGGTTGGGGGTTGGAAGAAGCCCTTCGTAGAGGAGAAGCTTACCGGGAGGCAGGGGCGGATGCGATTCTTGTACACAGCAAAAAGTCAAATCCTTCTGATATTGAAGCATTTTGTGCAGAGTGGGGAAATCGCCATCCGCTGGTTATCGTACCAACTAAATATTACTCTACACCAACTGATCGATTCCGGGAACTGCAAATCAGCATGGCAATATGGGCAAATCACAATGTGCGTACAGCCATTACAGCTATGCAGGCAACGGTCAATACTATTTATAGAGACCAAAGCTTGGTGAATGTAGAAGGTCAAGTGGCTACGGTTGCAGAGATTTTTCGGATTCAGGGAGCGGATGAGTTAAAGTTGGCTGAGAAAAAATATTTACCAACAAACGGAAAGGATGTTAATGCGATAATACTGGCTGCTTCTCAAGGTGAGGATCTTGTTGAATTGACTGAGAACATGCCTAAAGCCTTATTGAAAGTCAATGGAAAGACACTTTTGCACACGCAGGTGAGTGAATTCAACCACGCAGGGATTAAAGAGATTGCTGTAGTGCGCGGCTTCGGCAAAGATCAGATACAAGGTGGAAACCTGAAGACAATCGATAACGACAACTATGCTATCACTAAAGAATTATATTCATTGTGGACGGCTAAAGAAGAATTAAAGGAGAATACAATTATCAGTTATGGTGATATTATTTTTAAACCATATGTACTGCACGAGTTATTGAATACAGATGATGCTATCACCATAGTAGTTGATGCCGATAGTCAAGTTGTTGAAGGAGATTATTGTGATTATGTTAAAGCCGACAAAAAATATACCAAAAGCGTTTTTAATGAATCTATTAAACTTGAAGTCATGAGCAATACAATTTCGGCTCAACAGCTGGATGGAGAGTTCATAGGATTGTGGAAAGTAAATGAGCAAGGAGCAGCCATAGTTAAGAACGTTTTAGAAGAGCTATCAGCCAATCAGCAGTTTCCTCAAATGAGAATGAGTGATCTGCTTAATGCAATAATTGACGTTCACCCTGTAAATATTTTATATATAAAGGGTTCTTGGCTAGACGTGGATAATGTGATCGACCTCCAAAAGGCAGGAGAATTATATGTCCATTAATACATACCAATTTGGAGAATTGTTGAAGCAAGCCGGATTTGATTTTTATTCCGGTGTCCCCTGTTCTTTTCTCAAAAATTTAATAAATTATGCTATTAACGAGTGTGACTATGTAATGGCAGCTAATGAAGGGGATGCAGTCGCTACCTGTGCAGGAGCTTACCTTGGAGGCAGAAAGTCTGTCTTCCTCTGTCAAAACTCCGGCTTAACCAACGCTGTATCTCCCCTTACCTCTCTGAACTACACATTTCAAATTCCTGTGCTTGGTTTTGTTAGTTTGCGGGGAGAACAAGGGCTGCAGGATGAGCCCCAGCATGAGCTGATGGGAGTTATAACGACAGATCTGCTGGACGTTATGCGTATTGAATGGGCATATTTGTCGGATGACATTAATGATGCAGAAGATCAATTAAGGGAAGCGAATAAAGTTATAGAAGGGAAGCGGTCCTTCTTTTTTGTTGTGCGTCAAGGGAGATTTGAATCTGTTAAACTTAAAGAACAACCTGAGAAGGAAACAAGATTTCATGATATAAAAAAGATGACAGGGACGAACCAATTACCAAGACGAATTGAGGTTCTCTCTACTCTCCAGCAATTAAGTGATTCCAATTTGATATTAATGGCAACAACAGGCGTTACTGGAAGAGAACTGTATGAATTATCCGATGAATCCAATCAATTTTATATGGTCGGCTCTATGGGTTGTATAGGTGCATTTTCTTTAGGAATGGCATTGGCAAGACCGGATAAGCAGATTGTTTGCATCGATGGAGATGGCTCATTGCTCATGCGAATGGGTTCTATGGCGACGAACAGTTATTACAGCCCATCTAATCTGTTTCACTTATTACTGGACAATAATGCCCATGAATCAACAGGCGGGCAGTCCACTGTTTCCAATATTGTCGATTTTGTAGGTTTAGCTGCATCAGCTGGCTATGACAATGTAGTTCATTTGCATGATTTGAATGAATTAAAGGAGCAATTGAATAGTTGGAAGTCTGAACAGAAGCTGACTTTCGGTTACATTAGAACGAGTCAGGGAATCAAAAATAATTTGGGCCGGCCAAAAGTTAAGCCGTATGAGGTAAAAGAGCGTTTGATGGAATGGATAGTCAATTAAAATCTGCGGAGGTCTTCATGGTGAAAAAGGCGGTTATTGTCGCAGCAGGATTGTCCAGCAGGCTGTATCCACTTACGTTAGATTATCCAAAAGGGCTTCTAGAGATTAATGGGCAATTATTGCTTGAACGTTCCATAGAGGCACTTCATTCCATTGGCATAACGGATATCGCCGTTGTTGTGGGCTATAGAAAAGATCAGATTAAAGAGGCATTGGGGCCGGATATTTATTACATATTCAACCCCTTTTATAAGGAATGTAACAACATGGGTTCGCTATGGCATGCAAAATCATTTGTTGGGGAAGATGAGTTTATTTATTTGCATGGTGATATTATTTATGAGTACAGCCTTTTAGAATTAGCCTTAAAGGAATATAAGGCTCACGGTTATGATTTAGATTTAGTCACGGATATGGGTAGTGTAGATGAAGAAGCTATGAAAGTAAAGGCAAACGGAAGTGGAATGTTGCTGATGTCGGATAAAAACATTCCTTTCGAAGAAAGTCTGGGAGAGTGGACAGGGATTGCCTTTGTCCGCAACCCTGTCCCTGTTTTTGAAAGTATAGAGCATATATTGTATAACCAAGGCCTCAACTATTATGATACATTTGCTTTTACCAAAATGGCACGGGAAGGTCATCAAATCAAGTGCAGTGCGACGCATTCCCGAAAATGGATTGAAATTGATTTTCTGGACGATTACGAGCGGGCAAAGGAGCTGTTCCCAGCTGATTAATTTTCAATATCATAATCCAGTGCGGATTACCTTTGGTGAAGGTGCAATTAATGAGCTTGAAGCAATTATTGGTGATCGTACAGTCTTGCTTATAACGACACCAGGTTTTAGATGTCGTGGAGTAGTGGATAGGCTGTGTTCCAAATACTCTGGTATAAAGTATGTAATTGATAGTGTGATGCCGAATCCTACTTTAGCGCAATTGAAACATCTGTATTTGGAATCACTGCTTATGGATTATGAACTCATTATAGCTTTAGGTGGAGGCAGCGTGATGGATAGTGCCAAGGTGCTATCGGTAAGACATCCACAACCCGTATTTTCTAAGGTAGAAAAACTGGTGAAAAATGCCCCCTGCTCTGAACATGATTACTCCATAACGCCTATGATCGCAATTCCCACAACGGCTGGTTCAGGAAGCGAGTTAACGCCATGGGCAACGGTGTGGGACGATGAAGAGAAACGTAAATATTCTTTGTTTCTGAAGGATACATGGTATCACAGCTGTATTTGTGATCCGGAACTGACATATTCGGTTTCTAGGGAAGTTACTATTCAATCCGGTATGGATGCTTTGTCTCACGCATTGGAGTCTATTTGGAATGTAAAAGCAAATCCGATAACGATTCAATATGCCATTACTGCGGCTATCGGAATTACTGAAACATTACCGCTTCTGGTAAATGATTTGCGGAATATAGAATATAGAAGACAAATGATGTTATCCTCTATGAATGCGGCCCTGGCATTTTCGAATACTCAGACATCGATTGCGCATGCCATGTCATATTATATGACTTTGAATAAGGGTGTCCCTCATGGGATTGCCAGCAGTTTTACGTTACCGGTAATTATCGATGCTGTTACGGGTCTAAGTGAAGTTGTCGATAGAGCAATGGAGAATATTTTCGGAAGTAACCCTGCTCTGCAACTTCGTGAAATAATGGCACGTATCGGAATATCCAGCGATTTCAGGCATTATGGGTTGACATGGGAGGATTGGGGACATATTGAAGCTACCCTCGATACGACAGGACGAACACAGAATAGCATAGTGAAAATGGAAAAATTCATGAAATGCTTAAGAAAAAACATTGACAATTGAGCTAGCAGATTGAGGGGGCAAAGTGGGCATGTCAATGGACAATACAAGCTTTAAAAAACGCTACGTAGCCCATACGGAAAGAAAATTTGAATATATAACCAATTATTTTGTTCTTCTCACCACCACTCCAATATTGACGAGACTCTCCATCCTTTTCCGGTTAACTCCGAACATGGTAACATTTTTATCGGGGATTTTTGGAATTGTCGCCGCGGCTTTTTTTTATTTAGGGCACTGGGTGTGGGGTGCGATTATTTTACAGCTTCACTATCACTTGGATTTGGTTGATGGGAATCTTGCCAGGCTAACCAATAGGAAAAGCCCCTTTGGTGCAAAATTTGATCGAATCACGGATCAAGTGGTTCGCTTTTCTGTGTTTTTAGGTGTAGCACTTGGTGTTGAAGCGGAGTTATGGCTGAAAATTTTATTTTTCTTTACCCCTTATTTGGATATCCTGATCGTTCATCTCTATGTATTACCCTTTATGAAAAAAGGACCTCTAGTGAGAGCCAAGTGGAAGGAATGGTTTCTATCGAAAGGTATCATTCCGGGATTTGATATTTTTATGATTTACGTTCTGATCTCTTTATTCAGTTTATTTGGTGCCATGACATTGTTAATGTATCTTATCATTGTTGGGAAGAACTTGGATTGGATTTATAGAGTTTGGGAATGTATGAAGACAAAGTGGTCCCAAAAAAAAGCGATTCAAAAAATCATTAAATATTGAATTTCAAATTATCCAGGAGACTACTGATTATGCTGAGCTTTATTAAACTACGGGAAGAGCATCTTGAACTGGTGCTGAGTTGGCGGATTAAGCCCGAAGTTACAAAATACATGTTTTCCGATGTGGAAAACGATATGGAGAAACACCGGGCATGGTTTTATCGAATAAAAGATGATCCCAGACAACGGTATTGGCTGATTTCATTGAGTGATCAACTTATTGGCCTGGTTTCATTAAATGAAATTGACTGGTTTCATCGGCGGTGCAGCTGGGCATTTTATATAGGCGAGGACAGTGCCAGATTATTTGGGGCCATGATAGCCCCCTATGTGTATCATTATGTGTTTGAAGAACTTAACTTTATTAAAATTATGGGTGAAGTTATGGAAGGGAACGAGAACGTTAGAAAAATTCACCTCGTTCAAGGATGCAGAGAAGTAGGCACTTATCGGAGACATATTTTCAAGGAAGGGCATTACCATGACGTTTATCTTTTTGAACTGTTAAATTCAGATTGGACACATTTGAAGACACGTTATGAGAAATGTGTAGCTGAATTTGAAAGCTAAGAATAGGAGTAAGAAGGACGCCACAGAGGCATGGCGTACTTCTTACTCCTATTATGCTTATGCTATAATACAAAGCATCATACTACTGAATAAAAAGGCGATATTTGCCGATAAAAGTTATATACCAATTTTGGAGGAATAAATAATGAGCGATGGCAATAATAAGCTGAAAAACTTGTTGGTGGATATTTTTATGATGGATGAGAACGATTATAAAGATGAGAATGGTCCAGATGAAATTGAGGGCTGGGACAGTTTGGCTACAGTTTCGATGGCTGTGGCTCTTCAGCAGGAGTTTGGTCATCACATGACTGTCGATGAAGTGGTGGAAATCCATACGATTGGTGATATTAAAAACTATTTGCGCTCCAAGGGCATAGATGTATAATGACAATTTTGGAACAGCTGAAAAGGCAGGCAGCAAGCCATCCTGGTCAGACATTTATCCGATCAGACGATGGTGACTGGTCATATTCTGATTTTTTTTTGGAAGTATCTCTGTTTGCAGGCTATTTAACAAGAGTACATCAAGTAACGAGCGGACAACGTATTATTCTTTGCTTTCCTAACGAGATAGAGTATCTGATTGCTTACTTCGCTTGCTGGTATGCGGGAGCCACCGCTATACCGGTTGATTATGATATCCGGGCGCAAACATTGGAACGGATTACTGAAGATGCTATGCCACAATTAATCCTCTTGAGCCGTCAGAAACAGATGATTTCTGCTCTGAATGTCCCTCTTGTATCTTTTCCGGAACGTTCAGTGTATGAAGTAGAAGTAAACGCTTCTGAGCCTATCTCAGTAACTCTATCAGATTGTGCGCTTATTATGTACACAAGTGGAACGACTAGTAGGCCCAAAGGAGTTATGTTATCACATGAAAGTATAGTTTTTACTACTCAAAGAATCGTGGAGTGGGCGGAGCTGCGACCGTATAATTGCGAATCCACTGTGCTAAGGCTAAGTCATTCTTTTGGGCTTGGACATGTACATTGTGCTATTCTCCTGGGGTCGAGTTTATATTTGACCCCGTCATTCCGGGAGCCAAAAAGGTTTATTGATTTGATTGCAAATAAGGGAATCACTGGGTTTCCGGCAACTCCCGCTATGATTTATCTGCTTTTAACTTACCATCGTGAAGCATTCCTGAGGGCTTGCCAAAATCTTTCTTATATTATTATTAATACATCACCAATCTCAGGTGAACTTGTTCAGGACTTGTTGGATTCTCTGCCCCACGTCCGCATTTATATGTATTATGGCCTGACAGAAGCGAGCCGTACTTCTTTTATCGCGTATCGCAAAAATAATAACAAGTTAGGAAGCGTTGGGCAATCTCCAGAAGGCGTGCAAATCAGAGTTGATTCCACAACGCACGAAATACAAATAAGCGGAAAAAACCTTATGATGGGATATTTGAATGAACCACAAAGCTTTATGAAAGATGGATGGTTTGCAACTGGAGATATCGGTGCGTTTGATGAGGATGGTTTTTTATTTGTGACGGGTCGAATTAAAGAACAAATTAACGTGGATGGTATGAAAGTTAATCCAATTGAAGTGGAACAAGTCATAAAAAAACATCCGTTTGTCAAAGAATGTATCGTGTTTGGAGTCGCGGATCCGTTGACTTTTGAAAAAATTGTCGGTGTCATTGTCTGTGAAGCTTATCAGGAAAACCAGCGGGAATTGTTCGCTGATATCAAAAAGTGGTGTAAAGGGGATCTCGAGTTATATAAAATTCCTCGTGAGTTTCAGATTTGGAATGAAATTCCTTTGACGGACAGTGGAAAACCTAAAAGGGTGGAAGCGCGCAGCATATGGGAGAAGGGAGAGACACTATGAAGGGTCTAAGTTGGCCAAAGATAGAAGAGCAGCGTGGATTACTCAATGATGTATCATCCGCTTTATATCAGGATGCCTTATGGGTGATTTCTCCTTCACTTCGATATAAGCTCTCCAAAGAATTGCCGTTAAACCGGGTGTTTGAAGCTAGTCAAGCAAGTGAACAAGTTTTACTGGCCCTGCAACAGCGGGTGGAGGCAACGAATCCGACCATGATTATTGCTGTTGGCGGTGGTAAAGTACTCGATCTTGCAAAGCTGGCAGCTAGAACGTGCAAGCTGGAAAACCGATCAATGTGGTTCTCTAAAAATATAATGAAGGAACTGCAGCTTTCAAATCCCCTTTATCTCGTAGTAGTACCTTCTACCGCTGGTTCGGGAAGTGAGTCAAGCGAGACAGCGGTATTGACCGTGAATGGTGTTAAACTACCACTTCACGCTCCGTATTTGCTAGCGAATAAAATTATACTTGATGGTACACTTCTTCATGATGCTCCCAGCCGGGTTCTACTGAACGGGCTATGGGATACGTTGGTCCATGCGCTGGAAAGTGCAGTTTCACCTATTGCAACGGCCCAGACGAAATTTCATTCGTTGGAGACCTTTCGAAGCAGCAAAGATATTATTGATAAATTTATAAAATCAGGCGGATTATCAGAATTCGATGCATCTGCTGTGCAGTGGAATAGCTTGCGTGCCGGAAAAGCGCAAAGTGCAGCATCGGTTGGACTGGTACACGCCTTGGCACATCAAGTTGAGCTGCCTAACCAATGGCATGGTGAAGCATGTGCCCGTTTACTTTCCAGGGTGCTTCGCAAAAATAGGGAGAAAGCGGAAGAGAAGCTAACCCAGTTTGCGCATTCGGTTCATTTTTCCAGTTTGGATGACATGCTGGAATGGATAGATTGTTCTGTACAGCAAAGCGTAGGGAGTTACCATCCGTTGTCTCTTGAACGTTCAACTAAAGATTCCGTTGTGCAGGCAATCGCAATAGATCCTTGTTTTCGTACGAACCCTGTCTTTTGGACAAGAACAGAAATAGCGATATGGCTGGAGACGTGGTTTTATGAATAAAGAAATTCCGGGAGCCTTTATTAATGAAATTGGCGTATATGAACTAGCAGAATTTGAAAAGAGGAATTGGTTCACATCAGTTATGAGAGAGCTTGTGGATTGGCATAGAACCGGTTGCCGGGAATATAATCGATTTTTAAATGGAAGCGGCCATGCAGGGATTGAATGCCATTCAATAAATAATGAGGATATCCCTTATTTACCCACTTCAATTTTCAAACGATTTCAATTAAAAAGCTCTAATTCGTCTGAGTTATCTGCAAAAATGAAAGCTATTCAATCCAGTAGCACATCTACTGGGATACCATCGCAAATATTTGTTGATGATGTCACTTCCTCACGCCAGAAGAAATCGGTCCAGATGATTTTCGATAGTTTTTTGGGAACTGACCGAAGGCCGTATATTATCTTTGATGCTATGGAAACAGCTAAGGGAAAGAATACTTTATCAGCTCGTGGAGCGGCTATTATGTCATTAATGGGCTATGCAAGCCAATTCTTCTTTGTTATGGATTATCATGATGGTCAGCTCGTTCTGAATGAGGAGAAACTAGAAGCAGCTGTGAAAGCTTCTAGAGAGGCAGGGAATTTCATCGCGTATGGATTTACATACATTTTGTATCAGGCCCATGAGAAATTAAAATCATTTGGTCAGACTTTCGAAGGCTTTGGTAAAAATAGTTTCTTGATTCATAGCGGAGGATGGAAAAAGCTCCAAAGTCTAGCTGTCGATAAAGACTCTTTTAACCGAAGCATTTCTTCCGTTTGGACATTGGATTCATCACAAGTCATTGATTTCTATGGGCTTGTGGAACAAACGGGAGTTATTTACCCGGATTGCCCATATGGGAACAAGCATGTTCCTTACTATGCCGATGTTATTATCAGGAATCCCCATACTCTAAAATCGGTGCCCACCGGGCAGACGGGCTTAATTCAACTGCAATATTTGCTTCCGTTATCCAGCCCTAATCACTCTGTCATCACTGATGATCTGGGGCAAATTGTTGATATTGACAATTGTCCCTGCGGACGAAAGGGGAAAGCATTTCGTTTTGTTGGACGTGCTCCAAAAGCAGAGATTCGCGGTTGTGGAGATGTTTACGCCGAAGGGAAATTAATGTGATCATTCAACCTTATAAGTCGTCGGATATAGTTGCCATAGAGAGGCTCTTCGAGGAGCGGGAATTAATGTTTGACAAAAAGTTATTTGAGTGGAAGAAAGAAGCACCATCTGTTTTTTCTTGGGTAGGTTTATCTCAAGGCGCCATCGTCGCACATTACTGTATTATTGAGATGCCGCTTACTCATAATGTCCGAACAGGTATTGCTGTTGATGCCATCTTCTCCAAGTCAGCAGGGCGTGTTCCTAATATCTCAGCTATGATAAGTTATGCTTTGAATACAGTCAAGTCAGTGGGTTTTAGTAGGGTTGTGAGTTTCCCAAATAAACGAATGGCACCTGTCAAACTTCTTTTGGGTTGGAAGCCTGGACCTGTTTATGAATGGAAAACTTCCAATGGAAATGAGAGGGCTACAGGAATTTCATCTATGGTACGGACTGATTCAAATTATGAGACGTGGCGATGGGAACAATGCCCCCGGGTCTATGCCTCGCTGGATAACAGATCTACTATTATTGCTGAACAAGCTTCATATAAGGATGCGCCTTACCTTATGCGTTTCAATGCGGAAATCTGGAGCGGAATATCTCGGCAATATAAGTTTTCCTATTTGGAGAAAACCCGCACAAACCAGCTGTTTGGTGAAAATTCCGTTTTGCCACTTTACTACGATCTTGATAATAAAACAGGAGAGATGAGTGAAACCTGGCCGGAGATTTGGCCACTGGAAACGATTGAAGGAGTGACGTTAGGATGGTAATTCAGCATCACCAGTCTTCCTTTGATGAAATTCGTCCAATTCCAATAGAAAAGTTTGGTCAATCACTTGAAGAGACGATTCGGCGAGGACAAGCTATTCGGGAACTATCATCGACAGAAATGACTGATGCATTTTATGGCGTTTATCAGAGCTGGGCACTCCCATCCCATCCTATGTATCATCAGTATCGTGATGCGGGTCTTGCATATCTGTTATCATTTCTCCATCCGGATTCTATTCGTAAGTTCATCGTCAAGGGATTGCGAAGTGAAACTGCTATGGATCGTATTTCCGAGCTTGGAGGATTCAGGGGGATGGCGGTACCAAAGGGTGTGGTAGGTCATTGGGTAGCCGGCAATGTGCCCCTCCTGAGCTTGATCTCTGTGCTGCAAGCAGTGCTAACCAAGAATATTTCTATCGTTAAATTAAGTACTAACCAAGAAGATTGGATTACGCCATTCTTGCGTTCGCTATCTCAAACAGGTTCGGCGGGTAAAACGATTGCAGAGGCTGTATTCGTCGTATCTTATCCAGGTGAGTGGGTAGAAGCAAATGCGATGATCGCGAAATACAGTGATGTAAGAATCGCTTGGGGTGGCTTGGAAGCCGTACAATCAGTTTCTGCTCTGCAGGGTAAACCGGAGGGTGTCACCCTTTTGTTCGGACCAAAATTCAGCTGTGCTGCTATTGATCCAACTATTATGAGTAAGGATGATTGGGTGAAGTTGGCACGTGACTCTGTTCTTTTTGAGCAGTTGGCATGTACTTCGCCACATGCCCTTATTGTTAAGGGTGATTTTGCTGAATTGGAGGAGGCTGCTCTGCAGTTGACAGAGGCTTACAGAAAAATATCAGAGCAAAGTTATTATAAACCGCTTGAGGCGGGTGAAGCTGTCAAACTGCTGGACTATCGTACCGCTGCGTGGATGAAAGGTGAGAATGTAATAACTTCACAAGGGACGGAATGGACTCTTCATTTACATACTCATCTTGAAAAATTAGCAGGACATGCTATGCGAATTCTACATTTATATCCTTCTTCTGATTGGACAGAACTGACTAATTATTTTCCTGAGACGATACAAACAGTTTCACATAAACTGAATGAACATGACTTACAAACACTTGTTTATTCCTCTACTTCTAGTGGGGTTTCACGCTTTGTTCCCATCGGGCAAGCCCATGCTTATGATATTCCGTGGGATGGTATGTTAGTTTTAGACCAGTTGGTTCGGTGGATCAGAGTGGATAGTTGAGAAAACTAGGACAGGAGATTCTCATGAAAATTATTGTCATTATCCAAGCGAGAATGGGGTCGTCACGTCTTCCTGGAAAAGTTCTCAAATCGCTTGGTCAATCAACGGTGCTTGATTATGTTGTGACGCGTTGCAGATTGATTCCATTTATTTCGGATGTGATTGTAGCAACCTCCTATCTTACTTCGGATAACCCGATCGAAGAATGGTGCCGTAATCATGAAGTCGACTATTTTCGCGGATCCGAGGAAGATGTACTATCACGTTATTACGAATGTGCAAAAAATTACAAGCCTGATTATATTATTCGAGTTACAGCGGATTGTCCTTTTCTGGACTACCATCTGGCAGAAAAGATAGTGAAAGCTATACTTGAGCAACCCTCAGATTTGGTTGTAGTAGAAGGGGAATTACCACGAGGCTTGTCAATCGAAATCATTTCTTTTAGTGCGCTGAAACGTATTCATGAGATTGGTCAAGAGCCTAGACACAGGGAACATGTTACTTATTTTGCATATGAAAATCCTAAAGACTTTAAACTTGTAGTTGTTCATCCGGAGAAGTCTATTCAACATCCGGAACTACGCATCACGCTTGACACAGATGAAGACTACTTGTTATGTCAAGCGGTAGCTGAAGTCTTTTCATGCCATAAGGATACACCTTCCCGCGACATTATTGCCTATCTTACTGAGCATCCCGAAGTAGCAAGTATAAACGCTCATATTGAGCAAAAGCCGGTGATCTGAGTATGACACGAAAAGTTGTCTTTCGTGTGGACGCTTCTTTTGTTATCGGGACGGGTCACGTTATGCGTTGTCTTACGATTGCAGATGATTTAAATGCACAAGGGGTCGAGATATCTTTTATCTGTCGTTCACTGGAAGGGCATATGGTTGATTACATTAAACAGCGTGGATATCAGGTCTGCCTTATTAGAGAGACATATGCTCTTTCAGAACTGAACTATGAATCAGATGCACTTTTTACGGCTCAAGCTATTGCTGATGATATTGCCACCGATTGGTTAATTGTGGATCATTACGAGATTGATGAGAGATGGGAACGAATCGTTCAACCGGCCGTCCGTAAACTATTCATTATCGACGATTTGGCCAACCGCAGACATTGTGCAGATATGCTTCTCGATCAAAATGCCCATGACCTTCCTGAAGCCAGATATGACAGTCTGGTTCCTGAACATTGCCGTCTCCTCTTGGGCCCAAGATATCTTCTTCTTCGTCCATCCTTTTATGATGAACGTAAAGAGCTCGGTCTAAGGACAGGTGAACTACACAGACTGCTTGTTTTTTTTGGGGGAAGTGACCCTACGGATGAAACCACTAAAGTTCTCGAATCACTTTTAGAACTTGGAAAACTAAAGCTGAAGGTTGATGTTGTCGTTGGGCAAGCCAATGGACAGATTGAAAATATTGAAAGACTTTGTACTTTACTTGCTGATACTACGCTGCACATTCAAATTGAGAATATGGCTCAGTTAATAGCCCGAGCTGACTTTGCGCTTGGTGCGGGGGGCATATCTATGTGGGAGCGATGTTATCTCGGTTTGCCATCGGCGGTTACAATTGTGGCGGATAACCAATCTGATTCTGTCCATAAAGCAGCGACCTATGGAGCGGTTTGGAATATAGGATGGTATGAACAAAAGAATTCCAGCCTTTATTCCGATATATTACTTAATGCGGCCTATGCACAATCAGAATTGCGACAAATGAGTCGCCTTGCCTTGAAATTGACGGATAGTCGGAGAGATAATGCACACAGCCTCGCCATTAAAGCTATTATGGGGGAATAATTATATGTTTAAAGCCGTTCAGATAGCTGAACGTTTCATAGGAGAGCAATATAAACCTTTCTTGATCGCTGAGATGTCTGGTAATCATAACCAGTCGCTTGCAAGAGCTTTAGAAATTGTGGATGCAGCCGCTGACGCAGGCGCTGATGCCCTCAAGCTGCAAACCTATACAGCTGACACAATGACATTAGATATTCATGATGGTGATTTTTATATTAACGACGCCAATAACCTTTGGCAAGGGACGTCTCTCTATAAGCTTTATCTGGAAGCCTACACACCTTGGGAATGGCACAAACCAATTTTTGACCGGTGTAAGGAACGAGGGATGCTGGCATTCAGTACGCCTTTTGACTTTACGGCTGTAGAGTTTCTGGAAACATTAGAAGTACCTGCATACAAAATTGCTTCCTTCGAAAATACGGATCTCCCTTTAATTCGTAAAGTAGCAGCTACGGGAAAACCATTAATTATATCGACCGGAATGGCGTCAATTGCTGAGCTGGATGAAACGGTACGTGCAGCTAGAGAGGCTGGTTGTGACCAACTCGTGCTGTTGAAATGTACAAGTACATACCCAGCCACGCCAGCTAAATCAAACTTAAATACTATTCCCCACATGAAGCATTTATTCCAATGCCAAGTTGGCCTTTCTGACCACACAATGGGTATTGGTACAGCTGTGGCGAGTGTTGCTATAGGGGCTGCAGTGATTGAGAAACATTTTACCTTATCTCGCGATGAGGGGGGCGTGGATGCGGCATTCTCACTAGAACCTCAAGAATTCAAAGCATTAGCCCATGAGATAGAGAGAGCCTGGGAGTCCATGGGTGAAATCGTGTATGGTGCTACGGACGCCGAACTTGCTTCCAAGAAGCATCGCCGATCCTTATATATCGCAGAGGATATAAAAGCGGGAGAGAGCTTTACGGACAAAAATGTGCGTGCCATTCGACCGGGTCTCGGATTGCCTCCCAAATATCTGGATCAGATTATGGGTAGACAAGCCAAACAAGACCTGGTAAAAGGAACCCCGTTGTCTTGGAACATTCTTTAAAAAATCACTTACCGGCATAGAAAGTTGAGGGTATTCATGGTAGATAAACAGCGAGAATTATCAGAAATGAATCGGTTATTTGATCAACTCTTTCCTATTTGCCGCAGTATTACAGGACAGGGTGTGCGGGACACTATCTCTCTGCTGTCGGAACAGCTTCCTTTGGAATTATTTACCGTCTCTACGGGAGAACAAGTATTTGATTGGGAGATTCCGAAGGAATGGGTCATTCGAGAAGCATGGCTGAAGGGCCCGAATGGTGAAATTATAGCGGACTTCAAGAAGCATAATTTACATGTACTCAATTACAGTACGCCAATCGATAAACATCTGACATTATACGAGCTAAAAGAACATTTGCATTCCATTCCTCGTCTGCCTGACGCTATTCCTTATGTAACATCTTACTATAAGCCCAGATGGGGATTCTGTATTACACATCACCAGTTGGAGATGCTGCCTGAAGGCGAATATCATGCTTATATTGATAGCGAGATGATTAAGGGAGAATTGAATTACGCTCATGCGATATTGCAGGGAGAAAGTGAACAGGAAATATTAATTAGCACATATATTTGTCATCCATCTATGGCAAACAACGAATTAAGCGGACCAATAGTAGCGGCCTTTTTATATAACCGGATTTCAAAATGGAGAAATCGCCGATTTACTTATCGTTTCGTCTTTGTTCCTGAGACAATCGGCAGCATAGCTTATTTACATCGGTTCGGCAAACAAATGAAAGCACGTACACATGCAGGCTTAGTATTAACCTGTTTGGGTGGCCAAGAGAAATTAAGCTATAAATTGTCGCGTTCCGGTGAGAATCCACTTGACCAAATTTGGAAAAAAATGGTTGATTCTGGTCAATGGGAGGGGAGAACAAGACCATTTACCCCTAAATCTGGTTCAGATGAAAGGCAGTACTGCTCGCCGGGTTTTAATTTGCCAGTTGGGCAGATGGCTCGTACCGTTTACGGTAATTATCCAGGATACCATAATTCGTTAGATACGAAAGAATCCATGACGATCGAGGCACTTCAGCAAAGTCTCGATGAGCTAGAGACTTTACTGCTTATCAATGAAGCGGAAGGATATTATATCAATCGATTTCCTTATGGAGAAGTCAAACTTGACAAGCACGGGCTATATCCGGATATGAACTCCCCCACTACACGATCCTTTTCGTCCAATGAAGTTATGGATAGCCGAACTCAGCTTAATCTTATTCTAATGCTGCTTAATTATTCAGATGGTATACATTCGTTGCTGGATATTGCGGAATTAAGCAAATGCAGTATTTCTGAGCTTATGCCCTTTGTGAAACAACTTATTGACAAAGAGATTCTGAGAGGACCATTTCATGATAAAGGGAGAGAGTTAGGGTGAAAATGATTTTGCTCACTGGGTCACATCCCCGACACCTGTACGTCGCAAAAAAATTATACGATGAAAACTTACTATCCGGATTATTGATTGAAACTCGTGAAGAATTCATGCCAGTTCCCAGCCACGAATTATCAAATATTGATCGGCAAAACTTTGAACGACATTTCCTGAGCCGTCAAGCAAGTGAAGAACATTTCTTTGAATATATGGATGATTCTTATTTCAGGGATATTCCGGTTTTTCATATTTCCAAAAAAAAACTCAATGAAGATTCAACCAGGCAGTGGATACAAAAGCTCCAGCCGGACGTTGTTGTGAGCTATGGTATTCATAAGCTCAATAACGATATTTTGGACATTTTGCCGGCGTTCGCCTGGAATATCCATGGTGGGTTGTCTCCCTGGTATCGAGGAAACACGACTTTGTTCTGGCCGTTCTACTTCCTGAAGCCAAACTGGGCAGGAATGACCATTCACAATTTGACTTCAAAGCTGGATGGAGGAGACATTATTCATCATTCTGTCCCCCTATTGGAACGAGGCGATGGTATACATGATGTCGCCTGCAAAGCGGTTATCCAAGCATCGGAGGATTTAATACGTCTCCTCCAGCTAGTCAGAGAAGGCGCTGCTATTCAGGCGGTTCCGCAGAAATCCAATGGAAAGTTATTTACTTCAGCCGATTGGATGCCACAGCATCTAAGACTGATTTATAATACCTTTAATAATGATATTGTAGATCATTATTTGGACGGAAAGCTAGAGAGAACCGAGCCGAAATTAATAAGAGCTTTATAGTTTACTTGCCCAGAACGCAATTGTAGCCACAAAATTAATGTCAGATCTATAAGGCCAGAAAGGATCCCCAAAACATGAATATACTACTTACCGGCGGAGCCGGCTTCATCGGCCGCTGGGTCACGGATCGTCTGTTGAAGGACGGCCACCAGGTTTGGATACTGGATGACCTCTCCAATGGCAGAGAGGCGAATCTTGCAGAATTCCGCGAACATAGCGGCCTGAGGGCTTTTATCCCAGGCTCTATACTCGACGAAGTCCTGCTCAGCCAACTATTCAACCGGCACCAATTCGATATTTGCTATCACCTCGGCGCCTCCATCAATGTTCAGGACTCTATCGATGACCCGCGGACGACTTTTAACAACGACACGACAGGCACTTTTTACATCTTGGAGCAGTGCAAGCAGCACAACGTCAAAGTGGTCTTCATGAGTACCTGCATGGTCTATGACCGTTGCACGGAGGAGAGCGGTATCACGGAGCTTCATCCGACCAAACCGGCTTCCCCATATGCGGGTGCAAAGATTGCTGCCGAGAATATGGTTCTCTCCTATTATCACGCCTATGGGCTTCCGACAGTCGTGATTCGCCCCTTCAATACATACGGACCTTATCAGAAGACCGGCGGGGAAGGCGGCGTAGTCGCTATATTCCTAAAAAATAAGCTGGCAGGCAAGGACCTGAATATCTACGGGGAAGGTACGCAGACGCGTGATCTGTTGTATGTCGAGGATTGCGCGCGTTTTGTTGTGGAAGCGGGCTACAATGACAGCGTTAATGGCGAGGTCGTAAATGCGGGACTTGGCCGTGATATCAGCGTTAATGAACTCGCGCTTATGATTGCCGGTAACGGGAGCCGAATTAAACATGTTGAGCACATCCATCCTCAAAGTGAAATCCAGAAGCTGCTGTGCAACTCCAGCAAGGCAGAGAGATTGTTGGGCTGGAAGCCGCATACTACACTTGAGGAAGGAATCCGCAGAACGGAAGAGTGGATTCAATCGACGGATTTGATCTAATGCATCGAAGGTGGGAAGGAGGTTAGCTTCTTGTCAAATAAAACGATTCCGGGCACACAGCCCGTACGCAGCACGTTGCTTCCTTATGGCAGGCAGTGGCTGGAGGAAGAAGATATCGACGCTGTTCTTCAGGTGCTCAGGAGCGACTTTATTACACAAGGCCCGCAAATCGATCGTTTCGAGCGAAAGGTGGCGGATTATGTCGGCGTGAAATACGCTGTTGCCTTCTGTAATGGCACAGCGGCACTGCATGGTGCATGCTTCGCGGCTGGTATCGGTCCTGGTGACGAAGTCATCACGACTCCAATTACATTTTTAGCGAGCAGCAATTGTGTTCTCTATATGGGCGGAAATCCCGTATTTGCAGATATCGATCCTGAAACCTACAACATCTCTCCCGAGCAGATCAGGGCTAAGATCACCTCCCGGACAAAAGCCATCATTCCAGTCGATTTTACGGGTCAACCCGCTGAAATGGATGAGATTGAAAAGATCGCATGTGATCACGGCCTCACCATCATCCATGATGCTGCGCATTCCTTGGGAGCATCTTACGAAGATCGCAAAGTTGGGACATTCGGCGATATGACCATGTTCAGCTTTCATCCGGTCAAGCATATAACGACGGGTGAGGGCGGGATGATCGTAACGGATAATGAGGCATTCTACCAACGTTTGCTGCTCTTCAGGAATCACGGGATGACGCGGGACGCGAAGCTGCTGCAGGATAATGATGGTCCGTGGTATTACGAAATGCAGGAGCTTGGGTTCAATTGCCGGATGACGGATATTCAAGCTGCGCTGGGTGTGACGCAGATGGACAAGCTGGATCGGTTCGTGGAACGGAGGAGGCAAATTGCGGTGCAATATAATGAAGCTTTTTCCGGTTTTAACGGTCTGATTATTCCTCACCAGCATATGTCCGCTCAGTCCAGCTGGCATTTGTATGTGCTGCGATGGAACCTGGAGCACTTCATAACTGACCGCAAAGGAATCTTCGAAGCCCTGCGCGGCGAGAATATCGGGGTCAATGTTCATTATATTCCTGTATATAAGCAGCCATATTATCGGGAGCATGGATATGCGGATGAATCATGTCAGAACGCCGAACAATTTTATCAATCTGCAATATCTCTTCCTGTCTTCCCAAAAATGTCACAAGAAGATATTCAAGACGTCATTTTGGCTGTTTCAAAAGTCTATTATCGCTTTATAAAATAGTAGGTATAACTGCCGGTATAAGTGCAATGTATTCGCTTACACAAATTCGTTGACAATTGTGTGACAACGGTGGTATATTCGATTTGCGGGCCACGCTTACCGTGATCTCGCAGCTATTTGAAGATGAAGGGAATGTTATGCATGCAAGGTAAAGTAAAATGGTTTAACGCTGAGAAGGGTTACGGATTTATCGAGACTGAGCAAGGCGGCGACGTATTTGTTCATTTCTCCGCAATCCAATCCGAAGGGTTCAAAACGCTGGAAGAAGGCCAATCGGTCGAATTCGACATCGTGGAAGGCGCCCGCGGACCGCAAGCTGCAAACGTTAATAAACTGTAATCATCCGGCTGTTAAGCGGCCACACCATATATGGTTCACGCTTAACCAAGAATGCAAGCAGTGCCCTGGGAAACCAGGGCTTTTTATATTTGATCACACCTGAATTTCCTCTTAAATCTTAAACAACGAAATCTTCAAAAGTTTTATCTAAAATATTCAAATTATTCAGAAAAAAACAACAAAATGCTTTTGAGATCGCCCAGAGGGGTATGATATAATAAGAACATGTAAAGGAGGAGTGCCCATGAAATACAATGTTCGAGGTCAGCACATTCAAGTGACAGACGCTATGCGTGATTATGTCGTGAAGAAGCTTAGTCGCCTGGATAGGTATTTTGAAGAGCCAATCTCCGAATCAACCGTGACGATGTCCGTCACAAAAGGGAAACACGCCGTTGAGGTGACGATCCCTCTGACCAATGCTTTTCTCCGCGCCGAAGAAAAGAGTGATGACATGTACGCCTCAATTGACGTTGTGGTGGACAAACTGGAGCGGCAAATTCGTAAACATAAAACAAGAATCAATCGCAAGTTCCGCCAGGAGAGCGGAATCAAAATGTTGTTCAAGGATGAAACTTCCCCGGTCAAGGTGCTGGAGGAGGATGATTATGAGCTTGTCCGCACCAAACGCTTCATGCTGAAGCCGATGGATGTGGAGGAAGCGATCCTTCAAATGAATATGGTCGGCCATTCGTTCTTCATGTTCGCCAATGTGGATACCAAGGAAGTGAACGTGGTTTACAAAAGAGACGATGGCAAATACGGCTTGCTTGAACAATACTAAACTTAACTTCTATCATTCATGAATATTCAAGGGCAGGCTTCCTCGTGAAGCGCTGCCCTTTTACAATGCAAGAATAACCATTGGCGGAAAATGTCGCTGACGCTATACTCGCATTGCGGGAAGTGCCGCAAACTGATACAATTTATCCATTAGGCGTAACCACGAAAGGGGAAGACCATGCTCGGACTTGTAAAGAAAATATTCGGAGATGCGAACGAACGGGAAGTCAAGCGTCTCATGCGCACTGTAGAGCAAATTAATGAATTGGAACCAAAGATTTCACAATTATCTGACGAGGATCTTCGGGGAAAAACCGCCGAGTTCAAGATCCGTTTGGCCGAAGGCGGCGATGAGCTGATTGACCTGCTGCCGGAAGCATTTGCCGTTGTACGCGAAGCCTCCGTTCGCGTGTTTGATAAACGTCATTATGACGTTCAACTGGTTGGGGGAATGGTTCTTCATGAAGGCAAAATTGCCGAAATGAAAACAGGGGAAGGGAAGACGCTCGTTGCGACTCTCCCGGTCTACTTGAATGCTCTCCTCGAAAAAGGCGTCCACGTGGTAACGGTCAATGATTATTTGGCCTCCCGCGACAGCCAGCAGATGGGGCAGCTTTATAACTTCCTCGGACTTACGGTAGGCTGCAATATGCATGGCTTATCCCATGCCGAGAAACAAGAGGCATACGCCTGCGATATCACATACGGAACGAATAATGAATTCGGCTTCGATTATTTACGTGATAATATGGTGCTGTACAAGGAACAAATGGTACAGCGTCCGCTTTATTTTGCCGTTATAGATGAAGTGGATTCCATCCTAGTCGATGAAGCGAGAACGCCGCTTATTATATCCGGACAGGCCGCCAAATCGACAGAGCTTTATTTTGCAGCCGACCGTTTCGTAAGCCGGCTTCAGGCGGAGGATGATTACACGATCGATGTCAAGCTCCGCTCGGTGACGTTGACGGAAGCGGGCGTGGAGAAGACCGAACGCGCTTTTGGCATTGAGAATTTATTTGACCATGCCAATGTGCTGCTGTACCACCATATCCAGCAAGCGCTCAAAGCGCATGCGATTATGAAACGCGATGTCGATTATATCGTGCAGGATGACGAGGTTATCATCGTCGATGAGTTTACCGGCCGTCTGATGGCAGGTCGCCGCTACAGCGATGGGCTGCATCAAGCGATTGAGGCCAAGGAACAGATCAAGGTTCAGAACGAGAGCATGACGCTCGCAACGATCACATTCCAGAACTACTTCCGGATGTACCGCAAGCTGGCCGGGATGACCGGTACGGCGAAGACGGAGGAAGAAGAGTTCAAGAAAATCTATGGTCTGGATGTCATCCAGGTTCCAACGAACCGGACCATGATTCGTGATGATATCGCCGATGTCGTCTACAAAACCGAGAACGGGAAGTTCAAGGCGGTTGTAGAGGAAATCGTGCAGCGTCACGGCAAGAATCAGCCGGTGCTTGTCGGTACCGTCTCGATCGAAAACTCGGAAAAGCTGTCGGAGATGCTCAAGCGCCGCGGTGTGGCCCATAAGGTACTCAATGCCAAATACCATGCCGAGGAAGCGGAAATCATCTCACGCGCCGGGCAAGCCGGATCTGTCACCATCGCAACGAACATGGCGGGCCGGGGTACGGATATTTTGCTCGGTGATGAGGTTGCCGGTATTGGCGGACTGCATATCATGGGCACGGAGCGACACGAGAGCCGGCGGATTGATAACCAGCTTCGCGGTCGTGCCGGACGTCAAGGCGACCCGGGTTCTTCCCAGTTTTATTTGTCGCTTGAAGATGAATTAATGCGCCGTTTCGGTGCGGACAACATTATGAGCATGATGGAGCGTCTGGGCTTCGAGGAAGACCAGCCCATTGAGAGCCGTCTGATTTCCCGGGCCATCGAATCCGCACAGAAGCGTGTGGAAGGAAGCAACTTTGACACGCGGAAGATCGTACTCCAATATGATGATGTTATGAATCAGCAGCGTGAGATCATATACAAGCAGCGCCGTGAAGTGCTGTACTCGGATAACATCCGCCAAATCGTGCAGGATATGATTACACCGGTTATCGACCGGATTGTCGGCGCGCATTGTCCCGATGATGAGGTGCCGGAGAACTGGGAGCTGCAGGAGATCGTCGATTATGCCCAGGGCACGTTCCTGTATGAAGGCATGATCACGAAAGACGATCTGTGGGGCAAAGAGAAGGAAGAAATTGTAGAATTTCTGAACGAAAAAGTGAGTGCCCTGTACGACCAGCGCGAGGAAGAAATCGGCGTCGAAACGATGCGCGAATTCGAGAAGGTTGTTGTGCTGAGGGCTGTTGACAGCAAATGGATGGATCACATTGATGCGATGGATCAACTGCGTCAGGGGATTCACTTGCGTGCATACGGCGGAACGGATCCGCTGCGCGAATATCAATTTGAAGGCTTTGAAATGTTCAAGGAAATGATTGATAACATTCAGGAAGAAGTCACCAAATATATTATGAAGGCCCAGGTTGAAAGCAATCTGGAGCGCCAGGAAGTCGCCAAGGGACAGACGGAGACCGGAGGCAGCAGCGAGCCGAAGGAGAAGCGCCCCGTTAAGAAGGACGAACGTGTAGGACGTAATGATCCATGTCCGTGCGGCAGCGGCAAGAAATACAAGCAGTGCCATGGTCAACAGGCCTAAGCGCGCTGCAAGATGCAGGGCAATCGACAGGATGAGGTGAAGGCGTAACATGATAGATATTACAGTGAAACAAGATATGCGTGAAATGGCTAAGCGACTCCAGGAACTTAGGGGGTCTCTTTGACTTAGATCTTAAGCAAGAGATGATTGCCAACTTCGAAGAGAAGATGACAGCACCTGATTTCTGGGATGATAATGACCGGGCGCAAAGCACCATAGCGGAGCTGAATGCCGTTAAGTCCGTAGTCGATGACTACAACCAAATGAACAATGAGCATGAGGATTTGTCTACTATGCTGGAATTGGCTGAGGAAGAGGGAGATGAGTCCCTGGAAGCTGATTTGGCCAAGAGTGTGACTGCGCTTGTGAAGAAGGTAAGCGACTTCGAGCTGCAGCTCCTTCTCAGCGAACCCTACGACAAGCTGAATGTAATCCTTGAGCTCCATCCTGGAGCTGGAGGCACCGAGTCGCAGGACTGGGGTCAGATGCTCTATCGGATGTATACGCGCTGGGCCGAGAAGCATGGCTTCAAGGTGGAAGTGCTGGACTATCTGGCAGGCGATGAAGCAGGCATCAAAAGTGTGACCATCTCCATCAAGGGCTATAATGCCTACGGGTATTTGAAAGCGGAGAAAGGCGTTCACCGTCTTGTGCGCATATCGCCTTTCGATGCCTCGGGACGCCGGCACACTTCGTTTGCCTCATGCGATATCATGCCGGAAATTGATGACACCATCGAAATTGACATTCGCTCGGAAGATCTGAAGGTCGATACGTATCGGGCCAGCGGCGCAGGCGGGCAGCATATTAACAAAACGGAATCGGCTATCCGCATCACGCATATTCCGAGCGGCATTGTTGTATCCTGTCAAACACAGCGCTCCCAGATTCAGAACCGCGAACGTGCCATGCAGATGCTCCGCTCCAAGCTCTATGAACGCAAGATCGAAGAGCAGAAGAAGCATCTGGCGGAGATTCGCGGCGAGCAATCAGAGATCGGCTGGGGCAGTCAAATCCGCTCTTACGTGTTCCACCCTTACAGCATGGTCAAGGATCATCGGACCTCTGTAGAGACAGGAAATGTGGGAGCCGTGATGGACGGCGATCTGGATATTTTCATCGACGGCTATTTGCGCAGCCAGATTCGTCACGAACAAACATAAACTTACTCAATTCATGCATAGGCAAGGGCAAGAGTTCCGACACTGTTAAAGTGTTGGAGCTCTTTTTTTTGTTCAACTATAGAGAGTTTAAAATTGGATCTGTATTTTGCTTGTTTTAATAGGGGCGCCGCCTGAGGACAGATCCGGGACGTCTGGCTCGAGATTCGTACAGCTTCGCAGAGACCGTGAATATTGAACAGCCGCGTCCTCCTCCGCACAGGAGGATGCGAACATACAACCATATTATAAGTTGAGGATGGTATCCTCAATTTGAGAAGGAGGAGCCCCCATGATCGAAAAACAGCAAACGAGGAGCAGAAGCGAGACGTTCTCCCCCCAACGCAAAAAGCCAAATAAAGGCAACGGCAGCAGAAGCCGCTACTCGGAGGCAACGATCAACATCGCGCTCCTGCTGATCGGCTCTCTGCTGATTGCGGCGAGCTTCAATCTGTTTCTCGTTCCGTTGGGTATCGCATCAGGCGGGGTGTCCGGTATCTCCATCCTGGTACAGCGGGCGACGGGATTCCCGCCGGCGTTTACGCAGTGGGCGATCAATGTGCCGCTGTTTCTGCTGGGGCTATGGCTGCTGGGCGGCCGTTTCGCGATGAAGACGGCGCTGGGTTCGTTTGTTTTGCCGCTGCTGGTCCTCCTGACCTCACACTGGCCGGCTCCCACGGACAACGCGCTGCTTGCGGCGATCTATGGCGGCATTGGTGTCGGGGCAGGTCTGGGCCTTGTTTTCCGCGGGCGCGGGTCCACGGGCGGACTGGATCTGGCGGCACAGCTGCTGCATCGTTATACAGGCATGCGCCTGGGGCTTGCCGTGGCTTGTTTCGACGGTTTTGTCATCGCCGCTGCAGGAATATTGATTGCGCCTGAGAATGCGCTTTATGCTCTGATCGGCTTATATGCGACGAGCAAGACGATTGATTTTGTCCAGACCGGAATTGCGATCTCCAAGGTGGCTTTCATTATTACCGATTGCCCGGAAGCCATCATCCAGGTGGTGCTTCATGATTTGGACCGCGGACTGACCAGGCTTGACGGCCGCGGCGGATTCACCGGCGATGAGCGCTCCGTGCTGATGGTAGTGGTTGGGCGGGGTGAGGTGTCCAAGCTGAAGCAGCTGGTGAAGGCGGTTGATCCGAAGGCTTTTGTCATCATCAGCGATACGGCGGAGGTTCTGGGGGAAGGCTTCAATTTGCCCTGAAACAAGCTGTGGCGACCAGGAATTTAGTATTGAATTATTATAATTATGAATGTATAATAATACAAAAACCTGGCTATTTCCTCTGTCTCTCGCTTCGTGTAAAATGGATAGTTAGGAAGTTAGCGGATGGGAGAGGGCATGTATGGGCTCAAAACTGAAAACAGCCATTATTGGTTCAACCGGCTACGGGGGCGTGGAACTGATCCGGCTGCTCGCCAGCCATCCTCTGGCAGAGGTGACATCAGTCATATCCTCGTCGAGCGCAGGATCGCCAATAGCCGAAGGTTATCCTCATTTAACAGAAATTCGCACCGATTTGCTTGATGATGTGGATCCTGCACTTATCAAAAGCAAAGCGGATGTTGTTTTTATAGCGACACCCTCCGGAATCGCCAGCAAGCTGGCGCCATCAATGCTTGAAGCAGGTCTCAAAGTGATTGATCTCTCCGGCGATCATCGTTTGAAGTCACCCGAAGTCTATGAAACCTGGTACAAAAAAACACCTGCCTCCCAGAATGCTCTGGATCTTGCCGTATACGGGCTTGCGGAAATATACGGCGATGCGGTGCGCGATCAGACGCTCATCTCAAACCCCGGCTGTTATTCGACAGCCACGCTGCTGGGTTTGATTCCAGCCGTTAAGGCGGGCTACATAGATCCGGCCACGATTATTATTGATGCCAAATCCGGTGTATCCGGAGCGGGGCGCGGCGTTAATCTGGGCTCGCATTATTCCGAGGTTAATGAGAATTTCAGCGCTTATAAACTGAATAAACACCAGCATATTCCGGAGATTGAGCAGGTGCTTTCTGCGGAAGCCGGTTATCCGGTCGTTACCACATTCTCCACTCATTTGGTGCCGATGACCAGGGGCATTATGAGCACGATGTATGCCACGGTCAAGGATGGGAGAAGCACGGACGAGTTTATTGCGTTGTACCGCAGCTTTTATGAAGGACGACCTTTTGTCCGCGTTCGCCAAGCCGGAACCTGGCCTTCCACCAAGGAAGTATGGGGATCCAATTACTGCGATATCGGCTTCGCCGTGGACGAGCGGACGGGGCGGGTAACCATCGTATCGGTCATTGATAATTTGGTCAAGGGCGCGGCAGGGCAAGCCATCCAGAATTTAAATCTGATGATGGGCTGGGACGAGACGCTTGGCCTGCAATTTGTACCCGTTTATCCGTAAGCAATCATTCATCTATCCACCTGAAGAAGGAGACTCGATCAAATAATGGGACAGGGGAACATAGCGGCCGCCTACACGGTTGTGCCGGAGGGCTCGATTACAACTCCCAAAGGTTTCACGGCGGGAGGTCTTCACTGCGGTCTGAAAAAAACGACGCGCAATGACTTGGGAGCAATCGTCTGCGAGGTGCCGGCAGCAGCAGCAGCCGTTTATACGTTGAATGCCTTTCAGGCAGCGCCGATTGCGGTAACCCGCGAAAGCATCGGCTCAGGCGGCGTACTTCGCGCCGTCATCGTCAACAGCGGCAACGCCAATGCCTGTACGGGCAAGCAGGGCGATGCCGACGCTTATGAGATGCGCAGCCATTTTGCCGAAGCCGTTGGCGTGCCGTCCGATCAAGTCGCCGTCGCTTCAACGGGGGTCATTGGCGAGCCGCTCAAGATGGACCGCGTCCGCCAGGGCATCGCGGAGCTTCCGGAGAGGCTGGCTGCGAGCAGCAAGGGCGGGGATGATTTCTGCCAGGCGATTCTGACAACGGATCTGGTGAAGAAAGAGGTCTGCGTTTCGGTCATGGTGGACGGCAAACCCGTTCACATTGCCGGAGCGTCGAAGGGCTCGGGCATGATTCACCCCAATATGGCAACGATGCTGGGGTTCGTCACCACGGATGCGGCGATCGGCAGTGCGGCACTGCACACCCTTCTGCGTCAAGTGACGGATCTTACTTTCAATATGATTACGGTGGACGGCGATACAAGCACCAATGACATGCTTTTGGCAATGGCAAGCGGCCTGGCGGGCAACCGGGAGCTGGATGAATCGCATCCGGATCTTGCGGCATTCTCTTCCGCGCTTCGCTATGTTTGTGAAGTTCTGGCCAAAGCGATCGCACGCGATGGCGAAGGGGCAACGAAGCTGGTGGAGGTTCAGGTGAGCGGTGCGGTATCGGATGCTGCGGCGCAGGCCATCGCCAAAACCGTCGTCGGCTCGTCCCTTGTGAAGTCTGCGATCTTCGGCGCGGACGCCAATTGGGGCCGCATTATTGCCGCAGTCGGCAGGGCAGGCCAGCCGGTCAATCCGGATACGGTCGATATTCAGCTGGGGGACATTGTGACGCTTGCAGAGTCGCGGCCGGTCGCTTTTGACGAGGAAGCGGCGCTGGAATATTTGAAGGGCGATACGGTTGTCATTTATGTCGACCTGCATATGGCTGAAGGCTCCGCAATTGCATGGGGCTGCGATCTGACCTATGATTATGTGCGCATTAATGCGGCATATCGGACGTAAGGGAAAGGAACGAGCGGATTATGGAACAGCGGTTTGTCATGAAATGCGGCGGAAGCACGCTTGCCGCGCTGTCTGATTCTTTTTTTGATGATTTGCGCGGGCTGCAGGAGAAGGGCGTGAAGGCGGTTATCGTGCACGGAGGCGGTCCGGCGATTTCCGAGACGCTGCAGAAGCTTGGCATTGAGAGTGAATTTGTAAACGGCCTGCGCAAAACCAGCGAAGAAGTGCTGGATGTCGTGGAGATGGTGCTGAGCGGACGCATTAACAAGGAGATTGTTCGTAAAATACAGCAAAGCGGCGCCCAGTCTCTTGGCCTATCGGGCGTGGACGGCAAGCTGATTCAAGCGCAGCCCGTTGCCAATGCGGCTGAAATCGGTTTTGTAGGTGATGTGACGCAGGTGAACGCATCCATTATCGAAGGTGTCATGGATATGGGCTACATACCGGTTATTGCTCCCATTGGTATTGACGATGCCGGTCAACGCTACAACATCAACGCCGATACCGCAGCCGGTGCGGTAGCTTCCCATCTTGGGGTGGAACGAATGATTGTCGTTACCGACGTTCCGGGGATTCTGAAAACCGTGGACGGCGAGAAACGGGTGCTTTCTTCGGTCACGATCGAAGAGATAGAGGCTATGATTGCCAGCGGCGAGATATACGGGGGCATGATTCCGAAGGTGCGTGCAGCCATTCAATGCATACAGGGACGCGTGCGCGAGGTTGTTATTGTCAGCGGCGATGAACCGGGCGTGCTGAGCAAAGCGGTGCTGGAGGGTGGAATCGGAACGCGCATCGTACAGTCCTAGATTATTAGGCACCAGGCGGGCTCGGCAGGACGCTATAATATTCATGAAAGAGGTGTGCCAATCATGAGCGATGTCAAAAAAACAGCAGCGGATGGTCAGAAGACGGGCGGAATTGGAACGAAAATACAAGAGCAATCCGAGGCTAGCCCTCAGACTGGTTTGAACGCTCAAGCCGCAGGAAGCGTGAACAGCTCGCTGCTTCCAACCTACGCCCGATATCCGATCACGCTTGTCAAAGGCGAAGGAAGCTGGCTGTGGGATGATAAAGGGAACAAATATCTCGATTTCATGTGCGGTTTGGCCGTTACGAACCTGGGCCATGCCCCTCAGCGCATCAAGGAAGCGTTGATCAAGCAGCTGGATGAGCTGTGGCATGTGTCGAATTTATTCCATATTCCAAACCAGGAGGCAGCGGCGAAGCTGCTGACTGACAACAGCAGCGCGGATGCCGTATTCTTCTGCAACTCCGGCGCCGAGGCGAACGAGGCGGCGATCAAGTTGGCCCGCCGCTACCATCAGAAGGTGGCCGGCACCGGGCGCTATGAAATCATCACCTTTGAACAATCCTTTCACGGGCGCACGTTGGCAACGCTGACGGCTACGGGCCAGGAGAAGGTCAAAGAGGGCTTCGGCCCGCTGCCGGAAGGGTTCCGCTATATTCCGCTGCATGATATCGAAGCGCTGGAAGCAGCCATTACAGACAAAACAGCAGCTATTATGCTGGAAACAATATTGGCCGAAGGCGGCGTAATACCTGTCGAGCCGGCATTTCTACAGCACGTTGCGAAGCTCTGCAAGGAGCGCGGGTTGCTCCTGATCATCGATGAGATTCAAACCGGAATGGGCCGTACGGGCAAACTGTTTTCATTTGAGCATTATGGCATCGAACCGGATATCTTCACACTTGCCAAAGGATTGGGAAGCGGCTTTCCAGTGGGCGCCATGCTGGCGAAGGGCCATCTTGTCGAAGCATTCAGCGCCGGCAGCCACGGTTCCACGTTTGGCGGCACTCCGCTCGCAACGGCAGTGGTCAAGGCAACGGTCGAAACCATCGTAGGCGATAATCTGTCCGCCCGTGCTGCGGAGATGGGGGATTACCTGATCGCCAGGCTTCATGACAAGCTTGACGGACATCCGCTGGTTCAGACTATCCGCGGCAAAGGGCTGATGATCGGGATCGTCTGCAAGGAGCCGATCGCGGCGTTAATTGCGGAAGGACAGAAGCGCGGTCTGCTCGTCGTGAGTGCCGGCCCTAACGTGATCCGTTTGCTGCCGAACCTGCTCGTATCGCGCGAGGAGATTGATCAAGCGGTGTCACTGCTGGCCGCCATCTTTGCGGATCAGACGGCTACGGCTTAATCAAGAGAGTCACAGAAGGGAGCAACAGCTATGCAGCAAGCTTTGAATGAACAATTAGCGGTCAATCTCAAGGGGCGCGATTTTCTCGCTTTGGCCGACTACAAGCCAGAGGAAGTCCGCTACCTGATCGACCTGGCTATAGAGCTTAAGAATAAGCAAAAAGCGGGCGAAATCTACCACCCGCTTCAAGGCAAAACGCTGGGAATGATTTTTGAGAAATCCTCAACCCGTACCCGGGTATCCTTCGAGGTCGGGATGTACCAGCTTGGGGGACATGCGCTGTTCCTGAGCGGCAATGATTTGCAGATCGGACGGGGAGAGACCATTTGGGACACGGCGCAGGTGCTGTCGCGTTATCTTGACGGCATTATGATCCGCACCTTCGCACACCGCACGGTGATCGAGCTGGCACGCGGAGCGACCATCCCGGTTATAAACGGCTTGACGGACGCTTCCCATCCTTGTCAGGCGCTGGCCGACTATCAGACGGTGCTAGAGCATAAAGGACGCCTGGAAGGCCTGAAAGTGGCCTACATCGGGGATGGCAACAATATGGTGCATTCCCTGCTCATGGGGGCTGCCAAGCTCGGCATGCATATGTCCGTAGCGACTCCCGAAGGCTACGAGCCGGATGAAGAGATTATCCGCTCGACGAAGGATATTGCTTCGGAGACGGGCTCGCACATTCATATTTGCTATGATCCCAAAGAAGCGATTGCCGATGCGGACATTGTATACACGGATGTTTGGGCGAGCATGGGCTTTGAAGCGGAGCAGAAGGACCGCGAAATCGCTTTTGCCAACTATCAGGTCAACGAAGAGCTGGCCAAGTATGCGAAGAAGGATTTCTTGTTCATGCACTGCCTGCCTGCGCATCGGGGCGAAGAAGTGAGCGAAGGCATTATCGATGGCAAGCATTCTATTATTTTCGATCAGGCTGAGAACCGTCTGCATGCGCAAAAAGCAATCATGGCTGCCATTATGTAGCATTCTACAGACAAAGACACAAATGGCTTCGAATCCAAGAGGGACGCGGATTTGCCAGCCGGGCATTTAGAACAGCGGAGTGCATGCAGACATTTTTTTTTCACTTATAAGGAGTGTTAACTTACACAATGGCAAAAGACAAAATAGTATTGGCATACTCGGGCGGTCTGGATACGTCCGTTATCTTAAAATGGCTCAAAGAAACCTATGATGCTGAAATTATTGCTTTTACGGCTGATATCGGGCAAAAGGATGAGCTGGACGGCCTGGAGGCTAAGGCGCTCGCTACTGGAGCTTCCAAGGTTTTTATCGATGACCTGCGCGATGAGTTCGCACAGGATTTTATTTATCCGATGTTCCAGGCTGGAGCTTTGTATGAAGGCCAATACCTGCTGGGCACATCGATTGCCCGCCCGCTGATTGCCAAAAGAATGGTCGAGATCGCCCGTGCGGAAGGCGCTACGGCCATCGCACATGGCGCTACGGGCAAAGGCAACGACCAGATCCGCTTCGAATTGACGGCTGCGGCGCTTGCGCCGGATATTGAAGTGATCGCGCCATGGCGCATCGAGGAATTCCGCCAACAGTTCCCGGGACGCGCCGAGATGATCGCATACGCCGAGAAGCATAACATCCCGGTTCAGGCCTCGGCGGCCAAACCGTACTCGATGGACCGCAATCTGCTGCATATCAGTTTCGAAAGCGGCTTGCTGGAAGATCCGTGGTTCGATCCAAGCGCCGACTCCAATAAGGATATGTTTGTTTTGAGCGTTGCACCTGAGGATGCGCCGGACCAAAGCGAGTACATTGAGCTTTCATTTGATGCAGGGAGCTGCACCGCGATCAACGGGGAACAATTGAGTCCGCTTGCCGTGATGGAGAAGCTGAATGAGCTTGGAGGCAAACACGGCATCGGGCGCGTTGACATGGTGGAGAACCGTTTCGTCGGCATGAAGAGCCGCGGTGTATACGAGACGCCGGGCGGCTCCATTCTGTTTGCGGCACACCGCAAAATGGAATCGCTGACGATGGACCGCGAGGTTATGCATCTGCGTGATTCGCTCATTGCCAAATACGCGACGCTGGTCTACAACGGCTTCTGGTTCGCTCCCGAACGTCTTGCCATGCAGGCGCTCGTGACGGAGAGCCAGAAAAATGTAAGCGGCGTTGTCCGCCTGAAGCTGTATAAAGGCAATATTATCGGAGCAGGTGTAAAAAGCCCGGTCAGCCTATATAATCCGGATATCGCCACTATGGAAGCCGATCCTTCCAAAGCGTATGACCAAGGCGATGCAACAGGTTTTATCCGTCTGAACGCTCTGCGCCTGAAAGTATCCTCCGGTGTGGAGCAGAGCAAGAAACAATAATAAGTGAAAAACATCACGTTTAGGTCGGACTATCAGGCAATTCGATAGTCCGGCCTGCGTTGTGTTCGGAATGAACGCGATGCAAGATGTGAAATGATAAAGGGGTGTACCAGCAGTGAGTAAATTGTGGGGCGGCCGGTTTACCAAGAAAACCGACCAATTGGTAGAGGAATATACAGCGTCGATCATGTTCGATAAAGAGCTGGCTGAAGAGGATATTCAAGGCAGTATTGCGCATGTGACGATGCTCGGCAAGCAGAGAATTCTGTCTGCGGATGATGTGGAGAAGATCAAGGACGGGCTGCATCGCGTCATGCAGCGCATCCGCCGCAATGATATCGAGTTTTCGATTGCCGACGAAGATATTCATATGAATATCGAGAAGACGCTGATCGACGATGTGGGCTCAGTGGGCGGCAAGCTGCACACCGGGCGCAGCCGGAATGATCAGGTTGCTACCGATATGCATCTTTACCTGCGCAAGCGCGTGGTTGAATTCGTGGATTTGCTGGGCAAGCTACAAGCGGCGTTGATCACTCAGGCCAAAGCCAATCTGGATACGATTGTTCCCGGCTACACGCATTTGCAGCGGGCGCAGCCTATCCTGTTCGCGCATCATTTGATGGCTTATGTCTCCATGTTCGGGCGGGATATCGAGCGGCTTCAGGACAGCTACAAACGCATCAATACGCTGCCGCTGGGCGCGGGGGCGCTGGCGGGGACGACGTTTCCGATTGACCGTCATTTTGTGGCCAGCCAGCTGAAGTTTGACCGTGTCTATGAGAACAGTCTGGATGCGGTCAGTGACCGCGACTTTATACTGGAATTTTTATCCCATGCTTCGATTATAATGATGCATCTCTCGCGCCTTAGCGAGGAGCTCATCCTGTGGTCCAGCACGGAGTTTCGTTTCATAGAGCTTGACGATGCTTTCTGTACAGGGAGCAGCATTATGCCCCAGAAGAAAAATCCCGATGTACCCGAGCTGGTCCGCGGCAAAACGGGCCGTGTGTACGGCAACCTGGTCGGCCTGCTGACTGTGCTCAAGTCACTGCCGCTTGCGTACAACAAGGACATGCAGGAGGACAAGGAAGGGATGTTCGATACGGTTCGCACCCTGCAGGGGGCGCTTCAGTTGTTCGCGCCGATGATTGCGACGATGAAGGTCAACAAGGACCGGATGCGCCAGGCCGTGAACCAGGATTTTTCCAATGCGACGGATATTGCGGATTTCCTCGTAGGCAAAGGACTGCCGTTCCGTCAAGCGCATGAGGTAATCGGCAAGACTGTGCTGTACTGCATCCAGCAGGAGAAGTATTTGCTTGATCTGACGCTTGAGGAGTTCAAGCAGTTCTCCCAGCTGTTCGATGAGCGGATCTACGACGTACTGCAGCCGGAGAATGTCGTCAATGCGCGCAATGTATACGGCGGCACTGCCCGCACACAGGTGGAAGAGGCGATCTCACGCGCCGAAAGCGAGCAGGAGCAAACTGCTGCATGGACGGTCGAATATATCGAACGCAGCCGTTAAGTGATGCCTCAACGAATATAGATTTAACCAAAAGCTATCTGGGGAATTTTTCTGCTTGAAGCAGAAAAGCCCCGGATAGCTTTTTTAAGTACCAGAAGGTATAACATATGTTTCATCCTTTTCTGATATTTTTGAGGAAGAAACTAATTTTGCCGCCATAGGACGGCGATAGCGGGTTCTTCTTACTCCGCAACACCATCTTCAATAATCTGCTTGCCCTTGCGCACATTGTCAGTTCCGCTTCCCGACTTATCTGCAGAAACGCCATAGACGGCAGGCTGCGCCCGGTATGTATCCCGCGATATCCGCTCCCGCGAGACGGTCTTGCCGTTCTTCGTCAGAGTGCGGTAGGTCTCTACGATGTAACCCGACTTGCCGGATGAAAGCAGGAGCCGTCCGCCGGGTGGAACCGCCTTGGAGGGAACCTCCCGAACGGGCGGATCTATGACCTTCACGGTTCTGGAATCGATGCTGTATTTCACATTTGCGGGCATGGTCCCGAACAGCTTCACTGTCAGCCGGCCGTTCTCGACAACGGTCTGTATGATCAGATGCTTCCCGGTCGTATTTTTGAAGCGGAAATTGATTGCGCCCTCGGCAAAGGTGGCGTCCTGTCCTTTGGGAAGATAAGAAACAGGAAGTGAGTGGTTTCGCCGCTCCACCATTTCAAGGCCAGCCAGCAGGGCGGCATTGTACAGGGTGCTCGAGACCTGACAGATCCCTCCGCCAATGCCTGGCACCAGCTCGCCGTTCAGAATGACCGGCGCCTGCCGGTAACCATATTTCTCCCTCGTCAGGGCGATGACCTTGTTATAGTCGAATACTTCGCCGGGAGCCAGCTCCCAGCCGTTCAGCGTCTTGGCGGTCATGCTTACATTAAACGCGCGGCCGGCTCCGCTTGAACTGAAGTCCGTCGTGAAGGAAATGATTTTCCGTTCCACTCCCTCATTCTTTAAGCGTTCCAGCGTCACATTGGGGGAAACCACGCGTACGGCAAGCGGAAGCGTAATTCCGGCGGGTCCATTGGCATCGGCCCCTCCGCTGCCTTCCGGCCCCCCCTTGTCCGAATCAGGACCAGCCTTCAGACGATTTTTCCAATCTTTGGCGAGGAGTTCCTCTACTGCCTTCTGCGCCTGTGCGAACAGCTTCTCCGTATCCAGCCGGTACGCGTTGGAATGGGGCTGATACACCACTTTATCATCGTTTGTAATGTTCCGCTTGGCATTGGCCGGTTCATTGGCGTCCAGCCATCCCCACTGCCCGCGGATCTTTTTCATAAATACGGTTTTATTCCAGCTGAGCTGCCCGGTCAGCTCCTTGGGAAAATGCCACCTGAACTTCGCCCTCTCCCAGATGCTGCCCTCGTGCAGCTTCATGAGAGCTTGTTTGGCTTCCCCCAAATCGACGACCACGCCCATGTCGGCCAAAGTCCAGATGCGCTGCTGCTGCCCGGATTCATTGGCCTCGATGCGCAGAGGAAGGCTCATAACGTTGTTCAGTCTGTTGTCCAATTCCTGAAGGGCCGTATCGATGTTCAGTCCGCCGAGATCAACGGTTTCGGTATTCTTCAGAACGATTGCCCCGTCTGCCGTCTTCGTTGTCCCTGGATCATGTCCAATCAGAATAACACCGCCGGGAACGGTATCTCTGGAAGCATAAATCCACAGGTAGCCCCACCCGGCGGAGCATACAAGCAACAGGGCAGAGGCAAGGATCAAGGCCAAATGCAGTTTCTTCATATCCACAATCACCCCAGGTCTGCAATTCATACATGTATATGCGAATAACCCGCGCTTCTTTCCTCGGGTTTTCCGAAAGCCAAAGGGAGCAGACAAATTGTATAACGCCAATAACCACCTGGCAGAAGGCAGGTTTTTCCTTTTTAATGTCGAATGAGATGTAATTATTTGGTCGAAAGCCGCAGGCTAATGAATTATGAAATATAGGAAAAATGCAGAAAAACAGGACAATCATAGAGGATTTGAAGCAAACGTGTCGAAATCCTATAAGCTGAATATCTACAGGATGTGATAATGTGATCGAATTGCAAGACATTTGGAAGACGTACGCAGACGGCACTCATGCGCTGCGCGGCGTTTCTGTTCTCATAGACCGCAATGAATTTGTTTACCTGGTCGGGCCGTCCGGAGCGGGGAAATCAACCTTCATGAAGCTGATTTACCGTGAGGAAATACCGACTAAAGGGCAGATCTCGGTCAATGGCTTTAACATCGGCAAGCTGAAGCCTCGTAAAATTCCTTTCGTGCGCCGGAACATAGGCGTCATCTTTCAAGACTTCCGGCTGCTCCCTAATTTGTCGGCTTATGAGAACATCGCCTTCGCAATGGAAGTTATAGAAGCCCCAAGACGCGTCATCAGGAAAAGGACATCCGAGGTGTTGGAGCTCGTAGGGCTCAAAAACAAGCAGAACAGCCTGCCGCAGCAGCTATCCGGCGGCGAGCAGCAGCGGGTGGCCATCGCCCGCGCCATCGTGAACAATCCGGCGGTCATTGTCGCGGACGAACCGACCGGCAACCTTGATCCCGAGACTTCATGGGGCATTATGAATCTCCTGGAGGAAATCAATTTCCGCGGAACGACGATTGTCATGGCTACGCATAACAAGGAAATCGTCAACACGCTTCGTAAACGGGTGATCGCCATTGAGCATGGCACCATTGCCCGCGATCAGGCGAGAGGAGAATACGGCTATGAAATTTAGCACTTTTCTCCGGCATATCCGCGAAGGTCTGAAGAACGTGATCCGCAACGGCTGGATGACGTTTGCCTCCATCAGCTCGATCGTTATTTCGCTGTTTATCCTCGGTGTCTTCCTGCTGCTGGCGCTGAATGTGAATAATCTGGCTGACCAGTTTGAAAGTCAGGTTCAGGTGCAGGTATACCTGCAGCTGGATACGGACCAGGCCAAGATCGATGAACTCAAGACAGCGATCGGGAACATTCCGGAAGTGAGCAAGGTGGAGTTTGTATCCAAGGAGAAGGGTCTTGAGCTGATGCGCAAGAACCTCGGCGAGGATGCTTCCCAGATACTGGATGGCTATGACAAGGACAATAATCCCCTTCCCGACAAGTTTACGGTTGATGTATACGAGCCACAGACCATCGCGTTTGTGTCCAAAAAAATCGAAGCGATCGGCATGGCCGATGAATCGAATCCCTTTACCAGCGTGAATTACGGCAAAGGTACTGTAGAAACGCTGTTTAGAATTACGAACGCCGTCCGCAACATCGGGCTTGTTATCGTGATCGGTCTTGCTGTTACGGCGATGTTCCTGATCTCCAATACCATCAAGATGACTATTCTTGCACGCAGGCGTGAAATCGGAATTATGAAGCTTGTCGGAGCAACCAATAACTTTATCCGCTGGCCGTTTTTTATTGAAGGCACATTGATCGGAGTCATCGGTTCGAGCATCACGATTGCGATCCTGCTGTTTGGTTATTCAAGGCTTGTGCAAGTGTCCGAGGTCGAGCTGGGACTTATGATGATCAAGCTGATTACCCTGAAGGACGCCGGTTGGCTGGTTGCGGGTCTGCTTCTCGGGCTTGGAACACTAATTGGCATCTGGGGCAGCACATTATCGGTAAGAAGATACTTGAAAGTGTAGGTGAAGGTAGACGTGAAAAAAGGACTTGCCCTCCTAGCCGCAGTCGTATTCGCAGTTTACATCTTTCAACCCTTCGGCGGAGAAGCTGCATCACAGGTAGACAAGATTAACAGCGAGCTGGATAAGGTTCGCAAGGAAATGAATGCCGCCGCCGAGAATCGCAAAAAAGCGGACGAGAACAAGCAATACGCGCTTACAATGAAGGAAGAGACCGCTAAAACAGTTAATGAAATCATAGCGCAGCTGAACGATGTTGGAACCCAGATGAACTCTGTTCAAACGCAAATCGATACAGCGGAAGAGAAATTGTTGAAGGCGGGGGAGGAGCTTCAGGCTACGGAAGACCGGATCAAATCCCGGGACAAGCTGCTGCAATCCCGCATTCGTCTAATGTATACGGATGGTGTTGTTTCTTATCTGGATGTGCTGATGAGCTCCACGGATTTCAGTGACTTCATTGACCGCTTTGACTCGCTCAAGTCAATTCTGGGCCAGGACCAGGAAATTCTGGAGGGCCACAAGAAAGACAAGGAACTGATTACGCAGCAGAAGCAGGGAATTGAGAAATCGCTTGCGGATGTCAAGGTCATGTATGCGAAGCTTGACGATTACAACGAGCTGCTGAAGGACAAGGAAAGCCAGAAGGAAGTCATGATTCTCAAGTATAAAGACCAGGCCGAGGAATCCGAGGAAATCAGCGCAGAGCAGGAAAAGCTGCTGATTGATCTGGCCAAGAAAGCGTCTGATCTCGAGAAAAAGAAAAAGTCTCTCAAGACCTACTATACCGGCGGCAAGCTTGGGATGCCGCTGCGGGCGGAATACCGCTTGTCATCCCCGTTCGGCTACCGCATCCATCCCATCACGGGGGTGAAGAAGCTTCATGCCGGAATGGATATGGCGGTGGGAAGCGGCACTCCGATATACGCGGCGGAATCCGGAGTCGTACTGGTTGCGCAGTGGTGGAGCGGCTACGGGAACTGTGTCATCATTGATCATGGAGGGGGACTTTGGACCGTCTACGGGCATATCCGCAATGGCGGCATCAAGGTGGAGAAAGGTCAAACCGTCAAGCGCGGGCAAAAAATCGCGGAAGTGGGCAGTACCGGCGATTCCACCGGCAACCATCTGCATTTTGAAGTGCGCAAGAATGAAGTGCCGGTGAACCCGGCGCCTTACTTGAAATAACCGCATACAGCGCAGCGAACCCGTGCTTTTTATGATGCCGTACCCGTTTATGCAAATAATTGGGTGCGGCTTGTCATATACTAGGAAGGTTGCAATCGGATACATATGCCAGCCTTACGGCTCGTTGTGCGAAACGCAAACATTTAATGAGGTGAGGAAACATGCATTTCAAAGGTCGTACAGTGGCGGCATTCATATTGCTGACGATGGTGGCGTCGGTGCTCGTTACGTTGACGCTTGCCGACCGTTGGATTGCGCTTGGCAGCGGGGGAGTGGCGGCAGGCTCCGCTTCGAATTCGCCGGGGCAGGATGACCTCAGCGAGAAGGAGCTGGGCAAGCTGAACACGGTGATGGAGCTGATCGAGACCAAATATTTCCGTGAGGTCGACCGGACGAAAGTGCTGGACGGTGCCATTAACGGGATGATGGAGGCGCTTGACGATCCCTATTCCGTATATATGGAGAAGCAGACCGCAGATCAATTTTCCGAATCCATTGAGGGCTCGTTCACTGGCGTCGGAGCCAGCGTGACGATGAAGGACGGCAAGATCACTGTGGAATCGGCGATTAAGGACTCTCCGGCCCAGCGTGCCGGCGTGCTTGCGGGCGATGTGCTGCTGAGCGTGAATGAGGATAAACTTGAGGGACTTTCTCTCAGCGATGCGGTGGCCAAGATCCGCGGTCCCAAAGGGTCGAAGGTGAAGCTGGGCATCCAGCGCCCCGGGGTGGCGAATCCGATTCATTTGACGATCGTCCGGGACGATGTTGATTTTGAGACGGTATTTGCGAATCTGCGCAGCGACGGCATCGGCGTCATTGAAATTCGCCAGTTCTCGCTTAATACGGGCGAGCGGTTCATTGAAGAGCTGGACCGGCTGGAGAAGCTGGGGATGAAAGGACTTGTCATCGATGTTCGCGATAATCCCGGCGGTGTCCTTCCAGTCGTCGTATCGGTTGCCCAGCCGTTTGTCCCCAAAGGCAAGCCTATCGTGCAGGTCGAAGACCGAGGCGGCAAACGCGAGCAGACCTTGTCCAAGGGCGGAGGCAAATCCTATCCAATCACGGTGCTGATGAATAAAGGCAGCGCAAGCGCCTCCGAGGTGCTTGCGGGCGCTTTGAAGGAAGAAGGAAATGCGGTGCTTGTCGGGCAAACCTCTTTCGGCAAGGGAACCGTTCAGGTGAGCTATGATAAAGTGCTGGATGATGGCGGTCTGGTCAAAATGACAATCGCCAAATGGTTGACGCCGCTTGGCAACTGGGTGCATGAGAAGGGGCTGAAGCCCGACGTGGAAGTACTGCCTCCGGATTACTACACCGTTGCCCGGCTATCGAAGACCAAGACGCTTACCCGTGATACCATTGATGAAGATATCAAGAGCCTGCAGATCATGCTTGCCGGGCTCGGTTATGAAACAGACCGCAAGGATGGTTATTTCAGCGAAGTGACGGAGAAGAGCGTCAAGGCTTTCCAGCAGCAGACCGGATTGCCGGTCACAGGAAAAGTCGACAAAACAACAGCGGAGAAGCTGGAAGAAAAGCTCATTGAGCGCGTTCGGGAAGACAACAATGATACACAGCTGCTGAAGGCGGTAGAGGTCTTGAAAAGCAAGCTGGATATAACCCCTTAAAAAGCAGGCAGGATTTTGCATGGGGGCGTCGAAATTGTAGAAGGTTGAAGCTGCGAGTGTTGCCGGCAGCTTTAGCCTTCTTTTTTTGACCTTATGGCATTTAAAAGGCATCACTATCTCGATAAGGGAGTTGAAGCTGTGGATGTATTGTTGGAAATGCTCCGGCAGGCGGGGTCAGCTGCAGTTCAGCTGTTGTTGTCCCCTTTTTATTATATTTCTGTGATTCTGATCATGCTTCAATATATGCGGCAAACCCGGCTTGAGCGGAAACTGTTCCATGTCCGTCTACATGCCTGGCCGGGGCAGCTGGGCCGCACGATGCTGGCGGGATTGATCGTCGGGGTGCTTCTGTCATGCATAGGTCTGTTTCTGGGTATCGCCATTACAGGCGAAGCTGTGCTTTGGATGTGGGGTGCTGCTGTGGTGCTGGCGGTTATCCGTATCCGTTTTTTGTGCTTTGCCTACAGTGTTGGCCTTCTTGGCATACTGCAATGGACGGTCGGCTGGACTGCTATCGCAGAGCGAAGTGACTGGATGGGCCGCGCAGCGGCTTCGCTGGACGGTCTGGACATCCCTGGCCTGCTACTGCTTGTCGCGCTGATGCATTTGGCGGAGGCGCTGCTTGTCCGCAAACAGGGAGCCAAATTCGCGAGTCCCCTGTTCCTGGAAGGCAAGCGCGGCAAAATCGTCGGAGCATACGCCCTTCAGGGGTACTGGCCGGTTCCGATGCTGATGCTTGTTCCGGCAGTTTCGGGCGGTTCCGGTGATATCCTGCTCCCGTGGCAAACGCTGCTTGCCGATACCTCCATGTGGAGCGGAGGCTTCACGATGATCGGTTTTCCAATGATGATCGGGTTCTCGGAGCTGACGCGGACGCTCCTGCCGGAGGCCAAAGCCCGCAGCACCTCGCAGGGTCTGCTGGTGTACGGTTTGATTCTCGCAGCCGCGGCGCTTGTGTCCGTCTACTGGTCCCCGCTGACGCTTGCAGCAGCCATATGCGCCTTGCTGCTTCATGAGGCGCTGATTATCGCCGGGAGGGTGCGTGAAGCGGCTAACAGCCCGTTCTACGTACATGACGAGCAGGGACTGCGCGTGCTGGCGGTTATTCCTGGAACACCGGCGCACACGCTTGGCATTGAAGCCGGCGAGGTGCTGCAGAAGGTCAACGGCGTTCGTGTCCGTACGAAGAGCGAGCTTTATGCCGCGCTGCATATCAACTCGGCCTTTTGCAAGCTGGAGGTGCTCAATCACGAGGGTCAAATCAAATTCGTGCAGCGGGCGCGTTATGCCGGAGAGCATCATCAGCTTGGCGTCGTGCTGGCTCCCGATGACAAGGCGGACCAATTTGCAGCGCCTGGACCCGCATCGTTGTTTGAATTAATCAGCCATAGGCGGGCCGCCCGGCAGCGGGAATCCTCATCAACCTCGTTGTAAGTGTTCTTCCAGTGATCAGTGATGACAAAAATCCCCGTTTCAGTTCAAAATCGAGCTGAAAGCGGGGATTTATTAGGATACTTAAGTATATTAAACCTTTATACAGCTTATATTTAACAAGAGGATGAAGCCTGCTTCACCGAAGGGGCACACGCCGATCGGCGGTAGATGGCTGGGTTCTACCCAAGTCTTCGGCAAGAAGAAACCATCTCAGCGCTGAAGCGGGGCATGAACGTTTTCTCTCGCTTGCCTATATTGGTGTTTATTATGACTGCTAGCCTAAATTCCGCAGTACCGTAATTTCTACGCGACGGTTTTTTTGTCTGTTCGCATTGGAGTTGTTCGGCACGATAGGACGCGTGTCCGCGTAGCCCGCGATCTTGAATTTTTTTGGATCGATTTTGGCGGTGTCGACAAAATAGCGGAGCACCGACAGCGACCTTCCCGCCGAGAGCCCCCAGTTATCCTGGAACGTGCCCCCTGTCTGAATGGGCAAGTCGTCGGTATGGCCTTCAATGCTGATAATATTATCCAGCTTTTCGAACAGACTGGCCAATTTGCCAAGCACGGGGTTAGCGCTGGTTTTCAAATCCGCTTTTCCCAGGTCGAACAGAAACTGATCGGACAGCCGGATGTTAATCCCTTCGGGCGTATCCGCAACGAAGACCTTGGTTTCCAGATGATTTTGCTTGATATAGGACTGGACGATCTTCAGCAGCTCCTGCAGCTCCTGCTCCATTAATTTCTTTTGCTGCTCCTTGAGCGTCTCCTTGTCGGGTGTATCCACCTTTTCTGAGGTTTCCGCGGGTTTGGGCTGCTGCGCCGTCTGCAGGCCGCCTGTAATGCCTGAGCCCATTTCCAATATTGTATCGGATTTGAGGAACTCCAGCTGGAGGGCTTGGGACAGAACTTCATATTTTGCTATGTCGATACGGCTCATGGAGTACAGGATGACGAAAAAAATCATCAACAGCGTGATCAAATCAGCGTAGGTAATAAGCCATCTCTCATGATTCTCCGGTGCCTCACCCTTTTTTCTTCTACTCCGCCGACGCATTGTCTTCCACCCTCTTTGCCCGCTGATCTTCCGGTTCAAGCAGCATAAAGGAATTCAGCTTCTTTCGGATAAGCTGCGGGTTTTCGCCCGCCTGAAGCGCCAGTACGCCTTCGAGCATAAGCTCCATCAGCTGGATTCGCTCATGGGTATTCGTTTTAATTTTCGTAGCCAGAGGTAAATAAATCAGGTTGGCACTTGCAACGCCGTACAGAGTAGCCGTGAACGCAACGGCGATGGAGGGGCCGAGCGAGCTGGGATCGGACAGATTGCTCAGCACGTGGATAAGGCCCATGACTGTTCCGATGATCCCCATGGTCGGGGCGAAGCCTCCCGCCGTTTCGAAGATTTTGGCCTGCTGCTCGCGTTCGCGCTCCACCGCATTAATCTCCAGCTCCAGAATTTGATTCGTCAGCTCCGGATCCGTGCCGTCGACCACCATGAGAAGGCCGTTGCGCAAAAATGGCTCTTCCAGCTCATTTGCCTCATTCTCAAGCGCCAGCACACCCTCGCGGCGGGCTACCGTTGCCATGTCGACGATCCGGTCAATCATCGATTGCGGGTCAATATCCGCTTTACGGAACGCGTGCCTGAGCGCGCCCGGTATGCGTTTGAGCTTGGAAAGCGGGAAACTGACGGCAGTAGCGGCGAAGGTTCCGCCGAACACAATAAGGATGGCCGTTTTCTCAAAAAGGCTGGCCGCATGTCCGCCTTCCCAGATAAAACCGAAAAATAAAGCGCATAATCCCGCGATGAGTCCTATGACCGTAGCTAAATCCATTTGATTGCTTCACACTCCATCTCCAAGGTTGACAACATTTACTTCCTTGCCGGCGGTTGTTTGTCAAGATCCACCGATTGCAACCGGCACCCAAAGTCGTTATAATAAATGGGAACACATATTCTTATGATTTTCCCCGCAGCGGTCAGAAGCCGCCACGCGTTCATTCATAAATAGCAAATATGAAACATTAGCCAGTTCTGTCTATTTTATCGGGAAATATGGGCATACATTTTAATAGGTCTTTCTTCATAGATACCATTGAATTGAGGTGTATAAAGACATGGTTGAGAAAATAACGGAGCCGAAACTGTTTGATTTGCAGTCGGAATACACGCCCCAGGGCGATCAGCCGGAGGCAATCCGCCAGCTTTTGGAGGGAATCAAGGAAGGCAAGATGCACCAGACCTTGCTGGGAGCAACGGGCACGGGGAAAACCTATACCATTGCGAACACGATTGCGCAGCTTAACCGGCCGACGCTTGTTATTGCGCACAACAAGACTCTCGCAGCCCAGCTGTGCAGCGAGTTTCAGGAATTTTTCCCGAATAATGCGGTTTCTTATTTCGTCAGCTACTACGATTATTTCCAGCCGGAAGCGTATATCCCGTCATCCGATACGTATATCGAGAAGGATTCCAGCATTAACGATGAGATCGATAAGCTTCGCCACTCGGCGACGAGCTCGCTGTTTGAGCGTCGGGACGTCATTGTCGTAGCGAGCGTTTCGTGCATTTACGGTCTGGGTTCTCCGACGGAATACGGCAGTCTGGTTCTCAGCCTGCGCAAGGGAATGGAGAAGTCGCGGGATCAAATCCTGCATAAGCTTGTCGATATTCAATACCAGCGCAATGATATCAACTTTGTGCGGGGAACATTCCGTGTGCGCGGCGACATCGTGGAGATTTTCCCGGTGGCCAATAATGAGCGGGCAATGCGCGTCGAGCTGTTCGGAGACGAGATCGAGCGGATAACCGAGATCGATGTACTGACCGGCGAGATTGTCGGAGAACGCGATCATGTTGCAATTTTTCCGGCCTCTCACTTCGTTACCCACGAGGAGAAAATGAAAATCGCGCTCATTCATATCGAAGCCGAATTGGAAGAGCGGCTGGCCGAACTTCGCAGTCAGGATAAGCTGCTGGAAGCGCAGCGGCTGGAGCAGCGGACACGCTATGATCTGGAAATGATGCAGGAGATGGGCTTCTGCTCAGGCATCGAGAACTATTCAGGTCCGCTGACATTCCGCGAACGCGGGGCCACCCCGTACACCTTGATGGATTATTTCCCGGACGATATGCTCATAGTCATCGATGAGTCGCATGCAACAATTCCGCAAATCCGGGCGATGTATAATGGAGACAGGGCTCGTAAAGAGGTGCTGGTCAACCATGGCTTCCGTCTGCCGTCGGCAATGGACAACCGGCCGCTGCGGTTTGAGGAATTCGAGGAGAAGAGCAGGCAGACCATCTTTGTCTCGGCGACGCCGGGACCTTATGAATTGGAGCTTTGTCCGGAGATGGTGCAGCAGATTATAAGACCTACCGGCCTGCTGGACCCTGTTATAGAAGTGCGTCCGACCAAAGGACAGATCGATGATCTGCTGACAGAGATACGGGACCGGATCGCCAAGGATGAGCGTGTTCTGGTGACGACTCTGACCAAGAAGATGTCGGAGGATTTGACTGATTATCTGAAGGAAGTAGGCATCAAGGTGCGTTATCTTCATTCCGACATCAAGACTTTGGAGCGGATGGCCATACTGCGGGATTTGCGGATGGGGACCTTCCATGTTCTGGTGGGAATCAACCTTCTTCGGGAAGGTCTGGATCTGCCGGAAGTATCTCTGGTTGCGATATTGGATGCGGACAAAGAAGGCTTCCTGCGGTCGGAGCGTTCGCTGATCCAGACAATCGGACGGGCGGCGCGTAATTCCGACGGTCGGGTTATCCTGTATGGCGACAAGATCACCAATTCCATGGAGCTTGCCATACGCGAGACTGAGCGCCGACGTACCATCCAGATCGCATATAACGAGAAACATGGCGTGACTCCACTGACCATTCAAAAGAAGATTCGCGCTGTCATCGAGGCAACGAAGGTTGCCGAGGAGAAGAGCGATTATTTGACAGGCATCGGTGCGAACAAAATGTCCAAGAAGGACCGCCAGTCGCTTATCCAGCGTCTGGAGGCAGAGATGAAGGATGCGGCGAAGAGCTTGCAGTTCGAGCGAGCCGCCGAGCTTCGTGATGCCCTGCTGGAGCTTAAAGCGGAAGCGGGATAAGCATATAAGCAAACTGGATAAAAGAAATATATTCATACAATTTGGAAGGAGCAATAAAGTGGCCAGCGATTCCATCGTCATTAAAGGGGCAAGAGCCCATAATCTCAAAAATATCGATGTTACCATTCCCCGCGATAAATTCGTCGTTCTGACCGGATTGAGCGGCTCCGGCAAATCATCGCTCGCCTTCGATACGATCTACGCCGAGGGACAGCGCCGCTATGTTGAATCGCTGTCCGCTTATGCCCGCCAATTCCTTGGTCAAATGGAAAAGCCGGATGTCGATTCCATCGAGGGGTTATCCCCGGCTATCTCAATCGACCAGAAGACGACGAGCCGCAATCCCCGCTCAACTGTTGGTACCGTTACGGAGATCTATGACTACCTGCGACTTTTGTTCGCGCGTGTAGGCAAGCCTCATTGCCCGGATCACGGAATCCAAATTACTTCGCAGACTGTCGAGCAGATGGTGGACCGAATAATGGAATATCCGGAACGGACGAGGCTCCAGATCCTGGCACCGCTTATTTCTGGCCGTAAAGGGGAGCATACCAAGCTGCTCGCTGATGTTCAGAAGCAGGGCTTCGTACGGGTTCGGGTCAATGGCGAACTGCGCGAGCTCAGCGAGAAGATCGAACTCGAGAAGAACAAGAAGCACAGCATCGAGGTTGTCGTGGACCGGATTGTGGTGAAGGAAGACGTTCATACCCGTCTTGCCGATTCACTGGAGACGGCCCTCAAACTTTCGGACGGCCAGGTGATAGTGGATGTGATGGAGAAGGAAGAGCTGCTCTTCAGCTCCAACCTGGCTTGCCCGATTTGCGGGTTCAGCATTGATGAATTGGCGCCGCGGATGTTTTCCTTCAACAGTCCTTATGGCGCCTGCCCGGAATGTGACGGACTCGGTGCCAAGATGATCGTGGATCCGGATCTGCTTGTCCCGCATCCGCACAAATCGATTGCCGATGGCGCATTCGAGGCATGGGCGGGAAGCACCTCCAATTATTATCCCCAGTTTCTTGATTCGGTCTGTCAGCACTATGGAATTAAGCGGGATATTCCGGTAAGCGAGCTGACGGCTGAGCAGATGAAGAAGCTGTTATATGGAACAGGCGGCGAGAAAGTCCGCTTCCGTTATCAAAATGACTTTGGCCATGCCAAGGAAGCTTTTGTCCCTTTTGAAGGGATTGTCAATAACCTGGAGCGCCGGTACCGGGAGACCGGTTCCGACGGCATCCGGGAGCATATTGAGCAATATATGAGCGCAAAGCCCTGCGGCAGCTGCAAAGGCAAGCGGCTTCGCAAAGAGAGTCTGGCTGTCACTATCGACAGTGAGAACATCGCCCACGTCACCTCTTTATCCATCGGCGAGGCGCAGCGCTTCTTCGACTCGCTCAACCTCAACGAGAAGGACAGGACGATCGCCCATCTCATATTAAGAGAAATCAACAGCCGGCTGGGCTTTCTGGTTAATGTGGGACTGGAATACCTGACGCTCAGCCGGGCGGCAGGTTCCCTCTCAGGCGGAGAAGCCCAGCGGATCCGGCTGGCGACGCAGATTGGCTCTAGCCTGATGGGTGTGCTCTACATCCTGGATGAGCCGAGTATCGGATTGCATCAGCGGGATAACGATAAGCTGATCAAGACGCTGGAGCATATGCGTAATCTTGGCAATACGCTTATTGTGGTCGAGCATGACGAGGATACTATGCTCGCCTCCGATTATATTATCGATATCGGGCCTGGCGCGGGCATCCACGGCGGCAAGGTTGTGTCCATGGGCACGCCTCAGGAGGTCATGGATGACGAGAATTCACTTACCGGCGCCTATCTCAGCGGTCGCAAATTTATCCCTGTCCCCATGTCGAGACGCGAGACCAGTGACAAGTGGCTGGAAATCCGCGGCGCCAAAGAAAATAACCTGAGGGGGGTCAATGTCAAAATTCCTCTGGGTGTCTTCTCCGCCGTAACCGGGGTATCGGGATCGGGCAAATCGACTCTGATTAACGAAATTCTCTATAAAACACTTGCCCGTGATCTGAACAAAGCCAAGACGCGTCCTGGCCAGCACAAGGAAATCCGGGGTCTCGAGCATATCGAGAAGGTTATCGATATCGACCAATCTCCCATCGGGCGTACGCCAAGATCCAATCCGGCGACCTATACCGGCGTATTCGATGACATTCGCGATGTTTATGCCTCGACGACCGAATCGAAGGTGCGCGGCTATAAGAAGGGGCGTTTCAGCTTCAACGTCAAGGGCGGGCGCTGCGAAGCCTGCCGCGGAGACGGCATTATCAAGATCGAGATGCATTTCCTGCCGGATGTCTATGTTCCTTGTGAGATTTGCAAGGGCAAACGCTACAACCGCGAAACGCTGGAAGTGAAATACAAAGGGAAAAGCATTGCGGAAGTGCTGAAATTAACGATCGAGGATTCCTGCGAGTTTTTCAAAAACATTCCGAAAATCCACCGCAAGCTCCAGACGCTGCTGGATGTCGGCCTCGGCTATATGGACCTTGGACAACCTGCCACGACACTGTCCGGAGGAGAAGCACAGCGTGTGAAGCTGGCAGCGGAGCTGTACCGCCGCAGTACGGGGAAGACGCTGTATATTCTCGATGAGCCTACTACCGGCCTTCATGTGGATGATATTGACCGGCTGCTTATCGTACTGCACAGGCTAGTGGACTCCGGCGAATCCGTGCTTGTAATTGAACACAATCTGGATGTCATTAAGACAGCGGATTATCTGATTGATCTTGGTCCGGAAGGTGGCAGCGGCGGCGGAACGATCGTAGCAACCGGTTCGCCGGAGGCTGTAGTCAAGGTGAAAGGCTCTTACACCGGCCACTACCTGAAACCCATCCTTGAGAGGGATCGCCAGCGTACAATTGAACAGCAAAGCTCCGAGGGCAGCGTGGCGGCCGGCATGGCAGATTAACCGTCTGGGCAGCCATCTGCATGTAATCAAAACCTCCAAACGAGCCTGATCGTTTGGGGGCTTTTCAATGAAAGCCCGGTTATACTTACATGTTGGATGCCCGGATCATGGATATTTTGCTTGCGTCTTGTTATAGATGCTGGCAGAGATGGACATTTTATAGGTACGGGGCCAATAGTGGAAATAACAGTTCAAAAAAGTGACAGCTGCAAAGATTGTTTTTTCCTTCACCGGTTGGAAAAAGGCAGCTATGAACGTATGCTTTCTGATTTTTTATGCAAATGGTGACAAACTTGTTACGATTCGCATTTCGGACTTGCAACAAAGGCCCGCTCAGGCTAACATAAACTAATATAGGCTATGTGCGAAAATGAAGGAGGTTCACCCATGTTTCATCTTGCTGCCGAGGCTGCCGCAACTGCAAGCACCATCAAAAAGTTCGATCCCTTCGATATTATGATGCTGGTGTTCACGATTGTTTTGCTGATTGGGCTGGTTCGTCTGTGGAAAGCCCGTTCGAAGAAAAACATTTTTGCTATCGGATTTACAGCGCTTTCGACGCTAGTGTTCCTTTTTGCTGATTATGTCATGATATTCAAAGTATGGTTAGCTTAGGTCATCGACGCTGACAATAAGATCCGCATGCCCACATAACAAGCCGTTGAAGTCTTGCATAACAAGACTCCAGCGGCTTTTTTTAATCAGTATTGTATACGATGTCACATCCACAAAATTTTTTGCCGCAAGAGGACGGCGAACCCGCTTTTTCATGCGATGCCCGCAATAATGCTGTTGGGGCGGCTCCTGCCGCTCTGTTTGAAGCTCTGCATTGTCCCGGTTCCGCAATTGCCTCGTTACAGAAAAAGAAACCAACCCCTTGTTGCGGTGTTGGTCTCTACAAGTCTGTAATCCATTCCCTTCAGATAAATCCTGGCGGGTCCGGCTGCGGATTAAAGGAAGTATACGTTACCCCAGGGGGATCCGGCTGCGGGTTGAAGGTAAACATGAATGCGAGTGCGGCTAGAGGAATAATCAGAAAAACAAGCAGTTTCCGTTTCATCATACGTCATCCTTTCATGAGGCTTTGTTGTGCGTGGAGCGGCACTTCGAAAGCTAGCTTACAACAGAATTAAACAATGCCGATATACTCAAGTTTTTGAGTATGCTAATTTCGTTTGTCCTGTTCCAGGAGGCCCAGCTGTTTGGAAAGCTCGATCAGATGCCGGGTGTTATGTTTTTTCAGCCGCAGCCATTCCAGATAAGGAAATTTGCCTTTTATAATCTTCTGCGCCTTGTACAGCTCGTTATTGATGGATTGCCGTGTATAAAATAGAGCTTCCGCTACCTCATTTCGGGAATATCCCTGGTCAAGCTTCCTTAAAATATCGATTTGAACGGGAGACAGCATCTGTTTAAGCTCGTCATGCCGGGAGACAATGAATCTGTTCAATAATTTCCCTGCCGAAGAATAATGCAGATTCGGTCTTCCCGTGTAAGCGGCCCGAATTGCATCCGGAATATCCCGAAAATGCTCTTTGGTGATGTAATTATTGACGCGGGCATAAGCGAGAGCATCAGTCATCACTTCCTCACTGTCGAAGGAGGATAACACTATAATCTGCAGTCCGGGTTGCATCGCTTTAATTTCTATGGCGGCTTCTATGCCGTCAAAATTCTTTTCCGTCAAATTCAAATCCAGTAAAAGCACGTCCATACTCGCATTGCGAACCTCGTTAAGCAGCTGCTGCTTATGGGATGCGGTTCCAATCACTTCCATATCGGACTCTCGATTAATGTAGTCCGTCAGCATCTGGCAAAATAACTCATCATCCTCGCATATGAACGTTCTAATCCGGGTCATCATCATCCCCCCATCCAACCTGATTATACCGTAAATACTTAGTAATTCTGTTGTTTTATCCCAGTATCCCATTCACTATAGCTTAAGTTTTTCACCCTTACAAGATTCTTGTTTCATCTGTCAATCATCATTATTCTGAGTATATTTCCACCCGGGCCATTGGATTATGATAAGGATCGGATCAGCCAATTTGGGGAGGAATGAATAATGAATGTGATTGGAAAACTGCACGAGGTTACAAATGTGACGTTGTTTATCTCCAGCTACTCAACGAATCCTGCGCACCCGAACCCGGCATCGTACAAACCTATGGCAGATGCTCAGATATTTTTGGGAACCGACTTTCCCGCAGGATTTGCGAATAGTTTCATACCGGGCTTTTCCTTTCAAACAAAAACGGATGCAACCGGCTCATTCAATATTGCTGTACCCGATGCCTATCCCAAAACCATTAAGGGTTATCTGTTGGCAACACATACGATCATGAAGATCCCGCCATTCAACATTCCGATCTACGCTCCGGTGTACCGCTCACAGACCTTCCAGTTCAATCAGATCAATTCCAAAGTCCAGGATATTTATGTAATGCGGGTGGACGGCACAACGCAGCAGAGCTTTACACAAGCGCAAATTAGCGCCATGACCACGGGAGTACAGCAAAAAATGGGCCTGGATAGCCTTTCGGCATTCATCAACGACGGTTCTATCGGCATCGTGGGTAAAGATCAAGGGGCGACACTCAAAGCTGACCTTTACTTAAGTCCGTTTACAGGACCGGATCTGAACACTTTTATCAGCGAAAAGGTGGATAATATCGACATTGATCTTCCCGGACCGGATTTCATCGTCGGGCTTTTCGTAAGCAAGGATGAAATAGCGAAACAATTCAAGCAGGGAATTCATAATATGATGCCTTCGCTGAACAAACAAATTATCGACAGAATTCAAAAGGAAATGGGCATGCTGATCAGCCAGCTTGAAACGAGCACAAACAGCAAAGTAACAATGACCTTCGAGAAGCTGCGCTATCCTGTGGTGGAAACCAAAACCATCGGCGGTCTTTTCACGATAAAAACACGCGCGATCATACCGGATCTTTTCGTTGGTATTTCCCGCAAACTGTTCAGTTAATATTCGAACCAAGCTTGCAGCAGAGAAGGATCGAATCGCAGCTCAAAATAAACAACCACGCACGCCTGATGCCCCATGCATCAGGTGTTTTTTCTATTTATCATCACCGCGTATATTTCCGGCAGATGGCAAGCCAAATATGGTCGACAGCATCGCATATACGATATAATAGGAAAATGTGGATGTGTGCACTTGTGAACGTTCTCTATAAATAGCCGTTTACTTAAGGAGAGTTGAGTACGCGATGACGTGGAAATCCAAAATATTTTTCCTTGGACTGTTAATGACCGTTTTTATAAGTGCTGCCGGAGCAGCAGCCGTGAACGGCAATAATGTGCAGGAGAGCTCTCAGCAGCGCACCAAACAGGATATTATGCAAAAATGGAACCAATACAAGCCAATGGCCATCGGTTTCGATTATATGAACACACCCGAAATTTATGAAATGCAGCCTGCGCTGACATCGCCTTATGCGGCAGGCAAACTTGAATCCGGTTACATATTGGATGGAATCAAAGCCGTTAATTTTGTGAGATACTTGGCCGGCCTCCCGGATGACATTCAACCGGACTGGAACCTGCAGCTGCAGCAGCAGACAACGGCGCTGGTCAATGCCGTCAACGATAAGCTGACACATACGCCGACAAGACCTCCGGATATGGAGGAGGAGATGTTCAATCTCGGCTACAAAGGTGCAGGCTCCAGTAATTTATACGCCGGGGATCCGACATTGTACAGCAATGTTCTGGGTTATATGTCGGACAGCGATACGAGCAATATTGACAGAATCGGACATCGCCGCTGGATTTTGAATCCGGCCATGAAGAAAACGATGTTTGGATTCGTACCGTTAAACAGCGAGCATTTATACCCCTACGCGTCCATGTATGCGTTTAATCATGATCGCCCGAAGGCGGAAGTGAGCTATGATTATGTAAGCTGGCCCTCCTCCGGATATTTTCCGCGTGAAATATTTGCGCCGCGGGACGCTTGGTCGGTATCGCTTAATCCCGATATCTACGACAATCACCAAACGGCCGGGATACGCGTCACACTGACCCGGACGAGAGACCAGAAGACATGGAGCTTTCAGACGCTGGATAAAGATAAGGAAGGCCAATACATGAACGTAGAGACGAGCGGCTTCGGCATTCCGTTCTGCATTATTTTCAGACCGGACAAGCTTTCCGAGATTGAAGACAATGATCAATTCAGTGTCCGCATAACGGGGATTTACGACAAAAGCGGCCAGGCAGCCGAAGTGAATTTCAACACGACTTTTTTTCAAATGCTGCCGGTTGTGAAATCTAGAGCCCAGGAAATGAAGCTGAATCAGGGAGAAGAGGTCCAGCTGGCGACAAGGATAAAGGCAGGCACGGAGTCCGCCGAGGGAGCATTCAGCTTTGTATCGGAGAATCCCAAGGTTGCAGCTGTGGATGGGCAGGGGAATATTAATGCGGAGGGCATCGGGCAGACGCGCATTGTGCTGAAATCATATTTTCAGGAGAAGCAGACGATTTTTGTCGATGTGGTAAAGCCTGATATGAACAAGCAGGTGAGCGCCTGGGCGCTTGGCGATTACCGGAAAGCGAAAAGCAACGGAATCATCAGCAGCTTCTTCGATGAGGCTTATCAGGAGCCGATCAGCCGCTACGGTTTTGCCGTGATGGCGGCCCAACTATGCGAGAACATACTTGACAGGCCTTTGGAGTCGACCCCGACACCTTTCAAGGACATTGATGACGATTACATATCCAAAGCGGTTCATGCCGGAATTATTGTGGGGACATCCCCTGATGCCTTTGCTCCAGATCAGACCATTACAAGGCAGGAGGCGGCAGTAATGCTTATCCGGCTGTTCGATCTGTTGAATAAATCCGGAGAGGGAACAGCGGGAGCGGAACAGGACAGAGCTATTTCGGCTTTCGCCGATGAAGGACAGATTTCACTTTGGGCACGCGGGCAGGTCTATCGGGCAGTCGAGCTGCAGCTTATGAATGGAACGGGAAAAGAAAGCTTTGATCCAAAGGGACGGCTCACACATGAGCAGACCTATATTCTTTTACAGCATATATTCGAGGCTTTCGTGAAGGAGTAAGGGTCAAAGCGGCAGTCATACCACTCCGGAGGATAGGGGTTGTATGCTCTCCTTCTATAGAAAGAGACGTGTGTCAGCACCGCAGTGAATGCATCCGCAGTCTCAGAAAAAAACTCCAGCGCCGCCTAATAAAAGCGGGACTGGAGTTTTAATATTTTTCTTAAAGGAACTACACCCACCACATATCGCCAACAGGCTCGCGAATGAGGATTTGCTGCAGATTTTCAACCGCTTTGGTGAAGCCTTCATCAACGGACATCAGGCCGTCTTCATGCTCGATGCTCACCACATAATCATAACCGACAAGACGAAGAGCGCTGATGATGTCAGCCCAGGTTTTCATATCGTGGCCATAGCCGACGGTACGGAACTGCCATGCGCGGTCAAGCATTAACGTATAGGACTGCATATCGGTTACGCCATGGCTGTTGACATTGATCGGATCAATGGAAGTATCCTTGGCGTGGAAATGGTGAATCGCTCCGGCACGGCCCAGAATATGTACAGCCTGTACAGGATCGATGCCCTGCCACCACATATGGCTTGGATCAAGATTGGCGCCGATTGCATCACCGGCAGCTTCACGAAGACGAAGCAGCGTTGCAGGCGTATGGACAGAGAAGCCGCCATGCAGCTCAAGACCGATTTTCACATTATGCTCGGTAGCAAGCTTGGCGATTTCGGACCAGTAAGGAATGACCTTCTCTTCCCACTGCCATTTCAGAATATCCTGATAGTCATTTGGCCAAGGCGCAACAGGCCAGTTCGGATATTTGGCATCCTCATGGTCGCCCGGGCAGCCGGAGAATGTGTTGACAACCGTTACGCCAAGCTTCGAGGCCAGTTTAATGGAGTTGCGGATCGCAGCATCATGCTCGCTGGCAATCGCTTTTTGCGGATGCAGCGGATTTCCGTGGCAGCTGAATGCGCTGATCGTCAGGCCGCGTGCGTCGATGGCATCCTTGAACGCTTTGAGCTTGCTTTCATCGGCCAAGAGCTCAGCGGGATCGCAGTGGGCGTTGCCCGGGTATCCGCCTGTACCGATTTCGATGGCATCCAACCCTTTGGATGCAATGTAATCGAGAGACTCTTCAAATGTTTTTTGCGCAAATAATACAGAAAATACACCAAGTTTCATAAGTTTTCAGATACCTCCCAATCGTATTGGACAGCTTGTGAATGACATTATTATAACATGTGCCATTAATGAAGTATAAGGGCCTGAAGAGGCAATAGCAAAATGACATAAAAAGAGGGCCAATAGTTGAAAGCGCTCACTCCAGCAGCAGAAGGCGCTCTGCAGACGAAATGCTGGTAACACTTGCATGAGTTGCTGGTGGAATCATCTTGTCTGCTCTGGTACACTTATAGAAATAGGAACGAACAGATAGGATGGCGAGAAGGAAAGATGGTAACATTGAACAGGCAAGACGTTGAGCTGCTTGCACCGGCGGGCGATTGGGATTGTATGCGTGCGGCGGTGGCCAATGGAGCGGATGCCGTGTTTTTTGGTGTTGAGAAATTCAACGCGCGGGCGCGGGCAAACAACTTTTTGACGGAGGAGCTCCCCGAAATCATGGCTTTTCTTCACAGCTATGGTGTGAAGGGCTTCTTAACCTTTAATATATTGGTGTTTGAGAGTGAACTGGAAGATGCCAAACGTCTGATCGAGGCTTGTATCGACGCGGGTGTGGATGCCGTGATCGTGCAGGATCTGGGACTGGTCAAGCTGATCCGGGAGATTTCCCCGGATTTTCCGATCCATGGGTCAACCCAGATGACGATTACTTCGCCGGAGGCGGTCGAATTCACCAAGCCGTTCGACATTGAACGGGTCGTGCTGGGGCGGGAGAACAATCTGAAGCAGATCAAGACGATTGGTCAACAGGCCAAGCTTCCCATGGAAGTTTTCGTTCATGGCGCGCTGTGTGTCTCCTATTCCGGTCAATGCCTGACCTCCGAAATGTGGGGCGGACGCTCGGCGAACCGCGGTGAGTGCGCGCAGGCGTGCCGCTTGCCTTACGATCTGATGGTTGACGGCGTGCACAAGCCGATGGGGGATGTGACCTATCTGCTTTCGCCCAAGGACCTGGCCGCTATCGATATCATGCCGGAGCTGATTGAAGCGGGCGTCACATCGTTCAAAATCGAAGGCCGGCTCAAAACTCCGGAATACGTGGCGAACGTGGTGAGCAAATACCGCAAGGCGATTGACCGTTATTTCGACGGCGACCGCTCGGCTCCTTCCAGGGAAGAAGTCAGAGAGCTGCAGCAAAGCTTCTCCCGCGGCTTTACCCACGGCTTCTTGAGCGGAACGAACAACAAGCAGCTGGTCGAAGGCACATTCCCCAAGAGCCGCGGCGTTTATCTGGGCCGGGTTGAACGGGTGCTTCGCGATGGTGTTGTCTGCCGCCTGGAGGCTCCGCTCAAACGCGGCGACGGCATTGTCTTCGACGCCGGAGATCCGACCAAGAAGGAAGAGGGCGGACGCGTCTATGATATCCGCCGGCAGGGCGTGAAGCTGGAGGGCGAAGCACAGGAAGGCACTCTGCTGGATATTGTGCCGGGACGCAGCGACGTTGATCTGCACCGTGTTCATGTCGGTGACCGTGTCTGGAAAACAAGTGATCCGGCCCTGGACAAGCGGCTGCGCGCTTCCTTCGAGACGGAGAAGCCGTATCGGGTGTTCCCGCTTCATATCTCGGTCCGAGGGCAGCTGGATCAGCCCCTGCATACCTGGTGGACGGATGTACAGAAGGGTACAACTGTAGAGGTTGTATCCGAGCTGCCGCTGGAGCAGGCGCAGAAACGCCCCATGGACCAAGCGCTGCTGGAAGAGCAGCTGGGCCGTCTTGGAGGCACGGTGTATCAGCTTGAATCGCTGGAAGCGGAGCTTGTGGGCGATTTGATCGTGCCTATTCGGGAGCTGAACCGCATGCGCCGCGAAGCGGTGGAGCAGCTTACGGGTGAGAGACCCAAACCTCCCGTCTATGTAAAACGGACGGTTGAGGTGTACGCGGATTCGGCGGGATCAGCCGCCAGTCCGTTGATGAAGTCGCCGGGCAGCGGCATATCGACGCCGCAGGCCGCACCACGGGCGTCAGCGGCGCCGGCTGGACGCGCAGCTGCGCCCCGCTCTGAAGCGGCCAGGCTGACGGCGCTGTGCCGCAGCCTGGCTCAAGTAGAGGCGGCGGTGCATTCGCAGGTCGGCATGGTTTATGCCGACTTCGAATTCATCAAGCAGTTCCCAGCCGCCATTGAACTGGCGCGAAGCGCCGGCATGCCGATCGCGCTCGCGACTCCGCGTATCCATATGCCTGGTGAGAACGGCTACCATGCGAATATTTTGAAACTGCAGCCGGATGCTGTGCTTGTGCGGAATACAGGAGCGCTTTATTACTATTTGAAGGCGCGGGCCGAGCGGCCGGGAGAGCCATTCCCCCAATTAATCGGGGATTTTTCGCTTAATATCGCGAACCATAAGGCAGCCTCGCTTTTCACCGATGCGGGCTGCAGTCTGGTTACGCCGTCTTATGACTTGAACGTTCAGCAAATGTTTGATCTGCTGGGCAGCTCGGACACCTCGAAGCTGGAGGTTGTCATTCATCAGCATTTGCCGATGTTCCATACCGAGCACTGTGTGTACTGCACCTTCCTTAGCGAAGGAACTGATTTCACCAACTGCGGCCGTCCCTGCGAAGAGAAGCGCGTTTCCCTGCAGGACCGGATCGGCATGTCGCATCCGGTCCGTGTGGATGAAGGCTGTCGGAATACCGTCTATAATGCCATTGAACAGTCGGGCGCCGAATATGTAGGGCAGTTCATGGATCTGGGCGTATCCTCCTTCCGCGTTGAATTTCTGGAAGAAACAGCAGAGAAGGTGCATGAAGTTATCGATCTCTACAGCGACGCCATTGCCGGACGGATCAGCGGTACCCGCGTTTGGCGCAGCTTGAAAGCGACCAATCAGCTGGGAGTCACACGCGGACAATTGGTAAAATAAAGAAAGAGGAAGAGGGAGACTGCAGCCGGAGTCTCCCTCTTCCCCTCTTCATGCCGCTTCAGCCTGCCTGCAATAACGCTTATGGCAGGGAAGGAATTTCGTGAAACAGGGCGAATAGTAGCATTAATTAACTCTATTCTGCAAGCTTTTCAGGGCGATTTTAGTGAAATGCTTGGCAGGTAAAGGTGAATGTGGCGAGGATGCATAATGGACAAAACGATAAACCACTGCTGCATAACGATGCTTGGTTAAGTAAAACACTGAATATGGAGCAGGTACTGCTCGATGGAAGAACCCTCTCCATGGAGCAGTTGGCTGAAATTCCACAAGACATTCGTCTGAAGTCGCCGCTGCTGCTGCGGGCGGAGTGCGAGGATGGACTGCTTCACGGACGGCTTGTCGAGACGCAGCAGCTGCTGGAAATGGCTTTGAAGGGCTTCGCCGCACAGGCGGACGAGGCCTCGATGCTGGCGATGCTGGGTATGCTGGCACTCCTCTATGAGCAGGTGGGTGACGTCCAGGAATCACGCCCGTTAATAGAACTTCTCCGCCAGGAATGGGCGCGCACACCCGAGGCATGCAGCGGTTTCGTGCCTTGGGCAATTGCGAGGGCAGAAGCCAACGAAAGCGAAAACCTGGAGAAGAACCACTCCATCCCCGAAGCCCTTTTCCTGGCGTCAGCCGAGCGCTTTCGGCAGGAAAGCAAGCCTGTGTGGGCGGGTTTTGTCCTGCTGGACCGCCTGCTCTTTAATAATCAGTCGGTTGCGGAGCCCGAATGGAACTTGTCGATGCATTGGCTGAACCGGAACATGGCAGAGCAGCCCTACAGCGAAGCCTTATACCAAATTCTGAAAGACCAGACGGCTTCAGAGCCACTTATCAAGCAGCTGCCCGCCAGATATGCTTACCTCTGCAGGGCTGTGCTTATGGGAGCGGCAGACCCCAACCCGGAATCGTTGTTTGACGATGATATCGAAATTCAGATTTATGCGGCTGCGGCCAGAGCCAGCCAGTCGATTGCGAAGACAGAAGCAGAGTCTGCAGCTGTTGCGCTTGAGACGGTGGAGCGATTGCATCAGCTGGTGGCAACTCCCGCAACCTTAAGGGCAGCGGCTCACCTAGGGTCTTCCCTGCTGGAGATGAAGTCTTTGTCCACCGGTACGGCGGCAGTTGATCCGGATGCCGATGCCAATCAGCAGCCGATTACTCCTGACCCGGCCGGTCGTAACGGAAAATCGAATGCATCCCTGGGAGCAATCCAAGAGGCGGATGATGATCTCCCCTTGGCTCCACCGCGATGGCGGGTCAAATTGATCGACGGAATCAGCTTCACTTCCCTGCAGAACGGGTCTGTTGCCGAGCCTGTATGGAAGCGGCGCAAGGCAGGCGAGCTGCTTGTTTATTTGCTGCTCCAGCCCGGTTATAAGGCGAACCGGGAGCAGGTCATCGACCGTGTGTTTGGAGAAGGTGACCCGGCCAAAAGATCCAATCAGCTGTATGTCACTCTCCATGATTTGAGGCAATCCCTGAAGGATATGGGAATATCCGTGGATCCTGTTTATGCCAAACGGGGGCTGATTGCCGTGGATGAGCATATGGTAGACCAGGTGGATGCCGAAACCTTTATGACCCTGTCCCGGGTTGGCGACCAGCTTTGGGTGGACGACCGGGAAGCGGCCTGCCGCTTGTACGAAGAGGCTCTTCCGTTATACGGGCAGCTGGGCACAGAGCTTCCAGGCGCAGAATGGCTTGATCGGGTGCGCGATCAGATGATGGATAGACAGACGATTATGCTCAAGCGGCTGGCTATCTACTATTCGGACATGCAGGACGATATGATGGTGGAGCAGTGTCTGGGTGAATGGATTGCCCTGCGTCCTGAGCAGGAAGAGGCATATGAGACGATTATCCGTCATTATCTGGATAAAGGCCGCAGATCAGAAGCCGTCGGATGGTACAAGCGTCTGGAGAGAATGTGCATGGAGGAGCTGGGTACAGAGCCGGTTGAGGAGATTAAACGTTTGCTATGGAGATGAACCCGATATCCTCCTCTCCATTATCGATACTCCCCGGGCGGAAGCTCATTAAGCGTCTGCTGCTGGTTTATTTTTTTTCGCTGCTGGCGGGCATGCTGATTTTGCATGCGGAGAACATTTTCATTTTCAACCGCTCCATACACGATCTGCTGCCTGTTACTCTGCCGGCGACGCTGCTAGGAATTATTGCGGGGGCTTTCGCCTTGGCAGCTGTTTCGAATTGGCGCCTTGGGCCGGTTTTTCTGGCAATGGGCGGCCCTAATTCGGAGCAGCGCACCCGCAGCGCGCTTGAGCGGCTGTTTCGTCACCCATACGAGCTGCTGCTTGGTCTGGCCGTTTCCGGCATGATTGTGTTGATCATCTATCACGGGATTCTTCTGATACGTACGGGCGTGGTTCACGGCTGGGAGCAGATCGATTGGCTTTCGGTTATCGGTGTGATTGCCGGCGAGGTAAGCTTGGCGATTACGGTTGCCATTCTTATTTTCACATCGGTCCGGTGGCTGCTGCGTCCTATTATTTTGCAGCTGCAGCCTTGGCCCGGGAGCTTCGCCGGCCGGGCATCGATTGCGCATCCGCTCCTTTTCACCTTTGCCAGCACCTTTCTGGTGGCCCTGCTGAATTTGTTTCAGCTTGCCGTTATGGCCGAAGCCTCGCATGATCCGGAATACACGATCAAATTCGGTCAGATTGCCTTGTTTTATTTCATCATGGGGCTTGCCTTGTTTTACTATGTGACGCTGCAATTCAGACGAGAGCTGCGCGGGCTTGTCCGCAATATCAGAGGGCTGGTCGGTGGGCGCAAGCAGTTGAGCGGCAAGATGCCGGTCATCTCTCATGATGAAGCCGGTGAGCTCGCTGTGGCTTTTAATGAATTGCAGAGCCGTATCGACCGGGAATACGAGTCACTGGAGCGTGAGCTTAAGCTTGCGTATAATGTACAACAGAAGCTGCTGCCGCCCGGGGATCTGACGATAGGGTCCTATCGGATTGCGGCGCGCTGTCAGCCCTACCGGGAAGTAGGCGGTGATTTTTTTGATGTGGTGTCGGTCAGTCCCGGCCGCTTCGCCGTCATGATCGGGGATGTTTCGGGAAAAGGCATGCCGGCAGCTCTGCTGATGTCAGCCCTGCTGCTGCTGTTCCGGGCGGAAATCCGGCGAAACGGAAATCCGGCCAAGGTTCTTCAGCGGATGAACCGCCAAATCTGTGAGGCCATGGGCAACGAAGGTTCGGTTTCCATTGGGGTCGGGGTCATCGATCTGACGGCGGATACGGTTCAATATGCCAGTGCAGGGCATCTTTCTCCTTATATTGTTAAAGCGGATGGAGGTGTCCGCGCTGTGGATTGCAGCTCGCTGCCGATCGGATTCGATGCCGAAGCGGCATATGAGGAAATCTCGCTGCAGCTGCACCCCGGAGACCGGTTTGTGCTTTATACGGATGGATTGATTGAGGCTGTGGATGAGGAAGGACAAATGTACAGCTTCGAAGGACTCGAATCGGAGCTGTCCACCTGGAAAGCAAATGAGGATATTGTGCGGCTCGTAGACAGCTGGCTCAAACGGATGGACCAGAGATGCGGCGCCGGCAGCGACGACCGCACCGTTGTGATTCTGGAGCTTGCCGGACCTTACAGAAGCGCTCTCTCCCAGCTGGATGTGGTGGCATCAGAACGCGGCGACGCCGCGCAGTTTATCCAGAACCAGTTCATGTCCCGGGAGTGGTCGATATCCAGCCGGCTGGGCGAGGAACGGGCGGTTGCCCTGGAGCTGGGCGAATGGATTGAGGAAAGCTGGCCGGAATCGAAAATTCGCGAGGATGTGCAAAGCGCCATGGCCGAAGCCATGATTAATGCGATCGAGCACGGCAACAAACTTCATCCCTCCACGAATGTGACGGTGCTTGCCCAGATCGGCAGCCGCCTGGCGGTTTGCAAAATATATGATGAAGGCGGCGGCTATTTTCCACGGGCTTCCAAGGAAGAAGAAGAAATGACCAAGAAACGCGAGTCCGACGATCCCAGGGGATGGGGACTGGTTATCATAGATTCGCTGGCGGATTACTGGGCAACAGGCCGCGATGAACGCGGATTTTATACAGAGCTTTATTTCTTGAGAAAAATCAAACCGTTCTAAACATACTAAATTGGGAAGGAGGCGGTAAAAGCGATGGAACAACCCTTTAAGATGGAGATCCGGGAATTTCCCAACGGCATCGTGCTGAAGCTCAGCGGCGAATTGACCAAATCCGCAGAGAATGGTTTGTTATCCGGAATGGAGAATGAGGTGGAGCTTGGCAAAAGCATTCGTTTCATGGCGCTTGATTTGACGCAGGTGACCTATATAAACAGCGGAGGCATGGCTGTTCTCATCCGGCTCGCCAGAATGGGCCACAAGGTTGGCGTTCATACATTTGCCTGGGGAGTGACTCCCCATTATGAGAAACTGTTCCGGATGGTGGGGTTGACCGAATACCTCATGCTCTATCCCAATGAATTTGCCGTCATCCAGCGGATCGAAGCATTGGAATTGTAGAAGTTGGAGGTAGGAAAACCATGCAAGCGGCGATTTACAGCACGTGGAGACATATATTCAAGCTGGATCCGGACCGGAGCCTGACGGATGAAGCCCTTGACGAAATTTGTCTGTCAGGAACGGACGGCATTATTGTTGGCGGATCAACCGGCGTTACTTATGACAATACAGTGGAGCTTCTTTCACGGATCAGACGGTATGAGGTGTCGTGCGCGCTGGAAGTTTCAGACGAGGATGCGGTTGTAGCGGGATTCGATCATTATTTCATACCTTTGGTGCTGAATACGCCGAATGCGGAATGGATGATGGGTCGTCAGGTGCAGGCGCTGCGCAAATTCGGTGCCTTTATTCCCTGGAATGAGACGAGCGCACAGGGATATTTGATCTTGAACAGTCAAGCGACGGCGGCCAAACTCACTGAAGCGAGTACAGAGCTGAGCATCGAGGATGTGGAAGCCCATATTTATATGGCGGACCGGCTGTTGCATCTTCCGGTGGTTTACATGGAATACAGCGGGATGTTTGGGAACATTGCTTTGGTTGGACGGGTACGCGGGCTGCTGCAGGGTGCGCAATTATTTTATGGCGGCGGCATCGATACTGCGGAGAAGGCGCGGCAGGCGGCAGAGGCAGCCCATACGGTTGTTGTCGGCAATGCGGTATACGAGAACCTGGAGCAGGCATTGCAGACAGTGGAAGCTGTACGCGGTGTGGAAGTGAAGTTGGGATAAAAACGGTTTTCGTAAGCGAATCAGGTTCGTAAGTTCGCCTACGAAAGCCGTTTTCATTTAAATATAAGAAGTATAAAATTCCTCCATACTTTTGCTTATATTTCTAAGGGAAGAAACTTACTTTGCCGCCAAAAAGGACGGCACAGCCGTTTCTTCTTGCCGAAGGAAATTTGCTTTTTGCGAAGCAGGGCTTTTTGTACCTAAAAAAATCCTTCAGGAAAAGGATTACGATTGACACTGTCCCCCGTGTTGTCTATCCTGAAGATAGGCGAACAAATGCGAACACAGATCATTTCATCCCTACACGCAATCATAATGAATCGGGTTTCCCGACAAGCTGAAAGGAGCTTGTTTAACTCTATGCTAAATCATATTGGAATCGACGCTGCGGTTCAAAAATTGAATCCCCCGCAGCAGCAGGCTGTGCAGGCAACGGATGGCCCTCTGCTCATTATGGCCGGCGCAGGCAGCGGCAAGACCCGTGTGCTGACGCACCGGATTGCCTATTTAATTGAGAAGAAGCGTGTAGCGCCATGGAGTATTTTGGCCATTACATTCACGAATAAAGCGGCAAGAGAGATGCAGCAGCGGGTGTCGGCGCTGGTAGGGCTGAGCGGACAGGATATCTGGGTCTCGACCTTTCACTCCATGTGCGTCCGCATCCTGCGCAGAGATATCAGCCGGATCGGGTTTTCCTCCAGCTTCTCTATCCTGGATTCGGCCGATCAGCTCTCTGTTATCCGCAACTGCATGAAGGATCTCAATATTGATATCAAGAAATTTGAGCCCAAGAGCGTACAGGCCGCAATCGGCGGAGCGAAGAATGAACTGATTACGCCGGAGCGGTTTGAGAACAAAATCGGTGATTATTTCGACGGGATCGTCGCGAAAGTATATAAGTCGTACCAGAAGCGGCTGAAGAGCAACAACTCTCTGGATTTCGACGACCTGATTATGATGACGATCAAGCTGTTCACCGATGAGCCGGATGTCCTGAATTTTTATCAGAACAAGTTCCGCTATATCCATGTGGACGAATATCAGGATACGAACCGGGCCCAATATATGCTGTGTAAAATGCTCGCCGACAAGCATCACAATATATGTGTTGTCGGTGACAGCGACCAGTCGATTTATCGCTGGAGAGGCGCGGATATCACCAATATTTTGAATTTTGAAGGCGATTATCCGGAAGCGAGAACGATTTTGCTGGAGCAGAATTACCGCTCTTCGGCCAATATTCTGAATGCGGCGAACGCCGTCATCAAGCAGAACAGCAGCCGCAAGCCCAAGAAGCTTTGGACAGACCGGGGAGAGGGAGAATCGATTACGGTCTACCAGGCGGATTCGGAGCATGAAGAAGGCTATTTTATCACTTCGGAAATCCGCAAGAATGTATCGGCGGGGCGCAAGTTTGCCGATCATGCCATTTTGTACCGGGCCAACGCCCAGTCACGGGTTATAGAGGAAACGCTGATCAAATCCGATATCCCTTATCAAATCGTGGGAGGCATTCGCTTCTACGACCGAAAAGAAATCAAGGATCTGCTCGCTTATCTGCGGCTGATTTCGAATCCCGACGATGACATCAGCCTCGCGCGGATCGTCAATGTACCGAAGCGGGGGATCGGCGATACAACCGTCGCCAGACTATCGGAGCAGGCGGGGGAGAAGGGGATCTCCATATTCGCCCTCCTGGAGCAGCTGGACTGGCTGGATATCACCGGCCGGGCGCGCGGCGCACTGAAGGAATTCCGCGATGTTATCGACAACGTGACGCGCATGGTCGAGTATTTGTCCGTGACGGAGTTAACCGAGAAGGTGCTGGAACTGAGCGGATATCGCGATGAGCTTGAGCGCGAGAATACACTGGAGTCCAAGGCGCGTCTGGAGAATATCGACGAGTTCCTGTCCGTAACCCAGGATTTCGAGAAACGCAACGAGGACAAATCACTGGTATCCTTCCTGACAGATCTGGCTCTAATCGCGGACATTGATTCCATGAACAAGGAAGAGCCTGATGGCGGAGTCAAGGATGCGATAGTGTTAATGACCATGCATAGTGCCAAAGGCTTGGAGTTCCCGGTTGTTTTTATTATCGGGATGGAGGAAGGCGTCTTTCCTCACAGCCGTACACTAATGGACAATGACGAGCTGGAGGAAGAACGCCGCCTCGCGTATGTAGGCATTACCCGGGCGGAGGAGCGGCTGTACCTTACCTGTGCGCGGATGCGAACGCTGTTTGGGCGAACCAGCGCAAACCCGCCCTCGCGCTTCCTTGAGGAAGTGCCCGGCGAGGTGAAGGCGGTCGCCTCATCCTCCTACGGGGGGCGGCAGGCCGGCGCCGGTATCGGCGGGGGCAGCCGCTATGGCGGAGCCGCAGGCGGCAGCGGGGCCGGGTTTGGCTTTCGCGGCGGAGCTGCGGGCCGGCAGGCGGCGCAAGGCGGGCCTGCGGTCGGCGCAGGCGGCGTAAGGGTCAGCACGCCGCTTGATGCAGCCCGCGCGGCGGGCGGCGCGGCGGCGGCCAGCGGGGAAGCGGCACGCGATTTCGCGGCAGGCGACAAGGTTTCGCATGCCAAGTGGGGTGTCGGGACGGTGGTCGCCGTCCGCGGCAGCGGCAACGACAAAGAACTGCAGATTGCTTTTCCGGCGCCGGTCGGGCTTAAGAAGCTGCTGGCCAGCTTCGCACCCATTACGAAAGTATAGGCTTGCATGATGCGGAAGAACTATAATTCAGGCACTGCGCCATGAACCTTCAGTGACAATCTCGTATCCCTTTAAGAGCTATATATTAAGGCTGCCTCCTCATTCAGTGATAAAGATTATGACGCGCTCTATTATGAACTGGTTTCATTAGAGCAGACAACTCTTCATGTGCTGACCGATTCGCCTACTCTGTATACAAGACAAGTCGGCGCAGCTGATGTCTAAGAACAGCTTTTCACTTAATCAAGCCGCTAGCTGCGGTGCGCTGTCCTCGTGCCGATACTGATCCTGCGAGCAGAAGCGGGTTAAGGGTATGTTATAAAGTCTGTTGGCTTATGCTGGTTTATAGAAGGATAAGACGTGTAGAGAGGAAGATTCGTCCGATGACCACCCCAATCCAGCCGGAAAACAGCATCGAGCCGCAGCAGCTGGCACGTATGCGGGAGCTGATTGACCTAATTGAGCAGCACAATTACCACTATTACACACTGGATAATTCAACCATCAGTGATAAAGATTATGACGCGCTCTATTACGAACTGGTTTCATTGGAGCAGACAACTCTTCATGTGCTGCCCGATTCGCCTACTCTGCGTGTAGGCGGGGATATTCTTAAAGGATTTTTACCGCATCGTCATCTCTCGAGGTTGTGGAGTCTTGACAAAGCGCAGGACCAGGATGCGTTGGTCACATGGAATAATCGTGTATGCAAGTCAATCGCCGACTACAATGCCAAGAACCCTGATGTGGCGCCGCTTCCTGATCCAACCTACGTCATCGAACAGAAGTTTGACGGTCTTACCCTTAATCTTACCTATGATCAAGGCAGGCTTGTTCAGGCGGCGACAAGGGGAAATGGCGTTACCGGAGAGGGCATTCTGGCCCAGGTAAAAACGATCAAATCCATTCCCCTTACGATCCCGTTCAAGGATGGGGTTATAGAGGTCCAGGGTGAAGGGATTATGAATCTGTCTGTCCTGCATACCTACAATCAAACGGCGGCTGAGCCTCTCAAAAATGCACGCAATGCCGCGGCGGGAGCTCTGCGCAACCAGAATCCGCGACTGACGGCTGAACGCAAGCTGAGCGCCTTTTTCTACAATGTGGGTTATGCGGAAGGGGTGGCCTTCGATAATCATCGTGAAATGCTGGATTTTCTGAAGGAGAACCGCTTCAAAGTCAATTCGTATTCGGCTTATTTCGATTCCATCGAAGAGGTTCAGGAGGAGCTGGAGAGGATTGCTCTTAAGCGTGCTGAGCTCGATTATTTGATCGATGGTGCTGTCGTGAAGCTGACGGATATGCGGACCCGCCAGGTACTGGGCTATACAGACAAATTCCCTCGGTGGGCCGTTGCGTACAAGTTCGAGTCCGAGGAAACAACGACACGGCTGGAATCGGTCTCCTGGGAAGTCGGGCGTACTGGGAAAATCACCCCGGTTGCGCGTGTAGAGCCGGTTGAACTGGCCGGCGTCACCGTGCAGAACTGCACGCTGAACAATGCGGGCGATATTGAACGTAAAAACCTTAAATTTGCTTTGGGCACTCACGTTTTCATTCGCCGCTCCAACGATGTCATTCCCGAGATTCTCGGCAAGGTGGATGAAGAGCCCGGGGAGGAAATTACGATCCCTACCGAATGCCCATCCTGCGGCACAAAGCTTGAGCTTCGCGGCGCTCATCTTTTTTGCCTGAATAAGCTGAACTGCAGGCCGCAAACGATCGGACGGATCACTCATTTCTCATCGCGCGATGCCATGGATATTGAGTCATTCAGCGTAATGACCGCGGAACAGCTGTTTGAAGAATGCGGTGTCCGTGATCCTTCTGACTTATATACGTTAAAGTATGATAACTTGATCGGTCTCGAACGGTTTGGCGAAAAAAAAGCGAATAATCTGATTGCCGCCCTGGAGAAATCTAAGGAGCGTGATCTTGCCGCTTTCCTATTCGCGCTTGGAATCCCCAATACGGGTAAGGCGACGACCAAGATGCTGGCTGACAGCCTTGGCAGTCTGGAAGCTATCCGGAATGCCTCTATAGAAGAGTTAATAGCTCTGCCCGATGTCGGAGGGATTGTTGCCGAGAGCATTTACAATTACTTCCGCGATCCTGTTTCGATTATGAGCATAGAGCGCATGCTGGAGATGGGTGTGAAAGCAGAAGCCGAGCATGCCGCCCCGATCCGGACTGATAGTATTTTCAACGGCAAGACCGTCGTCTTAACCGGAACCTTGACGTCCATGACCAGGGACGAAGCGGCCAGAAAGCTGGAAGCTTGCGGCGCGAAGGTGAGCGGCAGCGTCTCCAAGAAGACGGATTATGTTATTGCCGGGGAGAGTGCGGGAAGCAAGCTGACCAAAGCCCGTGAATTGGGTGTGACCGTTATCGAAGATGAGGATGAGTTTGCCAGGCTTTTAGGCGAGTAGTCAATTCGAGAATGCTGGAAGCAAGGAATCGCCTGCGGCTTGCCGCAACCGATTCCTTTTTTGATTTTTCAGCATAATGAACTTCAAGCTTATCTATATTTCGAATAGTCTCCAAGCTTAAAAGCCGGTTTATTATTCAAAAAGCAGTGATTAACAATTCTATTTGCCTCCTCTAGAATATATCTATTGGAAAAATGAAAATTTTCTCTACGAGGTCGTCACCTGGTTGTTGTAGAAATTCATTAGAACATTTCGGAACCTGTTGGTAGCATTAGCATTCAAGGGATTCATCATCCGGACAGACGACTACAAGGTGGTATTCCTGTTTCCAATTACAACTGTGTATGCAGCATCACATCTGGACGATAATGCATTCTTGATTTCAACTAAGGGAAATAATGATGCTGAGATCCTATTTTCCAAAATAATTGTTGTGTTTTTTTTACGGCTGTGTTACATTATTTCTTGTCGCTTTTGAAGCAAACGAAAACACTCAACTCAAGCAATTGAAAGAAAGAGTTAACAAAGTGTTGACATCATCGACAAAAGCTGATAATATAAACACTTGTCACCGCAGAAAGTGACAAACAAGTTCCTTGAAAACTGAACATATGGATCGCGTCGATCCGACAAGATATTTGTTTTAAAGAATGAGCTGTTTTAGCTTATCTGTAAGGCACGAGATCTTCGGATCTCTTTTATGGAGAGTTTGATCCTGGCTCAGGACGAACGCTGGCGGCGTGCCTAATACATGCAAGTCGAGCGGATTCTGTTGAAAGCTTGCTTTCAACGGGGTTAGCGGCGGACGGGTGAGTAACACGTAGGCAACCTGCCTTCAAGGCTGGGATAACATCCGGAAACGGATGCTAATACCGGATACACCATTTGGCTGCATGGCGAAATGGGGAAAGGCGGAGCAATCTGCCACTTGGAGATGGGCCTGCGGCGCATTAGCTAGTTGGTGGGGTAACGGCTCACCAAGGCGACGATGCGTAGCCGACCTGAGAGGGTGATCGGCCACACTGGGACTGAGACACGGCCCAGACTCCTACGGGAGGCAGCAGTAGGGAATCTTCCGCAATGGACGAAAGTCTGACGGAGCAACGCCGCGTGAGTGATGAAGGTTTTCGGATCGTAAAGCTCTGTTGCCAGGGAAGAACGAGTGGGAGAGTAACTGCTCTTGCTATGACGGTACCTGAGAAGAAAGCCCCGGCTAACTACGTGCCAGCAGCCGCGGTAATACGTAGGGGGCAAGCGTTGTCCGGAATTATTGGGCGTAAAGCGCGCGCAGG
>NZ_JBWDNU010000025.1:0-39840 GCF_056269365.1 Paenibacillus sp. JT22N12 | reverse complement strand
GGTACTACCACCCTCTCCGACTCCCTTCTCGCCGCTTACCACTTCACCCTCCGGGCTTATAGGTTCGCGCTTTACGACGCTGTCGTGCAAGGTAGGGTCTCCCTAGTTCCAGACACAACTGTTACTACATGCTGTTCCCCATACACCGGAGGATTCTTCCGCGCTGCTTTTCCAAGTCCTTCACGCGTTCCGTGGCCTTCACCGTACAATACGGGGTTCGGCTCCCTCTTGTCCCTTTCGGGTTCGATATGTCGATGCGGCAGGATTCACTTTATGTTACAGCCTGCAGTTTTGCTTCTCCCCAGTTGGGGGGGTTCACAGGGCTTCATCCTTAGGATCTCGCCACCTACCTCGGTTGGACTTTCACCAACGAGTTGTGCCTAGCTTTGCTAGGCGCACTATTGCGCTATCGTATCCGTTAGCGTAACAACCCCTGCGTACTTTGTACGCGGGGGTTGTGTGATTTATAATTTAGAGGCTTGATAAACGAATTTCTGATTACCGCTTGTTGGTTTCTTTCCATCCTCAAAATCAGCGCAAACTTTGACATTTGAAAAACCAATGCTTTCAAGGATGTACTTGAATTCCTCGACACCGTACCACCGCAATGCAAATCGCTGCAATTCCGTTTGGACCAATCCCCTATTACGCCACTTTTCGTATTTTAAGTAGCTTACTCGGTATTGATTGAAGAATAAATCGGCTTCCACACACTTGCCTTCCATCGTGATGATGTCACCATTAGGCAAGTGATATATTGCCGATCCCTCCCATCGTCCTAATTCGGAACTGTTATAATTGTTGTCTGGCAAAAACAGGTCAAGGAACAACTGCCCACCTGGTTCCAAATGTTCATACAACCGCTTTAGAACTCTAATTGACTCTTCACGTTGTTCGATTAATAGAAACGAACCCCCAGGAATGATGATTGCTTCATATTTATGTGGCAAAGAAAGTTCCTGCAAGTTTGCTTCGTATAAGTTGGGAGTTAATCCTCGTTCATCACATCGGCTTCGACATGAATCCAACATTTGCGGTGAATAGTCCACTCCATCTACAATCAGGCCAGATTCAAGAAGAGGAATGATCACCCGTCCAGATCCAACCATGGCCTCCAGAATGCATCCCTTATAATGTTTAAGCTTTTCGCGATAATACTCAATGTCTCCACCGAATGATTGCCCAATTTTTTTGGTTAGGTCATAGACTTCCGTGCAGAGTTCACCGTAATTACTAAAAGACATATCTGTTTTCCCTCCGTATTTTGGTTTTGCACGGAAGGGATTAGCTCAAGCAATTATCCCTTCCATACCTCTAATATAACTGCGTCGCCAACTGTATGAATGGTTCTCACGATAATCACTCGCTTTCTAAAAGGATGTTTCCAGATTACACCATATGAGAATTTTGGACAACAGGATAATTTTAAATATAACTGCCCATTAGCCATCCATGCCGCTCACACGATACCATAGATTAGGGAAGTAATTACGTTCTTCTATGGGAGCTTAACGGCCAGCAGTATGTCTGTACCCCCCCCCTATTTTTGTGAAGATGTAAAAGGAGCTGCCGCGGCAGCTCCTTCATCGCTAGTGTAACTTCACTGTGGACGATCTTCATTCAAATAGCCATTTTAATTCTGATGTCTTTCTCAGCTATTAGAGGTATTTTATTTACATAAAAATCTCGTAAGTATGCTCTTTTCATCATTACCAAGAAACGCGGTATGAATGGGACCAGTGTAACCTGGACTGCTCTGCCAGTTTCTCGTCCGAAATGCTAGGTCATACCCTTGGGGATAGAGCCCTTACGTCAGTACATTTTGACGCTCGCCAGATCGCAATCCTCGAAGTGAACTGAATTTACGCCTCCCCCTTGTATGTAAACGACTCCTTTTACCGTAATATTTTTGAAGTATGCATCCCCGTCACTGACGTCGGCCGTTATCCTCAGATCTCCTTCAATAACAAGATGGCGCAACGTAACGCTTGGAGCGGATACGGCCACATTGCCTTTAATCGTTTCCGTGCCTGTTTCTGGACCATATACGCCAGCAGTATCAAACGTTTTTACCGTGCCTGTCTCTGAACCATGATCGCCAGTAGGCGTCGTTTCCGTGCCTGAGCCCGTAGGCGGCGTTTCGCCTGGGTCCGTAGGCGGCGTTTCCGTGCCTGGGCCCGTAGGCGGCGTTGCCGGGATTACAACCCCTAGATCTTTCGCAAACTCTAGAGCTTTCTCGAGCAGAGCGTCCGATACCACACTTGTAAACTTGGCCTTCGGCCCGAAGCTGCCAACATTCAAAATCTCTGCATTCAAAACCGTAGCGATTACATGTTTGCTCCATGCTTCCATCAAGGCCGCATGCGTGTACTTGTCTAACCCCTTAATGGTATCCAACTTTAGATTTACAAGAGTGGCGACCATGGTTACCGCATCCTCACGCGTTACCAGCTGATTCGGACGGATCGTTCCATCCGCGTAGCCCTTTACATAGCCGGCCTTAACAGCGATTGAGATTTGGTCGTATGCCAAATCCAAGTTGCTCAGATCCGAAAAGGTAATATCCGTTTTTTCCGTAAGCTGGAATGAACGGTTAATTGATGAGATCATTTCTGCTCGAGTAATCGACTGAGCCACTGCTGGTGAGGACTCAGCTTTCTGCTGGAAACTCAATAATTGTACTGCAGTTGGATTTTGTGTTGATTGTTGAGCGAATTTGCTGGACTTATCTTGAGACTTGTCCTTATGGATTCCGTGAGCGAATGCAGCAGTTGCGCCTCCAAGAACCATAGCAAATGTCATACCTGTAATTATGGATTTTTTCATCATGGATGATTTAGTCATTTCCGATCTCTCCTTTAATTGTGTTTGTCAAGAATGCCTCGTGAAGGTTTTCATTATGACGGATTGTCAATCTAAATCGTCAGCACGATATGTTAGTGAATTTTTATTTGCATTCCTCCCAAATTCATTGATCGGTCTTATCATAAAACATAGTAGATGAGAATGACTTTACAAACACATTAGAATTTAATGAGAGACATAATCCTAGTTCACATTTTCTAGCGTATCTCCTACTATTATCCCGCACTAGCCTGCCCTCTACTTCAACAAAAACAGCAGCCGATTACATGCCGGCTGCTGTCGTGTAGTTATAAACTAATGTACCCGTTAGCTCAATGACTATTGGGTGATTTTAATAAATTTTGACCCGATTTCGTTACGGTTACCAACAATGTCTTTCTCATAAATTAGAACTTCATTTGGGCTGAAGTCTCTATCATTAAACAAAAATTCTAATGACATGCTGATGTTGTCTAGGTAGAATTTATTTTTATCTCTGGGTTTTAACTTTTGATCACCAAAAATATATAACCCGTCATTGCCCAGATGAATTTGGATCGTTAATCCCAACTCATCATTTCGAAATAAACCAACGAACATTTCTAATTCAGCTAAACTAAGTTTCGGATCGGGGTATATAGCATGGCCTAGGAAGTCCATTATTGTACTGTAATCGTGGTTCCAATCCCAATTTGTATTGTCAATCGCTATGGAATTAATCATACACTTAGAATAAACTGCACCTGCTATTTCGGAGTAATCATGTAAAAACTTCAAGTGCAATTCCTTATCTGAATGATCACGATTTGTGTAGTAAGGGAAATGTTTAAACTTCTCATAAGTTTTTTCCAGCCATAACTCCCCGCCTCTGGTGGCCATCATTCGATTTATTCCTACACTAGGATCTTGTTGGTATAAATATACAAGACTACAATCGACACGAGAGAGACTGGATAGTAAGTCATCTATAAACCGAATGATTTCAGCTCGATCGGTATCTAAATGAAGTAAATTTATAATAGGGCTTTGGAACAATACCGATTCAAAAACAAAAACTGATTGCTTACTGGCATTGTTATTCAAGAACTTGTTCCATTTCGACATATAAGAAGACTGCCACTGTTCTGAATCATATATATCCTCTTCAAGTATAATTGGATGCAGAAACGTCGACTCATGAAAGAGTTCCGAATAATACCCATTCCTTTCTAACTGAAGAGATATAAATCTGGCAGTCGATGACTTTCCGGATCCAGGTATACCTTCTACGATTACTAACTTCAAATATAGCCCCCCCTGTAATAGTACTTCGATAACAATTCGCTATGCTGGAAATTTATCCTTTATTAAATATGGCTGTTGGAAATCCGTTGCTTTCTGTGTTGCACTATCTGTTAGTACTGCCCTTTACTTCAGCAAACGAAAAAGGAGCTGCCGCGCGGCAAGCTCCTCACTAACGTACCCGTTAGTTCAGCAAGATCAGCAGGCGAAGTCGCTGCCTTATTAGCTATTTTCTGGAATTACTAATAACTGTTGAACCAACGACAAGCGTAACAACAATGACCACGATAATAAATACTATGTCTTTATTATCATGAACTTCATTTATTAGATTATAATAGTACCCTATTTCAAAAAGTAAGATAATTATCCAGACTCCTAAATATCGATTAAAATTGATTATTAGCACCCCCTTCTTACATATAATTTACTATTAATTCCACTTCGCATTCGTAAGTATCCTGCCAGTTAGCGGAGTGAGAACGCCGCGCGGTCCCGCGGCAGCCTCATTGAGCTCTTGTACCCAGTTACTTTAATGACCTTGCTATTGCGCTATCGTACCCAGTTAGCGTAACAACGCAACAATTACATTAAATAAGATAAAACCGAGGCTATAGTCTTACTAAAATTTTGAGAACTCTCAAAGTATTTAAGATTAAATTTTTCGCATTCTTCCTTTATTCTTATGCTATCTGTTTTTATCCTCTCTACTTCAGCTACAATCTCATTATGATTAAGGTCCCTTAATCCGTCATTTTCTGTTTTACTAGAGTGAAATTTCATTTCCTCTATACTCTTTGCATCTATATCTGCCATACCTATGAAACATGATTTAATTCCCCCAGAATATCTTTGTTCAAATTGTGATATGTAACTAGGTATTAATTGTACTCCTTCTATCGTGTAATCTATTTTGTTCTCAATCATGGCTGTCATTAAAGGGTTAACAACTTTCCACATTCGTTGCCCTGTTATAAAGTCACCCTCCGTTGGATGAACTCCGAATTCTGGTAACCCATTTGCAATTCCCATCATTAAATAATCTAATGAAAAATAAGGTGTGTTTGCTTCTTTTAAAATTCTTTTTGCCGTTGTTGTTTTCCCACTTCTTGAAGCTCCCCCAATAATATAAAGCATAGTTACACCTCCTGAATATAAGGTTAAAGTCGTTACTTGGACTTTTCAGCTCGTTGTGATGAGATAACGTTCGCATACAACAATACCACATTTCACAAAAACCCATTCATTACCTTTTGAACATTGCTATACTGCCTGTTAACAATAAACAAAAGAGGAGCTGCCTCGAAGCAAGCTCCTCAACTATCGGACCCGTTAGCGCAATATGAAAAATTGTTGCCTTATGGATTTGTATCACTGATCGTCGTCAGAAAACCGTTCTGTCCGGCAGTATCAATGAACTGATAAATCGATTGAACTGCTGAATAGGTAAACAAATACCACTGATTTTCTGTCGCATCATATAACATAACATCGGGATCGCCATCGGAATGAGATAAAGTATAGAGATCAAATTGTTTTATGCTGTTCCCTGTTTGATCCAAAAAATCAAACTGTCCACCTTTGTAATAGTCCCCCGGTGTAAGCTCATGAACACTCGATGTGTGCCCAGCAGGGGCATCCACTTTACTTCCTTTGTTGTCTACAAAAATATGATAAATCTCTTCGTTATAGGTGCTCCCATTAACTTGTTTTACTATGCTGCCCATTGTATAGTAAACTTCGTGTTGCAATGCTTTCACTTTCACGCCGTCTAGAACAAATGGGGCAGGCTCGACAAATACTGTCGAATTTCTGAAATCGATGTTACAGTTAAACGTCTCTGCAATAAAACGAAGTGGAACCATTGTGCGATTATTCTTTATATATGGTTTTACATCGAGTAGCGCGGTTTTACCGTTTTTCACCGCTGCATTACTCTTCAGTTTTAAGATTACCTGCATATCGCTTTTTGCGATCGTAATTTCCGAACCGGACCAGTTGACCTTGGCTCCCAAATTTTCACTGATAACACGTAAAGGCACCAACGTTCGATTGTTCTTAATTTCAGGCTTCACATCGGAAGCAATAGTAACACCTTCAACTTTTATTTGCATGTCTGCCGCATGTGCAGGTGAAGCGGTAATAGATAAAATCAATGCAGTGAATATTCCTGTGAAAACCTTTTTCATAATATTATATTCCTTTCTTAACATATTTTGGCGCACTAACACAATAGACGAGAACTATGAAGTAATGTTGCGCTAAACTCCCCGTTACTTTAATGAATAATAGGAGCAAGCTGCCGCAGCAGGTGCTCCTATTATTCATTGAACTAACGTGATCCGTTAGCATAATAGACCGGCCACGGAATTACATAGCTTCAGCAACGCTTACGTTTTAATTTGTTTATCAAGAGCCATGCCTACTAAAAAGAAAAAAATTAAATGCATGACAAAAATACCTGTTAAGGTTCCTTAACAGGCTGACCGGTGGGTTAAGCGAGCATTTTATTTCTTTTCTAACTTCTCGTGATTTTGTTGGATATTGAATGTACCTATTACTTTTTTACCAGTAACATCATATAACGGAATTTCTCGAACACTTCCCGGAGCAATTTTACGTTGTTTAGACAATGCTTCTTCAGGACTTTTGGGCATTTCGGTGTTCAAGTCTTTATCACGTACATATCCGTGTGTGCCGTCTATACCAATTGCTGAAATTAAATCCGGTCCTGAATTTGGTGTGGCGTGCTCTCCAGATCCATATGTCTCACCATTCTCGTTTATCTGGAAACCGGGGGTATGTTCTTGAGTTTCTTGATTGAAGAGTGCATCAGCTATTTCAGAACCAAATTTCATACTTCCAAAAGTCACACCAAGAACAAAGAGGGAACCAATGATAACTGTTTTTACCCCAATAGAAAAAGATCTCATTCCGTTCACCACCTAATTTAAAATTAGAAATGTATAGCTGCAACAAAGAAACTCCAATGATGAATTGAATTAATCCCCATTAGGATAATACATTCTAAATTCGCCGAATACAGTTTTACCGTCTGATTCATACAGAGGCATTGATTTGTAACCGCTATCTTACATGTTTCTTGGTAGCTTACTTGTCTCTTGAGATGAAATGGATAAATACGTACCTAGAGTTTTTTTGTTCTGACTAATCATAATGCAGCATATCACCTCATTCAATAGAACAAAAATCATATTATAATGATAATATGAAGATAATCATGAAGAGTAAATGAACACAATGTGTGAGCTTCCTGTCCACCTTCTACCTCTCATCACACTACACTTGCCCCTCAAAAATGCGGAGAATGGTTAAAGTGATTAAAAAAAGATATTAATCAACCTGCTGTTTTGCCCACAGCTACGACATAATTAATGGTTTCGTCGTCCAACAGAATAGTATCACTTTGTTCAAAAGTCGCACTCGCTTTCACTGCAGGGGTTTTTTTGTGACTATTATCTGTAAATTGGTAACCATTATCCGTAAATGAAGAAGCGCGCAAATCTTCGACTCCTTCAGCCATGTCTTGTCCCGAAATATTTTTAGCTTTTATGGTAAGTTCAGAATTTTGCCCCGGTTCAGAAATTGTTAATACAAAGGATAATGGACGAATATCATTCGTTTCCAGCGCTCTTCCTTTGTCTGTGTTATTCCTGTCTGTTCCATCTTCCATCCTGGTTATGATTTTACTTTTCCTAAATTTCTCGTCTGTTATGCTCAGCAATTGATCCTTCGTATCCCAGCTACCTTTGACATCCAGCCCAACTAAAATAACTCTGATGGGGACAAATACCTGTCCTTGTTTTATTACAGGAACGGTATCAATTTCTGATTCCTTTCCGTTGTAAACCACTGTTTTGGAGTTTATTGTGACTTCGACTGTTTTTCCTTCCCAAGCTAAAGAAGCTTTTTTCTCTGCTGCCGTATAGTCTACCCGTGCTCCCATTAATTCACTTATTGCTCGTAGGGGGATCATAATCCTATTTTGTTCATCAATATAAGGAACTCCAGGAGATGTATACAAGATATAGTATTGATTAATTTTCAAAATAACGGGTGCTTTTATAATGGTCGTTTTAGGGGCTGCCGATGCACTACCCAATACCATTGAAAACATCATGAAAACCACTGAAATTGAGAATATAATTTGTTTGTACAACTTTCTTCACTCTCCTTAAATCAACTCTGATTAAAAAGAAACTAACGGTCATAATTAATAAAAAGTTGCTTAATAAAAAAATAAGACGATAGGCTAGGTCTATTGGTTTTGTACAATTGTCTTCAATATAGTGACACAGAGGTAAGAAGTAGTTGCCGCGGCACGCTACTCCACACTATCGTACTCCGTTACCGAGGGAGTTTAACCACTTTTACGTCTGAGTAAGTGGTGTATAAGAAAATCAGTAACAACCCCAATCAAGAAGAATGAGCTAAAATGCATAAGATAGGCAGTATAGTGAACTCTGTTGCTTATACTATCAAAATCAGCTATCCAAGAACGGAATGGCTCTGTATATACGACACTATTTAAGAACGGATTTAATCCAATAAGGAGAATGTTTTTGTCATCATTTCCCCAGTAGTTGTTTAAGCATATTAGTATGCTGATTAAGGAGAGCCAAAATGTAAACTTCTTCAATAAAAACAACACTTTCACCTCCAAGTGACCCAAATACAATATGCCATTTGACTATAGATAATTAAAAAATGACATCTGGAGCAAATCGTTATTCCACTAACGTGCCCGTTCGTGTGACCGCATCATTTTACGAATGTAAACACGCTCCAAATAACCAAATAGGTTACCACCAAAGAAAACTACGAGTCCTAAGATACTTCAATCCCCTTTTCTTTTGCTTGTTGTTCCATATACAATTACTTCACAATTTGCGATAAAATTCGCTAGAATTGCTATTTTACTTATTGGGACGTCTGATCCTATTTCTATTAGTGGCTAGGGCTTTCTAGTTATTCACCCACACCGATTCTTTTGGTTCCACATATGTTGTGAGAGTACACACCAATCGAATTGAGGGAGTGATAGCTATGCCCGGACTGTTACGCACAGTCAACGGAACGACCACCCTTTTTGCAACAGCAAGCATAAAATCCAAGCAAGAAGGCATCTTAAGCGCGAACATCGAATTGGTTTTAAACGCCCGTCGAGGTGTCTCCGACATCATCCTAAACATTACGCAGAATGCATGTAACTTAGTAACACTCAAAATACAATCTCTGAATCGCACAAGCAGCAGACTCACTGCTTCCTTTGGTAAACAAGTGAACGGCGTCTCCAGTGCCAACATCATTCTCCAAGATAAGAACAGCAATATCACTGCTAGAGGATTCATTAATAAGAAAGCAATCGTTCCTGTTAGACTTGAAAGCGGCTGTAAATGTGGTTGCTCTTGCATGCGTACAAAAAAAATAAGATTCAAAGACGGCACAACATTAAAGATCAGCATCGATAAATCACTCCAACTTGCCCTTAAACGACTATTTACTAAACTAGAGCGTGTATTAAAAAAGCTAACTCCGCAGAGAGGCAAAGGCGCAACCGCTGATCCCGAATGCAATGCAAGATGTATTCGTATTGGAAACTCTTGCCGGGCTGCATGCGGCATCTTCGCTGTCTTATGCACTCCAATATGTTTGAGCGCGCAGGCGGTTTGCCTCATTAGCTGTTTGCCGACATAGCGGTTGAATATCACTTGTTGCCTATTTGGTTCGTTATAATGCGAAAAAGGCCAGCAACAGAGCACTTGCTCATAAACTGTCATAAATGAGCTCCCATCGATAATAATTATCTCATCTCTTACTTGTGGTGATAGGCTTTTATATTTTGCCTGCTCCACCAGAGTAATATGAAATAAGAGTGAAGTTCTATCCAAAAAAACCGCTCCTTGGCAGGAGTGGCTTTGTCTTTATATGCTGATATAAATATTCTGGTCAAAATAAACTTTATGCTTAGATACATTACGGTGACCCTTATCACAATAATGATAAATAGTCTTTCCACCACGCTCTATTGCCCGTTAGCGTAGCGAAGGGCTGCGCGCGGCAGCCCTTCAGCATTGTGCTATCGTATCGGTCGTATTAACTCTCAGCTAATTCAACACGATTCCGAACCCCACACTCAAAAGGACCATGGAGACCAGACCTAAGATAACTCCCAATGCCAACGATTTAAGCGTAAACCAGCGGAACTGCCCCGGCTCTGTTTTATCGATTTTATGAATGCGGTATAGGATAGCAGCGTTACCTAATAAGGTAAAGGTTAAAACTAGAATAGCCATAATCGTCCAAAACCCGGACACATCCCGAATTTGCATGGGATCGTCATTCCTTATGCGGGTAAAGGCCACTAATTGATTCCCTAGCAACAACGTAAAGGCAAATAGTCTCACAATCCGCCCTTTTCGATCTTGCTTCTTGCCTAACTTTTCCCGTTCATATTCTGCAATTTCACGCATAAACCGGGGGCCGTGCATGAAGAGCAGATGCTTCGGAAAAAAGAGGCTCCAAAATTCAAAAAGCAACAAGGCCCCATACAAAAAAGCGCCTACAAGAAAAATGTCCGAAGGCGACGGCTCTAGAACAAGTAAGAGACCTCCGGATAATGGGATGAGGATGCAAACACATGCATTGATGAAAAAGATTTGTTTCACGCGCAAGGATTTAAGTCTACTCGTGTCCATGGCTGGAACACTCCTATCCGGCCCATTTTACAGCACCGCCCCATTTTACCATATGAAGGATTTTGGGGGATAGGAGATTAGTCAGGACCTGATGGAGGGTCGCGAATTACTTCTCCCAAAAGTGTAACTTTGCCGCAACAACTTAACCCCACTCGACCCTTCAGCACGTAACAACTCGCACCCACTCGCACCTTATTTACTGGTTGACAATAACTTTATCCCAATCCCGATTTGCCGCCTTGTTCTCCCATAAATTCCAAAAGAACCAATATGCATTAATTGGTGGCTATCTTAAAAATCTTGTTGAGCAAACTGCCCTCTTGCGTAACGCGGCTGCCGATCACTGACCGGCATGAATACTACGGTCTACCAAGCTGCTTCCTCCGCCAAGATACCTTGAAACAACTTGATGGCATCCGCCTTGGTTTCTTCCCCTAAATCATCCCTGATCCACACGTTTCGAGCGCACTCAATTAGATCCTGAAGGACCCTTTCCAAGCGGTAGTAGGTGAGCGCCTTCTCATCAACCTCTACGGCTCCGTACCCCCGAAAAAATGCCTGGTCATGTGGATGACTGACAAAGATAAAATCACGCTCTTTGGGAGCCAACATCACCTCGTCCCAATCGATTACAAACACTTGCCCAGCCTGATCTCGGATCAAATTGGCCGGATGCAGATCCGCGTGACATATTACATACGGGATTGTTCGCGATTGGAGCAACCCTGCCTGCTTTTCCAATGAGGTCAACTTCGTGTGTATCATCAACCTATGCTCTACCCAAGAAGCATGAAGTGTACGCTCCAATGTACTTCCGCCTTCAAAGAGTGCAAGTTGATCCTCAAAGGTTCGTATCCATCGAACATATTCCGTCGGATCAAAGGTCTCCTGTCGGAGCGACTTAAATCCTTCAGGCGGCAAAATGATCTGGTGAATCCGTTTGAAGATGGTCCCCAACTTATTCCACTGCTCGGCTGACATCCCCTTGAAGCTCGACTCCCCATTGATAAAGGGATAGACAACGACAGTCCAATCCTCTGAATGAGTCCACAGGGTACCGCGCCTTTATACGAACCACAATATCTGGTTCCTCGATATCTCAACGAACAGGGGATTACATGTGTCGTGGCTCCCATTTCTACCAGTTTCAACTTTATCCCATAAATATGGAATTATCCAGTTTAGGCAAATCAGGCATTCTCGGACGACTCCTTCGATTTGGTTGTTGTATACAATATAATTAGAGTTGCGGCGTTAGATCTGTCAATACATTTTTAAATACTTCTTCCCTGACGGAGGCAGGCTTTCTGCACACAAAAAAGCCGCCTCTTTCGGCGGCTCTCCGGTCAATATGCAACTTTCATCTTGCGATGGCTGGTTAGAGTTTAAGTACTAGGCTCTGATCCTGAGCATCCGGACAATAGCCGATGCAGCTTCCGCTCGGGTGGACAAAACCTACGGCACGAATTTATTGTCCGCAATGCTCCCGGCAACGATGATGCCGTTTTCTCGGGCCGTGGCTGCAGCGGCTTTCGCCCAATCTGGAATATCCGCATCGTCGGCGTAGAGCGCTTCAAAAGCGTTTCAAGCCGTATAAATAATGATTGATCTCTTCCAGCATTTTCGGAGTGATCCTTTTGGAGCGCGTAACGGTCGGCTGAAATCAAAAGGCAGACCCTCCGAGGATCTGCCTTCTCTCTGTTTCGATGACCAGTCCAATGTTTAACGACAAGAACATTTAACGTCGTTTCATCGTTGGCCTGGTTCATTCAATACTCATCCCATTTGGAATGAAGGACATGATGGCAAAAGTTAGGGCTCTTATATCCCGCTTTCGCACACGTCGGCGTTAATTGATTGCAAATTTTGAAGCTGCTTCTTCGGCTTCTTTATATGCTTTCTGTAAGACTTCATCTTTATCTAATATAGAGGTTCCTTGAACCCGAAGTATTTCATAATCCTCAATGCCAAGAAAATTAAACATCGATTTCAAGTACTTATGTGAGTATTCAACTTCGGTATACCAGTCATTATTAGTATAAATTGCTCCACTTCCTTGTATGACAATCATACTGCGTCCATCCTTAAGAAGACCCACTGACCCATTTTCGGTGTACTTGAATGTTTCCCTTGCAATCATAATATTATCCATATAATCTTTTAATTTTGACGGAATATTAAAGTTATGCATTGGATATGCGATTACATATTTATTTGCGCTTTTAAATTGTTGTAATACCTCGTTCATACGCCCGGTTACTTCTTGCTCTTCGCTTGTTAACTCTTCTCCATTTCTTTGTCCCCATGCGCTTAAAACAGTCTGGTCTATCATGGGTATAACGTCATTGTATAAGTTTATTTGTTCAATAACCTCGTCATTAGAATGATGCTCTTTATAGATTTTCAAGAAGTAATTTAATACATTTAGACTGAATGAAGAAGTAGAGTCCACTTCTGGGTGTGCATTAATGACTAGCAGTTTGCTCATTGAATGGTTCCTCCCTTTGTTTTTAGTTTGTACATCAAAGAAGACAACTGAAGGAACATATCTGTGACAATGATCTATAAAAAATTTAGGATTGCCTTTCGAACAAACGGGCAGCACCTTGAAGTTTGTCCGGTTTCATCATGACATATACATGAGAAATGGTCGAACCGTCAGGATTTAAAGCGAGGGAGTAAACGGCGAACGGTTTACCATCAAACATCACCATAAAACTGTCATGGCCGTTGAAACACTACCTTCTTGACAGTCCCATCCCTGAGATAATTAGAAATGGAATAGGCCAGCAAAGCCTGGACGCGATTCCGGCCAGTAATCGGGTTAATGGCAGCTCTTACTTTGCCGCCGCCGTCTGTCAGCAAGATGGCGTCTTCACTAAGTAATTCAACAATGGTGGCGATATCTCCAGCGCGAAAAGCTGCGCTGAACGATGCACTAAGTGCCTGGAATTCAGGTTTTAATGGCGATATCGGCACCCTGGCTCTGAATTTTATCCGTACCCTATGCTGTAATCTTAAATTTAAGAATAAAGAAGGTGGCAATTGGATTTCCAATTGCCACCTTCTTTATTCTTACCAACAAAAATGACTCCCCCATATTCATCTATTCCTTAAACTAAGGGGCCATCTACGGTATTTCCATCTTGGTTTCAAAGCAATTCGCAAAATTTAGAGGTGCGGACTGTCCCTTGTCAGACCGATCCAACAGCAGTCCCGTATAAGCAATCATCACGAGCATCAAATGACAGTGCAAGCCATTCCAACTGCGCCCTTCATAGTGCGTAAATCCGAGTTCCGTCTTGGCGTCTTGATAATAACGTTTGATATGCCAGCGCAGATGCGATAAATGTGAATCAATTGTTCAGCTACCAGCCAGACCTTGGAGCCTAGTTGCTCTTTATTGCCCCAATAAACGGAAAGGCGGCTGTATTGCTTGGTGAAAGCGCCAGGTTCGTCCTCCGCACGGTAAGGGTGTGCCAGGCGGATTCCGGCAATCGGGTCATTAAGGCTGCTGCGGTATGTGATTTGACCTTCAGCCGCGTACGCGGGCGTCCCGTCATTTGAACAGCTCGTCCAGCCGACGAACGCTGAAACTGCTGGGGACAGTAAGGAAGATGTCGGTGCTCCAGCTGATAGACAACTCGAAATAGAAGAAGGGCAGAATATGAAAAAACTGCCCTGCTCTTCTTATTACCCAATCATTGATTCTCGATTCTATTTTATCCTACCGACTCCGCATATCCGATATCCCGGAAAAGCTTCCGTTCGGTGCAGCAATGCTCAAGCGTTTTCATAACGTCTTCGGGTATACCCTGCGGATAAATGCGATCCAGATCCATTAACAGCGCCCCGACTACCGGTTCGAACCGCGCGTTTATACAGTTTGCCCCGGGTATTTTTCCCTTGAGGTGTTTTTCAATAAGTTCCTGAATGATGTTGTCGCCCTTACACACGCCTCCCGAAATGACCACAGGCAGCGGCCTGTCAACGATATTCAGTTTTTTTGCGGCAACCACCACATAATTAGCCAAAGCGGCGCAAAATTGATCAATGTACTGCAGCGACACGGCGTCTCCGAGACGTATGGCCTCAAAAAGCAACGGGCAGAATTCCTTATACACCGGCTGTTTGGGAGGCTCGTCTTCGGTTCGGCCCGTCGTACAGAGCATATAAAACTCCTCTACGGAGGAAAAACCAGTAAAATCCAGCAATAGGCGCGTAAGTTCGGTTTCCGGCGCAAGGCCGACGCTGGCGTCCACCACAGCGTCCACAATGAAGCGGCCTATGGCGTCGCCGCCCTGATGTATGTTCTTTAAGTAATAGGCATACTCATAACTCTGGCCGTCCTTGTTATAGACTGCGCAGTTGGCGCCTGAGCCCAAGCAGATGACGGCGCAATCGCGCCCGATAATCTCCGTGCCGCCCCGAAGCGCGCCTATGCAGTCATTAAAGTAAGAAACATTCTGGACGCCCAAAGTCTCGCGAAGATGTCTGACTCCAAGGGGAAATTCAAACGACCAGTCCGCTCCGGAACAGTTGGCGGATACCCGATCTATTTTTGACATGGGCAATCCTGCGTCGGCAAGAGCTTTGTCCGCGGCGAAACGGATACGTACCATTTTAAATATCCGCCTTTCCAGCGCTTGATATATCCATTCCTTGTCGTCTCCAAAGCCCAAAATATTGCCCTGGTGGTCGGCGATGATAGCATGGGCTTTCGTTCCACCTAGATCAACAGCTAATATCAATGACATGATTAACACTCCATTTTATTTACTGAAAAAGTTCGGCAGGTATGCGCGGTTAGCCTCCAACACACGCTTTAACAGTTCTTCCGCCACATCATAGTCGCAGATAAGTGACAAAGCCAGTACGGCGGTTTCTTAACCATAGAGACAAGCCCCCAAACCGTCCAAGACGGTTTTTGAAGGCGTTTTTTGATCGAATTCAGGGTTGGCGACTACATCGAGTCCAATGGGATTTTAGCGATGACGGCGCTTCTTACGTCATCATGCTCCTGCATGGTACAGGCGATATACAGGAATCCTTCCTGCTCGCAGGCGCAGGGATAAAACCAAATCCCCCCCCGGCCATCGAATTCCGCAGCCCCGCCTTCGAATAACTTATAGACTTTTGTGTATTCCACCTCTCCCGGTTCGGTGAGAGCCATGCAGAGCAGACCGCGTTTAAAGTAGCCCTGATCGTTGTTGTAAATCATGTAGCGCCTGCCATCGGACAGGATGCCTGCGAACATTTTGCAGTTTCCGACCGGCATGGTAATTTTGGCCGGCTTTGACCAGCTCTCACCGTAATCCCCGCTCGTAAAGACAAAAGACGCTCCGCTTGTGGGATCGCCATGCTTGCCCTCGTCATTTCGGACATAAGCGGTGACTGCGCTTCCTTGCACGACCAAAGTAATTTCGGGGCACCTGATCTTCACGGCGCCTGGAGCGAGCGGATCATACAAGAAAGAGCATCGCCACGGCTTCGCGATATCCGAGCCCTGGCTGATGAGCACTGCCGGAAAAGCGGGAGTTTCCCCCTTCAGCGGCATCCAGACGCCGGCAATGTAATCGCCCGTATCCATCAGGATTGGGGGAGAATTGCTAAGGAACCCCCCGGATATGACGGAGACTCTTCGCCAATCGTAAAGAGAAGACTGCGGAGCCTCGAACAGGTCAAGAGAAATCGACAGATTCTTGCCGCCCATCTCGGTGATCAGAGAAAACAGTTTGTCTTCGTGCACAAAGAAGCTCGCCGGCACAAAGTGCTCCTCGGCGCTGCCGATCTCGCCCACCACGTTGAATACCTCCGACCAGCTTTCCCCTCCGTCCTCGGAATAGCGCCCCCGGATCAGGGAAGAACCGCAGATTTCCGCGTCGGTGGAGTTATACCAGCCTAAATACAATCTGCCGCCGTGCGAGGTGATCGTGCAATCGTGAAGAAAGGGCAACAGATCGCGCCGTCCATCGTGCGCGAGTATCCTTGTCATGCCGCTGGGATAAGGCATTTCGGATGGTTGGGGGTATGGGAGCTCCTCCTTCCAGACGGGTAGTTTCATGCCTTCCCCTCCTCCGGCCGACTTGTCCAAAAGCCCGGATCCGGCTCATCCCCGGCGATGGCCTGCCATACGGCGTCAAATGCGCGCCCAGAGTTGCTCATCCATCCGGAACATATTTTTTTCGCGGTGTCGATATCCCTGACGATAATATTAATTTTGAGGACAATCCTTGAGCCCTCGCGGATGGAAAGGAATACGGGAACAACCCCGGTGGACGACTCGGTGTACTGGGCAATATAGTCTTTCTCCTGCTCAAAGACACGCTTGTACTCCGCGCTTTTCGCGGCTACGTCCGCTTTTATCCGCGCAAGCGCCGCGTCGCCGCTCACCAATGTCCGGCCGGCGTCCGTGATTTCGTAGACGACGCCACGCAAATTCACGGCCTGGCAAACAAGTCCCTGCTCCTTGAGAGAGGTAAGCGGCAGCTTGAGATCGGTTTCCGCGACAAGGCTTGTTTCAAATAAAAAACGTGAAAGCTCTCCCACACTCAGCTGATCCAGCTGCGCCAATGCGCACAGGACATACGATTCTTGGCTCGACATGACGATCCATCCTTTCTTTGTTGACAACGGTTGGGGCGCACGCATAGCGTTCCTCCCCTATGATAGTAATTATAGGCATAATGGCCTTGCCGCAATTATAGGCATGCACGCCAGGGCAGTCGAGGATGAATAAATTCACTCCCATCGCAAAAAACCGATTTGGTAGGAAATTTTATCATTCTTTATTATCTGAAAATTTTTAGTTAAAGTGTAAAAAATGAGATATGCCCTTTTCCGGAATTGCCGGACAAAGGCTCGCTCTCCATTATCAACAGCATGGGAGGAATGTGCGGATGAAAAAGACCCTGCTTGTCATGATGACCTTTTTACCTGAATTTCGCGCTAAACTGGAGGCGCAAGCGCCCGGGCTCGATATTGTTTACTGCGAGAAGCAGCCTCCTTCGGAAGAAGCGCTCAAACGAGCCTCCTATATCTGGGGGAACCCCAACGAAGAGCAGCTTTCCCTATGTGAGAGATTGGAATGGCTGCAGCTCCAGACAGCCGGGCATGACCAGTATGTGCAGCCGGGCGTGTTGCCGAAGGGCGCTTTGCTGTGCAACTGCTCCGGCGCTTACGGGCTTGCCATCTCCGAATTTCTGCTTGCCGATACGCTCGTCCTCATGCGCAAGCTTCACCTGTACCGCGATCTCCAGCATGAGCGCAGTTGGAGTCATCTGGGACGCATCGGGATCGTAGCGCGCTCTTCCGTGCTGGTCGTCGGCATCGGCGATATCGGCGCCCGCTATGCTCAAAAAATGCACGCGCTGGGCGCGAGGGTTTTCGGCATTCGCCGGCAAGTCGACAAAAAACCTGATTATCTGGAAGCTCTGTATCGTATGAATCAGATTGACGACATCCTGCCGCAATGCGACATTGTAGCTCTGTGTCTGCCGAATCACCCGGACACGGAGGGCTTATTCAGCCGCGAGCGCATCGCGAAGATGAAGCAAGGGGCTTTCCTGCTCAATGTGGGACGGGGTTCAGCCGTCGACACCGAGGCGCTCTGCGACGCGTTGGAAAGCGGCGCGCTGGCGGGAGCCGGCCTCGACGTGGTGGAGCCGGAGCCTCTTCCTAAAAGCCATCGCCTATGGAATATCAAAACGGCGATGATTACTCCCCATTGCGCCGGCGGTGACGAATTCGGTGAAATCTATCCTTCCATCATCGAGGTCTGGTTTGAAAACCTGCGCCATCTGCAGGCGGGTGAACCCCTGCTTAACCGTGTTGACACTGAAACGGGATATCGCATGTAATTGCAAGCCGACCCTTGCCGCCCGGAAGCACGCGCTGGAAGTCGAATAGATCTCGTGTGCCGGATTTGACGCTTATGGCGGAAATGAAGAATCAGATGCCCTTGTAAACCTCTGCAATACTCCACATCACGCGCGCAGTGCTACACACCCATACCTCCTTATAGGTGCAGTTGTTTTGCATGGGCATGTATGGCTCGTCTTCGTTTTCGAAAGTCTCGAAGCCGACAGGCACTGCGCCCACAGGTTGGCCTGCAAAGCCGCCGTAGAGCAGAGGATAATCATAGCCTTCTCCATACATAGTGCTCATGGCGAAGGGGTTAAAGCCCAGAACATATTCCAATTGCCTGGCCGCTATGTCATAAAGCTCGCGGTCGCCAAGGAACCTTGCCAGGGTGAAAACGTTTTTGGCCTTGCTCAGTAAGGTCGCATGAAAGCCACGGAACTGGTAGGACACCGGAAATCTGCGCAGATACGTGTTTTCGTTCAGCTTGATCCCGTTTTTCACCTGCGCATTATATTCTTCGAGCGTCGGACCGCCAATGTCTTTTGACCCCTCGTGCGACATCTTGGAATAATCAGTGTTGCCGACTTCGTATACGCCTGCCGGCAATATGCCGTAGGGCTCCATTACGTGTGCGGTTTCCTTGATGTAGTCGGTGTAAGCATCCACGCACTGCCTCCACAGCCCCGCATCCGGGTGATCCGGCGCGTCGACGAGCAGCAGTGTGAAGCCCTTCATGAAGAAATGCTCATAACTGCGGTGGTAAAAGCTGATGGGCCTTGTTTTATCACGATCTTCGTAGAAGTAGCCGTGCAGCGGAAGGGAAAAGTCCGTCCTGCGCTCCAGCTGCTGGCATTGGGCCAGCTGCCGTGCACGGTTCGCCGCCGCGTCAAGAAAGCGTGTCTCGCCAGTCACGCGGTAGAGCATGGCAGCAGCGGAAGTGGCCACTGCGATACGCTCAGACATCAAACTGTTATCGTTCGAAGCTGCAATCGTATCTTCGGCAAAGAAAAAGTCTTCACTGGCGCACTTGACACACCAGTCGTAGAAATTCCTGTCCCATTTGTAAAACGGTGCGCCGTAGGCACAGGTATAGGCGGCGGTGTAGTTATGAATGGCAGTATTCTTCGCCTCCCCCGTCATGTCGTCCTTATCGCCGCGGTAATTCTTGGTCCAGATGCCCTTAGTGAGGCTGGTATGACGGTAGCCGTCGCCAAAACGGGTGCGCATCGCCCAGTTCAGTCCCCAGCGGGCTTCCTCCAGTACGCGTTCGGAAAGCTCCGGCTGCGTTTCACGGGTGGCGTCGCCGAGGTCCAGCATGGCGACAATTACATCTGCGGTTTTATCAATAGCCTGCGATAAATCTGCTGCATCGTGCCAGCCGCCATGTACAGGTATAGTGCGCCCGTCGGGGTGTTTGCAGAAGGTATCGAGGTGGCATTCGATGTGAAGCTCCGGTACTTCGAAGCCGCAGCGCTCGGTGAAGAAGAAGCTAAGGCTCTTCCAGGCGGCGGCGAGAAATGCGTCCGGGCCGATGGGAAAGGCTTTGGAAGTGAAATCCCCTGCAGTAATAGTATAGAAGCCGGGTGTTTTAAAACCGGAGAAATCCACAAGGCCAAAGCCGTTTTCGCAAGTCGTTACTTTGCCGGTATACACGGTTTTACCCTTGTCATCGGCCAATGAAAAGGTTTCAGCATCGGAGCCCTGTAACAGCGCCTGTTTGCGCGCATCACTCAGGTAGCCGCTGTGACAGTATGCTATGGTACCTGATGGAAGGTCCCAGCCGCGGCTCTTTTCGGGCTCTACCGTTTCAATCCGCAAATCGTCAATATAAAGGGACATGCTGTCCGAGGCATTCATGGGTGATCCGGGCAGGAAAGTGTATACCGAGATGCCGGTGACATTGTCGCGGTAGATATCGGGGAGCTCCCAGATAATCTGTGTCCACTGGCCGGGCGTCATGTCAGCGTGATGCATGCCCTCAAAACGGCCGGGCACGGGCATGATGTGCTCACCCTCATTGTGCAGTGCCACCAGGACAAATTGGTTGGAAAAACCGGGAGAGTCCACATAGACCCACAGTGAGATGCGGTTGTACTCATAGAGGTTTTCGTGCTGCAGCGGAAATAATATGCCGGGTTCGTCATATCTGCGGTTGTTTGGTCTTTTGACGGCGGTTGAAGTGGGTGTATCCAACCGGACGCTTCCCTTGCCGGATATGGTGTTTGTAAAATCCCTGTGTATGGTGCCTGGGCCTTTTTGGATCAGGGTATCAAAATTTTCGCACAGTTGAAGCTCACGGGACTTCAAAATGGGCTTCTTGCGCCAGCGTTCATAAGCGGAATCCGATTCGTCCACTTTCATGGACCTGCGGATATACCGGCTCTCCTTGAGCTGATCGAGTAGGGGTTGATACATTGTAAAACCACCTTCCTTTTTTTAAAAATCCGGTCGCACATTTCAAAAGGGCGATCGATCGGGCCGTTCGTGAGAAAAACGGCCCATTGATTCGGCGAAATCGGATCATAGCGGTATTGTTGCACAACAACGACGTTAATCGGGTTTCAGTGGTTAGAATGATTCATTCGAAATTCAGGCTATTCCAGCCCCATATCGCGCTTCAAATACCGAATGAGCTCCTGCTCCCGGGCCTTGGTCATTTGCGCGGAAAATGCTTCGTCCCACCCGTAAAAGCCGGCGCCGGTTTTTAGCCCGTATTTGCCGCTGTCAACCAGCGCGCGCATAGCGTCGAGCGATTGATCGGCCTTGCTCAAATCGGCGAACAAATAGCCCGAAATGGCGTCAAACACTTCAAGACCGCCCATGTCGGCCGTCATGAACGGACCGGTTATGGGGAGCCGGCGCCCGAGGCTGTACGTCACGGCGGCGTCAATATCCTCCTTGCTGGCGATGCCCTGCTCCAAAATATACTGCGCCTCCCGGAACAGCGCATACTGAAGCCGGTTACCAACCGATCCGAGCACATCCTTTTTCACGAGAATCGGTTTTTTGTCCATAGCCCGCAGCAGCTGCATCGCCCGATCCGCCGTCTTGTCGTCGGTTTTCTCCCCGCGTACGACCTCGACGAGAGGCAGCAAATGCGCAGGATTCCAAAAGTGTGTGACGACCATCCGCTCCGGCCGCTTCATCCGCTCGGCAATCGCCGTCGGGCTCAGCCCGGACGTATTGCTCGCCAATACAACGCTTTCATCGCACAACGCATCCAGCTGCTCGTAAAGCTGCCGCTTCAGCTCCAGCTGCTCGGGAATCGACTCGATAACGAAGCTCGCGTTCGCTACAGCGTCCGGCACCGAAACCGTTGTGCGGATGCGCCCGCGCACCGTCGCAATGTCCTCCTGCTTGATCAGACCGTTATCGGCCAGCAACGCCAGCTTGTCGCAAATTCCTTTGTCCGCGCGCTCCAGACCGGCTTCACTGTTCCCCTGCAAAACGACCGAAAAACCGGCCCATGCCGCCGTCAGCGCGATGGAATGGCCCATCAGCCCTGCGCCCAGCACGCTTAAGGTTTCTCCCAAGTCCGTTCCCCCTCCTTGTTTCTTCCAAAATACTACTGTTCAAGTACGCAAGAAGAAACGGCTGTCGCCGTCCTCTGGTGGCACAGTAAGTTTCTTCCCTCAGACCTTATAGAAATGAATAAATGTGAAACTTATAAATTCTATAAGGTTAAGAAGAAACGGCTCTGCCGTCCTCTGGCGAAAGAGTTAGTTTCTTCATCAAAAATAGAAGCAAAGTATGACGGAATTTTATACTTTCTTATATTTCAAGAAATCGCGCCAAAATGTTTTTCTCCTGGCGAACAGGACGAGCGGCTGAAAGCCAAGCCCGTCCGCTCCCCGGCGCGCATGTAATAGATTTTGCACGAATCATGCGCATGGGATTTCGGCTGTCAACCCAACAGTTCCTTCCGTGCATCCGCAATCGATGTCGCCAGGATGTCTATGAGCGACTCCACCTGATCCTTCTGAATGGTCAAAGGAGGACATAGGGCTATGATGTCCGTATTATCGATCGAGATCGCGCGCGTGATCAGACCTTTTTCCTTCGCCTTGTCGAATACGAGCTGCGCAGCCATCTTGGCTGCCGGAAACGCCCGTTTGTCCGCCTTGTCTTCGACGAGCTCAACCGAAGCGAGCAGCCCCCGGTACGTGACGTTGCCTACAATATCCGAATCCCGCTTCAACTGCTCCAGCCCGGCGCTAAGAACTTGGCCCATGGCGGCAGCATTCGCGACCAGATTTTCCCGTTCGATGATCTCCAGATTTTTAAGCGCCACTGCGCAAGCGGTCGGATGTCCGCTATAGGTATATCCATGAGGCAATACCGCGGTAGACAGCTCCGCAAGCTCCTTATGCAAGCCGTCGTTCAAAATCACGCCTCCAAGCGGAACGTACCCGCTCGTAATCCCTTTCGCGAACGTCATCAGGTCGGCAACCACACCCTCGTGTTCCATGCCGAACCATTTCCCGGTTCGTCCGAAGCCGGTAATGACCTCGTCGGCGATCATCAGAATGCCGTACTTGTCGCAAAGACGGCGGATTTCTTTCATGTATCCGGGAGGCGGAACGATGACTCCGCCTGCTCCCTGAATCGGTTCGACAATAACCGCCGCCACTGTGTCAGGACCTTCCCGGAGAATCGCCTCCTCCATACTTTGCACCGCACAGGCGGCGCCGCCTTCGGCGCAAGATTCGCACTTGTCGCAGCGATAGCTGTATGGAGCGCCCGCTTGCACGAATCCATCGGCGAGCGGTCCGCCCATCTGGCGGAATACCGGGATGCCGGTGGCGCTCGTCGCGCCCATCGTCACGCCATGGTAGGCGCGATAGCGGGCGATGATTTTATAGCGGTTCGTCTCGCCCTTCAATTTGAAATAATGGCGAATCAATTTAAATACAGTATCGTTCGATTCCGAGCCGCCCGATGTGAAATGGCAGACGTTCAAATCGGCGGGTGCGAGAGACGCTATTTTCTCGGCCAGCAGGATGGCTGGCTCATGGGAAAACCGGTTGAAGGAGTGGCTGTAGGCCAACTTGCTCATTTGCTCCATAGCCGCTTGCGCCAGTTCCTGCCTCCCGTGGCCCACATTGACGTTCCATAGGGAGGATAACCCGTCGAGATACTGTTTTCCTTCGGTATCGTACACATAAATGCCTTCGCCCCGCTGCATGATGACAGACGGTCCCTGTTCGTAATGATCCTTAATCGGGCTGGTCGGATGCAAAATATGCTTACGATCCAGTTCCATCAATCGTTGATTATCAGCCATCTTTCTTCTCCTCACGCCGAATTTATAATGAAAAGGGTACAATTCAACCCATTGCTGCTCTCTTTAATTCAAACGACGAAGCCTTTCCCGGATCGCTTCCCCGACCTCTTGCGTCGATGCCGTTCCGCCGACATCCGCCGTACGGATCCCGCTTTCCATGACATCTTCGATGACCTGAAGAAGCGCGGTTCCGAGTTCCTCTTCGCCAAAATAATCGAGCATCATCTTCGCCGTCCAAATCTGGCCGACGGGATTTGCGATGCCTTTGCCGTATATATCAGGAGCGGAACCGTGTACCGGCTCGAACATGGATGGATATTTGCCGTCCAAATTGATATTGATGGAAGGGGCGATTCCGATGCTTCCCATAATGGCTCCCCCAAGATCGGTCAAAATATCGCCGAACAAGTTGCTGGCCACCACCACATCGAACAGCTGCGGACGGCTGACAAAAAACGCGGCAAGCGCATCGATATGATACGAGCTGGTTTTCACTTCGGGATAGTCGGTCTGCACTTCCTTGAAAATCTGATCCCAGAACGGCATCGTATGATAAATCCCGTTCGACTTGGTTGCACTCGTCACATGTCCTCTTCTTTTCTGCGCCAACTCGAAGGCATAACGCATCGCCGCTTCGGACCCTTTGCGCGTAAATACAGCGTTCTGGATCGCGACTTCATCCTCGCCTTGATGAATTCTCCCGCCAATCTCGCTGTATTCTCCTTCGCTGTTCTCCCGAACGACAACCAGGTCGAAGTTTTTGGGGTTCACCAGCGGCGATGCGACGCCTTTTAATTGCTTGGCCGGGCGGAGATTGATCGTCTGGCGGAAGCCTTTGCGGATTTTGAGCAGCAATCCCCAGAGCGAGATGTGATCCGGCACGAGATGTGGATCGCCGACTGCGCCGAGAAAAACGCCATTAAAGCCCGCAAGTGTGTCCAACCCGTCATCCGGCATCATTTTGCCCGTCTCGCAGTAGAATTCGCAGTTCCACGGAAACTCGACAAAATCGAAACGAAGACCGCCGTGAATCTGTGCGATGCAGCGCAGCACTTCGAGCGCTTCCGGCATCACTTCCTTGCCGATGCCGTCGCCCGGCAGGACGGCGATTTCTAAAACGTTCACGTTGTTAACCCTCCACTCCCGCTCCCTATTTCCCTGGGATCCGGTTTATTTGGTGTTTACCAGCAGTATCTTCTCGTAAGGAACGTAAGGGAAGCCGAGATCTCTTGCGACCGGAGCGCAGGTGACCTGTCCTTCCGTTACATTCAAGCCTTTGGCCAAGGCAGGATTCCCGTTCACCGCGCTTGCCAATCCCTTGTCCGCGATTTCCAGGACATAAGGCATCGTAACGTTGGTAAGTCCGATGGTGGAAGTCCGCGACACCGCACCCGGCATGTTGGCGACCGCGTAATGAACAACGCCGTGCTTGATATAAGTAGGATTGTCATGCGTCGTCACGCTGTCGACCGTTTCAAAAATACCTCCCTGGTCTACGGCGACGTCGACGATGACGGAGCCGGGTTTCATCGTCTTAACCATTTCTTCCGAGACGAGTCTGGGCGCTTTCGCACCGGGAATGAGTACCGCTCCGATGACCAGATCCGACTCCTTCACGCATTCCGCGATGTTCGCCGGATTCGAGATCACCGTGTTCACGGATTTTCCGAACAGATCATCCAACGCGCGAAGCCGATCAGGATTGGAATCGATAATTGTGACGTCTCCGCCGAGCCCGATCGCGATTTTGGCCGCATTCGTTCCGACGACGCCGCCGCCGACAATTGTCACCTTGCCGCGTTTGACTCCCGGGATGCCGGACAATAAAATTCCGATTCCTCCGTGCGGTTTTTCCAAAAATTGCGCGCCGATCTGCACCGACATTCTGCCGGCCACTTCGCTCATCGGGGTAAGCAGCGGCAACCTCCCGCCTGTCTCCACCGTTTCATACGCAACAGCGGTTACGCCGCTATCCACGAGAGCTTGGGCAAGCTTGCGCTCGGCTGCCAAATGCAAATAAGTGAACAGAATCAGCCCTTCTCGAAAATACATGTACTCGGGCGGCAGCGGCTCCTTGACCTTGAGAATCATCTCCGCCTGCGACCAAACATCGGACGCCGCCGCGATCTGCGCTCCGGCCTTCGAATAATCCTCATCCGCAAAACCGCTGCCCGCTCCGGCGCCCGACTCGACGAATACCTGATGACCTCGTCCGACCAGGCTCAACACTCCGGATGGCGTAATGGCGACACGATTCTCATTATTTTTGATTTCTTTTGGAATCCCGATAATCATGGTGAATCCCCTCTCATTGACGGGCGTGCGTTATATTATGGTTAATCACGATCAACTTCATTTCCGTCAATTCCTCAACGGCATATTTGACTCCCTCGCGGCCCATGCCGCTGTCTTTCACGCCGCCGTAGGGCATTTGGTCCACCCGAAAAGAAGGTGTATCGTTGAGCATCACACCTCCGACATGCAGTTTTTTTGCCGCGCTGAAAGCATTATGCATGTTCGAGGTATAAATGCCGGCTTGCAGTCCGAAGCGCGAGTCGTTGACGTAATTCACGGCCTCCTCAACGGATTTCACCTTATTGATTAGCACGACAGGCGCAAAAGCTTCCTGGCAGGAAACTTTCGTCTTCGGATCGACTCCGAGCAAAACCGTAGGCAGAACAATATTGCGTTCAGCGGTTCCCCCTGTGGCGATCACCGCACCGTTCTGTTTGGCTTCCTCAATCCAGCTCAACGTTCGCTCGACGTCTTTCCGGCTGATCAAGGCGGAAAGATCGGTCCTTTCGTCCAGTGGGTCTCCGATGGTCAGCTTGTGTGTCGTCTCTACGAACTTGTTGACAAACGTGTCGTAAATCGCTTCATGAACGTAAATCCGCTGTAGCGAAATGCACACCTGCCCCTGGAAACTGAACGAGCTAGTGACGCAACGGGCAATAATTTCGTCGATGTCAACGTCCCGATCGACGATCAACGCCGAATTCGAGCCGAGTTCCAAGGTCGCCCGCTTTAACCCCGCTCTGCTGCGAATTTCCATTCCGACTTCCGGACTTCCCGTAAACGTCACGGCTTTGATACGCGGGTCCGTCACGATCTTGTCGCCAACTGTCCTTCCACTCCCCGTCACAACATTTAATGCTCCGGCGGGAAGACCGGCTTCAGCAAACAATTCCGCCACGAAAAACGAACTTAGCGGGGTTTGCGAAGCAGGTTTCAAAACGACCGAATTGCCGGCTGCAATCGCAGGCCCGACCTTATGGGCGACAAGATTCATCGGAAAGTTGAATGGCGTAATGGCACCGACGGCTCCAAGCGGCTCTCTGACGGTGTAGGCTGTCCGGTTCTCCCCGCCAGGCGCGGCGTCAACCGCGATTTGCTCACCGTGAATGCGCCTTGCTTCCTCCGAGGAAAACTTATAGGTCATGATCGTACGCTGCACTTCCGCGCGGGCCATGGCAAGCGGCTTGGCGGCTTCCGCGGCAATCAGCCGGGCTGCCTCCTCGGCTCGCTCGGTCAGGAGCGATGTAACTTTACCCAAAATTTCGGCTCTCTGATGGCTCGACATCGCAGCCATGGCCTTAGCGGCACGATCGGCAGCGGCGATAGCAGATTCGGTCTCCTGTATCGTAGCTTGAGGAATTTCAGCGATCGTCTCCTCTGAGTAGGGCGATTTCAGAGTCTCGTAGTTTTGAGCTTCAACCCACCTGCCATCAATGAATAACTTCTTTCTTCCGCTCACTCCACATCGTCCCTTCGGGGTAGTTGGCCGTTCCACCATTCATAGCAGCAATTTTCATGTCAATATTACCCCCAGTTGCAGATTTATTATCCTGCAGCCGGGGGCTTCCTGTTTATTGTCTGTTTTACCGGATCAATCAAATGGGAAGGTGTTTTTGACTTTTCTGTTTACATCCTATTTTTTCTTCATCGCGGTAAGCTCGTCCAGAACAGGCTGAATCAGTGGCATCTTTGCTTTGACCCAAGCTTTCCAGTTGGCCTCTACATCAGGTCCCTTCAGAACAATTCCCGCTAATTCTGCATTGAGGTCCATGACAGCGCGGGTACGCGCGGGTGAATTATAAAAGTATACGTCCGGGTCGAGTTTCGCAAAAATCTCGGGATTATTGAAATCAATGACCTTGGCTTTCTCAATATACTGATTGAGGCCTTTATCGCGCCAAATCTGCGGCAATGTCGGATTAACCAACTGATAATCGTCGCGCAGACGGACCAGGTTGGGCCATAAGTCCTGGATACTCTTGTATTTGTCGGAAATTTGGATGTCCCCGTTCAAGTTAGTAATCGTGCCGTCGGGCTTTGTTTCCCAATCAGTGCCTTCAATACCCATGTTAATGAGTTTCTGCCCTTCCTCGGAAGCGGACTCGTCGAGAATGTCGAGTATCCGTTCAAACTTGGCATCATCCAGTTTCGGGTTGAATATAAGACTACCGGCGAAGTTGGGGGCTTCACTGCCCCGATAAGTGCCCTTGTCATCCGTAATAAACGCAAAGTTCAATGCCTCGTCAGGATCAACGTCTAAATTCGTGCTCATAAAGCTGGCCTGCCGGGTGCCCACGGAGCCCATACCCGAGGAGGCATTCATCGCAGCAACGCCGGCGGTACTCAGTTGCGCTTCCGTTTCCCTTCCGCCTGGCAGATTGTAGAATTCAGGATGCAACAGCCCCTCGTCATAGGCCTGCCGCCACAGCTTCAATCCTACCAGGATATCCGGATCGGCGAGTCCCCAATGAAACACTCCGTCAGCGTCCTGATAGAACTGAGAGACATCCCGGTAGTGTGTAGCGTTGGGGTGTATGAAGAGATGAGGAAGGTCCGATGTGGGAAAGATAATAGGAATCAGCGCCTTGCCTACTTTGCCGGGATCCTGTTGCTTGACCTTCCGCGCGATATCCATGAGTTCAGTAATGCTGTAAGAATCCTTTACTTCGGCGCCAACGGCACGGAACCAATCTGCGCGGTACCACATTCCCGAGTTGTCGATCAGCGTGTCAAGCGGATAGTTGTCACCCATGATAGGCTTAAACAGAATATTGTCACTGCCCACTTGATCCGAAACGTATTTGGCAATTCCTGTCGCATCTTGGGACGCAGCGAGGTTCGGCCACTTCTCACGCCAGCCTTCAGGCAATTCCTTAAGCAGTCCCTGCTTTACATAGGATACATACTCTGAATGATTATAGTTCCAGCTCCCGATATCGGCCATATCGCCGGAATTGATCCAGATGCGGAATGTTTCACTGTTGTTATTGGATGCTACCGGCCTGATTTCCCAGTCAAAGTTGAACTTATCCTTCCAAATTTTTGCAAAATCATCGTCGTTTACGTCAAGGTTATTACTGCCGACGGCATACGAAATTGTCATATGCTCGGCATACTTATTTTGTTCTTGCCCCGTGGCTCCCGACGGCGCCGGTGCGGATGCGGCCGGGGATGTGGTCTCATTTGACGAACATGCTGAAACAACACCGGCCAGCATGACCGTCACAAGCAGAGACGTGAGTGTTTTTGTTTTTTTCATAAAAAATTATCCTCCCTTTTTTTTTTATATATTACAATTCGGCGCAATATTGTTATTTTACCGCGCCGACCATAATACCCTTCACAAAGTATTTTTGCAGGAACGGGAAGAACAGCATAACCGGAAGCATGGTACATATGATAGCGGCCGTTTTTACTCCCATAGCGAAATTTGACGCCAGCTCGATCGTGTTCCCGCCGGTTTTCACCATGTCCATTTGCGCATCGATTACAATGCTTCGCAGCACCAGTTGCAGCGGTTGAAGCTCCCCTCTTTGCAAAAAAAGCATAGGGTGAAACCATTCATTCCAGCGGTCCACTGTGTAGAACAAGGTTATTGTGGCAAGTACGGGCGCGGACAGCGGCAGAACAATATTGGCAAGAATCCGCCATTCCCCCGCTCCGTCTATCCTCGCTGATTCCATAAGCGAATCAGGCAGGGCTTTGAAAAAATTGTGCATGAGAATCATGTAAAAGGTACTCACTGTGTTTGCCAGAACAACAGCCCATAAATTATTGGGCACCAGGTGCAGATCCTTCATTAGCATATACAAAGGGATGATTCCGCCGTCAAAAATCATAGCGATCAACACAAAGTAGAAGATGAATTTGCGCCCGGGAAAATTTTTGCGGCTCATCCCGTAAGCAAAACTTGTGGTAAGAAATAAACTGAGCGGCAACGACATTGCCAGGAGCTTAAATGTAGTAAAATAACCGCTCGCGATACGCCCGTCCTCAAATATCCGTTTATACGATTCCAGCGTCGGTTCCATTGGGAAGAGAAGCAACGGGGTTTTAATGTATTCGGCCTCTGATGTAAAGGAAATGACGATGACGCTGAAAAACGGAAACAAAACTATTAATCCCCATATAATCAAAATAGCAGGAATAAGATAATCGCCTATCGTCTTTCTTTTCAAGCTTTTAGTTGATTTCATATGACCCTCGCCTCCTCTCTAGCCCATTAAGCCATCTTTACCCATCAGTTTTGCGATGCGGTCAGCCGCCAATAATAATGCCATATTAATTACGGAACGGAAAAGGCTTACCGCCGTTGAGTAAGAAAAATCCGGCGCGCTTTGGAATGAGATTTTATAAATATACATATCCAAAGTTTCAGCTACGTCGCGTACCGCGTCATTGCTCAGATTGAAAATCTGATCAAATCCCGTGGACATCAGACCGCCCATGGTGAGGATAAACATAACAATGATCGTGGGCATAATACCGGGCACCGTAATGTGGAACATTCTTTGAAACCGGTTTACCCCATCAATAGCCGCGGCCTCGTATTGCTCTGCATCAATGCCAGATATGGCCGCCAGGTAGATGATTGCCCCCCAGCCTGAACTCTTCCAGATCTCAGTAATGTACAGCAAAGGGACAAAAATGGATTCATTTCCTAAAAAATTAAAAGATTTAAGGCCAAACGCCTTAATAATGCCGTTAACAAACCCGTCGTAAGACAAAATAGTAATCAGAACGCTTGATAGTACCACCCATGATAAAAAATGCGGAAACGTGAGTATCGTTTGCAAACTTTTTTTCATCCTTAGGAAAATCACTTCATTTAAAAGAAAGGCAATCACAATTGCCATCGGGAACTGAAAGACCATTCTTCCCAAGTTGATTTCCAAGGTACGAACTACCGAATGTATAAACGCCTGATCCACAAATATATATTTGAAGTTCTCCATGCCAACCCACGGGCTGCCCCATATTCCGCCGCTCACCTGATAGCTTTTAAAAGCTAAGGTAAGTCCACCCATGGGTCCGTAAACAAAAATGATGTACCAGATAAGACCCGGAGCCAATAAGGTGTAAACCATCCTGTATTTCCAAATCAATCTCAAAAGGTTTCTGAATTTTTGCGTTTGCGTTCTTTCCGTAAATGAGGCGCTCAATACTCTGGCCTCCTCCTATTGGTTATTTTTCCTCTAGCTCAGTAATAAACGGTATTCCGCCGCCTAGATAATCCAAAGCCATCTGCGCCGCGATGTCCGCGCCGTCAACCTGCGGGCATACCAGGCTGGAATTAGGGTATTCCTGCAAAAAGAGCCGCCTGTACTCATCCGCAAAGATCGCTGAGTCATGAAATACGCTACCCCACATTCCACACACAAAAGCGGATTCTTTTTCAAATTCCAGCTTCTGAACCACCTCCCGCGACACATTGACGAGTTCCCTGGCACCTTTGCGCAAAATATCCACGGCAGCCTCGTCGCCATCGATTGCCGCGCTATATACCAGAGAGGCCATTTCAGGCTTAATCAGATTGCGTCGGAGGCTGTTTGCGCACTTAATCAGTTTGTTAGAGTCAAATCCGTGGAAGTGTTCGATCATATTCATAACCAATTTTGTTGTGGGAACGCTTTCATCCACCCACCTTGACATATGCTTAAGGGCCATAACGGCAAGCCACTGAGCGGAGCCTTCGTTGCCCATAATGGTGAGAGGATACCCTCCTGAGCGCGTTATTTTTCCCGTTTCATTCCGACCGACCACAATAGAACCCGCGCTTGAAATTGCCACGACGCCGACGCCTCCCGTCGCCCCGTATAGCGCTACCTTTCCGTCGTTCATACAGAAGATGGGACAAGGAAAGCCCAGTGCTGCGTAAAAGCTCTCTACGACTAAAAGGTCTCCGGACGAATCAATGCCCACCGCGCCGACGACAACGCATTTGCAGTCTTCTATTTTAGCGCCGAAATCATTCAAAAGAGCTTCGGTCACCTCGGATACTAAGCGTTCGGCTTTTTTCTCTCCTACTATTTTGCGGTTGATCGCGCCTCTCGATTTTTCTGCCAGCGTCCTCCCTTCCAAATCCATCGCTTTAATTACATATTTTGTCATTCCGTCATCTACACCGATTACGTATTTCATACAGAACCATCACTTCCCCGAATCCGATGTCTTAGTGTCCATATCAGAAGTTATTGAACGTATGGCAGGGTGGCGGACTATCCCCAGTTCCTGGGTCAGTAGAGACGATATAAGCTGTCCAAAATAAATATCCACGAACGGCGACATGAATTTACTGTCTCCCGCGTTCAACCGAAGTATATGATCTCCCTGCATGGAACCGGTTCGATCAATAATGTAACTGTTTTTGCTGGCTTTGCGAGTGATGTCCGCCATTTTTTTCATCCGGACGCTGTCTTTGTCTCCAGAATTGAAGAGGAATAAGGCAGTTTCCTCATTTATACAAATAGGCGGGCCATGCAAGAATTCCTCAAACTCATATCCCGCGCTGGGTAAGCAAAGGGTTTCCAACACTTTCAGCGCGTCTTCCTCGCCCACGGCCGCCGCCGGTCCCTTACCCACAAACAGGAAATGCCGAGCTGTTTTCAGATCGTCTAGATGAGCGCGGTAAAAGTCCTCGCACGCCTCCAAGTTTTGCTCGCCATATCCTATCGTTTCTTCCAGCAGTCCGATTTCTTTGCCATACCCCGCCTCGCTTAAATTCCCGCATAACAGCGCAGCTTCGAGCGTGGCAAGGTATAGGCAAAGCACCGTTCCTGTAACACCTCTGGTTTTGGGGCCCACAGTCTCGTCGCCCACCGAGATGTCTACAGAAAAATCTGCTATGCGCGCAACGGGATTGTCAACGCCCGCTGTAAACGATACGGTCTGGACTCGGCCTCGCAGCTCTTCCAGCAAAGCCACGGTGTTAGACGACTTGCCGCCCTGAGATACCGCCAGAACAAGCGGGCGCGAACCTCGGATGACCGGCGGATTGCTGGGCGGCGCGCAGGTTATTTCCACCCCCAGGATAGTTTCCATATATTCACTTGCCGCTTTGCAGGCATTCAGGCTGGAACCGCTTCCAATCAGGTAAATCCGATCCGGTTTCTGTTCGTTATAAAAATGTGCGAAACCCCCAACTATTTCCTTTCTTCCAGAAAGCAGTCTCTCCATATATGAAGGCTGGCTGCGATAATATCTGTACATCTCCCGCAACATATCATGATACTGCTGCATTGCCTGTTCCATAAGAATCGTCCTTTCGATTGGTTGAATTTCATGATTTCATCTTAATTTTCAACCGACTTTATTGTAAAGGATGAAAAAACTTGCGATCATACCCTTATCTCCAAGAACTATTAAGTTTTTCACAGGTTAAGTTTTTCACTAGCTTTAATGTTAATAGACTGATAATATTGAGCATGTTTTGTGCATTTGGCCTAATTAAAGCATTATTAATTGGAATTTTATGCTAACTTCTACTTGTCAAGTATGAATTTTCATTAGACTTTCTGGATCTATATTAATAGAATAGAATTTATTTTGGAGCCATCCCGCCTTCAAATCGTTCATCTTTCCTGTAAACGCTTCCAGATTCGTTTACTCTCTTTATCTAGCACAACCTGCTGCCTACACAACTTCGTCAGGAAGGTGATCTCATGAAGACGACTGTTAACCCTATAAAAGTTCTAATTGTGGACGGCTCGGAACAAACGCGGAATAAGCTAACACGCATTATGGCTAACAATCCGGCTATTGTTTTGGTTGGTTGTGTTGGTAACGGGTATGAAGCGGTGGCTTTCGCCGCCAATAACGCCCCTGACGTTGCGGTAATGGATATTGAAATAGAGTCCAGACTCGCGGGGCTTTACGCGATGCGCGAGATAATCAAGCTGCGGCCAAATACCAAAGTTATCATCTATACAGTCCAGAATTCCGACTATTACATCTCCAACGCGTTTCTATTCGGCGCGTCCGACTACCTTATAAAAGGCGTCTCTGAACCCGACTTACCCGACACCATAATACGGGCTGCGCAAAACCGCTCTATCATACATCCGGAAGCCGCGGAGTATTTGAGGAAGGAATATATCCAGTTGAAAAACGCCCAAGAGAACCTTTCATATACTATTCAGGTAATTCTGAAACTCACCCCGTCAGAAATGGATATACTGCACTTGTTGCGATCCGGCATGAAGTATAAGGAAATAGCTGAAGTCCGTTTTACTGAAATGACGACATTGAAGACCCATATTTCAAACCTTTTAAGGAAATTTGACAAAAAGAGTGTTGTAGAGCTGCTGGATACCATTGAGCATACAGGGTTCTTTTTGCTGATAGACAAATAGAAGCAGGGCAGATTACGAGCGATTACAAGCAAAATTAAACGGCCTCAGTCCCATGGAATTCAGGACCAAGGCCGCTTAAGCGTTCTTTATTTTTTGTACTGTCTACTTGACGGGGTACAGTTCAGAATCCCAGTAACAAGAGAGGTGGACCAATGAAAACCGAAAAAAGGGCAATAGTTCTTTCATATGTTGTCAAAAATCCAGGTGCGCTGCCATGTATTGCTTTGACCCGGCGCAAGCTCCAGCTTGTGAAAGGTTTCTACGCTTACTATATGATCTGCGCACCACATCGTCATGCCGCAGATATCAATCTCGTCCTTTACGTCTACACGGGCGCCGGAGGCTTCATTTATCATCGTCCATTCAAATATTTTGGGGTTGCCTATTTGTATCTCTTCCAGCGTCACCTTTGCAGAGGCAGGTGAAGGTGAATATTGCGCAAAGGTAAATCCATGTCCATCACCTTTTATATGCCCGTTTAGCACGTCTTTCCCCATATCTTTGATCGAATCCATTCGTATTTTGTAATCCGGCCCAAGGGCCATTGAGTTTATTGAAAGGAAATTATGGCAATATTCGCGGATGCTTATCGGCTTTTCTCCCTCGTTCTTAACCGTGATTTGCATGATGAGCATGTTATCCTTAACCCATATATCTTTCTTTTGGCTTATTGCATAACCAATACAAAGTCGCGGTTCCGTTATGAATCTGGCGCTGCCCTTACTTTCCTCAACACGAATGCGGTACTGCTCGGCTTCGTATCTTTCCCAGAACTTATACGGTGCGTTTTCGAACTTCTTCAAAAGACCGACGCCGAATTTGGGAAAAGGCTCACCTATCCTTGCCTCTGCGCCGACATCGAATAAATATTCGCTGCAAAGCCCGCGTCCACCGGAAGACGGATGGGAGAGATTATTAGGCTCCGTGGCGCAGAAACGATGCACTTCATCAAGCACGATTTCGGTTATAAATCCCGCCCGGTCGAAACGCGTAGTTATATTTGGAGCTTCATTCGGGTGTGCAATCTCAACACGCAAACGATCTGATTTTATTTCAAACATCACTTCTGCTCCTTTTTGTTCTTACTTTTGTGATAAAACCTTCTTTACATAAGATAGTAGAATACAGGGTTACCATGAAATCGGACTCTCCATCCGAGTCAAAATGGGGTTGTGGTGACCATCCATATCAACACGGAATGCCATTTTCGCATCCAGAACACCAGCTTTTGATGACATCTGGTTCGGACATATAAAGGAATTCTGTTCTCTTGCCCATATTCTTTTCTCCTTTCGAGCCTTAAAGAAATATTAATTGCGAAGTGTACATAACAAAATGTACAGTAATTTGAAAAAAATAACACGACATAACCCATAATGTCGAGGATGATTATTTTCGCTGTGTTTAGGATTCGTGAATAAGAATCATTTTATATATGCTTGACGCTTGCAGGTTCACTTTATTGTAATAAGATATTTTCCGGTACATATTTGAGGAGGCTTTTGAAGTGCATTACAACACCGTAAGACTCCGAAAATAAGTATTAGACTGACTCAAAAAACGAAACAGCAGCAGCCATGGACGAGAAATAAAGTCCTGGACTGCTGCTGTTTTATTGAACAAAAAAAGGCAATCGATCATTCAAGTCAATTACTCATCCCATGGGGAATGAAGGACATGATGGCAAAAGTTGGGACGCTCAAATCCCGGAAGAAGCAGTTCGCACACGTCGGCGTTAATCGTTCCGTAGGTGGTTTCCGGTTTGTGTTTGAAGCCTTCCAAGAATGCATGTAAGATGTCGTGTTTGAACTGGTTGCGAGGAAAAGCCTCGACGACTTGCTGCCGCGCTTCTGCTGAGATGAAATCGAAGTTCTTCCCGACCACATCATAACCGACGCCAAAATTCATAAGCGCCGCTTCGGTTTCTTTATATTCGACGATTCCGATGGATGTATGCAGGGCAACAGCATCCCATACAAGCCGGATGGAATCTTCCGGGATACCGCGACTTTTAAGAAAATCGCGGGCAGCATTAGCCCCATCGACCTCAAAGCGTTTGTCCGTGCTTCGGAATGCGGGAGTAAGGCCGATATCGTGGAAAAGCGAACTGATATAAAGCAATTCAGAATCGTATTTCATTTGATTAAGGTTACCCTTCATAGCCGAAAACAGAAATACCCGGTTCGAGTGGTTCCACAGAAGGTCGTCGGCATGCTCACGCAATAAATCAGCCGCTTCAACGGCTAGTTTACTATCAGGAATCTTTATATCAGCGATTAAATTCGTCATCAATAACTTCCTCCTTAAACTTGTTTTTAGTTTGTACATCAAAGAAGACAACTGAAGGAACATATCTGTGACAATGATCTATAAAAAATTCAGGATTGCCCTTTCGAGCGAACGGGCAGCGCTTTGAAGTTTGTCCGGATTCATCATGACATATACACGAGAAATGGCCGAACCGTCAGGATTTAAAGCGACGGAGTAAACGGCGAACGGTTTACCATCAAACATCACCATAAAACTGTCATGGCCGTTGACCACTACCTTCTTGATAGTCCCATCCCGGAGATAGTTAGAAATGGAATAGGTCAGCAAAGCCTGGACGCGATTCCGGCCAATAATCGGGTTAATGGCAGCCCTTACTTTGCCGCCGCCGTCTGTCAGCAAGATGGCGTCTTCACTAAGTAATTCAACAATGGCGGCGATATCTCCAGCGCGAAAAGCTGCGCTGAACGATGCACTAAGTGCCTGGAATTCAGGTTTTAATGGCGAAATCGGCACCCCGGCGTCGTTTTTCTTAGTGTCCAGCTTGCGTTTTCCGCGACTGAACAACTGCCGGCAATTAACCTCAGATTTACCGATCCATTCTCCAATTTCCTCGAAATCAAAGCCGAGTGTTTCCCTCAGTACAAAGACGGCCCTTTCCATCGGCGTCAGTCGCTGCATCACGACCAGATATGCGTAGGCGATATCATCTTTAAGCTCAAACGCCTCCTCGGGATTGCCTTCTATCGCAGTTACGATCGGCTCAGGCAGCCATGGGCCGATATAGGTGGTCTTTGCCTTGCGCGATGATTTGAGCTCGTTCAGGCAGCGATTAGTGACAAGTTTACAAAGATACGCTTTTATATTAATGAGTTCAGAACTATTCTGTTGTTGTAATGCTACAAACACGTCCTGAACGATATCTTCGGCGTCCTGAGACAATCCGAGCATCCTGTAGGCGATAGAGAAAAGCAACGGGCGGTATTGGTCATAAAGGGCATGGTAATCATACATTTCGTCCAGTTCCAATCATTCGGGATTTAAAAGCTTTTTGTTAGAAGCGAATAGTATCGCTCACGACTGAGAATACACGATTCACATATAGAATTCCCCAATGTTACCGTGATTATTTCAGAATCAAAACACAGCCGAACATGCCGACCAGCTGCCATATCATAATCACAATACCCGCTATTGGAACAATTCTCTCCGTTAGTTCAAAAGAATATATCAATGTTCATTATCGAATAACCTTCTGCCAATCAAGTTTGCAGTAACCGGCTTCTTTCCGATTTCCCGTGACCATACAGACAATTGACCGATATGGTGGATCTCGTGGGCGATCACGTGCCGCATCACTTCCCCGTATTTATGGGCTTCCCGTTCCCCTTCATCCGTGATATCAATCATAATGCGGTCTTCCAGGCTGTCATTCCAACCATAGACAAATGGAGCGAGTTCCAAGTGGCAACGGGCGGAAAAATCTTTTATTTGCTGCAAGCTGGCCACTTCCTCAAACGGAGGGATTTCAATCGCTTTTTCTTGTATTCCACCACATATCCAGCCATACTCGACTGCCACAATGTGATATAGCGTGGGAAGGATGTATCCTATGCCGCCGGTCCGTTTTTTCATCAACTCTTCCTCGCTCACCGTATCGCACCAGTCAAACCAATCTTTGCGAACTTGCCAGTTATACTCGAATAATTTCAACATAAGCAGCCTCCTGTAATCATAAATTTTGTTACTCCTACCATTCGCGAAATAATTGTAATATCCCTCCTGTTACTTCAACAAACGAATAGTTCCATGAGAGCTCAGAATATAAATAAGCTAACCTTACATATCTGATATACCTGGTTTCCAGCCTACTTCTTGCGACCAAATATGAGCTTTCTGTATAATATCCCAAACGATCTGTCCTTTTCCTTCAACATATTTTGGGCGTTCATTCTTAAAAAGCTCCATTAATCGATGCTTTTCCTGAGCGTACCTTACACAATCTGCAGGGTGTACGCGTAAATAATCTCTAAAGAGTAAAGTGATTTGTTCTGAAAAACTACCCGCTTGCCTTACATGAATATGAGTTCTACGAGCGCCTGGCAGTTCCCGAAAATACCTCTTGGTTTTGTCTGGGTTTTCTCCCCGCAATACGAATCCTACTTTTTCAATCTTGGTCTTATAGTTTAAAACGTCATCGCAATTTAAAACAGATATTTGGATATCAATGATTGGTTTTGCATCCAAACCCATAACCGAAGTGGAACCGACATGATCAATACGAATTGCCAAATTTCCCAATGAAGTTCTTAATTTTGCAGCGATATCATTGAACAGCCTTTTCCATTCTGGATCATGTTTAGCTATAATCCATTGCTCATCCATTGTAATCTCCTTTCATTATTAGTCGTTAAAGAAGCTTAACTCAATTTTACCATTATCCGGTCAATCTTGGCGCAGCTTACTACATTCATACCGATGCATAAACCGATGTATAAGCCGGATTAGTCATCGGTATATTTATGTTCTTTACGGGCTGCCCTGTAGCTTACTTTTCAACCCAAGTACTTAATTTAAAATATTACCTTGACAGTCAAAGTAGTATGTCGTATTATACAGGTATGGAGGTGATCGCATGAGCGAGAACAAAATCACATCCGACCTGCTGCGCGGGCATACCGATACGATGATTTTACGGCTCTTATCCGAAGCGGACCGCTACGGGTACGAGATTGTCAAATTGATTGCCGAGCGCTCAGGCGGCGAGTATGAATTAAAGGAAGCCACGATGTACTCCAGCGTCAAACGACTTGAGATAGACGGTGATATCGAGTGGTATTGGGGCGATGAATCCCAGGGTGGACGGCGTAAATATTTCAGGATTACCGACAAGGGCAAGGGTGCTTACAATCGCAACAAAAGCAACTGGGAATAC
>NZ_JBWDNU010000026.1:0-31549 GCF_056269365.1 Paenibacillus sp. JT22N12 | reverse complement strand
TTCGAGGGCGAGTCGCTCGGGGTCTAATAATTCCTCGGGCTTCCAATCGGCTGCACCAGTAAATGATACGAATGCGGCGCCTGTCTTTTCGACAGCTTCCTTGAATATGGATCCTGTAATAATAGTCACCTTATGACCGCGGCGAATAAGGTCTTTTGCTATGGACAGCATGGGAGCGACGTGTCCATATACAGGTGTAATGGGAATGATAACTTTTGTCATAATAGAACCTCTTTCTTTTGCGCTGGGCATACGTTAAATGTTTTTTATCTGAAAATTGACTTTGCTGCCTAAGACTCGCTAATTTTCGAGCTCATCAGTTGAATTGGATTGCTCTTCAAGATGTCTTCCGCTTCTTGGCAGCCATCAAGATAGGCAAAGTTATAGCGCGACGGAAGTGCGAACACGTATTTGTGATTGCGTGTCGGCTCACCAGAGCCGATAGGCGCTGCGCCGATTTGTCCGTTACGATCGTGTACCCTTTCCAACTGTCCGGGAGCGTTAATCGGAAGCCACATTGGGTATTCTCATATACGGTTTGGCCTACTTGACCCGTTTGTCCACCGACTGGAACATTAACCAAAGACCTCTTCCGTAGATCAGGACCTCAACCTTCACATCCTCGGGCTTTAATCTTTCAATCACTGATGAAGAAGTCATTATTAACTCTATTGAATCAGGAGCAATCAAATTTTACGATGGGGGAAGCTATCGATGTTCCAGATGGAAAGAAACATGTTCAATTGTTTCAGATGAAGAATGGGATAAGTATTGAGATTAGTGATAACGGTGTTGGAATCCCCAAAAAAGAACATTGATTCATATTATAAAGGGTCGCAACAAAATCTCAATCGTTAAAAACCCGGCTTTTTTCAACTAATCAACATTTGATTTAAATCTGTTCATAATCATCAAAGGACGGTGACCCACCATCATGCCTAAAGTAGACAGAAGAATAATGAAAACGAGGGAAGCAATCAATAACACTCTAATTGTGTTAATGTCCGAGAAGAGCTTCGAGAGCATTACGATCAACGACATCTCGGAAAAGGCGAATCTTAACAAGAGGGCACTTTATCTCCATTATCAAGCAAATATGATTCTCTAGATCATTTGAGTCAGTTTTAACGTTATCGAGGCCTGGTGAGGAAAGATTGAATTTATAGATCGGCAAAAAATAACCGAGTTGAACAATCTTCAATATCCGGGTGCGGTAACTTTTTATTTGCATTCGGGTGGCTAAAGTCATTAGTATTATGCGAGATAAAGGCAAACCGATTCCCGGCTACCTCGTCTTCTCCAATCACATCCATGTAAACCTCAATTAGAATCACATCGTCAATTCCATTTCGTTGTCTGTGAAAAGGAGCTGTTTTATCGATAGCTCGCTGTGCTGCACGGATCTTCACTGCATCTGAAATTTCAATTATGGGAGTACTCGCGAATAACTTTTCTATTCGGCTAACCGTATCTTCTGCAGCCTCACCCAAAATAGGAAGACGAAGATCAATGTCGTTAAGCTCCGATATCACAATGTTTTTTGCTGTGGGTCTCCAAATTTCTCCACTACCTCCTTTACTCGTTTCAACGTACTAGACATGCTGCGGCTACTTTGTTCGATGACACGCTCTTTGTTACGAGCGAATTCATCAATAATTATTTGCGGCAGAACGTCTTTTCTGCACGATTTCTCTTGCTTCATCGATTGAATATCCCTTAAGTACATAGAAACTTTCTTCGAGATATTCGATGTGACGATTTACCTTCTCTGGCATGGTTTGCGTTAAAATAATAAATCGTCATTTCAAAAAAATAATATTGCATGTCTTGACAAGAATATTCCCGAAAGAGTATATTTAGATCGCAGAGTAGAAATGAGAACAAATGTTCCCAGCCAAAAAAAATAATATGATGAGGTGACCCAAACAATGGCTTACAAATCGAACTATACGTACTTAAATATTCCAGTAAAAAATTTGAATCGAACGAAGGAATTTTTTAGCGCCATCGGCTTCGAGTTCAACCCCCAGTTCTCCGACGATAACTCGGCCTGCATGATTATTAACGATAATACGTTCGTCCAATTGCTCACAGAATCGTATTTCCAGACGTTCATCAATAAGCCGGTTGCAGATGTCGCCAGCGCCGCTGCAGGAATTATCGCGCTCTCTGCCGATAGCAGGGAGCATGTAAACGAACTGGCGGACAAGGCGTTGTCCGCGGGAGGCAAACAGTCCAAAGATCCGGCGGATCATGGCTTCATGTACGTTAGAAGCTTCGAAGACCTGGACGGGCATTTGTGGGAAATTGCCTATATGGATATGAGCGCTGTACCCCAGGAGTAGGCATTCCTGGTTTTCAAGAAGGTCAACGCATGATGATATTAAAGCTGCCGGTTCGCACCCCAAATCAGCAACAAAGGAGAGCTTGAATCTTGGAACGGCGTTAGCTGGATCGTCTGTGAAGCCGGCGATACCGTTGATATTCCGGGAAACCAAAAGCATGCTTGGAGAAACGTCTCGCGTGAAAATGTAACATTACTGGTCGCTACGACGGTGAAAATGGGTAAATTTTTTAACGACATCGGCCGCCCCCTCGATTCCGTGCAACCAGGATCTCCTGCGCCGGAAGCCATGCAACATTTTATTGAGGCAGCCCAAGCATACGGGTATTGGCTCGGAACGCCTGGCGACAACGCTGCCATCGGTCTTTCACTGGGTTAGAACGGGCGTTAATAAATAAAAAGATGTAAAGAACCCCGTCATTCACAGGAGGCCACTGAAGAACTGGCAAATTTGCAGACCTGACGAATAAAGACCTAATAAATGGCACCTGCTCTAACGAGCAGATGCCATTTATTTTTCGCTTCATTAGACCGTCTAACCCCCACCGAGTTCAATCGTTTTCGTGGCGACACGGTCGTGAAATTCCCGATCATGCTCCACGAACACAATGGTCGGCTCGTACTCAAGCAGTAGCTCTTCAATCTGCATCCGAGAAATCACGTCGACAAAGTTGAGCGGTTCGTCCCAAATATGCAGATGAGCCTCTTCGCATAGGCTTCTCGCGATCAGAACCTTCTTCTTCTGCCCGCCGCTAAACGCCGACATATCCTTCTCAAACTGGATGCGGGCGAAATCAAGCTTACGCAACAGGGCCTTAAATAAGCTTTCGTCGATTCCGTGCTCTGCTGCATAATCGGAAAGTGATCCTCGCAGATGAGAGGTACTCTGGGATACATAGGAAACGCAAAGCTGCGGCTCCAGCCGAAACGTGCCTGTATGTTGAAGCGCCTCGCCGTTGAGCAGGCGGAGCAAGCTAGACTTGCCCGAACCGTTTGGACCTGAAATTGCGATCCGATCCCCTTGTTCGATCGTCAAACGAACGTTCGCGCAAACCGGTCTTTCCCCATAGTAAATCGTGACGTGATCCAGCACGACCAGTTCGGATTTGGGATATGCGAGCTGAGAGATCACAAGGCTTTCTGACTGTTCGATATTTCGGAGCAGTTTCGACTTCTCCTCTACAGCGGCATTTTGCCGCTGCTCGATGGATTTCGCGCGTTTCATCATTTTTGCTGCTTTGTGACCGACGTATCCCTTGTCCAGCTTGGAGCCGGAGTTTCGTGTGCCGTTTTTCGATTTTTCGATCTCGTGAGACCAGCCGCTTGTGCGTTTGACAGAAGTCGATAAACGCTGTATGTCTTTGTACAACTTTTCGTTTTGTGCCAATTCGAACGTGTCCTGGCGAGTTTTGTTCGTCCACCAGCTGGAGAAGCTGCCTTTTTGGATTTCGATATTCGTTTTGTTGATCGATAGAATATGATCGACGCAGCGGTCGAGAAATGTCCGATCGTGTGAAACAAGAATAAAACCGCGTTTCGTATTCAGATAATCGCCAACAAGCTTTCGTGCGTGAAAGTCGAGATGATTGGTCGGCTCATCGATGAGCAGGAATCGATTGTCCTGGATGAATAGCACGCCCAGCAGTACCTTCGTCTGCTCGCCTTGGGACAGCGATTCGAATGGCCGGTACAACACGTCTTCCGAAACCTTAAGCAGGTTCAGTTCGCGCATCAACTTCCAGCGCTCATAGCCTGGCACGATCTCTTCGATGACGTCGACGGTCAAATATTCCGGATGTTCGACGGGAAACGGAAAATAATCAAAAGCGACCGATGCGGAGATCGTTCCGCTGTATTCGTATTTCCCCTGTAGCAAGTTAAAGAACGTCGTTTTCCCCCGACCGTTTCGCCCTGTAAACCCCAGCTTCCAGTCTGTATCAATTTGAAAATGAACATTTTCGAATATAAGGTCATAGCTACCTGGATAGGCAAAAGTAAGATTGGATACCTGTATCGCGGGCATGGCGATCATCCTTTCGTATGGAAATAAAAAGAGCCGCAAGAAAGGTGCTTTCTTGCGGCTCTGATCCATACGAGGAAATCCGGCCCCATTCCAAGGGGCCGGATGACTGTCCGGATAGGGAGCGCAAACGAAATGCAGACCTTTCTTGCAGAGACGAAATAAACCAACCACAGCCGATAGCTGAGTCCATTCTTTTCGTGATCTCGCAGCAAGAAAGTTCTACATGTATTCGTCCAACTCCCGTCATCAAAATTACGTACAGTTTATCACAATCGTAATTTAACTACAACCTGCGCCGTCCCGTTTAGGCTGAATCCTTGCGCAGCTTCGCCATGCTCCATCGCTTGATTCCTGTTATTTCACTATCCTGCCCTTTCGTATTAAGAGGTCACCAGATCTTTCTGGTCAACCTCTTTTTAGTATGGTCGTAAGATAGCGGTAGCCGAGGGTCGAACGATTCTGCCCGTGGGAGATTTCCTCGTGGACCTTGCCATTCTCGATCGGCATATGCCGAGGAGCGGCGTCATTCAGACGTATCAAGACTATCAAGCGAAAGCCGGCAAAGTGATTCCGATTTTCAAGGAGCGGTTACTCGGTGCCTATTATTTCAAGGGACTCGATGGACTTCGATTCTACGCGAAGATGGGATGGAGAGACGCCTATCAAGGCACGCGGCATTTTCTTTTGAACCTGAGTTAAGCGACAGGGCACAAGTAGAAGCCGACTGGGTCAATTGCTTATCACAAGGTAGTCGAAAAAAATGATTACGCCTTATTCAACTGACGAGGAACTATTGCTCATTATGCACGAAGAGACGGTAGCAGTAACAATGCCTGCCGTCTTCTCAACGGCAGGATAACACAACAACCATCCAATTTTAGTAGTCATGCGGATGTGCTATCTTAAGGAATGTATCTTCCTAATCGGGAGGGGCCGCAGAGACATAGGTTAAAAGTACACGTATTGCGGCTAAAGTGGATTATGAATGTCAGGCATCAGCCTTTTTGGCTCCGTCATGAATGTCGCGTTCGATATGTACTTGTCCCCAACCAGAAAGCGAGCTAATAATCGGAACGAGAGTCTTGCCGTAATCACTAAGAGAATATTCCACTTTAGGAGGGACTTGTGGAAATATGGTTCTGATGACGACACCGTCTTCTTCCAGCTCCCTAAGTTGTTGTGTAAGTACTTTTCGTGTTACGTACGGCAAAGCGCTCTGTAATTCTCCAAAGCGGTTTGCTCTACCGATCAGGTGCCGAAAGATATGAGGCTTCCACTTTCCGCCAATTACGGCCAGAGCCGCTTGGACAGGACAGTAAAGATTTTCCTCGTCCATATTCGATTCTCCTTTTATATCCAAATGGAAACTATGTTACTCAAAAGTGCGTTATTGAGAAAATGCTGCACAAGAAATTATAATTCAAGGAACACAAGGAACACAAACAATACAAGCTGAACTGGCATTGCTGAAAGGCAGAGCTAAGGCAGAATACTTTAAGAAAAGGGAGAGAATTCAAATGCCAGAATCATTGATGAAGGCAATATGTGTGCATGAATACGGAGACCCAGATGTGCTGCAATTAAAAGATGTGAAACGTCCGGAGCCGCAGTCCGGCGAAGTTCTTGTCCGTGTTGTATATGCGGCAGTGATTCCATTGGATTGGAAAATCCGCAGTGGAATACTGAAGGATATATTTTCCCAGACGCTGCCGTTTATTCCGGGAACAGTTGTTTCCGGCATTATTGAATCCGTAGGCGACAATGTAACGGGATTCAAAGCAGGCGACTTCGTTTTCGGCAAAATGAAAGGATCTTATTCAGAATATGGGATCGTTTCAGTTTCTGAACCATATTCGGGATTAAACGGGTTGTTGCATGTACCCGAAAATCTCAAGCTTGATGATGCAGCGACAATTGGAGCAGGTGCCGAATCCGCTTGGAAAGCTTTGTTCACAGAAGGAAATCTAAAATCCGGTCAGACCGTTTTGATTCATGCTGCGGCCGGTGGGGTAGGGCAATTCGCTGTTCAACTTGCTAAATGGAAAGGCGCCAACGTGATTGGCACCGCTTCGAGCGCTAATCTCGATTTTTTGAAATTATTGGGAGCAGACCACGTGATCGATTATACGACGACGACTCCATTTGAAGAAGTCTTAAAGGATGTAGATCTGGTAGTAGATACAGTTGGAGGAAGTACGCAAGATCGATCATGGCCGGTATTGAAACCAGGTGGATGCATCGTCTCGTTGGTGCAACCGCCATCCCAAGAGAAGGCACACGAATTCGAGGTTACAGCCAAACATAGCACCGCGTTTCCGACGTATGATGACAATAAAGCGATAGCGCAACTACTCGCGGATGGTACAATCAAAGCGAAAATTGACAGAATATACCCACTGAACGAGGTAAAGGATGCACACTTGCGAAGTGAGGGCAGGCATAGTCGCGGAAGAATACTATTGAGTGCTAATCCCATCTAGAAAAGACAACGGTCATAGAAAAGCAATCCCAAATCTCGAGGAGGATTTATCATGTCGACGAACACAATGGTTTCCCGGGTAGAAAACGATAAAGTGCTGGTGCTGGAGCGCGTGTTCAACGCGTCGCAAGAGCTCGTGTTCAAAATGTTTAAGGAGCCCGAACACCTGAAACATTGGTGGGGGCCGCGGGGCTGGGACGTTCCGTTCGTCAGCGTCGATTTCCGGTCGGGTGGCAAATGGCACTATTGCATGAAATGCGTCGATCGAAACCAAGGCGACTTTTACGGCATGGAATCGTGGGGCCTGGGTATCTATCATAAAATCTCCGAGCCGCAGCGAATTGACTACGTCGATTACTTCTCGGATGCCGAAGGAAATAAAAACACCGACATGCCGGCAACTGACATCGAACTCGAATTCGTCGATCTCGGCGGTAAGACGAAGCTCGTCAACCGTGCCACGTACGTCTCGGCGGAAGCGCTCAAGCAAGTCATCGACATGGGCATGCTGCAGGGCATCACTGAAACTTGGGATCGCCTGGAAGAGCTCCTGAACGAGGTCAAATGACGAACGAAATAGTCACGATAGGCACCGCTTTCTTCTCCACGTATATTAGCAGCTATCAGCTGTAGAAGGACAATAAAATACAATGAATAGACTCCGCCCTCAGCGAAGAGTGGTTTAATAGACTTATTTAGTTTGGGTAAGCAGAAATCTGAACAAAATGTGAATCTACTCCATTCTTTATTTCATCTTGATGTCCGCTTCATCTTATCTTGATCCGTCTCTGTTAAACTGACCTTGTTACCCCGTTTAACTGTGAGGTTGAAGATAGTTGAAAAAGAGCAACCTGATTATGCTATGGAGCGTACTAATGATTCCGTCTCTGCTTGCGGCGCAGGCGGCACGACGCCGAATTCATCGCCGGGCGCCGGAAGTACGGTAAATTCTCCGCAGCCGGACAAGATATGTCGAACTTCATAAGCCGAAATAGGTTGTTAACAAGGAGATGTGATTCTATATCCATTTATTATAAGTTAGAAGCGCTTTTTAGGGTAATCTAATCGAGAAAGAGACATTGGAGAATATAACCCTTAAAGGATGCGAAAAATGTGTCCGAAAAATATGATGAGGTGACCCAAAAAATGGCATACAAATCGAACTATACTTACCTGAACCTGCCAGTAAAAAATTTAATTCGGACAAAGGAATTTTTTAGTGCCATAGGCTTCGAGTTCAACCCCCAGTTCTCCGACGATAACTCGGCCTGCATGATTATTAACGATAATACGTTCGTGCAATTGCTCACAGAATCGTATTTCCTGACGTTCATCAATAAGCCGGTTGCAGATGTCGCCAGCGCTGCTGCGGGAATTATCGCGCTCTCTGCCGATAGCAGGGAGCATGTAAACGAACTGGCGGACAAGGCGTTGTCCGCGGGAGGCAAGCAGTCCAAAGATCCGGCGGACCATGGCTTCATGTACGTTAGAAGCTTCGAAGACCTGGACGGGCATCTGTGGGAAATTGCCTATATGGACATGAGCGCTGTAAACCAGGAGTAGGCATTCCTGGTTTCTAAGAAGATCAAAACATGATGGTATTAAAGCTGCCGGTTTGCACCGGCAGCTTTCAGATGTTTAAAAGAGAAATCTGTTGGTTGCATAGATGAGTCTATAATTCTAATTTCATATTGCTGGCTGTGTGTCCAATGACACAAAAGCTGGGACATAATTTAATTTTGTTGTCTGACATCATTTTATTAAAGAGTTATTTTTTTAGTACCAAGAAGAAACTCATTAAAAGATGATCCCGGAAAAAAATTAACAATAATCTTGAAGAAATTTAGTTTTAATGGATCAAGTTCTTGACTTCCGACAAATGGGCGACAGCTGGTTATGTACTAAATATATCATCTTAAATCCATTATTGACCCCGAGTATCGCGTTTTTTTATTTTAAGGATATAAGTTGTTGCCCAAACATCAAGACAAGAACTTATATCCTTAGCCTTGTTAGAACATAACCAATCCCGTGATGCTATAGTTACTCCGAAAAAAGCTACCTTTTAGAAAAGTCGCGCAACACAAATGCCGCTATAGGCCAATGTAGAGGATTTTTCCTTGCTTAACAAGGTCAGCCATCGTTCCGATCGTTTCTTCGATGGGGGTATTTAGATCAGGTCGATGTTGGTAATAAAGGTCAATGTAGTCCAGTCCTAGGCTGTAGAGGCTCGCATCAACGGAAAACAAAAAGCCACAATTTACGCGGCTTTCAATGTTACTATTTTCTTGTCACCAGACAATTATACATCATCATATGCACACCTTGTACGCCGTCGTTACCGGCAAACAGGCCGAACGGCGCCATCCTGCGCAAACAAGAAGAAGATCGCGACCAGTGCAATAAGACTGAGCTCTCGTTCATAAAAGCCCGGCGAGGATGTCATCGCGGGTACTTGCCTTTGGTTATTCAAGGATTTCCATGCAATTTCTTGCCTGCCGCAACTGTGTTTGCAGTATTGGCTACGCGCTTTCCTAGGACTTCCCCTAGCCCGAGACCCTTCGTGTATAGCGATTGGATCAGCTCATCGTAGGTATCTTCGACAGGAGACGTCACTCCGACTCCATAATAACTGCCGTACAGAGCATTCTCCGGTATATTAGCCGGCAAGCCGACAACCATCATGCCTTGATGCAGCATCGGCGTAATCAGGTTAAGCAGGGTCGCTTCGATACCGCCATGGATGGTTACCGTCGTACAAAATACCGCGCCGATTTTATCAACTAACGTCCCATTTGCCCACAAATACCCGAGCTTATCGATCCATTCCTTTAAGCCGGAGCTAATCGTGCCGAAGTGTCCGGGACATCCCCAGATAATCGCATCCATATCGGCAAGATCTCTGACGTTTGCCTTATTAACGTGATTGATGAACACCTCAGTGCCATCAACGCTTTGGGCCCCTTTGGCAATGGAACGGGCCAGTTGTTCCGTATGCCCCGCTTCACTATCATAAACAATATAGATTTTCATCGATTGATCTCCTCTCTTGATGGTTGTTCAAACGCGCTTCCTTACTCGTTTTCCTTTAGGAGCCCTGTCAATTTCTTTAGCGTTTCCCGGTAGGCTTTATCGGGGGACATTACTTCAAATTGGTCCGCTTCCTTGTTAGTGGCATCCTTCAGCTTCAGCAGCACCTTCCGGTATTCTTTATCGGTGAAATGCCCATCGTCTTTCGCGGGCTGAGACGGGGTTAAAAACCCTCGAATGGCATTGCGGAATTCGCTATCCTTGATTGGCAAGTCCGCGTGAGCCGCTACCTCCGCGAGCGCCGGTTGGGCCGCCGACTCGCTCGCTTCCGAGGCTTTAACCGGTTCCTGCACCGTATCCTCTTGCGGCTTGCTTACATTCTTCAATTCGCCGCCGTTTTGCAAAATCTTGTACTGCGTCACGCCCGTATTATTCGTCGCTCCTGAAAAGTTCAGCGTAACGCCTCTATCCCTCTCGTCGGTCGCGGGCAGCTGGCCGTTTACCGATAACGGCTTTACGCTTTCCTTTTCCACGTTGAAAATCGGGTTCGAGAACGCATAATGCCCGGCATTCCCTTCAACCTCCACGCGGGAAAAGTCGCTGGGTACGTCCGCAGCCGGGAGTTTATTCTCCATTTCGATATCGGCCGTCCGGTGCCGCTTCAACACCGATAAAGGGATCAAGACGACGGCAACGACGCCAATCGCGGCCAGCGTCCATGTCGGACTTCCCATATTCAAGCCTCGGAAATAAAACAGATCCCGAAGCCCATCCACCGCGAACCGCAGCGGCAGCCAGTCGTACAGGAAGCGGCGGCTGAATGCCGGCAGCAGCTCCGGTGGTAGCGCGAGTAACGGTGCCTCGAAGAAGAAGAGCAGCACGAAGAGCGGCATGCCCACGACGCCCAGCCAGCTGACGACGGTCGTCTGGACCAGGAAGAACACGAAGCAGACGAAAAATAAGTACCAGCCGATGCCGCTGTAATCCGGAATGTGCAGGCCGAACCATTGGCCGGCGATCCAGAGGATGCTAAGCGCGGCGGCGCCCGACGCGGCTATGCCCATTAGAATTTGGGATACGCGGATGCCGAAGCGATGCAGGCGGAACCCGTTCGTGGTCGCCCGGTTCGCCGCCACGAACAGCATCATCGTCGAGACCATCGCAGCGAACCAGACGAGCTGGGTCAACACGACCGGCGCGTTGCCGTTCGAGCTGTTTGTGCCAATGGCGTTAATGCTGCGACTCGAAACCTGGATCGGCTCGGCGAGCGCGTCCGTTTGCGCGGGCGTCAGCGTACCGCCCGGCCCGGCTTGAGCCAGCAGTCGTTCGCGAAGCTTGGCGTTGGCACCGCCGAGTATTTGCGTCACTATGCCGTTCGCCATCGTCGCCCCGTTGTAATTCATGCCCTGGTTAACGTACAGGACGGCGGAGGCGGACTGCGGATCGGGCGAAAGCAGGCTCGCCACCTTCTTCGAGAAGTTCGCCGGAATGATGAGCGCGGCGTAGGCCTCTTGGCGGTTCATTGCCTCGATTGCAGCTTTCTCCGAAGAGACGACACGCCAGACGAGCGCCGGCCCTTCCCCTCCCGGCGGCTCGGCATTCTGCAGGCGCACCGATAGGTCGCGGCCGAAATTCGTGTCGCCGGCGGGCGTCATTGTCCCGACATCGCCCTGCACTAGTAGCACGGGCAGGTCGCGCGGCACCGGATTAACGCTTGAACCGAGCTGCGCCAGGCCGAGGACGAGCACAACGAGAAAGACAAGGAAGATAGTGAGATAAGGATGCTTTTGTCGAAAAAAACGGATCATGAAAGTTTGAGCCTCCAGTTAATTCATTCTACGTTCGGTTAACAAAACGAGGAAAAAGAAATCACTTCCGCCAATGGGACACGGAGAAAGCGACCATGTTTCGGATATGACTCTCAATCTCGTCGTCAACCACCTTAATGAAAGAAACCTCACGCAGCGCACAGACGACACCGATCGAAAGCAACTGATGGGCCGCCAAGGCGTAGTCCATTTCATGGATCTCGCCTGCCTCCGCCCGTTTTTTCAGCACCTCAGTGAGCGTCAGGTGTCGCAGCTTGATCATCTCGGACATAAAGTTACGTCGCTCCGATTGGATGGACTCCGCGTCACGGAACATTATCCGGATGAATGAACGGTCTTCCGTCAGCGTCGCGTACAAACCGATCAGAAACTGGGCGAGTGCATCTTCCAGCGGCTGGTTCAGCTTGATTGATGCAAGCAGCTTATCCATGCTTTCCATCCTCGCCTCCTGCACCTCTACGAAGATCGTCTCCAAAATTTCCTGTTTCCCGCCGGGAAAATAATGATACAGCAGACCATCGGTGATGCCGACGTACTTATTGATCATCCGCATTGAAGTTCCGTGAAAGCCATGCTCCCCGAACAAGTCCTTGGCACCTTGAAGAATTTGTCCTCTGCGTTCCGCCGCCTGCAGGTCTCTGCTTGTCCTGGGAATCCTTTTCACTGCAATCGCCTCACTTTTCTTTGATTTCATTCAACGATTGTATAACGAAATAGTAAACGATTTTCATCCGAAAGTCAATTCATCGGCGTGGAGTATTCATGCAGAATACGGATAAGTACGCTCCCGGCTTTTACCTCTAAGACCCGCTAAACCGATCAGACCGAGAAGGCCAAGCCAGCCCCAATCCGTACCATTATCATTATTTAGACATATCTATAAAAGACGGCTTTTGCGAATATGTTTCTCGTTGGTCATGACTAAGCTCGCGTAAATCGCAGCTTTTTTATTTTATGACATCAAGTTCTTACCGGTACATTCACTTTTACAACCACAAGCGGTTTCAGAAGAAATTAAACAACCTTAGTCCGGTGGAGTACCGAACTAAGGCTGCTTAGTGCTCTTATTTCATTGTTGTCTACTTGACGGGGCGCCGCCGGCCTCCCGCCTGGGAAGGACCCAGTTGGGGCGCGGGAAGTGGCAGGTGTAGCCGCTCGGATTATGCTCTAGATAGTCCTGGTGCTCCGGCTCTGCTTCCCAGAAGTCGCCGACAGGCGTCACTTCGGTGACGACCTTGCCCGGCCACAGATCCGACGCGTTCACGTCGGCGATCGTCTCCTCCGCCACCTTTCTCTGCTCGTCGCTCTCATAGTAGATCGCCGAACGGTAGCTTGTGCCGATATCGTTGCCCTGACGGTTCTGCGTCGTAGGATCGTGGATTTGAAAGAAATACTCCAGGATGCGCCGGTAGCTCGTCTCCGCTGTATCGAAGACGATTTCGATCCCCTCAGCATGAGTGTCATGGTTGCGATAGGTCGCGTTCGGAGTGTCACCGCCAGTATAGCCGACGCGAGTCGAGACGACGCCGGGAAGCTTGCGGATCAAGTCCTGCATTCCCCAGAAGCATCCCCCAGCGAGTACAGCGCGCTGATGCATGTTAAACCTCCTCAATCTGATCGAGATATTTGCCGTAGCCCTCGCTCTCCATGTCGTCGCGATGGATGAATCGGAGCTACTCGGAATTGATGCAGTAGCGTAGGCCACCGCGATTAGCCGGGCCATCCGGGAAGACGTAACCGAGATGGCTGTCGCCGTGAGTAGATCTAACCTCGGTCCTTATCATTCCCATGGGAGGTGTCCCGCAACTCGTTGATGTTTGCGGAAACGATCGGCTCGTGAAACTTGGCCACCCAAAGACTAGACCCAAGCTGCATATCGGTGATCTCTCGAAGCTCCATGTCTAGGATGTCCCATGACCGCATTGGAAAGGCAATGTTTTTCCAACTAACTTAGAGCTTCGTGAGATCCTCAACCATTATACCCGCGGTATGCGTGACTCAAACCTGTTGTTTTTTACTGTTGAACTAAGCAGTACATTTGCCGCGTCCTGACTTACCAGATCAGCCTTGTCCGGATTTTGCGGGAGCCAACGTACTGCAAAAAAACGCGCAAGGCCTAGATACGAGGTTGTGGATAGATGAAACCGATCTCACCGAGAAAACAGTAAGACGCTGACACTTATGCCTCGTATTTAAAGTAGCTTCTTTGCGTAATTAGGGATAGGGCAATAAGCTGAGGAAATTCTCCTCAATATAGGCTAGTGTGCCTTGTTCATGTTCTGAATCGAGTCCATTGTAATGACCACCCTTCCATCTCATCTTAGCAAACAGAGAATTTTACACCCGATAATCTGCGGACTGATTTTGCGTGCGAAATCTCGCCCTACTTATGATACGGTTCGACGTGCCGTCTGTAACGGCAAGTTTTAGGGCCATCCTTTGCGGGATGGCCCTTTCTTTTTATCTCCCTTGGTTGCTGCCATTAGTGCAATTTTCTACAATCCTGCCTTTACCCGGCCTTCGTCGACAACGCCTTTACGGTAGAAGCGTCCGTAGGTTAATCTCCGGAGCAGCACTTCGACCCACCCCCGCTTTCCGTACCGATCCATATAATAAGCCGCAATTACGCTTGCGAGCCAAGTGATCACGGCTGTTCCGATCGCAACCAAGGTCAAACGCTCGAAATGCGCGCCTAGATGCAGCGTGAACGGCGATACGACGACCATCCACACGATCGATTGAAACAGATAGCCGCTTAATGACCGCTGCCCAAGCGCCGTAATGGCCCGTACGATCCGGCTTTTAGCACATGCCGGGTATTTGGTCATTGCATAGGCGATCAATCCGAACACGGAGACATAGCCCACCCCTCCGAACGTGCCGATCGTTTCATAAAGCAATTTGATCAACGGCGCGGTATCCGCATCGGCGTGAAGAACGCCAAGATTAAGCAGCCCCATCGGTAAACCGCCGATTGCAGCCGCTGCGATCCCGATCACGGCACACCAGCTCAGCATCCGAAGATGGTTCGCGGGGTTTTCCAGTATCCGCCGTTTCGCGCACCAAGCACCGAGACCGATAATGACAATCGAGACGGACATTAAAGCCGTATGCATCGGCCATTCGTTCAGTCTTTCCGTAAAGGAGACGGAATACGACGGCGACAAAGACGAAGGAAACGGGCTTGTAACAATTACAGCCGTTTCCGTAGACCCGTTGGCGAGATTAATGGCAATCCAAATCATCAAGACCAGACAGTAGACGATCAGGAGCCCCCAATACCAGAATACCAATCGATAGATACGTTCGCTTCGATTCAGCAGCAGGAAGACGAACAGCAGCCCCGCTACTCCGTATGCGCCAAGAATGTCGCCGGAATAGAGCAATACGCCATGAATGAGACCGAAACCGAGAAGCCAACCATTACGGCGCAGCAATATCATACGCACTTCAAGCGGACTTCTTCCCGCCGCCTGCTGACGCATCGCAAGCTGAATCATCCCATATCCGAACATGAAGGCGAACATGGGGTATGTCCGTGCATGGAGAAACATAAACGAGAATAGATTATAGATTCGCTCCCATCCTTGCGGGTTGGGATCGACGCCGGGAGCGGTGGCAAAGAAGACTCCGGCGCAGTTGGCCAACGCGATAAATAGCAGCATGACTCCTCTTGCCAAATCCGGCGCGAGAGCCCGATCCTGTTTTGGGACAGGTCCTGCGGTTTCGTTTATCATGGTTTAATCCCCTTATCAATAGTTTATTTTGATGAATAAATTTTCATTCAATAATAATTCAAAAAAAGAGCGTCGGCCATTTTAGCCAACAGCGCTCCATTGGATCTGGATAATCGGCACGCATACAACAGGTTGGCTCCGGTCAGTTCGTATCCATGATCAAATACGCCGTCAACATGTCCGCATCTGGGCATACGAATCGTTCCTTTAACGAAAGCTTCAACACAGCTAAACCCTGCACCATCGAGAAGAACAGCAGCGTCATTTGATACGGATCGCCGGGACGCAAATCCCCCATGGACTGTCCTTTTCTAATTAGAATCGCCACTCGCTCGAATAATTGGGCATTATGCGCTCCCGCTGTCTTCGGGTCCAAATCACCCATCAGCAAAGAGTGTGCAACCAACACCAGATACTGCGCGGACTCGTCATTCTTGCTCATTTCACGCATCATAGCGCCGGATAATAGTTTGAAAATGCCGGACGGGCGTTCGTCGGCTTCCAGCAAAAATTCGATCGCCTTCATTTCTTGGATCGCCGTATTGACTAAATCGTGGAATAGATCCTCTTTTGTTTTATAATGCTGATACATCAATCCCGTACTGATGCCGGCTACGGCAGCAATTTCTTGCACGTTCGTCCCCTTCAAACCCTTGTGAGAGAACAATTGCAAACCGGCCGAACGGATTTTGTTTTTCGTGACGGAGCGTAAGTACTCGAACTGTTCCTTTGTTCGCGGCATAGGGTCTCCTTTTTTTTTATGATTGAATGTTTATTCATTATAAAATGATAGCAACCGATTTGCAACTCTGATATGAGAAACTTCACTTCCAGCTCCTTCGGTACATCCATCCCCTCGGAAAGTTTAAAACCAGCGGCCCACAAATGCCTAAGCCCGCGTCATAAATATGCGGATGGGAATGTTTCTAGCGAGTCGTCAGGGTGATTTCGCACAAGTTGATCCTGCACTAACTAATTTAATCAGTCGACCTCCGATGAGTTTTAGAGAGGTTCTGAAAGAATCGATATCTCATTAACAAGGTTGATTGAGTTAAAACAAACTAATAGGCATCATTTTTTTTTGATGCTCCAGACTGTCGACAAAGTGTCGGTAGTCTAAAATAAAAAATAACCATCCAAGCGACGATGGTTATTTTTTGTAATGTCTGTAGGGGAATGAGATAAAGTTCTTGTCATTTATGACATCAAGTTCTTGTTGATTGTCGCCGACGATAAAACAGAATTCGGCAGCTTTTTCAAGTTCGTACATATGTACAAAATCCGACTTTTATGAGGTAGTTCGTTAAAGTACGGCTTCGGATGCTAACTGTTCGTTTAAGTCCAGCTTAAATAGGGCTGGTTTTTTATGTACATATTTACATATGTATAAAATTCCAAATTTTGTGATTATAACTGTATACCGACGATTCTCCTTGACCTGAAACTTCATTGTAACTATACTGGTATTGTTGAAAGGGGGACGTTCAGATGGCCGTAGTCAGCAGGTACGCAGTCGCTCTGCACATATTATCGTGGATCGCGCAAATGACCGAAGATAACGACACCTTTGTTACCTCCGATCGTATTGCACAGAGCGTGAACACCAGTCCGGTTTTTATTCGCCGCATTCTAAAATCGCTTCATGACGCCAACTTAGTCATCGTTCAGCACGGAGGGAACACCCCGGGATGTAAGCTTGCCAGGCATCCGGATTCCATTACTTTGCGGGATGTCTATGAGGCCGTTGTGGAAAAGCCGCTCTTCGAGCTTCATCACAGTTCGCCGAATCCGAAATGTCTGATTGGCAAAGGGATACAACCTGCCCTGAATCCGATCCTTACGAGATCGGAATTGGCCTTAAAGCATGAGCTCGAACAAGTAACCGTCTCCAGTCTGCTGCATGATACGCTAGCTGAGAGTCAACGATCGTGATGAGAAACTGCAGGTTAGCCGGAGAAAAAGGGTTTTTGAAAGGTCTCCCGGCTAACCTTTGTGTTTGGCGATCAATGAAAAGGGGTTGGTATCCTTGATTTCTGCGGGCATTTTTTTTGTTAATCAATGTAACTGAATCAGTGCTTTTGATTTGTCGCCTCCTCCTTGTGCAATCCAATGGAACGGTATCGATTGCTTTGAACCCCACTCTTGTACTTGAAAGGAGATCCCTCATGAATTATCGTATCTTTATCCTCGCAATCGGCACCTTTGTCATCGGAACGGATGGTTTTATGATTGCCGGCCTGCTGCCCGCTCTTGCCCAGGATTTGCATACCTCTGTATCTGCGGCCGGGCAGCTGGTAACCGCATTTTCGATTGCATATGCTCTTGGTTCTCCTGTTTTAACGACACTTACCGGAGTTGCCGAACGGCGCAAAGTATTGACGTATGCCTTATTTATTTTTGCCCTGGGCAATATTCTCTGCGGTGTGGCTTCCAGCTATGGTCTCATTCTCGTCGGACGAATCGTCGCTGCCGCGGGCGCCGGACTCTTTGCACCGGCAGCCACTCACAGCGCTTCTACCCTTGCGGCTCCGGAAAAGCGGGGACAGGCGCTGTCCATCGTCATTGGCGGGAATACCGTCGCATTAATCTTAGGCGTCCCGCTTGGCAATTGGATTGCCTCGGTTTTTGATTGGAAAACGACCTTTTGGTTTGTCGGCATTATCGCCCTGGTCGCCACCGTCTGCATTCGATTGTTTTTTTCCGCCATTTCGGCACCCACATCCGTCACTCTGTCGGAAAGGCTGTCTTTCCTAAAAAACCCGACCATTCTGGCCGCATTAACGATAACGCTGGCCTGGGCTTTCGGCATTTACGTCGTATACACCTATGTTGCCGATATATTCGGCAGAGTCGGTGCCGGAGAAAATACGATTACGGTTATGCTGCTCATTATGGGCATCGCCAGCTTTCTTGGCGTCAACTTCGGGGGCTTCGCTGCAGACCGGTACGGTCCTGCCCGAACCATCGTTTTGGCGCTTGTCCTGTTGACGATTGCGGTCGTTACCTTATCCTTCTTCAATTCCGTCGCTCTCGGCATAGCGGCAATGGCTTTATGGGGTTTCGCCGGTTTTACATTCAATCCGGCGCAGATGCACAGACTGATTGGATTATCCGGAAAAAATTCAGGGGTTGTGCTTTCTTTGCATAGTTCCACACTCTATGTGGGATCGGCTCTCGGCTCCATCATCGGCGGCCTTTTTATCCATTATGGATCCGTCACCTGGCTTGGAATCGTCGGAGGGACTGCCAACCTCATCGGTCTTGTCGTTTTTCAGTTTACCCGGCGGCATGACGAGTTAAGCCGGAAGAAGGACCACTCCCTGATCGAATAAGAAAAATGTCCGCGACCGGACAATCGCTTCCTCTGCAAACCTGAGCCGGCATAGCAGAGGAGGCTTTCTGTCGGAGGACAAGAACATATATCCATAACAACCTGCCGGTTTTTTATTTTATGGATACAACTTCTTGTCATTTCCGTGAGACATGAAGTTGTATTGTTTTCCGTAAATAGACATAGAATCATAAATGTTTAACATTAAAAAAAGCTACCGACAGCGGAATAGGTTTGTCCCGAATCGATATAAAATCGTTCGCTACCGCTCGCAGTTTAACTCATCCTAATCTACTTTTCTTCGGCTTTACGTACTTCATAAGTATCGAAAACCAATCTGTGTAATTTGATTTTTCTATCATGAATTACAAATTGATCAGCTGCTCGTATTGTTCCAAATGGAACGGTCATCATATTATACATAATCATTGCTTGTTGATCGTTACCGAGTGATGCGATTCTCATGGATTGCTGTGTTAACTAAGAGAAAATTAACAAATTATCTATTATTACTTCAACATTCGGCTTCGATTTGTTTGATGTATAGTTGAGGGCAGGCCACGCTTTTACGGCCCCTGCTGCCTACGAGATCTGACAAACCCTATCGCCAGCAAAAAAAGTGGAATTACAAAACCCATAACCATAATATAAGGAATGTATGTGGTAGAATCCCAATTCTGCATGTAGATCACATCGGGGTATACCACCAGGGAATAAAGTACCATAATGATTCCCATCGGCCATGTCAGGGACCGGTAATCCTTCAACCGAAGTATCTCTGCCAAGCCGGTCACCACCCCATAGAAATATATGCTTGTCTTATAGTAAGTCGTCACGAACCACATGCCCGCCATAATCACTTAGATGCGCTGGAGAAAATTGCCTATATTGATTCGCTTGGCGAGTAGGAAGTTCGGGAACATGCTTCTCGATGTAATATCGGTGTCGAGCACTAGAATGCAGAGCAGCGTGACAAGAAATACGCACACTCCGCCTACGATAAAGGCAAAAAGCAATCCTTTCCTCGCCTTCTCCATATCCCGGACCCTTGGGAATAGCATGAACATAAAGACGATCGGCATCGAAGCAGTTCCTGCAAAGTTAACACCCGCCCAAAAGATAGACCCCGGCTTCGCCTCCAAAATGGGTTCAATATTCTCAATGTTTATATTCGGGCATAAGGAGAGGATCAAAATCAGGAGAGTGACAATGAACCAGGGCAACACCAGCTCTGCAGAGCGGCCAAGCGCTTCGACCCCCATGCGGATCCCATCACGACAATGACTGCGAACAGAATGTTAATGGATATAATCGGTGTCTCTTGAATAATTTGGGTGGTGAAAAAATTGCCGACATAATAAAGACCGCCGCTCCCCCGATAAATGAACAGAAAACAAAAAGGAGCGATACGGCCTTCCCGAATACCGGTCCGAGAATTCGTTCGCTCATGCCGGCAAAAGATAATCCTGGATACCGAGCCCACAAGCCCATATATATCACGCTAAGTCGTTGCTTGTTCCGTATCCTGCAGCACAAATGATCAAATACCCTGTTTCGAAAGATGTAGGGAATGTCAAGAATTCCGGAGTGCAGCTGATGGAGAAAATAGAGATACTCACGTTGCCATGGAAAGCACAGGGGTATTTTGGAAGCCTGTTGTCAACCTGCTTGAAGCTGAAGGCATTGAATTTTTAGTGGTGAATGCTCAGCATAGGAAAGCACTTCCTGGACGTAAAACAGATGTCAAAGATTCGGAATGGATTGCCAAGCTTCTTCGCCATGGACTACTCAAAGCCAGTTTCATTCCAAATCGAAATCAACGGGAACTTCGTGAACTTGTCGGTACCGCCGCAGTATCATTGAAGAAAGAGCCCGACAACACAACCGAATTCAAAACGAGTTAGAAGGAGCAAATATTAAACTCGGCTCTGTTGTCTCTGATATTATGGGCGTCTCCTCTCGTGATATGCTCCGTGTCATCGCTAATGGTGAAGACGATCCTGAGAAACTAGCGAACTTCGTAGACGCTCCATGAAACGAAAGAAAGATGATCTTGAACTGGCTCTACAAGGTTATGTAAACCCTCATCAACGGCTAATGATAAAAACCATTTTAAATCACATTGATTTTTTAAGTGAACAGATCATCCTACTCGATCAAGAAGTCGCTACGAGAGTCGTTCACTGTCGTGACGAAGTCGACCGTTTAGATTCAATCCCCGGGATAGCCACTCGAATGGCGGAACAAATCTTAGCGGAAATTGGGACGGATAGTAAGAAACAGTTTCCTAATGCTGCGCATTTATGCTCATGGGCTGGACTCGTACCTGGACATAACGAAAGTGCCGGAAAAAGGAAGTCAGCCAAAGCCAAAAACGGAAACAAATATCTGAAGTCTGCCCTAGTTGAAGCCGCCCATTCTGTTGCAGCGTCCAAAATCGACCTAGGTGCTATGTATAGACGTACAGCTGCACGAAAAGGCAAAAAACGAGCTGCCATAAACGTTACCCATGCCACGTTGAGAATAGCCTACTATCTATTAACACGTGAAGAAATGTACGTGGACCTCGGAGAAGATTATTTTGACAAACAGAAGCAACAATCTATTGTAAAATACGCAGTTCGGCGACTAGAAAACTTAGGTTATTCTGTGACCATAACGGAAGTTTCCTAATTATTCAAAATCCTATTTTCTTCATTTCGGGCGCAGCGCCCTTTTTAAAAAAGGAGTGCGCGGCGACTTCTTTACTATTGTCTTTTTACAGTAACAAATTTTCATGGGGGCTGAATGCAGAATCCTGTTTGAAGGGATTTTTGAGCGTATGGACCGGTGTGGCGATGTTAATACCTCTTCTTTACACTTCGTTAAGATCCTTCTTGTAGTAATAGTGTTTATTTCCTAAAGGAGCATCTTCGATGATTGCGATTACTTTATATCCATATTTTTTGTAAAATTCAGGAGCTTGAAAACTGAATGTATTTAATTTAATGAATGTACAACCCTTTTCTCTTGCTAATTGTTCTGCTTTTTCCAATAATTTTTTACCGAGTCCTTTTCCACGATGGTCATTATTCACCCATAAAATATCAATCTCCATCCAGTTCCAACATATTGCACTATTGAGACCGGCAATAACTTCTTCTTTGTCATCCTTCAAGCATAAATTAACTTCTTCATAAATACCGTTTGGTACATGTTTTGAATTGAACTCAATAAGTTTTTTTCTTACATAATTTGTTTCATCATTTGTGCTTTTAATTATCTTAAGGGCATTTGACATAAGATCCTCCTGTAGGTTAGTCTTATTCGTTGCATTAATTTCGTCTTACGTCTTATTTACGATTTCCTCAAGAATTGCTAACTTGGAGTATTCGCGAATTTCCTGAACTCTCCTGCCAGTTACTTCAACTAGAGTAAGGGACTGAATAATTTCAGCCCCTCCTGCTTCTCTGCTTTTACGCAGAGCCATTGTTGGGTCGTGTAATACACATGTTTCTGTCCCGTTTCCGCTTTTGTCTTCCGGTGGTGCATGCCGAGGAAGTCAAACCCTTCTTCTCCCGTCCATAGCCCCACAATCCGCGTTTTCTCCGGATGCAAGGTCAGTTCCAATCGCGCCATAATCGTTTGTATAAGCTTAAACGCATGTTGCGCGTCCTTCCTTGTCTTGCATACCACGACGAAATCGTCTGCGTACCGCGTCAATTCTCCGACTCCTTTGCCATGTTTCTCCCACAATAGATCGAAGTAGTTCAGGTAGATGTTCGCAAGTAACGGCGATATCACGCCGCCTTGCGGCGTGCCAAGGTCGGTCCGTCTTACTTGCCCTTCCTCCATCACGCCTGCTCCGAGCCATTGCCGGATCAGCTTGAGTATACGTCTGTCGCTGATTCTCATTTCCACCAGCTTCATCAGTTTTTCTTGGTCAATGTTGTCGAAGTAGCCTTGGATGTCGACGTCGACCACCCAATTGCCTTTACGGTTGCATGCTTTGCGGATTCGCTCGAGCGCTTGTTTTGCGCCGCGCTTTGGTCGAAAGCCATACGAGCATTCCTGAAAATCGGCTTCAAAGATCGGTTCGACAATCCGTTTCGTTGCCATTTGTACGACGCGGTCTCTCACCGTCGGAATGCCCAGCGGACTTTTCGTCCATCTTTCTTCGGAATGTAGTGGCGACGAACGGGCTGGGGACGGTAGCTATTCTTCAACAGTTGTTCTTGGCATAGTGCGACGAATTGATCTTCACCTATCTTTGCAATATCAGCCATGGTCTCACCGTCTACGCCTGCCGCACCCTTTTTGCACTCACTCTTCGCCACGCTTCCTGAAGGACATCCAGTCGATGAACCTTGTCGTACAGTGCATGAAATTTTCTACGCTTGCTGATCTTGGCAGCATGACCTAGCTTCTCTTGGAGTTGTTGAACTTTTTCCCTAGGTGTCGTTAGCCATTTGGCATTCACTCACTCGTACCTCCTTGAAAAGCTTGAACAAAGCAGGGCGCCTTTCCTCCCGCAGGTTGTGTTGTCCTGCATTCTTCGGTACTATGCACCCCTCGGACTCCCTTCCTGCAGATGGCTCACTTCGTCTTTTTGACTTATAGAGTCTCTCGCTACGAAAAAAAAGCTTTCGTGCAGGGGAGGGTCTCCCCAGTTCACTGCATTATCTTTCATACCATGCCGATCCCATTACACCGGGAGATCCTTCGCTGTTGTTCCAAGTTCTGCACAGCTTCCTTGGCCTTCGTCTACGTTTGCAAGACTCGGCTTCCCCTTTTTCCTCTCGCGAGGCCTTTTTGACGATGCGGCAGGATTCACTTCATGTTACGGCCTGGTATGTTGCTCGCCTTGTCTCCGACAAGTACTTTTGTCGATGCGCTTTTACGCACAGATTTCGCCATGCGCAAGCATCCTAGCTACAAGGGTGGCTTGGTCCCTCCCTTGGTTGGACTTTCACCAACTAGATAATGCGTGCCTCTGGGCACGCCAAACGAAAAAGGAGCTGCCGCGCGGCATGCTCCTCACTAATGTGCCCAGCATACTTTATCTTTTTTCAGCTACCACAAAAATGTAATCACCCATATCACTACTGTATCGGTCGATGACCTCTTGTATTCTTCCGTTTTCAATATCGGATTTCAGTCTAATACAACCAGCATGTATCTCATCTTGAGACGCCAAATTTGCAAAGGTAGAAATGCCCGCACGCACCTTTGGGTTTAGATACATGCTTGGTTCGTATTTGCCACTGTAAAGAAAAAAATCCTGCAAGTTTGGTTGGACTAAAAATGTTTCAAGTCCCACGATTTTAAACTCCGCCTGCCTTAAATTATCAACTACTAGCGGAATCTTGGGCATCTGACTGCACGAATCCACCATTGCTTTAGGAAAATACTCGTTTAGCCAATAATGCTGCATTTGTTCTGGAGAGGAAGTAAAGAGTACAAACCTTCCTTTGCTCATAACCCTATATACCTGCTGGAATGCTTTATATAAATTTTCAAAATGGTGAATTGCCAAAATACATGTCACACCTGAGAATTCCCCATCTTGGTACGGCAAATTAATTACATCCGCTTTGTCCCAAGATACTTGATTGGATTTATTACGTGCTGTATGTAGCATTTCCTCTGATATGTCTGTACCGGTCATATCCAGTCCCATTTGCGATAAGGCATAAGTATAATTCCCGGTTCCACAGGCAACATCAAGAATTCGTGAACTTTGAAAACCCTGAAGATTGTTAATTAATCGTTGTGTGATCTGTGGGTCTGCTTTACGTGACGTATCATATTCCACTCCAATTACATCGTATAATTCCATAAGATTATACCCCGCCTTCGCTCTGCTGAAATCGCCTTATATCCAATTTACCATTAAGCCGAATGTTACGGCGTTTTTTCAATATTACTGCCCGTTTGAGCGAAGGAACGCGGTTCGGCAGTCCTTCGGTATTGCGCTGTCGTGCCCATCGTATTATGAAGTCACCAGAACTTACTGGTCGACCTCATTTTTATATGGTCGTAAGATAGCCATAGCCCGGGATTGAACGTTCGTGCCCGTGGGACTGGGATCCCGAGAGCTATACTATTCATCCCCTTACTTGCCATGATTAGGCTGGTTGGGACGATGATTCCGAATCACATACGATAATGTGGACGACAAGAAGGGTAGGGGTTTCCGGCTACTATCGTATAAGGAGTGGTTTAATGAACCCTGTCATTGGATTGGATGTATCGAAAGGAGAAAGTCACGCACAAGCTTTTTCAGATCGAGGAATGCCCCACGGTAAGACCTTCCGATATATATGCAATCTTAACCAAGAAAGAAACCTTCCGCTTAGACTAAAAAGAAATACTTAGAGATTGAGGAAAACCTTCCCAAAATCTATGGGGCGGTTATTTGCCATTCCCTTTTACCAATATAACATCCCTCTTTTGGTTCATTAATAATTAAATCTTGATAAGCTATTAGCTGGTATAGCTGAACATCCATCAAATTATCTAACCATTCATCGCAGTAATTAGAAAACAAATCGCTGTGAGAAAAGCTAATGGTGTCATAACAAGCTTTTCCTTTTTACTTTTGGACAAAGCATTCATAAAGGTATTCACTATTAAATAAAATGCAAAAAAGTAACATACTCCTTTTGCACTTGTTTCTAAAGCATCTATCGAGATTACATTCCCTGCTTGTAGTATAAACATGATTCCAACCAACTGAATTAATACCGAAATGGCACATGCAACTCTCATTTGTTTTGGCATTACTTTATACTTACCGCCCATTGCAAATTCTCCGTAAGGTAAACCCATAGCTAACAATATGTACCCAATAGCAACTGCCAAAAAAGTTACACTTCCAATCAATGCAATAATCACTTTCTCACCCCAATTTTATTTATTGTTTATTTCTGGCACTGTTCTTGGCATATAAAGTTGCTTATAATCTTTTTTATAATCTACTTTTTTGCTCAAAGCCGGTATCTCCTTTTTTGAATATTAATATACAAGTGGACATTTCCTCTGAGCCAACTTCATGATTTTGCCAAATAGTTAAAACCGGAGTCATTTTGTAACTCTATGTAATGGGGATCTTCAGTTATTACTTCAAAACCAAAATGATCACCATACCACTTCACAGAGTTATTGAAGTTACTGATGGGAATGGTTAAATACGCAGAACGAAGTTTCAGTTCCACACTAAATGCCCCTTTCTCATTTTTGCTATGTATATAATTTGGCCCGTGTGACTAGGTAAATGTCTGAATTGATGTAAAAGCATTTCTAGAACGGTACATTGATTGTTCAAGGCACCTGAGTCGAACGGCGGATAGTTTAAATACGGCTGTTCCAGCAGTCGTTCAGGGTTTGCTTTCATCAATTCGAGAACCCCAATAATGGAATCATATGACATCTTCGAAATTTCCAGTGCCTGATCTTTCGACATTTGCAACCCTCGTTCGAATTCGATGCTCCTATACTCGTTCAATGAAGCGCCGTAGTAAGCGGCATCAAACCAATAACCTGCTGCCCCTGATATGTGCGATATCAAATTAGCTATGCTGTTGCTCTCAGACGTCGGTGACCAGGAGAGATCCTCTTCAGATAATTGCTCAATCACAATGCGAGTCCATTTCTGATCCGCTTTGTATTTAATTAATAGCAAATCAATAACGATACTTGAACTGTCCAAGTAGCACACCTCCCATTTTTACTAAATTTTAGCAAACAAACGTTCGCGTGTAAAGGTAGGACACTCCTCTTTATGGAGAGGAAATGGACCTATTTTTATTATAGTGGCATTTGCGTAAACCTGCCTGTTAGCTGAAAAGAGGCAGCCGATCGATCATGATCAGCTGCCTCATATTTGTATTGTGCTATCGTGCCCAGTTAGCATAATAGCGTTAGATATTAAAAATTTGGTTCTAAATCAATTTCCTCAGTTTTACCATTCCATATCACTTGCATCATAAATTGAAAACTCAGCAGGACCAAGTCCCCCACTCCCATAAGTACCCTAAAATGTATATTCCATTTTTAGAACTAGCGAATTGAGTTCCTTTTCCTGTCTCGCGGCCCGCCGTAAACACATGACTTAATTGACCCGTTGGAGTCTCATCAGTACCAATATACTTCAAGAATGGTTTTGAGAGATGATGCTCTTCATTTTTCATCTTATAAAACACATAAACTGCAACCCAATTTTCGCTTTTGCCTCTGTATTCGTACATAAATTCAGTATTACTGTTATTTTTAATAAGCTCAATTTCACTTTTTGCAGTACCCTCATAAATATCACTTGACTCTTTACAACCACCCAAAAAAACAAAACAGAGAAGAAAAAAAATTCCTATAAGCCGCCTTATTCTCAACCCCTCCACAATCTTTTTTCCGACCGATACCCCAACTCTGATTCCCAGATATCCGAAATACAGCGACTGGCCGCTGGCAATCGATTCTTCCAGATCATCTAGTGCCACACGAACCTGAAAGAACAGGTCCAGATACGCTGCGTGTCCTGGACCTGTTCTATGTCTGCCTGCCGAGCTTACAGGCAAGCGTACACAATATTTCTCAACCGGGGATGCACATAGGGTTTCTGGCTGTTCAGCAAATGCTGGGCGTACATGATCGTCAGCCGGGATTCCGGATCGATGATCGCCAGACATCCGGCCACACCGGACCAGCCGAATTCGCCGCCGACTTGACTCAGCGATCCGCTGCTGGCGTTCGAGAGATGGGTTCTGACGCCCAGCCCGTAGCCATAGCCGTAGCGGTCCATACGCCCCCGGTTGTAATCGATGCGCGTGTTTTCGTTCAGATGATCGGTCCGCATCAGATTCACGGACGCCGGCGACAGAATGCGTACGCCATCCGCACTTGTGCCGCGGTTGGTCAAAGCATTCAGGAACCGGGCATAGTCGCTTACGGTCGAGAACAGGCCTCCGCCGCCGCTCTCATATTCCGTCCCGAGCCGGTAACGATTCTCGTCCATGCGAACTGGTTTACCCAACGCATCGTTGTACTCGTACTGCGGAGCCAGACGAGCAAGCTGCTCCTCAGTCAGATCAAAGCCCGTGTCGCGCATGCCGAGCGGTCCGGTAATCACATCACGCACATATGCGCCGAACCGCCGGCCGTCCACCACCTCGACGAGAGCCGCGAGAACGTCATGACACAGGCTGTAGTTCCAGTGCGTGCCCGGATCGAACAGCAGCGGCTCCTTCGCAAGCGCCGCCGCGAATTCGCGTGTCGGTACTTTACCGTTCGTACGATGGACGACTTCCTTTATGGAAGGCGCTTCAATGTCGTAGGAGAAGCCGGCCGTCATGACGAACAGATCGCGCACCGTGATCGGGCGCGTCGCACGCGCTAGCTCGATTCCGCCGTTCGTCAGCGTCCTCTTTACCGTCATCTCGGCGTATTCCGGCAGATATTCCGCCAGAGGATCGCTTAGCAGCATCGCGCCTCGCTCCACGAGTTGAAGAGCAGCCGTACACGTTAAGATCTTCGTCATCGAGTAGATGTTGAAGATGTGCGACTCGTCGATTGGGGTCTTTTCTTCCAAGTTGGCGAAGCCGTTGCGGTAATGGAACACCGGAACATTGTTCTGCATCACGAGAACCTCGGCCCACGGAATGCGCCAAGAGGTGATGTGATCGATGAATTGGGATAGCGGTTTGAAATCCATGATTCCTCATCCTTTCAACAAAGAGTAGTGGAGTGCCGCCGGGAACGCAAAGGTGCCGATTCTTCCTTCATTATTGGGAACTGCTCTATCATGTCAATAGGAGAAGAGATCGCTAGCCAGTAGGCAGGTCTTTGGAGCTTGCTGAGCTACCGATGAAAATCTTTCCCCCTTCGCTTTACCTCATTGCATTTCACGGTGATGGATTTATAATAATAGCAATATATTCGTTTTGAAAGTAGGCACCTTTTTATCATATAAGAACCAAAAGGTAACTAATGGAGGGGAGAATTGAATGATAACGATGAAGGAATTACCCATTTGCCCGGTTGCAACGACCGTCGGCTTGATCGGCAACAAGTGGAAGCTTCTCATCATGCGAGATTTGTTGACGGGATCTAAGCGTTTCGGAGAACTAAGAAAAGGGCTACCTGAAATTAGTCAAAAGGTTTTAACCCAGAACCTGCGGGCTATGGAGGAAGATGGTATCATTACCCGGAAGGTATATGCGGAAGTTCCTCCAAAAGTTGAGTATGAACTAAGTGATTTGGGCGATACCTTAAGACCCATCATTGATTTAATGCGAGTCTGGGGTCGTAATTATCAAAAGATAGTTAATGAATCAGCAGAACAACTTCAACGGGGCGATGCAAATTAATTTTCGGTATGTTTTCAATGCGATTCCCTCCGTCCCTGTTTAACAAATGGATATTGGCTAGGACCAAGTGTGTCAGTTAGTGCATTTCTATGCTCCTTTTTACAGCAGTTACAATTTGTCTCTTTGCTTCAGCAAGGTCCACAGCTTAATACCCAGCAGTACATTTGTACAAAATGCCTAAACTTTGCCCTTCGGAACACGGATCAAGTATCTCAAAATATAGGGAAGGGTGCAGTCACCTTATCCTTAACAAAAAAAAGGGTCCGTGAAGATTTCGCACGACCCCTTTTTGCATGGCTAGAAAAGTAAATTTGTTCGTGGTAGCTGTATCAAAGAAAATGCAAAAGGAGCTTTCCCGGTAGCTCCCTCGTCAATTGTCTTTATTAAGCTATCGGATACGTTAGTTCAACAAACTGATGTCACAACAGGCGCTCAGCAGAGGAAAGATCTGTCTGTCGCCGCATTAACTATATCCTCCCTACCGGGTTAAAACAGAGATGCTCCTCGTGATATAACGAAGCAGCCGACAAATGTTTGCCGGCTACATCTTGTGCTCGTATGTATTCGTCTGGCAGTGCCAAGCCGAAGTGATCAGCCAAGCAGTCAACGAACGGGCGTGTAGCGGAGCAGCACGACGCCGGAGCCGAAGGGTTTGGTCCCGGTCAGCTTCAGATTCAGTCGATCACGAACTCCCCCCAATAATTGGGGGCCACGTCCGGCAACGATTGGCTGTACCAGGAAGTGATACTCATCCACCAAGCCTAGTTGTGCCAGGGTGGAACCGAGGCCGGGACCGCCGTTAACGAGTAGGTTCTTCCCTTCTGCCGTAAGCTGTGGCACCTCCTCGGAAACAGGCCCCTTCAACAAGAAAGAGTTCTGCCATGACACGTGATCCAGCGTCCGCGAGAAAACGTACTTGGGTTTTTGATCGAGCTTGCGTGCGAAGTCGACCATGAATTGAGGTCCGACGCCGCTGCTGGCTATGGCTGGCCAGGTACGCTACATCAGCTGATAGATTTCACGTCCAAAAAGCCCACCATCGGACTGGTCCATCATGTCCATCGTATACTGGTGGAGCTCCTCATCCGCAATCATTTGCGTGTGGTCACAGCAACCGTCCAGTGTCACATTCATCTGCAGGATTACACGTCCCATATGCAGCCTCCTTTTTGTCTTCATTTTATCATCCAACAGCAGGCCCGGTTTCTCATGGATTGCTAATGTGCACAGTCCGGGCCCGACCGAATACAACTTTAGTTTAACGGTGGATGGAAAAATTAACAATTCTGCCCGTTAGCGAAGTGAGGCCGCCGCTCGATCCCGCGGCAGCCTCACTGAACTCTTGTATCCTTTAGCTTAATAAAGTAATCAACATTCACTTTCGACTAAACGCACCTCTAACCGACCGTAATAATTACCACTAAGGTTCCACCAATTATTTGTAAACAGCGGAGTAATATCAGGGCGAAAACAGTTTCCAATGCCCTTTGGAGACAACTTCGACCGCTCCGTCGATCACTTTGATGGCGGTCTGATCATCAATCGCATACGCCGGCCCCTGCATCCCGGCGGCCCATCTCTCTGCATCAGCCATGGTGTTTCTCGGCAGCATCTCGTGATCCAGATGCGGAAATATTGCAAAATCAACCAGTCCCAGCGTTTCATCGCCACCGTTGGGTGGAGTCCACCCAACGAAGAAATTCCCGATGTTAGGTGCCATCACCATGCTCCCGGCACTCAGTCCCACATAGACTATGTTCAGCGACGGCAAGAGGTCTGCCAGTCCGGACTGCCGCATCCAGTAACACAGATACAAAGGGTCACCGCCATTCACTAGTAGAACGTCAGTCTCCTTGACCATAGGAACCCAAAGCTCTTCATCGATGCTAGGCAACGCGGTGAGCTCCAGAACCCCCATGGACTTCCAGCCCAGCTCACACATCGGTGTTGTGGCTTGTCCGCTGAAGAACTGCCATGCGTGGCCTGCACCACCGGGTATGGCGTACACCCCAGTGGCAATGCAGAGGGCACTAGACTCGGCAATCGGTTTGCCCAGCATGTCAACCAGCGCGTCATGTATGCTTTTGTTACTAATGCCTGCAGATGTGAGCAGAAATTTCATAACTTCACTCCTTGTCATTGTGTGCGTATTTTTATTCCTTTAGACTTTTCAAACGGGGATGCGGACGTCTGCCTACATAAACTACATTTTAGGACATTTCAGTTCGGATTGTTTCTTACAGATTGCTAATCTTATCTGCCCGTTACTTCAACGAAAAAGGAACAGTTGCCTGCTGCGGCGATCTGTTCCTGGTCTTTGCACTATCGTACCCGTTCGTATTATGAGGTCACCAGATCTTTCTGGTGGACCTCATTTTTATGTGGTCGTAAGATAGCCATAGCCGGGGATTGAACGTTCGTGCCCGTGGGACT